>CAWBVS010000025.1:0-7195 GCA_963792285.1 uncultured Actinomycetota bacterium | reverse complement strand
CCGGCTGAGTCCCGCCCGCTGACGGCGGATCCGCCGCGGGCGGAAACGCGTGCGCGGACAGACGCCGACCCCCACGCTGGGGTCATGGCTGATGACGCGAAGATCCCGCACTTCGGCGCCGAGGCGCGCCGCGAACTGTTCCACCAGCGCGTGCTCGTGCTCGACGGGCCGCTCGACGACGACAACGGCACCCTGATCGCGACGCAGCTGCTCGCGCTGGCCGCCGAGGACGAGGCGTCCGACATCGCGCTGTGGATCCATTCGCCCGGCGGCTCGGTGCCGTCGATGCTCGCGATCCGCGACGTGATGCGCCTGATCCCCAACGACGTCGCGACCCTCGCACTCGGACTCGCCTGCAGCGCGGGGCAGTTCCTCCTCTCGGCAGGCGCGAAAGGCAAGCGGCGTGCGCTGCCGCACGCGCGCATCCTGATGCACCAGGGCTCGGCGGGCATCGGCGGCTCCGCGGTCGAGGTCGAGGTGCAGGCCGACGACCTGCGGCACATGCGCGACACCGTGCTCGGACTCATCGCCGACGACACGGGCCAGCCCGTGGAGCGCATCTTCGAGGACTCCCTCCACGACCGCTGGTACACCGCCGAGCAGGCGCGGGAGTACGGGTTCATCGACGGCATCGTCACCGACTTCGCACAGGTCGTGCCACGGCGTCGCCGGCCGGCCGGCCTCGGCATCCCGAAAGCGGCAGTGGCGTGAGCGGCTACACGATCCCGAACGTCGTCTCGCAGCATCCGCGGGGCGACCGCATCATGGACGTGTACTCGCACCTGCTCACGGAGCGGGTCGTCTACCTCGGCACCGCGATCGACGCCGGTGTCGCCAATGCCCTCATCGCGCAGCTGCTGCATCTGGATGCCGACAACCCCGACCGCGACATCCAGCTGTACATCAACTCCGAGGGCGGCGACCCGAGCGCGATGCTCGCGATCTACGACACGATGCAGCACGTTCGGCCCGACATCGCGACCACCTGCGTCGGGCAGGCGATCGGGGTCGGCGCGGTCATGCTCGCGTCGGGCGCAGCCGGCAAGCGCGCGATGCTGCCGCACGCGCGCGTCGTGCTGCACCAGCCGGTCGGGCAGGGGCGCGGAGCGATCCCGGACCTGATCCTGCAGGCGGACGAGCTGGTGCGCGTCCGCGGTGACGTCGAGGCGATCCTCGCCCGGCATACCGGGAAGGATGCCGCGCAGCTGCGCCCCGACACCGACCGCGACCGCGTCCTCACCGCCGAGGAGGCCGTGGCGTACGGCGTGGTCGACCGCGTGCTCACCGAACGCGCCTGAGGCGAAAGCTAGAAATTCTAGTGAATTCGCCCAGTCGCGAATGCGCGTCGATTATGGTGACCTCATGCGGGCGATCGTCATCGGTAGCGGCTTCGGTGGCTTGGCCGCGGCCATCCGCCTGGCCGCGGCGGGGCACGAGACGATCGTGATCGAGAAGCAGGACCGCATCGGCGGCCGGGCCTATCTGTACGAGTTGGACGGATTCCGCTTCGACGGAGGTCCGACCGTCATCACGGCGCCCTTCATGTTCGAGGAGCTGTTCGCGCTCGCAGGGGAGCGACTCGAGGACCACGTGCAGCTCGTGCCGCTGGACCCGTTCTACCGTGCGTTCGACCAGGACGGAACGCACTTCGACTTCCACGCCGACCCCGCGCGGATGCAGCAGGAGGTCGCGCGGCGCAGCCCCGCCGACGAGCGCGGCTACACCCGGCTCCGCGGTCGTGTGAGCCGGATCTTCGACGCCTTCTACCCGTACACCGAGCGACCCATGATGCAGCTGCACGTGATGATGCGGATGCTGCCCTTTCTGCTGCGCCATCGCGCGGCGCTCGGGGTGCAGCGACTCGTGGACGGCTGCATCCGGGATCCGTTCCTGCGGCGTGCCCTCGCCTTCCATCCGCTGCTGATCGGCGGCCACCCGGCGCGCACGCCCGCGCTGTACTCCCTGATCGTCGAGTTCGAACGGCGCTGGGGCGTGCACTACGCCGTCGGCGGCACCGCGGCGATCGTCGACGCGCTCGGCGCGCTGCTGCAGCGGCTCGGCGGTCGGATCGAGTGCGGAGTCGCGGTCCAGCGCATCCTCGTGCAGTCCGGACGCGCCGTGGGCGTGCGACTCGAAGACGGCACGCACATCGATGCCGATGTCGTGGTCTCCAACGCCGACCCCGGCTATACGTACGAGAGCCTGCTGGGCCCGGCGAACGGACTCACGGCCGCTGCGGATGCGGACGGCACGCCCGAGCATGTCACTGCACGTGCTCTACTTCGGCGCCGACCGCACGTGGCCCGACACCCCGCTGGCCCACCACAACCTGTTGCTGGCCGGCGACTCGGCCCGCGTTCTCGGTCGTGTCTTCGCGCGCTCGAAACGGGGGCGCGCGAAGGGCCGCGAGCCGCTGTCCGCCGATGACCTCTTCCTCTACGTGCATCTGCCCACGCGCACCGACCCGTCGATCGCGCCGGAAGGCTGCGAGGCGATGTACGTGCTCGTGGCGGCTCCGCCGATCGAGGATGACGAGGCGGTGTCGGAGGAATCCGCCCGCCGCGTGCGCGATCTGGTGGTCGGAGTGCTCGACGAGCGATACCTCCCCGGCCTCGCGTCTCACCTGGTGGTCGAGCACGCGATCGGCCCCGAGCACTTCCGCGATGTGCTGAACACCCCGCACGGCGCCGCGTTCTCGCTGCAGCCCACGCTGTTCCAGTCGGGTTGGTTCCGGCCGCACAACCGGTCTCCGCGGGTGGAGGGCCTCTACCTGGTGGGCGCGGGAACGCATCCGGGCGCGGGCATACCGGCGGTGCTCGCATCGGGCAAGATCGCTGCCGACCTCATCGAGCGCCGCGCCGTGTCGCGACGTGGCCAACCGGCGACGGCGGCCTCCGCATGACGGCGGGAGCGCGATGACGGCGGCCTTCGCGGTCCACGGGTTCGGGGAGAGTCCCGAAGTCGCACTCGATGACGTGCCGGTGCGCGGCGAACTGCCGGAGTGGCTGGCCGGGTCGCTGATCCGCAACGGCCCCGGCACGTTCCAGGTCGGCGACCGACGGTACCGCCACTGGTTCGATGGTCTGGCGATGCTCCACCGCTTCACGATCAACGAGGGCCGGGTGTCGTACGCCAACCGCTTCCTCGAGACCGAGTCGTACCGGATCGCCCGCGACGAGGGCCGCATCGCCTACCCGGAGTTCGCCACCGATCCGTGTCGTTCGATGTTCGCGCGCGCCATGGCGGTGTTCGATCCTCAGGCCACCGACAGCGCGAAGGTCAACATCGCGCGGGTCGCCGACCACTACCTCGCGCTCGCCGAGACGCCGATCCAGGTCGAGTTCGATCCTGAGACGCTCCGCACTGTCGGCGTGAGCGGATGGGACACCTCGAACTTCGGTCGCATGACGACCGTCCACCCCCACCTCGACGAGGACCGCCACGAGGCCATCAACCTCGTCACCCGCTACGGCGCGGTGAGCACCTACGTCTTCCGCCGCGTCGACACCACCGACCCCGGCCTGCTGCAGGGCGACACGTTCGCCTCGCGCGCGGTGCGCGAACCGTCCTACATCCACTCCTTCGGAATGTCGGAGCGGCACCTGGTGCTGGTCGAGTTCCCGCTCGTGGTCAATCCGATCTCGCTGCTGCTGTGGCTGCGCCCGTACATCGAGAACTTCCGGTGGAAGCCCGGCCGGGGCACCCGCATCCACGTGTTCGATCGGGCGAGCGGAAAGCATGTGCGCTCGGCCACGGCGGATCCGTTCTTCGCGTTCCACCATGTCAACGCCTACGACGAGGATGACGGCTCGGTCGTGGTGGATCTGGTCGCGTACGACGACGCGTCGGTGATCGAGTCCTTCTACCTGCAGCGCCTTTCCGAGCCGGACGTGCAGATCCCCCCCGGAACGCTGCGCCGGCTGCGCGTGCCCCTGAGCGGCCCCGACGAGAGGCTGCACGCCGAGGTGCTCTCGCCGACGGGCATCGAGCTGCCGAACATCGACTACGCGCGTCGCAACACCAGTCCGCAGCTGCGCTACGTGTACGGCGTCAGCGTGCGAGGCGATCGCGGGTTCTACGACCAGCTCGTCAAGATCGACGTGGGCACGCGCACCACCGCGACCTGGCACGAGCAGGACTGCTACCCGGGTGAGGGTGTCTTCGTCGGTCGGCCCGGGCGCGAGGCCGAAGACGACGGCGTCATCCTGTCGGTCGTGCTCGACGCGGCACGCGGAACGTCATTCCTGCTGGTGCTGGATGCCGCATCCTTCACCGAGATCGCACGCGCCGAGCTTCCGCATCCTGTCCTGCTCGGCTATCACGGCCAGTTCTATGACGACCTGCTCGTTGCGGGCGACCCGTCGGGCCAGGACTTGCCGGCCCAGGGGTCGTAGTCCGCGAGAAGCTCGCCCTGCGGCGGCCGGGAAGCCTCCGGCACATGCTGCAGGTTGATGCGCACGCGGTACCAGAGCGAGCTCGAGCCGCGCATGCCGTCCACGAGCGTGTCGGCCGGATGCAGCATCGCCGCGATGTCCGGATGCTGCGCCGTCCACTGCTCGAGCGCCTTGAGCGCCTCGGGCTTGGTCTTCGTCCGGGCGATCTCGATGAGGGGCATCGTCGACTGCCGGCGACCATCCGCCCCGCCACCGCGTGGTGGCTTCTCGGCCGGGCCGAGTTGCTCTGCCAGCGCGAGCAGCCCCTCGAGCGAGCCGACGGCGTCGTCGATGCCCTCGTGGGGGTCGCCGATCTCGGCGAACCGCGCCGGCACCGTCAGGGCCGTGAACTCCTCGGGCCGGCGCACCCGCACCTCGTCCCACCCCAGCGGGGTCGAGACCCGCGCGTCCGGCAGCGGACGGATCGAGTAGGCCGATGCCACGGTGCGGTCCTTCGCGTTCTGGTTGAAGTCGACGAACACGCTCTCGCCTCGCTCCTCCTTCCACCATCGCGCGGTCGCGAGTCCGGGCGCGCGGTTCTCGACCTCGCGGGCGAGCGTCTCGGCGGCCAGCCGCACCTGACGGAAGTCCCACTCCGGCGCGATCCGCACCAGGATGTGCAGCCCGCGCGAGCCGGAGGTCTTCGGCCAGCCGACGAGCCCGACGTCCTCGAGCACCTCCCGCGCGACGTACGCGACATCCACGATCTGCGACCAGTCCACGCCGGGCATCGGGTCAAGGTCCACCCGCAGCTCGTCGGGGTGGTCGAGGTCTTCGGCGCGCACCGGATGGGGGTTCAGGTCGAGGCACCCGAGATTGACGACCCATGCGAGGCCCGCGGCATCCCGGATCACCGCCTCTTCGGCCGACGTGCCCCGGGCGTAGTGCAGCGTCGCTGTGTCGATGAAGTCGGGGTGGTTCTCGGGCACGCGCTTCTGGAAGAACGCCTCCTGATCGATGCCCTTCACGAAGCGCTTGAGCACCATCGGCCTGCCGGCGGCGCCGCGCAGCGCACCGGCGCGACCGCGAGGAAGTACTGCACGACCTCGAGCTTCGTGAGCCCGATCTGCGGGAAGACCACCTTGTCGGGACTGGAGACGCGCACGTCGCGTCCGTCGACATCGACGGTGGTTTCTTTGCGCGCAGCAGGACTCACGCTCGCCACGCTAGCGCGGCGACGGATGCCGCGGCCAGGGCTTGACCGGCGCTCGCACCGGCTCAGGCGACGAGCGAGAGGCCCACCTGGCTCCCGACCGTCGAACGCTCGGGGGTGCGTGCACGCAGCTCGTCGACGACGGCCGCAGTGAGGTCGACGAGGGTGATCTCCAGCGCGCCGGCGACGGCGGCGATCATCTCGCTCGAGGGCTCCTTGAGCCCGCGCTCCATCTCGGAGAGGTACTGCGGCGAGACCCCCGCGCGCTCGGCGGTGTCGGCGAGGCGCTCGCCGCGGTCGTGGCGGATGCGGCGCAGTCGCTCGCCGAGAACGTCGCGCCACAGGGGCTCGGGCGCCCGCACCGGGCGCTTCGTCGGCAACGGGATGATCTCCGCTGTTCGTTCATGCATGCGCTCACGATAAGACGACCGGATGCCGCAGCCGAGTCGTTCCGCTCAGAGCAGAACGCCGTGCGGCTAGAGCAGGAGCAGCCCGCGGGCGAGCAGCCAGAGCGCGAAGCACGCCGATGCCGTCGCCGACACCGACAGGACGATGCGGTGCTGCACACTGCCCTCCTCCTGCATCCACGCGCGCACGAGCGACACGATCAGCAGGATCGTCGACGCGAGCGCGGCGAACGGGACGATCAGGAGGGGCCACACGCCGCTGGGCAGACCGAACGCGAGGATCAGCGGGTCGGTGTTGAGCATCACGACGGCCAGCCCGCCGACGTACAGCAGATTCAGGCCCGCCGAGACGGCGGCGACGAGCACGAGGCCGCCGGGCGCCTCGCCGCGGCGGCGGCCGAGACCCCCCAGCCCGTAGATCGCGGCGTAGACGAGCGTCGCGACGAGGATCGCGAGGGTCGAGACGGCGATCGCGATCTGAATCGCACTGCGATCCTCGACGAGGTCGCTGTTCAGCCGGTAGATCGCCGAGGTCGGGTGGATGTCTTCGTCGGTGAGGAAGTCCGTCGGCGCCATCGATTCGATGCAGGAGGCGTCCGGCGGCGTGGCCGGGTCGGCCAGGAAGCGGCCCGCGATCGTCGCCGCGCAGTCGTCCACCCAATTCGTCCAGATCGGCGTGTGCGACTGACCCGGGAACGTGTGGATGTAGTGCATGCCGAGATGCGCGGCCGCCGCCTCGGCGAATGCGGCCGGGGTGACCGGATCGTAGCCTCCGGTGGTGAGCAGGGTGGGGATCGGACTGACCACGGGCGCGTTCTCGATCTCGGACAGGGCGGGCACGGCCCACACCGCGCAGTCCTCGCGGAAGCCGTCGGAGCGTGCGTAGTACCTGAGGATCGGGTCTGCGGCGAGCGCCTCGGCGATGCGCGCGTCGTCGTTGAACGGGGCCTCCTCTGCGCAGTCGACGGACAGGTCCAGGCCCTCGGTGAGGAAGTCGGCGAAGTCGATGTTGCGCTGGGCGAGCGGGATCACCGCCTCGGCATCACCCGCGGCGAGGCGATCGATCAGGTACGGCAGAGCGCGGATGAGGTCCGCGTCGTAGAGCGCATCGAACAGACCGCCGACGATCTCGGTGGCGCCGACCTCCATCGCCAGAGGCGACCGGTCGACCGGGTGCTTCACGGTCACCGACAGCGGCGTCT
>CAWBVS010000024.1:0-10448 GCA_963792285.1 uncultured Actinomycetota bacterium | reverse complement strand
AGCAGGCGGCCAGGGCTCGCCGCCGGGGCGCCTGGGCAGCCCGCGACGGACCGTCTGAGCGTAGGTCGCCATCCGGGCTAGGCCTTCCGCGCCTGCAGGGCCGCGATCAGCTGCGGGACGACGGTGAAGATGTCGCCGACGACGCCGAAGTCGGCGATCTCGAAGATCGGGGCATCGCCGTCCTTGTTGATCGCGACGATCGTCTTGGCGGTCTGCATGCCCGCCTTGTGCTGGATCGCCCCTGAGATGCCGAGCGCGACATACAGCTGGGGCGAGACCGACACTCCCGGTCTGGCCCACCTGGTACGACTGCGGCACATACCCGGCGTCGACCGCGGCCCGCGAGGCTCCCACGGCGGCGCCGAGCGCGTCGGCGAGCTGGTCGACGAGCGCGAACTTCTCGGCCGAGCCGAGCCCGCGCCCTCCGGAGACGACCTTGGCCGCCCCACGCAGCTCCGGCCGCGACGAGGTCACCACCGCCGCGTCGACCGCGCCGACGGTCGCCGCCTTCTTGCCCGAGGGCGGTCACCGCCAGATTCTCCACGGACGGTGAGGCGACGGCATCCGCCCGCGCATCGATCGCACCCTGCCGCACCGTGATCACCGGGGCACCCCAGGTCACGGCCGCGTCGACGTTGTACGCGCCGCCGTACACCGAGTGCTGCGCGACGATGCCCTCCGGGTCGCGCGAGACCCCGACCGCGTCCACGCACAAGCCCGAACGCGTGCGCGCGGCGTATCGCCCGGCGACGTCGCGGCCCTCGATCGAGTTCGAGATGAGGATCGCGTCGGGTCGCACCAGATCCGCCGCCGCGGCGAGCGCGTCGACGACCGGCACCGTCAGTCCCTCAGCGACGGGAGCCACGAGAACGGATGCCGCACCCAGGGCGGCAGCATCCGTCGCGAGCTTCTCATCGCCGACCACGAGCGCGACCGGCGTTCCCACCGTCGCCGCGGCACCGAGCAGGCCCGCGGAGCTCTTGGCGAGCTCGCCCGCCGGCGTCACGTCCAGCAGGACCAGGATCGAATCGTCAGCGAAAGTCATGCATCACACCGAGCCTGTTCTGCACGAGGAACTCGGCGAGCTTCTCGCCCGCGTCGCCCTCATCGACGATCTTGGTTCCCGCTTCGCGCGGCGGCTTCTCCGACAGGGCGAGCACGATCGAGCGCGACGCGTGCGGATCCTCCGGCTCGACGCCGAGGTCCTCCAGGCTCAGGGTCTCGAACGGCTTCTTCTTGGCCGCCATGATGCCCTTGAAATTCGGGAACCGCGCATCGGGCAGCGCCTCGGTGATCGAGATCACCGCCGGCAGATCCGCCGACACCTGCATCGTCGCGCCGTCGCTCGCGCGCTGCCCCGACACCGTGCCGTCGCCGATCTCGACCGTGTTCAGGGTCGTCAGGTTCGGCACATCGAGCAGTTCGGCGACCATCGCGCCCATCACCCCGCCCGACCCGTCGGTCGAGAGGTTGCCCGCGATCACGAGGTCGAACCCGGTGCGACGGATCGCCGCCGCCAGCACCTCCGCGGTCAGCCCCAGATCGGCGCCGACCAGACCCTCATCCGCGACATGAACAGCCGAGTGAGCGCCCATCGCGAGGCCCTTGCGGACCGTGGCCGCCGACCCGGCCGGTGCCATCGAGAGCACGACGACCTCGGTGTCGGGAGTCTTGTCGGAGTAGCTCAGCGCGACCTCCAGCGCCCGCTCACCGATCTCATCGAGCACCGTCTCGCTCGCGGCACGATCGGCCAGACCCGTCTCGAGACTGAGCTTGCGGTCACCCCAGGTGTCCGGGACTTCTTTGACCAAGACGACGATCTTCATTGCGCTCCGCTCCTTCGTCGCATCGAGTCTATGGCGCGGGTGCACCCGCGACGGCGCGTGCGATCGCGCCGGGACGGCCCTGACCGGCTACCGTGGACAGCGCCGCAAGGGAGGTGGACGATGCCGAGGCCAGGACCACTTCCGGTCGACCCGATCGCCGAGGCGAAGCGCCAGTGGACGGTGCACGGCTGGACGGATGCCGCTCCGGGCATGTCGGCCGTGACCTCGATCATCCGCGCCCAGCAGCTCATGATGGCGCGCATCGATGCGGCCCTCAAACCGTTCCGGCTGTCGTTCGCGCGGTACGAGATGCTGCGGCTCCTCGGCTTCACCCGGGCGGGGCGGATGCCGATGGCCAGCGCCATCGCACGACTGCAGGTGCACCCCACCAGCGTGACGAACACCGTCGACCGGCTCGTGCGCGATGGGCTGGTCGAGCGCGAGCCGCACCCGGCCGACGGCCGCGCGGCGATGCTCGTGCTCACCCCGGCGGGTCGAGAACTCGTCGAGCGGGCGACCGAGGCGCTGAACGCCGAGGTGTTCGCCGATCCGGGACTGGCCGAGGACGACACCGTGGAGCTCGTGCGGATCCTCGCCCGGTTCCGCAAGGATGCCGGCGACTTCGCCGACCCGCGCCCGCTGCCCGACCCGCTGTGACCCGCTCCGCTCCGCATCCGCGAGACTGCAACCGGTCGTCGAGACTGCGGGTCAAACCCTGAGTCTCGACCATCCCATGCAGTCTCGCGGAAAGGAGCGAGGAGACGGGCGCTCAGCGGTTCTGGAAGCCGGGGGCCCGCTTCTCACGGAACGCCGCCATCCCTTCCTTCTGGTCGGCGGTGTCGAACAGCGCCGCGAACGTGTGCTTCTCGAGCCGGAGCCCCTCGGCGAGCGAGCTCTCCAGCGCGGCATCCAGTACGGCCTTGGCCGCGTACACCGACGGCAGCGACTTCGAGGCGATCGTCTCGGCGACCTTGCCGGCCTCCTCGAGCAGATCGGCTGCGGGCACGACGCGCGAGACGAGGCCTGCCCGCTCGGCTTCGGCGGCATCCATCAGCCGGCCGGTCAGGACGAGTTCGGCGGCCTTGTAATACCCGATCGCGCGGACGAGCCGCTGCGAGCCGCCCATCCCCGGGATGACACCCAGGTTGATCTCGGGCTGGCCGAACTTGGCGGTGTCGGCGGCCAGGATGATGTCGCACATCATCGCCAGCTCGCACCCGCCGCCGAGCGCGTATCCCGACACGGCCGCGATCACCGGGGTGCGCACCGCGGCGAACCGCGCCCAGCCGCCGAAGTGGTCGTCCATGACCATGTCGAGCCCCGACTTGGACTCCATCTCCTTGATGTCGGCGCCCGCCGCGAACGCGCGCTCCGAACCGGTCACCACGATCGCGCCGATGCGCGGGTCGGCGTCGAAGGCGGATGCCGCGGCGACGATGTCGTGCATGACCTGCGTGTTCAGCGCGTTGAGCGCCTCGGGCCGGTTCAGGGTGATCCAGCCGACGCGACCGCGCGTTTCGACCAGGATCGTCTCGTACGTGTAGCTCGTCATCCGGGTGTACTCCTCAGGCTCGGCTCTCGGCGCGGATCGTGTGGATGATCCCCGAGAAATCCTGCCCCGCCCCGGCGCCGTCCGCGAACTCTTTGTAGATCTCACGCGCCAGACGCCCCATCTTCGCGTCCACTCCGGTCAGGTCGATCGCCTGCTCGGCCAGGCCCAGGTCCTTCGACATGAGCGCGCCGGCGAAGCCGGGCTGGTACTCGCGGTTGGCCGGACTCGTCGGAACAGGCCCCGGAACGGGGCAGTTGGTCGTCAGCGCCCAGCACTGCCCCGACGCGTTGGATGCCACGTCGAACAGCGCCTGGTGGCTGAGACCGAGCCGCTCGCCGAGGACGAACGCCTCGGCGACGGCGATCTGCGAGATACCGAGGATCATGTTGTTGCAGACCTTCGCGGCCTGGCCGAGTCCGGCGCCGCCGCAGTGCACGACGCGGCGTCCCATCGCCTCGAGCAGGGGCCGGGCCGTCTCGAAGTCCTCGTCCGACCCGCCGACCATGAAGGCGAGCGTGGCGTTCTCGGCGCCGACGACCCCGCCCGAGACCGGCGCGTCGACGCTCCGGTGCCCGCCCGCCTCGGCGAGGTCGTGGGCCTCGCGGGCCTCGTCGACCGCGATCGTCGACGAGTCGATGAACAGCGTGCCCGGCGCGGCGACCGCGAGAAGTCCCGGCACGTCGGCAGATCCGCGGTACGCGTCGATCACGTGCCGGCCGCTCGGGAACATCGTGATGACGACCTCGGCGGATGCCGCAGCATCCTGCCCCGAATCGGCGACGGGTATCCCCGCCGCGCGCGCCGCGTCGATCGCCGCCGGGACGACATCGAAGCCGACGACGTCGTGACCGGCCTTGACCAGGTTCAGCGCCATCGGCAGCCCCATGTGCCCGAGGCCGAGGAATGAGACCCTCATCGCACGGCCCCCAGAAGCTCGCGGCCGATGATGACGCGCATGATCTCGTTCGTCCCCTCGAGGATCTGGTGCACCCGCAGGTCGCGGACGACCTTCTCGATGCCGTACTCGTGCAGGTACCCGTAGCCGCCGTGCAGCTGCAGCGCCTCGTTCGCGATGCGGAACCCGGCGTCGGTGGCGAAGCGCTTGGCCATCGCGCACTGCAGCGCCGCGTCGGGCGCCTTCTCGTCGATCGCGAGGGCGGCATCGCGCACCAGGGCGCGGGCCGCGCGCAGCTCGGTCGCCATGTCGGCGAGCGTGAAGACGACCGACTGCTTCTCGGCGAGAGGCTCGCCGAACGTGAAGCGCTCGTGCACGTACTGCACGGCACGGTCCAGCGCCCACTGCGCGCCGCCGAGCGAGCACGCGGCGATGTTGATGCGGCCGCCGTTGAGCGCCGACATCGCGATCTTGAAGCCCTGACCGAGCGAACCCAGGACAGCGGATGCCGGGACCCTGACCTCGTCGAGAATCACCTGGCGCGTGGGCTGAGCATTCCAGCCCATCTTCTTCTCGTTCTGGCCGAACGACAGGCCGGCGGCATCGCCGGGAACCAGGAACGCGGTGATCCCGCGGGCGCCGGGCTCGCCGGTGCGCGCCATCACGACGTAGACGGAGGCTTCGCCGCCGCCGGAGATGAACTGCTTGACGCCGGTGAGGACGTAGTCGTCGCCGGCCTTGATCGCGCTGGTCGTGATGGCCGCGGCATCCGACCCCGCGCCCGGCTCGGTGAGGCAGTAGCTGCCGAAGCCGGTCATCGCCGTCAGGCTCGGGAGCCACTCGTGACGCTGCTCCTCGGATCCGTAGGTGTCGATCATCCAGGCCACCATGTTGTGGATCGTGATGTACGCCGCGATCGACGGATCGGCCTTCGCGAGCTCCTCGACGATCGCGACGGCGTCGGTGCGGGTGAAGGCGGAGCCGCCGACGTCTTCGCGCACGTAGATGCCGCCGAGCCCGAGCTGCCCGGCCATGCCGAGGGTCTCGCGGGGGAAGTGCTTCTGCTCGTCCCACTCGAGGGCGTGCGGTGCGATCTCGGTCTGCGCGAAGTCGCGCACCGCTTCGAGGATCGCCGCGCGCTCGTCCGCGCTGATCTGGACCATGACATCAGTCATTCTGGCAACTCCTTCTGCGCCGCCTTTGGCACAGTGTTGATTTTAGCTGGTCGTCCAAGTATATGCGAGGAATACCACAGGTCGAAGCGTTCGGGCACCGTTCACCAGACCGACACCGTGCGCGGCTACGAAAGGGGAGCGCGCGCCCGCGTGCACTCCTTCCCGACTGAGGACACCGATGCCTTCGCTCTCCCCCCACCGGCGCCCGAGCCGGCGCACCACCACGGTCGTGACCGCCGCGGCCGCCGCGTGCGCGCTCGCGCTCGCACCGCTCACCGCGGCATCCGCCGCCGTCGTGCCCGATCCGATCACCTACTCCGCCGACGACGCCGCCCTCGCGCTCAGCCCCCTCGGCAGCTTCGAGCACCGGCGTCTTCGACGAGTCCGCCGCCGAGATCGTCACCGCGTACGGCGACCGTCTCTTCGTGGTGAATGCCGTCGCCGGCAGCGTGTCGGTGCTCGACTACGCCGACCCGGCCGCGCCGAGCTTCGAGTTCGCGATCGCCGCGCAGGGCGTGGCCAACTCGGTCGCCGTGCGCGCTGACGGGCTCGGGGTCATCGCGTTCGAAGCGCCGGTGAAGACCGACCCCGGCACGCTCGTGTTCTTCGACGCGGATGCCGTCACCGATGCGACCGCGATCCTCGGCAGCGTGAGCGTGGGCGCCCTGCCCGACATGGTCACGATCAGCGCCGACGGCAAGTACGCCGTCTCGGCGAACGAGGGCGAGCCCGCCGACGACTTCCTGACCGATCCCGAGGGCTCGGTCAGCGTCGTCAAGCTCAACCCCGCGCAGAAGTGGGCGCCGCGGCAGAAGGACGTGCGCACCGCGACGTTCCACGCGTTCGAGGCGGGCGGCTCGCTGCCCCTGCCCG
This sequence comes from uncultured Actinomycetota bacterium, assembly GCA_963792285.1. Lineage (GTDB taxonomy): Bacteria > Actinomycetota > Actinomycetes > Actinomycetales > Microbacteriaceae > Microbacterium. The sequence continues at coordinate 4,127 of CAWBVS010000024.1, read as the reverse complement.
AAGACGTGCGCGTGTTCGGACCGACTCCGCAGGGCGACGACAAGCCGGTCTCGCGCAACCTCGAGCCGGAGTACGTCGCGATCGACGGACGCACCGCCTACGTCGCGCTGCAGGAGGCGAACGCGATCGCGGTCGTCGACCTCAACCGCGCACAGGTCACCGAGATCATGCCCCTGGGCTTCAAGGATCACGGCGCCGACGGCTTCGGGCTCGACCCGTCCGACCGTGACGGAGCGATCGACATCCGCACGTTCGAGGGGCTCAACGGCATGTACATGCCCGACGGGCTGAATGCCTACCGTGCGAACGGCGAGACCTACCTGGTCACCGCGAACGAGGGCGACGTCCGCGAGTGGGGCGACGAGGATCTCGGGACGGACTATGTCGAGTCCACGCGCGTCAGCGCGCTCGCCGCGAACGGCTATGGACCGGTCTGCGCCGACAGCCCGCTGGCCGGCGTCCTCGGCGGCTCGAACCTCGGCCGCCTGAACGTCACGATCGAGAACGGGTTCGATGCCGAAAAGGGCTGCTACGACGAGCTCTACGCGTTCGGCGGACGATCGTTCTCGATCTGGACGACCGGCGGCGAGCAGGTCTTCGACTCGGGCGACGCTTTCGAGCAGATCACCTCGGCCGCACTGCCGGAGTACTTCAACTCCAACCACACCGAGCCCAACTTCGAGGGCCGCAGCGAAGACAAGGGCCCCGAGCCCGAGAACCTGACGATCGGCGAGGTCGACGGCCGCACGTACGCGTTCATCGGCTTCGAGCGGGTGGGCGGTGTCGCGGTGTTCGACATCACCGACCCCGCGGCATCCCGCTTCGTCACGTACGTGAACAACCGCGACTTCTCGGTCTCGGTCGAAGACGCCGACGATCCCGAGTCGGCGCTGACACAGGCGGGTGACCTGGGCCCTGAGGGGCTCGCGTTCATCCCGGCCTCGTCGTCGCCGACCGGCGCTCCGCTGCTCGCGGTCGCGAACGAGGTGTCGGGCACCACGACGCTGTTCTCGATCAGCGCCGCGCTCGCGCCGTAGCGATACACACAGAGCGGCCCCACCGGGATCCCGGTGGGGCCGCTCTTTCGTGCTCCGGGGGGGTCAGTACAGCACGACGGGTACCGGGAACAGCGACTGCGAATCGCTCCACCCGTCGGCCCCGGTGAACGACGTGCGCAGCATGTGGATGCCGCGGCCGAGCGCCGGCAGGGCGATGTCGATCTTGCCCTTGGCGGCCGCGGCGAGCTCCACGGTCGCGATGACCTTTCCACCGTCGGTCACCGTGACCGTGCCGACCGGCGCGCTGCCGTCGGCGGCGATGATCCGGCCGGTCACTTTCACAGGCGTGCCGACCTTCGCGAGCACCTTGCTCGGCGCCGCGGCCACGACCGTGTCGACGTCCTCGACGTCGACCAGCACGGCGACCGACCGCGCCGGGACGGTGACCGAACCGGTCGCGGCATCCCACGTCGTCGTCTTCACGACCGGGTCGGCGCCGTTCGCAAGCGCCGGCGTCAGCGCGAACCCGCGACCGGCGAGAGCCTCGACGGTCTGCGTGACCGGCTCGGGCGACGCGTTGAACACGACCAGTGCGCCCTCCAGCTCGGGGTCGACGTCCTCACCGAGCAGGTCGTCGATCACCATGACGATGACGCCGGGGGCGGCATCCGTCCCGCCGTTGGGGAACGACACCTTCTGCTCGATCAGCTCTGCCGAGCCGAGACGCAGCAGGTCGACCTCGGAGCGAACCCGCAGCAGGTCGAGCGCAGACGCCTCCGCGGACGCGATGTCGGATGCCGCGGGCTTGAGCGCCGGGTTCGCCAGGAGCGGCGCCATGATCGGCCACTTCTCACCGTTGTCGGCCGCCATCGGAAGTCCCGAGCCGAACGTCGACTCCTGACCCGTCCAGTCGATGCGGTTGAACCAGTCGCCGGAGTTGTAGCTGTTGCGATCGAGCGACTTCGATCGCAGCAGCTCGGTTCCGGCGTGCCAGAACGACAGGGACTGCGAGAGCGTCACGGTCGCGAGCGACAGCGTGTTCATGCGCACGCGATCGGCCATCGACGTGTCGGTCGGCAGCTTGAAGACCGACAGGTCGTAGAGCGTCTCGTTGTCGTGCGCGTCGACGTAGTTGATGACCTCGTCGGGCTGGTCGGCGTAGCCGGCCGGCGATCCGTTGTAGCTCACCTCGTCACCGCGCTTTACCGTGCCGTCGGACGCCTCGAACTCGAAGTCGCGGAGGTTGCCCGCGAGTCCCAGCTTCACGAGGTCGGTCTGCTCACCGAGCGTGCGGTCGGCGGGGTCGACCGCCGAGCCGTTCGGATCGGTGCCCAGGCCCGTGCCGAAGCCCTGCTCGAACGTCGACGACCCGTCGACCGGGCTTCCGCCGTGCACGCCGTCGCGCAGCCGGTCGTTGAACGTGCCGATGCCGGTGCCGCCGAGCTGACCCTGCGTCGCCTGCTCGAACAGCGCGTTGTTCGCGACCTCGCCGAAGTTCCAGCCCTCGCCGTACAAGTAGACCGCCTCGCCGTCCACACCGTCCTTCTTGAGCGTGAGCGCGTCGAGCGCCTCGCGCACCTCGAGGAGGTTCTCCTTCGAGTGGTGCCCCATCAGGTCGAAGCGGAACCCGTCGACGCGGTAGTCGCGGGCCCATGTGACGACCGAGTCGACCATGAGCTTCTGCGCCGCGGCGTGCTCGGTCGCGACGTTCTGGCAGCACGTCGAGGTCTCGACCCCGCCGGCCGCGTTGAGCCGGTGGTAGTAGCCGGGCACGACCTGGTCGAGCACCGAGCGTTCGCCCTGACCGGACTCGGCCGTGTGGTTGAAGACCTCGTCGAGCACGACCTGCATACCCGTCTGGTGCAGCGCACCGACCATCGAGCGGAACTCCGCGACGCGGGCGCCGCCGTTCGCGTCCACCGCGTACGACCCCTCGGGGGCGAAGAAGTGGAACGGGTCGTAGCCCCAGTTGAAGCCGTCGGCGTCGCGGATCGCGTTGATGCACGCCTGCTGCTCACTCGAGTCGGGGGCGAACGAGGCCAGGTCGCACGCGGGCACGGCCTGCGCGGCGCGGTCCTCCTCGATCGTGGCGATGTCGAACGAGGGCAGCAGGTGCACGGTGTTGATCCCGGCATCCGCCAGCTGGGCGAGCTGCGTCATGCCCGCACTGCCCGTCGTGGGTGAAGGCCTTGTACGTGCCGCGGTCGGCCTCGGGCACCGTGGTGTCGGTGATCGAGAAGTCGCGGATGTGCAGTTCGTAGATCGCCCGGTCGACCGGCTGGTCGATCACCGGCGATTTGGTCTTCTCCCACGCCTTGGGCTTGTGCGCCTTGTCGGAGAGGTCGATCGCGACCGAGCGCTCGGAGTTCGGCGTGAGTGCGACCGAGTACGGGTCGGTCACGGTGTTCGTCTCGATCACGCCGGTGGTCGGCGCGTAGACGACGACCTCCCAGAGGTACTCGTCGCCCTTGAGCGCCTTCTTGCCGGCGACCGACCACGTGCCGGATGCCGCATCCCACGTCGCCTCATGACGCTGCGGTTCGCCGGTGGCACCGGCATCCCACGTCAACAGGGCCGCGCTCTGCGCCGTCGGGGCCCAGAGGCGGAAGGTCGGGTTGTTGCCGCGGAAGGCGACTCCGAGGTCTATGTCCGCCAGTGCGTCCGCATACAGGTCGTCGAGGACGCCCGGAATCTGCACGCCGGTGAAGCCGGTGAGGGCATCGCCGCTGCGCTGGGCGACCGAGAGCTGGCCCTTCACGAGGGTGGCGGCATCCGTCCCGTCTGCGACGCGGAGGGCGACGTACGACGCGAGCGCCGGGAAGGCGGCCTTCTGCGCGTCGGTCAGGCCTCCGTCGATCACCGTCAGGTCGATCGGGTCACCACCGGTGACCTCGCCGTCGACCGCGGCGAGCGAGGCGTCGGGCGACGCGTACAGCTGCCAGGTCGCGCCGGCGGCGGCCTGGCGCCGAGGTCGGCCGGCCAGGCGATCGTGTCGGCGTCGATCCAGTGCGCGCGCAGCTCCCCCGTGCCCGCGAGGGGCGGGTTGGCGGTCTGCACCGTGAGGATGTGCGATTCGATGTCGTAGAGGAACGCGACGACTTCGCCGGCGCTGGCGGTGAACGAGATGTC
>CAWBVS010000023.1:0-257077 GCA_963792285.1 uncultured Actinomycetota bacterium | reverse complement strand
AGTGCGATCGGCAGGTGCTCCCAGTGCACGAGGTCGGTGCTGCGTGCGTGCCCCCAGTGGATCCGGTCGTGGACCGCGGCGAACGGGTTGTACTGGTAGAAGAGGTGGTACCAGCCGTCCCGCTGCGTGAGTCCGTTGGGGTCGTTCAACCACCCTGCCGGTGCGACGAAATGGAACGCCGGGCGGTGCGGATCGAGCGCAGCTCGCGCCGCGAGGTCGTGTGCCGCCACGTCGGGATGGGCAGTGGTGTGGCTGGTCATGCGGCGTCGTTCTCCAGGTCATCTGCGGCTTGTTCCAGTGCGGTTCCGGGTGCATCCGCGGGTGGTGCGTACAGCCCGCAGCGCACCCAGTGCTGCGGCTTCTCGCTCAGCCGGTGGAACACCGGCTTCTCGGCCGAGCACGGCTCGGCTGTCTGCCCGGACCACCGGCACTCCGTCGGCTGCAAGACCTCGCGACGCAACTGCGCTCGCTCCACCGCATCGAACGGATCCGTGCGCTTCGGGTCGGGCACCGCCGAGATGAGCAGTCGCGTGTACGGATGCGCGGGCTGCGCGAGCAGCTCCATCGCGTCTCCGCCCTCGACGAACTCGCCGGCGAACATCACGACGATGCGGTCGGCGAGATAGCGCGCCGACGCGAGGTCATGCGTGATGTACAGCATCGAGATGCCCTGCTCTTCGCAGAGGCTGCGCATGAGGTTGAGCACCCCGATCCGCACCGAGACGTCGAGCATCGACGTCGGCTCGTCGGCGAGGAGGAGGCGAGGATTGACCGCCAGGGCGCGGGCGATGGCGATGCGCTGCCGCTGACCGCCCGACAGCTCGTGCGGGTAGCGGTCGAGCATCTCTTCGGGCAGCCCTACCTTCGCCATCAGCCGACGCTTGGCCTGCTCGATCGCGGCGCGGCCGGAGGCGGCGCCGTGGATACGCAGGGGCCGCTCGAGGAAGTGCCCGATCCGGTGGACCGGATTGAGCGAGCCGAAAGGATCCTGGAAGATCATCTGCACCGCGGAGCGGTACTCGCGCGTCGCACGCCGCTTCGAGGTGGCGATGATGTCTTGGCCCTCGAACAGGAACGTCCCGGCGGACGGCTGCTCAAGGCGTGCGATGCAGCGTGCGAGCGTCGATTTGCCGCTTCCCGACTCGCCGACCAGTGCGACGATCTCGCCGTGAGCGATGTCGAGGTCGACCCCGCCGAGGGCGCGTACCTGCTTGCGGGAGAAGGATCCCCCGATCGTGAAGGTCTTCTGCAGTCCCCGCGTGGAGAGCACCGGGGTGTCGTGGTCGGTCATGCGATGGCCTCCGTGATCAGGTCGGCGTCAGTGCTGGGCGCGACCCAGTGAGTCGGCGTCACCGCCACCAGGTCGGGGATGTCGCGGAACCTCACGCCCTCTCCGAGGCCCCGAAGGCGCGTGCGCGGGCCCGTCATGGGAGGGAACGCGTTCATCAGGGCGCGGGTGTACGGGTGTTCTGGAGCGTCGAAGATCTCTTTCGCCGGCGCAGTCTCGACGAAGCGGCCGGCGTACATGATCGCCATGCGGTCGGACAGCTCCACCATCAGCGATATGTCGTGCGTGATGAACAGGATCGCGAATCCCAGCTCCTGCTGCAGGTCCTTGATCTGGGCCATGATCTCCTGCTGCACGACGACGTCGAGCGCCGTCGTGGGCTCATCCATGATCAACAGGGGCGGCCGCAGCGCCGTTGCCATCGCGATGACGACGCGCTGCCGCATCCCACCCGACAGCTGATGCGGGTACGAGCGCAGGCGGTCGCGCGGGATGCCCACGAGGTCGAGCAGTTCACCGGCGCGAACCATCGCCGCCTTCTTCGACCCGCCCTCGTGGGTGGTGAAGATGTCCGCGATCTGGTCGCCGATCGTCATGACGGGATTCAGCGAGTTCATCGCGCTCTGGAAGACCATCGCCACCTGGCGCCAGCGGAAGTCGCGCAGTTCGTCGGCGCTCAGCGCCAGCACGTCTGTTCCGGCGAACCGGATGGACCCTCCGGCGATGACGGCGGGGTCGCGCAGCAGGCGCAGGATCGCATTGGCGATCGTCGACTTTCCGCAGCCGGACTCGCCGGCCAAGCCGAACACCTCGCGTTCGGCGATCGAGAACGTGACGCGGTCGACCGCGCGCACCGTGCGGGACTCGGTGACGTACTCGACGCTGAGGTCCTCGATTTCGAGCAAGGGAGTGCTCATCGGCTCTGCTCCTTCTGTGAGGTGGCGGCCCGCGCTGAGCTGCTCTTCGCGGATGCCGCGACCCGCGTGGGCTCATCAGGGGTGGTGCGGCGGCGGGGCCGGCGCAGGCGGGGGTTCGTCGTCTCGTCGACGCCGTAGTTGACCAGCGCGAGGGCGAATGCGACGAGCGCGATGCACACGCCGGGAGGGACGAACACCCACCAGGCACCGGTGAGGAGTGCGCCGTCATTGCTCGCCCAGTAGAGATTCGTGCCCCAGCTGACGGTGCTGAGGTCGCCGAGTCCGAGGAACTCCAGGCCCGCCTGCGCGCCGATGCCGAAGATGACGCAGGCGAGGAACGTGCTCATGACGATCGACGCCATGTTCGGCAGCATCTCCCGGAACATGATGCGCAGGGGGCTTTCACCGGTCACCTGTGAGGCGCCGACGAAGTCCTTGCCGCGGATCGACATCGCCTGCGAGCGGAGCACGCGTGCCGACCCTGCCCATCCGGTGATGACGAGCACCGCGATGACAGTGCCGAGCCCCTGCGGCAGGAACGCCGCGAGGATCACGAGCAGCGGCAGTCCGGGCAGAAGCAGGAACACGTTGGTGATGAGCGACAGCAGGTTGTCGACCCATCGTCCGAGGTAAGCCGACGCAAGACCGACCAAGAGGCCGACGAGCATGGCCAGGATGCCGACCGAGAAGCCGACGAACAATGACGAGCGCGAGCCCCAGATGTTGAGGGCGAGGACGTCCTGGCCCTTCGCCGTGGTGCCGAGCCAGTGTTCCAGCGAGGGTGGCTGGGAGCCCATCCCGGTGATGAGGTTGGGGTCTCCGGGCGAGATGACCGGCGCGAAGATCGCAATGAGCGCGAACAGGATGAGGATCACGATTCCGGCGACCGACTTGGAGTTTCCGACAAGTCCGCGAAGGAGACCTCCGCCGCCGCGCTTGCGAGGCGGGGGCGGTGCGGCTTGGGGCTGGCCGTCGGGGCCGGGCGCCGAGCCGAGATCGAGCTCGGCCATCGCCTGGGGATTCTGTGCGAGTGACATCACGTGCTCCGTTCAGCTCACGCGTACGCGGGGGTCGAGCCGCACGTACACGATGTCGACGAGGAAGTTGGCGATCAGCACGAACGTGGTGATCGTCAGGAAGAGCCCCTGCATGAGGGGGTAGTCGAGGTTCTGCACTGCCGAGAGCAGCGTGTAGCCGATTCCCGGGTAGGCGAAGACGACCTCGGTCAGGAGCGCACCGCCGACGAGGAAGCCGAGCGACATGCCGAACGCGGTGACCGACGGCAGCAGCGCGTTGCGCGCCGCATAGTTCGTCCTGATGCGGTTGGTGCCCAGGCCCTTCGCCTCCGCCATCACGATGTAGTCCTCGGCGTTCGTGGCGATCATCGTGTTGCGCATCCCCAGCATCCAGCCGCCGATCGAGACGAGCACGATCGAGGTGGCGGGCAGGACCAGGTGGTACGCGACGTCGCCGATGAAGGCGAGCGAGAATCCAGGAGTCATGCCGACCCCATACGCATGCCGCACCGGAAACCAGCCGAGCGTCACTCCGAACACGTAGAGCAGCCCCATGGCGAGCCAGAAGTACGGGAACGAGCCGATGAAGATGAGGAAGGGCGGAACGTAGGAGTCGAGGGCTCCGCCGCGGCGCCAGGCCGCCAGGATGCCGAGCACGTTGCCGAGGATGACCGCGATGATGAGCGAGACGAAGCCCAGCAGAAGCGTCCAGCCGATCACGCCCCCGATGACGTCGACCACCGGCGTCGGAAACCTCGAGATCGAGAAACCGAGGTTTCCGGTGAAGAGCTGGCCCAGGTAGCGCAGGTACTGCTCCCACAGAGGGGCGTCGCTGAGCCCGAACGACTCTTTGAGGGCCTCGATCTGGTCGGGGCGGAGCTGACCCTGGAGGCGCGCGACCATGCGCGACACCGGGTCTCCCGGCATGAAGCGGGGAAGGAAGAAGTTGAGGGTGATCGACACCCAGAACGCGACGAGATAGAACCCGAAGCGTCGCAGCATGTATCCCATGGTGTGACTCCCGGTTCGTCCTGCTGCGCCGCGTCAGCGACGCAGCAGGACGAACCGATTCTCAGTCGGCGACGACTGGCTCGAGGGTGGTGAGGACGAGAACCGTCGTCCGCGAGCGCGTCGACAGCGTCGCGTAGGGGTTCTCCTCCGTGGGCCAGCCGGTGAACCGCGCGTTGCTCGCCGCGCCCCACTCAGGACCGGGGAACAGCGGGGCCAGCGGCGCGTCATCGGCGAACAGTGCCTGCAGCTGGTCCGCGGCGGCCTGCTGTGCGGCCTCATCGGGTGCTGCGGCGAACTGAGCGAGCAGTGCGTCTGCCTCCGGACTGCCGTACCGGTGGTAGTTGTCGAAGGTCTGCTCGCCGACCGGCTTGACCGTCTCGGTGGACATCGCGCCGCGATAGAACTGGTAGGGCGTGGGGGCGTTGGCGCTCCACACGATGCCGGAATCGAACGTGCCGTTCTCGTAGCCGGCCACCACGTCGCCCCAGTCCTTCGCTGCGACGGTGACCGTCACGCCGAGCTCGGCAAGGTTCTGCGAGATGACGTTGCCGACGGACACCCAGTCGCTCGAGGTGGAGCCGACCGAGAAGTCGAACGCGAATGGCGTTCCGTCGGGAAGCACGCGCTTGCCGTCTGCGCCGAGGGTGATGCCTGCGGCATCCAGCAGCTCTCCCGCGCCCTCAAGGTCACGGTTCGTCCAGGTGCATGACTCGACGACGGCGTCGTCGCGCCAGGTGTCATACGAGCCGCTCAGACCCGTGCAGTCGGCGGGGGACGTGTAGCCCTGCATCCCGATCTCGGTGACCTGCTCGCGATCGACTGCCATCGACAGCGCTTTGCGCACATCCGCGTCATCGAACGGTGCTTTGGTGGTGTTGAACTGCCAGTTGATCATCGAACCCGTGGGCGGGAACCAGTAGAAGCGGTTCTCGGGGTCCTTCGCGACGTACGCCTCCTCGATGTTCGGGATGAACTGCGGCGCCCAGTCGACGTCGCCATTGGCGGCGGCGAGGTTCGCACCGTCGTTGCCCGCGAACGCCAGCATGCGGATGCCCTCGATCTGCTGCTTCTCGGGCTGCCAGTACTCGGGGTTCTTGCCCAGGTCGAAGGACTGGGACTGGAAGCTGGTCACCTCGGTGTAGGGCCCGGTACCGACCGGCTCCTCGTTCGCGAACTTGGTGGTGTCCTCGACCTCACTCCAGATGTGAGCCGGCACGATGATCTGCTGCCCGATGTCGAGCAGCGCCGGCGAGAACGGCTGGTTGAAGTCGAACTTCACCGTGAGCGGGTCGACCGCGGTGACGGTCTCGATGTAGTCGAAGCCGCCGCGGATCTCGCGCTGCAGGTCGAACGAGAGCACGACGTCGTCGGCGGTGAACGGCTCGCCGTCCGACCACTTCACGTCCTCACGAAGCTGGTAGGTGATGCCCATGCTGTCGGGTGCCACTTCCCATTCCGTCGCGAGCCACGGGGTCGTCGAGCCGTCTGCCGGGTTGTAGACGAGCATCGATTCGTAGATCGCCTGCTGCGTCATCGGGAACTCGGGGTTCGAGAACGGGTTGAAGTTGCGGTCGAACGTTCCCATGTCTTCCCGCGGGATGGTGAGCAGCTGGCTGCCGTCCAGCGAGTCGGCGGAAGTGCTTCCGCCGCCGCTGCAGCCTGAGAGCGCGAGCGCTGCCGTGGCCGCGAATGCGGCAACGACGAGCACCGCCTTCCTGTGAACTGTCATGATGGATGTGTTCCTTTCTTCGTTGAAGCCGAAGGGGCTGCGCGTCGGACGGGATGTCCAGTCACACCGATGCGCGTTCGAGGAGCGGGCAGTCGACCGTCACGGTTTCCGTGGCGGTCGACCGACCCGCGATGATGTCGGCGAGGAGTTCCACGCCTTTCGCACCCATCGTTTCGAAGGGCAGCGCGACCGTCGTCAGTCCGGGTCTCAGGTAGGCCGCGATGAGCTCCTGATTGTCGAATCCGATGACGGCAACGTCGTGGGGGATGCGCAGTCCGCGCTCCTTGATTGCGTCGTACGCGCCCATCGCCATGCGGTCGTTGGCGCAGAAGAGCGCAGTGGGCGGGTCGGCGAGGTCGAGCAGAGCGGATGCCGCGGCGTAACCGCCGTCAGCGGTCGCGTGCCCGGAGATCTCGAGATTCTCGTCGACTGAGATTCCCGCCTCGCTCAGCGTCTCGTGAAAGCCGATACGTCGACCGACGGCTGCGGGGATGTCGGGATCGAGGTTGACGAAGCCGATGCGACGGTGTCCCGCCGCAAGCAGACGCTCCGTCGCGCGACGGCCGCCGGCACGTTCGTCCGGCACAACGGCGGGAAAGCGGCCCTCGCGGTCGAAGCAGTTCACAAGCACGGTCGGCACTTCACGGGCGATGTCGGGAAGGGTCACCGCGCGGTGCCAGGTCGCCGCGTAGAGGAGGCCCTCGACACGTTGCTCGAGAAGGCGCTCGATGACTGCGGTCTCGGCGGCGGGGTCGGATTCAGTCGACGCGATCAGCAGGTACTTCTCATCGACGAGCGCCCGGTCTTGTGCACCCTTGATGATGTCCACGGCGAACGGTGCGGTCACGATCTCCGTGACGAGGCCGTACCAGTCGCTGCGCTGATTCGCGAGAGCCCGTGCACCCGCGTTGGGCCGGTATCCGAGCTCCGCCGCGACGGCGAGGACGCGGGCCCGGGTCTCGTCGGCCAGCGCCACGGAATCCCGGCCATTCAGGACCAGCGAGACCGCAGTGCGCGAGACACCGGCGTGAAGCGCGACGTCCTTCATCGTGACCGAACGGGGAGTCGTCTTCGACATTGAATGAGCTTCCGTGTGCGCTGAGAGGGCTACTAACGCGGGTTAGTGGCGATGATGATGAGACTAACCCGCGTTAGCTGATCATGTCAAGCGTGACTTCGGGTGGTCGGGCATCGGCGACGGCAACTCCCCGGCGTGATCGGCAACGGGCGAGCTGAGAGGCGCCGGACCCGTCGCGCCGGTTCCGTCGGAGTCAGGTCAGGAGGCTGTCGAGCGCGTCGGCGAAGAAGTCCGCCGCCGCCTCGTCGAAACTCAGTGGCGGTTTGATCTTCAGGACGTTCATCGAGTTGCCCGTGGGCTGCACGATCACTCCACGCTGCAGAAGTCGCTCGCAGATCTCCGCCGTCTCGGCTGTGGCCGGCTCGAGCGTGACGCGGTCGCGCACGAACTCCACGCCGAGATACAGGCCCTCGCCATGCACCGCGCCGATGAGTTCGTGCCGTTGCGCGAGCTCATTCAGGCGATCCTTCAGATGCCGTCCCACCCGTAGTGCGTTGCCGGCGAGATCCTCCTCGGCGATGACGTCCAGAACCGTCGCACCCACCACGCATGAAACCGGACTGCCACCGGTAGACGAGAAGAAGTACCCCTCCGCCGCATAGCTGGCTGCGATCTCCTTGGTCGTGATCACGGCGCCCAGCGGGTGCCCGTCACCGAAAGACTTGGCGATCGTGACCACATCGGGCACAACGCCCTGCTGCTGAAAGCCCCAGAACCAGCTGCCCAGCCGACCGAGCCCGACCTGCACTTCGTCCGCGATCGTCAGGCCCCCGGCGCGGCGCACCTCGGAGTACACCGCTTCCAGGTAGCCGGCAGGCAATGTCACGCCCCCGGCGCTGCCGTAGACCGGCTCGCAGATGAACGCTGCCGGCGCTCGCCCCGACGCGACGAGCTCCCGTATCACTGCGGTGGCGTCCTGCGCATAGCGGTGCGCCTCGTCTCCGCGATAGCGGCCTCGGAACGCGTTCGGCACCTCCAAGGTGTGCACCCATTCGGGCCGCGAGGCGAGCGCGCGCGGATTGTCCGCACTCGAGGTGGATACCGCATCGGCCAGGTACGTCCACCCGTGGTAGGCGTCGCGCACCGCGAGCAGATCTTCGCGCCCGGTGTGCACGCGCGCGAGACGGAGTGCCAGCTCGACCGCTTCCGAACCCGAGTTCACCAGGAACACGGTGTCGAGGCTGTCCGGAAGGAGCGCGGTCAGCTTCTCGGCGAGCGTGACGATCGAGGCGTAGTGGAATCGGGAGTTGGAGTTGAAGGTGCGCCACTGGTCGGCGATGGCACGCGCCACCCGCGGGTGACTGTGCCCGAGCACCGTGACGTTGTTGACCATGTCGAGGAACACGCGGCCATCGTCGGCGACCAGGTGGTGCTTCCACCCTCGCTCGATGCGCGGAGGTCGTGCGTAGTAGTGCTCCTGCACGTCTGCCAGCACGGCCTCGCGACGAGACATGAGGTCTCCCCCGCCGTCGTCGGATCGCGACGGCTCCGCATCCCCGAGGCCGAACGAAGCAGCGGGGTCGAACAGGTGCGGCAGCCACCCCGGGGCGTGCGCGGAAAGAACGAAGGCGGGCACGTCTGACTCGAAGTCGTTCGCCCAGACGGTGAGGCGATACTGCGTGCCCGGGCGCAGCATCCCGAGCGACGTACCGGTGACCACGCTCGACGACAGGGCAGCGGATTCCGGCATGTCCGCGTCCGCGGTGATCCGGAGGGTCGCGTGTTCGCCGGTGAGAACGAGCTCCGCCGGGGCGGTGGTCACCCTACCCGGCCACGGTGCCAGAAGCTCTACCTCGGTGGAGACCCACACGTCCGTCCCTGTCCGCCATGTGGCCGCCGGCTCGGTCGACAGCGGCCGGCTGCGGGTGGCATCGATCGTGCCGAATGGCGCGATGACCACCTCGTCTCCGCCCTCGAGGAGACCATCGACCGCTTCGGCGACGGCTCGTCGGGCGCTCGCGTCCGTCATCCATGCGCCTTCGTCGAGAATGCGGCTGGCGACGCCGAGATCGAGTTGCGCGACAGTGCGGTCGGTGTCGAACAGGCGCGATGGTGTCGTTGCTCGGGCTGAACCGGGCGGCCGGAGGCCGAGGTGCTGGACGATGATCTCCGTCATCACATCTGAGGGGATCGATGAGGCGCGGTCGAAGATGAGTTGCTCACGCAGTAGCCCCTCGCGGGCGTAATCGTTCGACTCGTCGGCGCCCACCTGCTGGTGTCCGCTCGCCACGAGCACGGCCCCGCGAATGACGACGAGCGGCCACAGGGCCTCCGCCTCAGGGATGCTCAGCGGGTGGATGCGGTGGAATGCACTGATCGCGGGCAGAACCGACAAAACGGATGCACCGTCGTGATGCAATATCGATGAGATCGTGGTTGCGAGCTCTGCGACGCGCCAGGAGAGCATCAGGTCGCCGAAGTCGATGACGCCATCCAGAAGTCGTTCGTTCTGCCGCGTAGCCGATCGCATCAGGTTGTCGTCGGTCAGGTCACCGTGCACGACCTGCACGGGCAGCAGCGACGCCACGCGCTCGACTCGGCGCGCCTCGGCCCGCGTGACACGCATCGCCCGCTCGCGAAGGTCGGCGTCGGCGATGTGCTCGGCGAGGAACTCGACTACCCGGGCCCCCTGGCGCAGGTCCCACTGCAGGACGCGCTCTGCTGGTGCGGTCGGCAGACTCGCCAGCGCGGCGCACACCTCGCCACACACCCGACCCATCTCCGCGACGACCGCCGGAGACAGGTATCCGCTGCCGTGCAGCGTTCCACCGTCGAGGTAGCGGATGAGCCGCACGATGTGCGAACCGCTCGACGCCTCCATGACAGCGAAGTCACTCACACGTGTCGGAGTCCGCAACCCCGCAGGGGAATCCGCAACCCACTGGGCCGCGCGATCCTGGTCCTCGACCGTTTCGGTGTCGAACGCGCTGTTGGAGATCTTCATGACGGCGACGGGGGCACCATCCGCCGCATCGCTCGCGCCCGTCGCGCCCACGAGGAGGAAGTTCGCATCCTGCTGACTGCCGAGGTCGACGGCGCGGACGACCAGCCCGAACGCTTCTTCGGCCCAGCGCTCCGCCAGCTCGGCCGACACGATCGGAACGGGCAGCTCCCCCGCGTCGAAGAAATCGAACGCGGGGATGGCTTCGCCTGTGGTCATTTCTTGCCGTTCGTTTCGGGGTCTCAACGACCGCGCTCTTCACTGATGGAGTTCGCTCCGTCGACAGTGATCAATTGGCCCGTGATGTAGGACGCACCGTCACCGGCGAGAAAGGCGATCACGTGCGCGACCTCCTCGGGGGTTCCGGACCGCGCGAGAGGGGTTGCCGCGCCCATGGCTCGCTCATGGTCTGACGCCGATCCCGTATCGATCCACCCCGGTGCGACGGCATTCACCGTGATCCCGGCGGAGGCGGTCTCGATCGCCGTCGCGCGGGTCAGGCCGACGACGCCCGCTTTGGCCGCGTGGTACGCGACATCTCCCGCATACGCCGCGACCGGTCCGGACACCGATGCGACATTGACGATCCGACCATAGCCACCGGCGCGCATTCCCTTGACCACGGCCCGGATCATCAGGAACGAGGTGGTCAGGTTGCGCTCCAGCGAGGCGTGCCAGAGGACCGTGGACAGTTCATCGATCGCTCCGGGTTCGTCCGGATCGGACATCGACGTCATGCCGGCGTTGTTCACGAGCACATCGGCGCCACCGAAGGCGCTCGCCGCCCGGGCGACGACAGCGTCGACACCGCTCTGCTGCGTGAGATCGGCGACCACGCCCTCGGCCTCGATCCCCACTGCGCGCAACTCGTCCACTCGGTCGAGGATGCGGCCGGTCGTCGACGTGAGCACCACGCGCATTCCTCCCGCGCCAAGAAGACGGGCCGCGGCGAAGCCGATGCCGCGCTCGCTGCCGGCGCCGGTGATGATGACAACGCGCGTGCGGGGCAGCGTCACTGTGGGGCCTCGCCGGCGTCCACGACGACGCGTCCATCGACGACGGTCAGCAGAACGACAGCCTCGCCGAGGCTGTCGGGCGTGACCGTGCGAGGATCACGGTCGAGCACGGTGATGTCCGCCGGAGCGCCGACCGCGAGCACACCGCCCGTTCGGCCGATCGTGCGATAGGGCTCGACCGTCAGACCGCGCAGCGCCTCCATCGCGTCGAGTGCCTGACTCGGGTTGATCGGCGACCGCGTCCGGGTCATCGTGAGGGCGGCGCAGCTGGGCGTCGGCCAGGATGCCGACCGCATCGCTCGGCGCGACCGGCCAGTCCGACCCCAGGGCGAGGGGGACTCCGGCGCGGACGAGGTCCCGGGTTCGGAAGCCTCGGTCCGCGCGCTCTTCGCCCAGTCTTCGCGACCAGTTGTCGCTCCCGTCCGCCCGCGTGAAGAGCGTGCAGTGGGTGGGCTGCATGCTCGCGGTGGCCCGCGACGACACGAACACCTCGAGCGCGGCATCCGTCATCGTCTCGATGTGCTCGATGCGGTGCGTCGCCGTGCGCTCGACCAGTCCGTCGATCGCGCGCACGACGAAGTCGATCCCTGCGTCGCCGATCGCGTGGGTGGTGGTCGGGATGCCGCGTCGGTCCAGCGCGGTGAGCGCCTCGCGGTACTGCTCGGGATCGAGCCACAGCGATGCCGTGGACTCGCCGAGGCAGTCCGGCTCGTGCAGCCAGGCCGTCCCGTTGTCGATCGTGCCGTCGATCATGAGCTTGACGCCCTCCACGACCCAGCGGCGCCCGTGCACGCCCTGCAGCTCGGCCAGACGGGAGACCTCTTCGAGCGGCGCCCCCGGCACGTACCAGGGAGACATCCGCAGCCGGATCGGAAGGTCGCGCGTCGCCTCGATCGTCTGCAGCAGCTCGATCGCATCCGGGGCGAGGTCCTGCACCTGACCTGAGGTGAAGCCCCGCGCGCGCCATGTGGAGGAGCACCTCGTAGAGCGCCTCGGCCCGCTGATCGAAGCTCAGCGGAGGCAGGACCGCTTCGACGAGGTGAATGGCCTGAAGCTCCAGGAGGTACCCGGTCGGACGGCCCGTCCCGTCGGTGACGACACGTGACCCGTCGGTGAACTCCTCGACACCCGTGACTCCCGCGAGAGCGAGCGCTGCGGAGGATGCCAGCGCGGCATGGGCGTCGAAGAAGCGGACGAACGCCGGGCGGTCGCCCGCGACGTCGTCCAGGACCGCGTTCGAGACGGGATCTTCACCGAACACGTTCGGATCGAGCCCCCACCCGAGGAGCCAGTCCTCCCCGTCCAACGCGGCGACCTCGGCCCGCAGGCCGCCTCGACGTCCGCGAGCGTGCGGCAGCGGCTGAGATCGGCCCCGCGGGTCAGGTCGATGCCGAACACCGGGTGGATGTGGCTGTCGACGAATCCCGGGAGGATGGCCGCGCCCGCCAGCTCGATCACTCGCGTTCCCTCGCCGATGTAGGGCTGGAGGGCGCTCCGGTCGCCGAGCGCCACCACTTCACCGGCGCGGATGGCCACGCCCTCGGCATCCGCTGCCGCGTCGGATGCCATCGTCACCACCACACCGCCGAACAGCACGAGGTCGGCCGCGAGCGCGGGGATCACCGGACCTCCGCCGTCTCGGCGAGGACCGACTCCGGGTCTGCGCCGCCGATCCGCGCGAACACCTCGGGCTTGCGCGCGCGAAGGAAGAGCGCGTATGCGGCACCGGCGATCAGCACGACGGGGACCACGGCGAGGATGACCGCGTTGATGGCGGGCCCGGCGGCCGTCAGGTAGTCGATCGTGATGACGAGCACGATGAGCAGCACGGCCATCGCCACGAGCGAGAAGATCGCGGCGGGCAGCACGTACCACCGCCGCGCGAGGTGCCCGTTGCGCAGGATGAAGATCACCACCGAGATCGACGCGAGAAGCTGCAGGGTGATGATGCCGTACACGCCGGGCGAGTTGACCAGGATGACCAGCTGCGTGAGCGGGTCGAGACCGGCGACGCCGAAGGCGATCACGACCGCGATGGCGACGACGCTCTGGATCAGCCCGGCGACCCAGGGCGCGCCCATCCGGTTGGTCCGGTTGAAGAAGGCGGGGAGGATGCCGTCGCGCGAGAGCGCGAAGCTGTAGCGGTTGATCGCGTTGTGGAACGCGAGCTGGCCGGCGAAGATGCTCGACACGATCAGCACGAACATCACCGACACACCCCACTCGCCCACGTACGCCCCCATCGCGGTGAAGAAGAAGGCCGCCGGGTCCTGGGCGATCACTCCCTGCACCTCGCTGTCGCCGAAGGCCTGGATCACCAGCCACAGGGTGGCGGTGTAGAAGATCGCGAGGAAGGCCACCGCGATGTACGTCGCGCGCGGGATCGACCGGTCGGGGTCGCGCGTCTCGCTGCGGTAGAGCACGGTCGATTCGAACCCCATGAAGGCCGCGAAGCCGAATCCGAGGATGGCGAACATGCTCGGCGTGAAGATGTTCTCCGGAGCGAACGTGCCGAACTCCAGCTGACCGGCCCGCTGGCTGAGGATCGCCACGGCGAGCACCACGAGCAGCGCGGTCTCGAGCACCAGGAGCACACCGAGGACCTTCGCTCCGACGTCCACCCCGACGGCTGCGAGGCCGAAGACCAGCACCGCGCCGATCACGGCGAGGATCCACCACTGCACGTCGATGCCGAAGACCACGGCGAACATCCCCTGCGCCATGACGCCGAACAGCCCCCACAAGCCGATCTGCAGCAGGTTGTACGACACCCACGCGAGGAAGCCCGCCGCGAGCCCGACGACCCTGCCGAGTCCGACGGAGATGTAGGTGTAGAAGCCGCCCATGGGCTTGAGGTTTCGCGCCATGAACAGGAAGCCGATCGCGAACACAGCCAGCACGATGCCGGCGACGGCGTAGACGACGGGCGCTGAGACGCCGCCGATGAGAACGGCAAGGGGGCCGATGCCGGCGAGCACGCTCAGCGGCGCGGCCGCCGAGACGACGAGGAAGACGACTCCCCACGTGCCGAGGGCGGCCTTCTTCAGCTTTCCGGTTGGTTCCTCCTTGAGGAGGCTCGAATCCAACGTCATGGCAAACTCCTTTGTCGGGTTGTCGACCGTGCCGGCCACATCGTCGGCGGGTCTTGGAGGAGAGTGTGCCCTATTCAGTGGCGAATGCGCAATCGATTGTGCAATATTGGTACCAAGGCCATCCGCCCTAGGATCGGCCGCAGGAGGTAACGATGCCATCGACTCGACCGGCGACACTGCAGGACGTCGCCGATCTGTGCGGCGTCTCGCGCGGAACCGCCTCACGCGCACTGACCGGCGGCGGACGGGTCTCAGCTGAGACGCGATCGCGCGTCATCGAGGCCGCATCGAGGCTTCGCTATTCGACCAACAGCGGCGCCCGCAACCTGCGACGGGCCCGGGCGGGCTCGATCGGACTGTGGCTGCCCGGCGGCATGAACTTCATGGAGTACTACATGAACTTCGCGGTCGGCGTCGTCGAGAGCACGAAGGACAGAGAGCTGACGGTGTCGCTCATCCCGGCCGACTTTCCAGCCGCCAAGGCGGGGGGTCTTCACGTCGACGGCTTCGTGATGACCGACGTGATCGATGGTGACGAGCTTGCGCGCGCGATCCTCGAGACCGGTCGGCCCGTCGTGGTCTCGGAGTTGGTTCCACCCGGAATGCCCGAGCCCACCGCGATCGTGGCCGGCGATCACAACACAGCGATGAACCGGCTGCTCGATCGGCTGCGGACCGGCGGTGCGACGTCGATCGCGGTCATCAGGCCGCCGGTGAATCAGATGTGGGCCCGCATCGCGGTCGACGCCGCCGTGGACTGGTGCGTTGCCAACGGCACCCCTGTCGCGTTCGTCGACCTCACACGTGTGCCGTCAGCAGAGGAACTCCATCAGATGATCCAGGAGCTCCAGGCGACGCATCCCGACGTCGACGCGATCGTCTGCCTCCCCGAAGGCCTCGGTGTCGGCATCCTCTCCACACTGCGCGAGCTCGGACACTCCGTCCCGGACGACATCCAGCTCGTCTCATACAACGACAGTCCGACACTTCCGATCGTGCAACCGCCGATCTCGGCCCTGGATCTGCGAGCCAAGGATGCCGGGACGCGCGCCGGCGAACTGCTGATCTCCCTGATCGAGGGCGCCGACCGCGCCGAGCACACCATCGAGTCGTTCGATCTGATCTACCGCGAGCGCTCGTCCACGCGCCCGGACAGGAGGTAGGCAGCCATGTCGCCGGTACCTCCAGTCCCCTCCCTCGAGTTCGCCTTCGAGGTCAGTGCAGAACTCGGGCCCCTCGAGGATCACGGCATGACGCGTGTCGGTCATCGCCGGATCATCCCGGTGATCGGCGGCACGATCACCGGGGCCTTCGAGGGGGCAATTCTCGCTGGTGGCGCGGACTGGCAGACAGTGCGCGCAGACGGTTCTATCGAGATCGACGGTCGCTACAGTGCCCGCTCTCACGACGGCGACCTGCTGTACATCCGTGCGCGAGGCGTGCGAAGCGGCGACCCCGCCGTTCTCGAGGCGCTGCTTCGCGGCGAAGACGTCGATCCCGACAGCTACTACTTCCGTGCGGCACTGACACTCGAGTCGGCGACCCGACCCGAGCTCGAGCGCTCCGTGTTCATCGCGTCGTACATCCGTGAAGCACACCGCGTCCGATACGTCGCCTACCGCGTGACGTGAGCGACAACTCTTCGAGCCCGTAGTGGGATGGTCGCCCAGGAATTGGAACCCCCGCTGAATGGGCGCTCACCAGGGAGATGTCACTGTGAGAGTCTCGGCGAATGCTTCGACCAGCCGCGGCACGTGCTCACCGCCGAAGACAAGCGGCGGTCTGATCGGCCCCCCGCCTAATCCAAACCAGAGGACCCAACATGCCAAACCCATCCCGCGGTCGCGTCGGAGTGATGCTCCCTCGTGACCTGCCCGCCGATCAGTTCGTTGCCTTTGCCACACGCGCGGAGAACCTCGGTTTCGACGAACTATGGGTCGTCGAAGACCTCGGCTTCCGGGGCGGCATCGCGCAGGCTGCCACCGCGCTGGCCGTCACCTCGACGATCACGGTCGGGATCGGAATCCTGCCCGCCGCCGCACGGAACGTCGCCTTCACCGCAATGGAAATCGGTACGCTCGCGCAGCTGAACCCGCAGCGCTTGATCGCGGGCATCGGCCACGGGATGCCTGAATGGATGACCGCCGCCGGCGCCTGGCCGACCCGCCCCCTCTCGTATCTGCGCGAGTACGTCCCGGCGCTCAAGGCGCTGCTGAACGGCGAGGGAACGGAGCCCGGGCGGCAGCTGCGGACGTCGCTGTCCCCGTTTGCCGAGGTGGCCTCCGCCGTCCCGCCCTTGGTCCTCGGCGTGCGCGGACCGAAGTCGCTCGCAGCCGCCGGGGAGATCGCGGACGGAGCCGTGCTGGCCGAGCCCGCCAGCCCCGAGTACATCGCGGCATCCCTCGACCTCATCAGCGGTGGGCGCGGCGACGCTGCCGCTCCTCTCGTCATCACCTACGACCTAGCCGCCGTGGACGACGACGCCGCCGCCGCTCACGAGGCCGTGCGGCCCGGCCTGGCCGTGGTCGGCGAGCCCGACTGGTATCCGCACATCGCTCCGCTTCCCTTCGCGTCCGAACTGCAGAAGCTACGGGCGACGTCGAGGGATGCCGACGAGTTCGCCCGGCGCATCCCCTCCGCGTGGATCCCGTCCCTCGCACTGGCGGGGACTCCGGACGACGTGCGGGCCGGCATCGCCGCCCGACACGCCGCCGGCGCGACGACAGTCGTGCTCACGCCGGTCGGATCGGACCGCCTCGCGAGTCTCGACTCGCTCGCGCGGGCCCTCCCGGCGAGCTAGGGAGGGTCTCCCATCCGCGGCGGCGCTCGCTCGGGGACCAGCGGGGGCGACACCCTGCGGGGTGAGGCGAGGGTGGGGCATCCCAGGTGTCGCCCAAGGGTCCCCCTGGCGGACCCCTGGGCGACCAAATGGCCTCCGCGAGAGGGGCCAGAGGGGAGCACCTGACGCAGGGATACGTGCGTCGACCAGGGTTTTTCGGTGCCTAGACGGAGGGATTTGAACCCTCGGACCCCCGTGAGGGGTCTCCACCTTGGCAGGGTGAAGCTGCGACCCCAGAGAGAAGTGCAAGCAGCGCCAAATCGTAGGCGTTGGCGCTACAACGCCAGCATCTCCCTTACTTCTTCGTGCGTCAGCGGCACATTGGGGAACGACGCGAGGCGGCCGATCGGAAACGAACCCAGCACGGTCAGGACCCCGTCCAGATCGGGACCGAATGCTGCCGCAACGATCTCGCGCATCTGCGGCCCGACCACCGGATGTGCGATGAGCTCCGAGATCGAAGAGTCCAGCGAGAGCGGCAGGACCACCTCGTCCCCTTCTACGCGCACCGAGACGCGCGATCGGATGTCTCGGCTGGACGCGCCCACGTGGATCTCGTACGACCCCCCTTCCAGCACCCAGCGGTCGACACGCACGTCCCAGTACGCGATTTCGTCCCGGCGCAGGACGAGCGTCACCTCGCGCGACTCTCCAGGCTGCAGCACGACGCTCGCAAAACCTTTCAGTTCACGCGGTGCACGCTGAACGACCGACTCGGTCAGCGAGGTGTATGCCTGAACCACTTCCCTGCCCGCCCGATCGCCCGTATTGGTCACCTCCACTCGTACCTCGACGTCCCCCTCGGCGGTGACGGCCGCAACCGCCTCGCCGTAGGCAAACGTCGTATAGGACAGTCCGTGGCCAAACGGAAAGGCCACATCCAGATCCCGCGCGTCGTACCAGCGATAGCCCACCAGCAGGCCTTCGCCGTAGCGGACGTGTCCGCTCTCTCCCGGGAAGTTCCCGAAGGCAGGAGTATCTTCAAGCCGCATCGGAATCGTTTCGGCCAGGCGTCCTGAAGGGTTCACCGTGCCGTACAAGACGTCGGCCGTCGCCGATCCGCCGGCTTGCCCGAGCAGCCATCCCTCGAGGATCGCGGGAACCCGGTTGGCGAAGGGAAGTGCGACGACACCTCCGTTGGAAAGCACGACCACGGTCCGAGGGTTCACTGCCAACACGGCGTCGAGCAGTTCGAGCTGAGCTTTCGGCAAATCGATGTCGGTGCGGTCGAATCCTTCCGACTCCAACGAGGGAGGCAAACCAAGGAAGACGACTGCGACATCCGCTCTGGAAGCAGCATCGACGGCCTCGGCGCGGAGAACGGGGTCATCGCCCGCTTCCTCCAGAGCGAAGCCCGCTGCGTAGGTGATCGCGCCGCCCGCGGCATGCTGGCGGATATGGTCCAGCGCCGTGTCGAGCCGGGTCGGATTGATGAGTGAGGAACCGGCACCCTGATACCTGGGTCGAGTCGCGAACGCGCCGATGACGGCGACGGTCTGTCCGGGGTGGAGCGGCAGAACCGCCTCCTCGTTCTTCAGGAGGACGATAGCGTTCGCAGCGACTTCCCGGGCGAGCGCGTGATGCGCCTCGACATCCAGCGGTGCAGAAGCTGATTGGCGCTCGCCGGCCTTGCGGACGAGCTCAAGTACTCGACCTGCGACTGCATCCAGGACCGCCTCGTCCAACGATCCGTCCTGCACGGCAGCAACGATCTGCGCATCGGTCGCACCGCCGCTCGAAGGCATCTCGAGATCAAGACCTGCCGTCACCGCGGAGAGGCGATCATTCACCGCACCCCAGTCGGAGACCACCAGCCCTTCGAAGCCCCACTCCTGCCGGAGAACGGTCTCAAGCAGCCACGCATTCTCCGACGCGTGCACTCCGTTGATGCGATTGTAGGAGCACATGACGGTCCAGGGCTGCGCGTCCTGCACCGCACGCTGGAATCCGCGGAGATAGATCTCCCTGAGCGGCCGGGGATCGACATCGCTGGACACACGAAGACGATCCGTCTCCTGGTTGTTCGCCGCGAAATGCTTGAGTGAGGCTCCCACCCCCTTCGATTGGATTCCGCGCACGAGAGCCGCCCCCATCGCGCCAGAGACGATGGGATCCTCCGACAGGTACTCGAAATTGCGTCCGCAGAGAGGCGAGCGCTTGATGTTGATGCCCGGGCCCAGGATGACCGCGACGTCCTCGATCGTGCACTCGATACCCAAGGCCGAACCGACACGTTCTGCCAGGTCGACGTCGAAGGTGGCGCCGAGACCGACCGCCGGCGGAAAGCACGTAGCGGGGACGCTGTCGGCCAGCCCGACGTGATCGGTCCCCCCGCGCTGCTTTCGCAGGCCGTGCGGCCCGTCAGCCAAGAGCAGGCTGGGAACGCCTACTCGTTCGATCGGCTTCGTGGTCCAGAAATCAGCACCACTGGTGAGCGATGCCTTCTCCTGGAGCGTGAGGTGGGCGACTTGCGGCACGGAAGGACTGCCTGTCATTCGATACTCCTAGGGACTGAAGGCGGGAGACGCGCGGCGACCCCCGAGACGATCTCGTCGATGGACCCAGTTGCCGCGATGGTGATGCCGGCTTCGTCCGCTCCGAGCGCCTCGAGTGAATCGAGCTGCGATTCGAGCAGAGTCGGCGGCATGAAGTGGTCGGAGCGCGCCTCAAGACGAGCCCCGAGAACTGCCGGTGAGGGAGCCAGGTGCGCAAACCACACCTCAGGCGCGTGAGAGCGCAACACGTCGCGATAGCTCTTCTTGAGAGCCGAGCAGGCGACGACGATACCTTCGGTCTTCGCGGAAACTTCGCTGCCCACCACGTCCAGCCAGGGCCATCGGTCATCGTCGGCGAGGGGCACGCCGGCGGCCATCTTGACGACATTGGCTGGAGGATGCAGGTCGTCCGCGTCGATGAAGGGAAGGCCGAGCGCCGCGGCCAAAGAGCGCCCCACCGTGGTCTTGCCCGCATCCAGCGACGCCCATGACGACGACCCGAAGCGGTGCACCCTGAGCCGTCACCAGTCGTGGACCGTGCCGTCGAGGAGCCGGTTGTAGGGAAGGTAGGCCTGCTCGTAGGGATACTTGCCCGCTTCGTCGACGTTCGAGCTCGACACCGAGTCCAGGGTTCTCACCCGGGTGCAGGTAGCCGTCAGTCCAGGTGAAGGACTGCTGGAACACCTGGTCGGTCTTCGCGCCGTGGCGCATGTACTCCTGGATGCCGAAGTTGTGGATGGCGAGCCCGAGGTGCATGGCGGCCGCCATGCCGACCGGCGAGATGTCGGTCGGGCCGTGCATGCCGGACTTGATCTGGTACATCGCGGCGTAGTCGAGCGTCTTCTTCAGCGCGGTGATGCCGCCCATGTGGGTGACGGCGCCGCGGACGTAGTCGATGAGCTGGTCGCGGATGATGTCCTTGAAGTCCCAGATCGTGTTGAAGATCTCGCCGATCGCGAGCGGGCGTCGTGGTGTGCTGGCGGACCAGCCGGAGCGCTTCCTGGTTCTCGGCGGGAGTGCAGTCCTCGAGCCAGAACAGGTCGTACGGTTCGAGGTCCTTGCCGAGCCGCGCCGCCTGGATCGGGGTCATCCGGTGGTGCCCGTCGTGCAGCAGCGGGATGTCGGGGCCGAACTCGTTGCGCACGGCTTCGAAGACGCCGGGCAGGTGGTTGAGGTAGGCGCGGGTGTCCCAGTCCTCCTCGACGGGCTTCGCACCGCGGCGGGCGGGTTCGTGGTCGTAGCGCACGGTGGCGTCGCCGACGTCGGCGCCCTGCGCGGCGATGCCGTAGATGGCCTTCAGCGTGGGCACGCCGGTCTGGATGCGGATGGCCTTGTAGCCCTGCTCCTGGTGCGCGCGGACGGAGTCGAACAGCTCGGGCAGCTCCTTGCCGGACGCGTGACCGTAGGCCATCAGCCCGTTGCGGCTCGCGCCGCCGAGCAGCTGGTAGACCGGCATCCCCGCGGCCTTGCCCTTGATGTCCCACAGCGCCATGTCGACCGACGCGATCGCCGCCATGGTGACCGGGCCCGCGGCGCCAGTACGCCGAGCGGTACAGGAACTGCCAGGTGTCTTCGATCCTCGAGGCGTCGGACCCGATCAGCAGCGGCACGACGTGCTCGCGCAGGTATGCGACCACCGCGAGTTCGCGGCCGTTCAGCGTGGCGTCCCCGAGACCCGTGAGCCCGTCGTCGGTCGTGAGCTTGAGCGTCACGAAGTTGCGGTCGGGGCTGGTGACGATGACCTCGGCCTTGTCGATGATCATGATGTTCTCCTGGGGGATGCGGAAACGGCGTGCGACGCCGTGCGTGAGCGGGTCGGAGTGCGTGCCTGTCGCAGCGCGCACGAGTGTGACGAACGATTCGGATGCGGCGAGCCGCGGTGACACGACGGCGATGAGGGCAGCGACCGGGTCGTCGGACGCCGCCGCTGCGGCGAGCTCGTTCGCCCGCGGATCCGACTCCGCGGGTGCGGTGCGGACCCAGTCGATCCACGCCGCGGTCGCCTGGGCGCTGGCGGCAGGAGTGCGGCCGGCGTCGAGCGTCCGTCTCTGCGACCGCGGCGAAGCGGAACTGGACCTTCGAGGTCGCTCCCGCCGCGATCTGGCTGAGTCGGTGGACGATGCGGCGGTTGGCGAATCGTGCGACCAGCTGCTCGCGATAGTGCCTCGTGCTCCGTGCCAGGAGGCAGGCAGGCGACGGCTTCGGACCAGAAGTCCTCGACCAGCGCGCGGCACTCCGCGTCGGCGATCGCGTCCGAGACCGTCTCGAGCCCCTTGGGGATGCCTGTGAAGGCGAGGACGCAGTGGGCCCCGTTGAGAAGCCAGAGCTTGCGGTTCTCCCACGGCTCGATGTCATCGACGAATCGGGCGCCGGCGCTCTCCCAGCGCGGCCGCCCGGCCGGGAACTCGCCCGCCAGCACCCAGTCGGTGAACGGCTCGGTCACGATCTCACCCTCGGCGGCTTGGGGGGTGATGCGGTCGACCGAGGTGCTCACGAACGAGACGTGCGAGCGGATCCAGTCCGCGAGACCGGTGTCGACCTGCTCGGCGAACCCGGTGATTCCGCGCGCCACGAAGGAGCCGTTGGCGGGGATGTTGTCGCACGGCACGATCGCGATCGGTCCGGCACCGGCGCGTCGGCGGGCATCCAGGCCGAGGATCAGTCGGCCGAGCACCGTCTGAGCGGTGCTGGCGCCGGCCCGCAGCGCGTCGAGATCGCTCCGCACCTCGGCGTCGGCGAGGTCGGGGTCGCCGTCGGCGTCCAGCCCGTATCCGCCTTCGGTGACGGTGAGGGTGATCACCGCGACCTCCGGGGAGGCCAGGTAGCGGCGGAGCGCGTCGACATCCGCGCCGTCGTGCGCCGCCACGACGCTCTCGATCTGTTCCTCGCGTGTCACCGTCGGGTCCGCGAACGATGAGCGGGTACGAAAAGCCTCGGGCGGCGAGCTCAGTGGCGGACCGAGGGCTTCGCACCGTGAATGCGGCGATGCCCCAGTCGGCGGCATCCGTCGCGTTCTGGGTATACCAGGCCTGGTGAGCGCGGAAGAAGCGCCCCAAGCCGATGTGCACGATCCGCACGGGCGGGCGCGGCGCCTCCGGCGCGGCGCAGCGGTGTTCGCATCGGTCACAGCTTGAACACCTCGCGCGGGATGGTTCCGACCAGGTCGCGGGAGATGCGGTGCGCCGTGGTCGAGTGAGACGCGTCCCTCGACGACCAGGCGTGCAAGGAACGACGCATCCAGTCGGCGGGCCGTGTCATGACGCGCCGGAATGGAGAGGAACGCGCGAGTGTCGTCGATGAATCCGCTCGAGCGGTAGAAGCCGGCCGTCTCGGTGACGGCGGAGCGCCACCGGAGGATCGCGTCGGGGGCGTCGAGGAACCACCACGGCGCCCCCACGTAGACGCTCGGGTAGAACCCCGCCAGCGGAGCGACCTCACGCGAGTAGACCGTCTCGTCGACGGCGAAGAGCACGAGGTGGAAGCCGGGCGCGGTGCCGAACGCCTCGAGCAGCGGGCGGAGGTTCTCGGTGTACTCCGTCCTCACGGGGATGTCGTGGCCCGTGTCGGCGCCGTACCTGCTCGAACGTCGCGCTGTGGTGGTTGCGACGGACGCCGGCGTGGACCGTCATGACCAGACCGTCCTCGACGCTCATCCGCGCCATCTGGAAGAGCATGTGACCGCGGAACAGTCGCGCGCCCGCGGCATCCAGGTCCCCCGTCATCGCGCTCTGGAAGAGGTCCGCCGCAACGGTCGGATCGAGGTCCACCG
The DNA here is from genome assembly GCA_963792285.1 of uncultured Actinomycetota bacterium. Classification (GTDB taxonomy): domain Bacteria; phylum Actinomycetota; class Actinomycetes; order Actinomycetales; family Microbacteriaceae; genus Microbacterium. The sequence goes on along the minus strand of CAWBVS010000023.1, from coordinate 233,886 downwards.
TGAACGGCTCCAGCACGCCGTGGTCAGCCGACACGGCGCCCGCCGCGACGAAGTGGGCGCGGCGCGCGTCGAGGGCCGCCAGGTAGCCGGTGAACGTCGCCTGCTTCACCGGTCGCGTCGAGGAGTCGTGAGACGTTCGTGACGAACGCGGCGGCGTCGGGGTCGACATAGGCGTCGGGGCGGAAGGTCGGAAGCACCCGCCCCGCGAACGACGGATCCGCGGCCAGCGCGCGATGGGGTGCGAGGTCGTCGAGCGGATCGTCCGTCGTCGCGAGCACCTCGATGCCGAACCGGTCGAAGAGCGCACGCGGGCGGAACTCCGGCCGCTGCAGTGCGGACGCGATGCGGTCGTAGATGCGGTCGGCGGACACGTCGTCGAGCTCTTCGTCGACGCCGAACAGCGAGGACAGCTCGTGGGTCAGCCAGTAGCCGCTCGCGGTGCCGGCGAAACGGTGCCAGTTCTCCGCCAGGCGGCGCCAGATCTCGCGGGGGTCGACGGTGCGGCTCCGGTCGAGCCCGAGCTCCCCGAGCTCGACTCCGGCCGAGTGCAGCATCCGCGTCACGTAGTGATCGCGAGTGATCAGCAGCTCTGCAGGGTCGCGGAACGGCTGGTCGTCGAGAAGGAGCCGTGGATCGACGTGACCGTGGGGCGAGATGATCGGGGCGGTCGCGACGTCGTCGTACAGCCCGCGGGCGATCTCGCGCGTGCGTGCGTCCGCCGGCAGGAGCGCGTCACCCGACGGGATGCTGGCGACCTACGACCGCGGTCGACGGCGAGCGATCGGTCACCTGCCGGACCCCGTATCCGCCTCGCCGGCGGCGAGCCAGCGCTCACGCAGCGCGAATGCCGCAGCCTTGGGCCGGCGGTCGCGGGTGAACACACCCTTCTTGTTGCCGTCGACCCGGATCACACCCTGGGAGGTCTGGAAGTCGGCGAAGTTCCAGACCTGCTCGCCGATCACGGCATCGACGCGGTCGAACACCTCGTGGTAGGTGCGCAGCAAGGCGACCTGGAACTCCTCGCTCCACGCCTGCGTGCCGACGGCGTGAAGGCCGGCCAACGTGTCGGCGCCGTACTCGGTGATGATGATCGGCTTGCCGAACGTCGACTCCCAGCCACGCAGCTCCGCCTCGAGCTTGAGGGCGGCGGTGTCGAGATCGGCCGTGTCGATGTACCAGCCGTAGTAGCGGTTCAGGCAGATCACGTCGAACAGGTCGGCCAGGCGGTCGTTGTGGAACGTGCCGCGGTACTCGTTCGCGTACGTGAGCGGTCGGGAGGGGTCGAGCTCGCGCGCGAGCTGGACCAGTGGTTCGAAGTACTCCCGCGCACCGTCCTCGACCGACTCCGGCTCGTTGGCGATCGACCACATCACGACGCTCGGGTGGTTCTTGTCGCGGGCGATGAGCTCGCGGATGCCCTGGGCGTGCGCAGCCTGGGTGTTGTCGTTGAACATCGTGGGCGAGAAGGCGGGCTCGCTCACGCCGCCGTGGAAGCCGCCGCCGAGGCCGAGGTTGAGCCCGACCGCCGCCGTTTCGTCGATCACGACGATCCCGTGCCGGTCGGCGTAGTCGAGGAACTCCTCGGCGTAGGGGTAGTGCGACGTCCGGAACGAGTTCGCGCCGATCCAGTCCATGAGTGAGAAGTCGTGCACCATGACGACGTTGTCGAACCCGCGGCCGCGGAACGCGCTGTCTTCGTGCTTGCCGAAACCTCGGAAGGTGAAGGGCTCCCCGTTGATGAGGAACCGTGCGCCCTCGACGCGGACCGAGCGGATGCCGACCGGCAGCTCGTAGACGTCCGCGACGCTCCCGGCCTTGCGCGCTTCCACCCGCAGCTCGTACAGATAGCCCCGACCTGGGCGCCAGAGTTCGGCATCCGCCACGGTGATCCGGCCCGACGCGCCGTCCGCAGTCGCGACCTCGGTGCCGGCGGCGTCGGAGAGGACGACGCGGACCTCGGCGTCGCCCGAGGTCTCGACCCGGTAGTCGACGACACCGGTCGACCCGTCGATGTCGGTCGTCACGGTGACGTCGGTCACCCGGGTCGCGGGTACCGAGTACAGGATCACCGAGCGAGCAAGCCCCGCGTAGTTGTAGAAGTCGTGGCGGTAGGCCTGCTTGCGGCGGCCGGCCTCGGTCGTCGAGATCGTGCCCGGCGGGATCGTCTCGTTCGTCAGCTCGTTGTTGACGCCGATCGTGATCCGCACCGCCTCGCCCGCCCGGGCGAGGTCGGTCACGTCCGCCTCGAACGGCGTGTACCCGCCCACGTGCTCGGCAACCTTGGTCCCGTCGACGTAGATCACGCCCTCGTGGGTAGCGGCGTCCACACGCAGCACCACGCGTTCCCCGGCCCACCCGCGCGGCACCCGCACGGTCCGCTGGTACCAGACCCAGCCGACGTGGTCGTGGATCGCCTGGTCGGCGAATACGTCGTTGTAGCTGGCCGGAACCGGGGCCTCCAGGGCGGTCTCGAGCTCGCCGGCCCACGGCTCGGGGGTCGCGACGTCGTCGAGCGCGAAGCGCCACAGTCCGTCGAGGCGGACGAGTTCGCGGGTGGATGTGGAGATGGGCTTGAGCACGTGTTCGTCTCTCTATCGGGGGGTCAGGCGGCGTCGAGCGAGGTCTTGAGCGCGAGCCGCTGGTCGCGGCGGACGCGCTGGTCGGCGGCGTTCGGCACCGGCGAGGCCAGGAGCAGCTGCTTGGGTGTAGGGGTGCTGCGGTGTGCGGGTGACCTCGGCCGCCGGGCCGTCTCTCGACGATCTGGCCTTTGTAGAGCACCGCGACGTCGTGGCTGACGTGGTGAACCACGTCCAGGTCGTGCGAGATGAAGAGGTAGGCCACCCCGGTGTCCTGCTGAATCTCGAGCAGCAGGTCGAGAACGCGCGCCTGAGTGGTCAGGTCCAGGGCGCTCACCGGCTCGTCGCACACGATCAGCTTGGGGTCGAGTGCGAGCGCCCGGGCGATCGCGATGCGTTGGCGCTGTCCGCCCGAGAACTCGTACGGCTGACGGTCGATCGCGTTCGAAGGGAGGCCGACCCGATCGAGGAGTGTCACCACGCGCTTGCGCGCCGCGTCGCGGGCGACGCCCTGCACACCGAGGGGTTCGGCCAGAATGTCGCCGACGTCCATCGCGGGATTGAGCGACGTGTACGGATCCTGGAAGATCACCTGCAGGTCGCCGCTGAACTTGCGGCGGTCCCGACGGCTGATGCGGGTGATGTCCTGGCTCTCGAAGGCGATCGTGCCTGAGGCGATGGGCGCGAGGCCCAGGATCGCGCGACCGATCGTCGTCTTGCCCGAGCCCGACTCGCCGACGAGCCCGAGCGTGCGGCCTTCGGCGACGCTCAGCGAAACTCCATGCAGGGCGCGGTGGGGCTTGGCGCGCAGCTTCTTCGGCTTGTACTCCACGACCAGGTCGCGTACTTCCAACAGGTCGCTCATCAGATGTCCTCTCGCAGCATGGTCTCGGCGGCTGACGAGAGCGGCTGCTGCATGTCGGCCTGGTCGATCGCCACGCTCGCCGGCGTCCTCGTCGTCGCTCGTCTCTGCCTCCGGTGGACGGCCCGCTGAGACCGAGCGGCGTGAGCGGCGTCCTTGCCGACGAGCATGCTCGCCATGAGCGACGCGGGTGTACGGGTGCGAGGGGTTCTCGAGGATCTCCTCGACCGGCCCGGTCTCGACGATCTCGCCCTGGCGCATGACCGCCACGCGGTCGGCGATGTCGGCGATCACACCGATGTTGTGGGTGACCAGAAGCACCGCGACGCTGAGCTCTTGCTGCATCGTGCGGATCACGTCGAGCACCTCGGCCTGGACCGTCACATCCAGCGCTGTCGTCGGTTCGTCGGCGACGATGAGATCGGGTTCGCAGGTCAGAGCGCCCGCGATCAGCACGCGCTGCGCCATCCCGCCCGAGATCTCGTGCGCGTACCCCTTCATGACTCGCTCGGGATCGGTGATCCCCACCCTCTCGAGCAGGTTGCGCGCGCGTTCGCGGGCCTCCTTCTTCGAGATGCCGAGGAGCTTGACCATGGGACGCGTGAGCTGGTGCCCGATCGTGAAGGCCGGGTCGAGGTTCGACATCGGCTCCTGCGGAATGTAGGCGATGCGTCGCCCCCGGATGCCGAGCACGGCCTTCGCGTCGACCTCGCCGTCACGGACGAGCATGGTCTCTTCGAAGCGGATGGAGCCCGACAGGATGCGCGCGTTCTGCGGCAGCAGGCCGAGGATGGAGAACGCGGTCTGCGACTTGCCCGACCCCGACTCGCCGACCAGACCCAGCACCTCACCAGGCCGGATCGTGAGCGATACGTCGCGGACCACACGGGTGTACTCGCCGTCGGCGTTCGGGTAGCCGACGCTCAGGCCCGCGACCTGGAGGATCGCCTCGGAGTCGTCGACCGCGGCCGGCTCTTGCTGCCGGCAGAGGGATCTGTGCGGCCGGGCTTCGCGGAGCCTTGATCTCGCGGCGGTCTTCGAGCGCGTCGCGGATCGCGTTGCCGAGCAGCACGAGCGTACCGATCGTGATACCGATCGCCAGCGCCGGCCAGAGCATGAGCAGAGGTTGGATGTAGATGTTGCTGAAACCGTCGCTGAGCATCGCACCCCAGGAGACCTCGGTGGGGTCCCCGAGTCCGAGGAACTGCAGTCCGCTCTGCACCGCGATCGCGACTCCGCAGATGAGGGCGGTCTGGATGATCAGCGGTGCGCGGACGACCGAGAGGACGTGCCGCGAGATGATGCGGGCATCGCTCAGACCGACGACTCGGGCCGCGTCCACGTACAGCTCATTGCGCACCGACTGCACCGCGGTGCGGGTCAGGCGGAAATATGCGGGACTGATGAGGATGCCGAACGCGATCATCGTGTACCACGTCGAGGGCCCGAGCGCCGCACGCACCGACAGCAGGATGATGATGGCCGGCAGCGCCATGAGCATGTTCGAGAACCAATTCGACGTACTGTCGAACGCACCGCCGTAGAACCCGGCGATGAGTCCTGCCGGTAGGCCGATCGCGATCGCGACGGCCGCGCACAGGAGAGCGGAGAGCAAGGTCAGTCGAGCGCCGTAGACCAGTCGGGAGAAGACATCGCGGCCGTTGCTGTCGGTGCCGAGCAGGTTCTGCCCACCCGGGTCGGCAAGGGTGTTTCCGACATCGGCGTACGTCGGGTCGAACGGCGCGATCAGCGGCGCGAAGACCGCCGCCAGCACGATGATCGTGAGCATCGAGAGCGAGATGATACCCAGGGGGTTGCGTAGCATCCGGCGGAGGGTGCCGCGACGGGGGCGCTTGGGTACGGACGGGGTCTTGATGACGCTGGTCATGAGAGCCGAACCTTCGGGTTGAGGGCGCCTTGGGCGATATCCACGAGCAGATTCACGATGATCACCAACACGACCGAGACGATCACCACCCCCATGACGAGCGGGATGTCGCTCAGAACGGTCGCGTTGACGGCGAGGGCGCCGAAGCCGGGGATCGCGAAGATCTGCTCCAGGATGACCACGCCGCCCAGGAGCCCGATGAACTGCAGGCTCAGGACGGTGAGACCGGCCGGCGCCGCACTGCGCAGGACGTTCTTCAGAACGATCTCACGCTCACCGAGGCCACGGCTGCGGAGAGTGCGCACGTAGTCCTTGTCGAGCTCCTTGATCACCGCGCTGCGGATCTGCTGCGCGCTGGATGTCACGTAGTTGACCACGATGGCGATGACGGGAAGTGTCAGGGACACGATCCACGCCTCGGCCCCGGCCCCTGGTCGGATCGTGGCCACCGCGGGGAACCAGCCGAGGTTCACCGCCAAGATCGTGACGAGGAAGATGGCGAGCACGAAGCCGGGAATGGCGTCTCCGATGACTGCGCCGACCTGCACCGTCTGATCCACCCAGCCGCGGCGGACGGCGGCGAGGACTCCGAGGGCGGTGGCGATGAGCGCCACCAGGACGATCGACACGAGCATCAGGACGAGGGTGACAGGGAGGCGACCCTGGATGGTCTCGGTGACGGGCTCGCCGTTGAACCAGGACTCGCCGAGGTCACCCCGCAGCGCTGCGCCGGCCCAGTCGAAGTAGCGAACCAGGAGGGGCTGGTCGAGGCCGAGCTCAGCCTCCTTGAGAGCGATCTGCTCGGGGGTGGCCTGTTCGCCGAGAATGTTGCGGGCGATGCTCGAGCTCGAGAAGAAGAGCATTGTATACGCCCCGAACGAGATGACGATGAGCAGCCCGACCCCTGAGACGAGTCGCCGCAGTGTGAAAGTGAGCATGAGAGGTGTCTCCGGGTTGGGGGTGGGGGCGGCTGTCGCGCTCTGCGCGCCCGCCGCTCCCCACCCCTATCCGAGTGCGTCCTACTCCGCCGGAGCGAAGTTGTAGAGCGCGGGCATAGCGGACTGGATCTGTGCGACCGCCGTGATCGTTTCCGGGTTGTAGACGCTGATCTGATCGATGCGATAGAGCGGCACGAACCAGGCGTTCTCGGTGACGTACCGATTGACGTCCTGTGCGGCCGCGTCGCCGTCTTCACCGCCCTGCTGGACGACCGAGATCAGCTCCTCCAGCTCAGGAGACGTCGTCTTGAACGGGTTGAAGGTGGCCGTCGGTGCGATGATCTGGTTGATCGCAACCCACGCCTCGCCCTGGAACAGGTTGAAGTTGAAGGCCTCGAACTTCGCCTGGACGGCGTCAGCCACGTAGTTTGCAGGCACGGCGCTCACCTGGTTGACGGTGATTCCCACCTCGCTCAGCTGTTGCGCGATCGCGGTGATCTGCGTCGCGAATCCGTCGATCACGGGGAGCGTGATCGAGAGTCCGTCTTCGTAGCCCGCCTCGCTCAGAAGCTCCCGCGCCATATCCGGGTCGTAGGGGTAGTAGTCCTCGAGCTCGTCGACGAATGCGCCGCTCTCGGGGCCGAACACCTGGCTCGTCGCCGAGCCACGGCTGAGCTGCAGCTGCTCGAGGAGAGTCTCACGGTCGATGGCGTAGTTGATGGCTTGGCGTACGCGCACATCGGCGAGAGCGGGGTTGATGGCGCCTTCACGATCGAAGAACGTCACACCCGTCCAGTCCACCTGATAGTCGGGGATGATCTCGAGCCCGGCGCCCTCGGCCTGGTCGGCGGTCCTCGCGTCGAGAGTGGTCCAGTCGACCTGTCCCGAGACGATCGCGTTCGCCCGCGCAGAAAGGTCTTCGAGGATGCGCAGTTCGACCGAGTCGAACTTCTGCAGGTCGGGGTTCCAGTAGTCCTCCTTCGCCGTGAAGAGGGACTGCGCGTCGCGGACCGAGTTGTCCTTGTCGTAAAGGTAGGGGCCCGTGCCGACGGGGTCGGTCTCGAGCGTGCCCGCCTCGATCGCGGCGGGGCTCGCCATGAGTCCGGCGGCCTGGCTCAGGTAGTACTCCATAGCGGGATCGGGCTGCGCGAGGTTGATCTCGACCGTGTCATCGTCGACGACCGTCGCCGACTCGAACTGCGTCAGCTGTACCGCTTGGCGACCGTTGCCGGCCTTGAAGTGCTCGAAGTTCGCCGCCACCGCATCAGCGTTGAACGGCTCACCGTCCGAGAACGTGACGTCGGTGCGCAGGTCGACCGTCAGAACCGTGCGGTCGTCGTTGTAGCTCCACTCCGTCGCGAGCATCGGGCTGAGCTCGCCGTCAGGCTCCCTGAGGATGAGGGTGTCGTAGACCAGCTGGTAGGGGACGAGCTGGTGACCCACGTGGGCCTGCGAGGGATCCCACGAGGGCAGGTCGCCGAGCTGGCCGAGGGTCAGTAGTGCGCCGCGGGCTGTGGCATCCCCTTCGGAATCGCCTGTTTCGGTCGTTCCGGCGGCGCAGCCACTGAGAAGCAACGCTGCCGCTGCGACTATGCCGACCGTCTTCGTGATGGACTTCATCGTTTCCCTCGTTACGTCATTGGAAAGAGCAGAGTGCGGGTTCCGCAACTCCATGGAAACCCGAGTGGCACGATGCGTCAAGAAGTTGCCAAAACGTGCCATAGACTGAATGCCGGCAAGCATCGGCTGCGACGATTGAGAGGAGTCGACATCCGAGTCACTGCGAAAGACGTCGCGGAGCGCGCCGGCGTAGCCGCATCCACGGTTTCACGTGCGCTCAACAGCCCGGGACGCATAAACGAGCAGACGCGACAGCGCATCCTTGATGCTGCACGAGAGCTGGGGTACTCGGCGGCTCCGCGGATGGTGGACCGAAAGGGACTCGTTGCGCTCCTCGTGCCCGACGTCACCAACCCGTTCTACTTCGACATCATCCGCTCCACGCAGGAGCAGCTGCGCACGGCCGGCTTCATGCAGCTGCTGATCGACACCGGCGAGTCCGGCTCCACTGAAGCCGAAACCCTTGCGCAGCTGGAGGGCATCGTCGACGGGGTCATCCTGTCAGCAACCCGGCTGGATGCCCCCGCTCTGCTCGAAGCGACGGCGAGACTTCCGTTGACCGTGATCAACCGCCGGCACGAAGACATCCCGAGCGTCCTGATTGACATCCGGACGGGTCTGACGCAGGCGGTCGATCATCTGAAAGCCCTCGGGCACGACACGATCGCCTTCATCGCAGGGCCACCCGGATCTTGGCAGAACCGCTGGCGCTGGAAGGAGTTCGACGAGCAGGTCCGCGCGCAGTCGCTGACCCCGATCCTGGTCGGTCCGCACGCGCCGACACGCACCGGCGGGATCGCCGCGGCCGACGCCCTCCTGGTGACCGGCGCCACCGCCTGCGTGGCGTTCAACGACCTCCTGGCCATCGGAATCCTTCAGCGCCTGCGTCAACGCGGGGTGCGCGTCCCGGAGGACATGAGCGTGGTCGGCTGTGACGACATCTTCGGAGCTGATTTCACAGCCCCGCCCTTGACGACGATCGCCGGCGACACCGAGCAGGCCGGGCGTCTGGCCGCGAGTCGGCTCATCGCGATTCTGAACGGCGAGCCTCCCCGCACCGGTACGACCCTGATCCCCACCCACCTCCTCGTTCGCGAGTCAACGGGGCCAGTGGCCAACCGGACGTAAGAGCGCGACGAGAACATCCTCGCTGGCGAGTTCGGCTCAGACGCGAGAGAAGGGGAGCCTCTGATGCAGGATACGTACCTTGACCAGGGCTTTCTGGCGGAGACGGAGGGATTTGAACCCTCGGACCCCGTGAGGGGTCTCCACCTTAGCAGGGTGGTGCACTAGGCCGGACTATGCGACGTCTCCAGGCATCCGGAGTGAAACCGCCCGGATGCGCCCAGCAATCATAACCGCTCGCACCGGGAGGCAACGAACCGGCTACTCCTCCGCGCGGGTGCAGGTGACCTGGGCGGCGGTCGTGCCGGCGATCTCCGACGGCAGATCGACGCGCGTCTCGGCGGCGGCCGCGTCGGTCGGCGCGGGAGTCGCGCCATCGGCATCCGTCGTCGTCGGAGTCGGCTCAGTCGCCTCCCCCGTCACGTCGACGCCGGAGCCCTGGCTGGCTTCGCCCGTCAGCGTGAGCGGCTGGTTCGCCTGCAGCGCGGCGAACAGCTGATCGGCGGCATCCCGCAGCGGCAGGACGTTGACGAAGTCGGACGTGTACTCCGTCGGGTACTGCACGAAGACGATGTCCTCGTAGGGCACGTCCTTCGCGGCCATCGCGATCTGCACCATGCGGGTGGGGTTCGCCAGCTGCGAGCTGAGCACGAGCTGCGGCGGGTCGCTGCGGGTCAGTCCGACGGCCGTCGTGGCGAAGCGGAACAGCACCTCGGGGTTGGACAGCACCGCGTCGGACTTGAGCTTGCGCACCATCGATGACATGAACTGCTGCTGGTTCGAGATGCGCCCGAGGTCGGAGCCGTCGCCGATGCCGTGGCGGATGCGCAGGAACTGCAGCGCCTCGACGCCCTGCAGCGTGTGCGTCCCGGCGGTGAGGGTGAGACCGGTGTGCACGTCGCTGATGTCGCCGCTGACGCACACGTCGACGCCGCCGATCGCGTCGGACATGTCGATCACGCCGGTCCAGCGGATCGCGCCGGCGAAGTGGATCTCCTCGCCGGTGAGCTCCTCGATCGTGAGCACGGTGCACGCGAGTCCGCCGTACTGGTACGACGCGTTCAGCGGCTGCGAGCTCATCGCGGAGTACTCGCCGCCCTGCCGTCCGGGCAGGCGGGGATCGGCACGAGCATGTCGCGCGGGAACGACACGACGGTGATGCGACGCGGCTCGTCGCTGATGTGCACGAGCATCGTGACGTCGTTGCGCTCGCCCGGCGCGTCGTCGACGTCGGCGCATCGCGGGAACAGCGCGACGTCCTGACCCTCGCACGAGTCGGAGCCGACCAGCAGCAGGTTCACGCCGCCCTCGATCTCACCGATCGACGGCGGAAGCGCACTGTCGCCCTCGAGCTCGACCGAGTTCTCACCGAGCGCCGAGACCGTGTCCCACACGGCGTACGCGGCGACACCGGCGGCGCTCACCGCGAGGACGGCCAGGACGACGCCGAGGATCGACAGGACGCGAAGAAGCGGATGCCGCTCCCCCCGCACCGCATGACGCGCGAGCGGTGCCCGCCCTCCCCGCGAGGGCGCCGTGCCGGAGTTCACCGTCAGCCGCTGAGGTTTCCGGCCGAGCACGTGCTCTGTGCGGCGGTCTGGCCGGGGATCGAGTCGGGCAGGACGATCGCCGCCTCCGTCGGCGCGTCGGTCGCACCCGGGGTGGCCGAGGGATCGGGCGTGGCGGGGTCGGTCGGTGCGGGGTCGACGGTGATGACACCGCCGCCGAGGTTCGGGTCGCTGGTCAGCTGGATGGGCTGGTTGGCGGCGAGCGCCGCCCACAGCTGGTCGGCGGCCTCGTAGTTCGGCACGACGCGGTTGGGGTCGTACGGATCCTCGGCGACCGGGTACTGCACGAAGACGATCTCGTCGAACGGCACGCTCTTGACCGCGAGGGCGATCTGCACGAGCGTCAGCGGGTTCGTGAGGCTCTTGCTCGGCGTGGTGTTCTCGACCGCGGTCGTGGCGAGCTTCAGCAGCGTCGCGGGGTTGGTCAGCACCTCTTCGCTCACGAGCTTGCGTGCCAGCCGCGACATGTACTGCTGCTGGTTGCTGATGCGCGCGAGGTCGCTGCCGTTCTGCAGGCCGTGGCGCGTGCGCAGGAACTGGAGCGCCTCGATGCCCTGCACGACGCGCGGGCCGGCGGGCCAGTCGATGCGCGGTGTAGTAGTCGCGGATGCCGCCGTTGCCGATGCACACCTCGACACCGCCGATCGCGTCGGTGATGTTGATCACTCCGCCGAAGTTGACCTTCGCGGCGAACGGGATGTTCATGCCGCTCAGCTGCGAGACGGTCTTGGCGACGCAGTTGAGTCCGCCGTCCATGAAGACGGAGTTGATCTGCTGGTAGTCCGAGCCAGACGTCTCGGAGCCGTCCTCGTTCGTGCACGACGGCACCGGAGCCATCAGGTCGCGGGGGAACGAGATCACGGTGACGCGGCGGGGCGCATCGGAGATGTGGACGAGCAGGTTGACGTCGTTGAGCTCACCCTCGGCGTCGGCGCCGGTGCACCGGTCGCCGAAGTACGCCGCGAACTCGGGGAGGCACTCGTCGGTGCCGGTCACGAGCATGTTGACGCCGCCCTCGATCGCGCCGATGTCGGGCGGAACCGCCTCCTGCCCCTCGAGGTCGACCGCGTCTTCGGTGAAGCTCGCGGTGATGTCGTAGGTGGCATATGCCGCGACGCCCGCGCTCGAGACGAGTCCGACGGCCACGATGATCCCGAGGATCTTCAAGACCATTGCGAGCGGATGCGGCGACTTCAGCTCACCGTGGCGCGCGATGGGGCGGCGGCCACGTTTGGCGGGCTTGGTCGACTGGCTCACTCGGGTCCTCTCAGGATGCTTCGGGGTGCGGGGCTCGAGAGCACACCCACGACGAAGCGGAGGGTGTGGGATTCGAACCCACGGGACATTGCTGCCCACTGGTTTTCAAGACCAGGTCCATCGGCCGCTCGGACAACCCTCCCGACGAATTCCACTCGTGAGTGGACACCGCCGAACAGGCGTCGAGTCTAGCCGACAGCACTGTTCACCCATTCTTCCAGGAGCGCCTGGGCAGGTGCTGTGTCCCCCGCCGCACAGCGGGGTACCGGCTACAGCTTGCGCAGAACCGCCGCGACCCCGCCGTCCTGCACCGAGGTGGTCGTCTCGCCCGCGGCATCCCGCACTTCCTGCGGTCCCTGCTCCATCGCCACGGCGCGGCCGCCGTTCTCGAGCGCCCACCGGAACATGCCGACGTCGTTGCGTCCGTCGCCCATCACGAGCACGTGCGCGGGATCGATGCCGAGCCACTCCCGCACCCGGTTCAGCGCCGTGCCCTTGTCGACGCCCTGCGGCGCGATGTCGAGCCACGCGGTCCAGCCGACGGCGTACGAGACCTCGTTGAGACCGATCCGCTCGACGAGCTCGACGAAGTCCTGCTCGGTGTCGCCGGGCGAGACCACCACGATGCGGCACACCGGCACGATGCTGAGGTGATCGAACGGCACGCGTGCGGCGTTCGCGAGGTTCCAGTCGCCGAGGTGCTCGGTGTAGAGGCGGTGGCCGTCGGGCAGCTCGACCATGTACTTCGCGTCGGGCAGGTGCTCGCGCAGCAGCGTCAGCACTTCGGTCGGGTCGAAGGTCTCGGTGTAGAACCGCTCGTACTCGAGCTCGTCGCCGTGCTGCTTGCGCAGGATGACGGCGCCGTTCGAGCACACGACGAACTCCGGCGCGATGTTGAGCGCGCGCAGGATCTCCTCGGTGCCCTCCCAGCTGCGCCCGGTGGCGAGCATGACCTCGTGACCCGCGCGGTGGGCGTGCTCGACGGCCTCGACGACCCCGGGGCTCAGCGTCTCGTCCTCGAGCAGGATCGTGCCGTCGATGTCGAGCACGATGAGCAGACGCTCCGTCGAGACGGCGGGATCCTCGGTCTCGCGGGCGACCCGCTCGACGATCTTGGCCGCCTTCTTCTGCTTGACGACCTCGACGCTGCCCGTCGCGGGCAGGTGAGCTTCGGTCACGCGACCGGCTCCAGGATCTCCAGCCCGCCGAGGTACGGGCGCAGCACCTCGGGCACGACCACCGACCCGTCGGCGCGCTGGTGCGTCTCGAGGATCGCGACGATCCACCGGGTGGTGGCGAGCGTGCCGTTGAGGGTCGCGACGTGCTGCGTCTTCGACGTTCCGCCGCCCTCGACGGGCGGACGGTGGCGGATGTCGAGGCGTCGGGCCTGGAAGGTCGTGCAGTTCGACGTCGAGGTGAGCTCGCGGTACGCGCCCTGCGTGGGCACCCACGCCTCGACGTCGTACTTGCGCGCCGCGCTCGAGCCGAGATCCCCCGCCGCGACGTCGATCACGCGGTAGCTGAGGCCGAGGCTCTGCAGCATCTGCTCCTGCATCTCGACCAGGCGCAGGTGCTCGGCCTCGGCATCCTCCGGCGTCGTGTAGACGAACATCTCGAGCTTGTTGAACTGGTGCACGCGGATGATGCCGCGCGTGTCCTTGCCGTACGACCCCGCCTCGCGTGCGGTAGCAGGTCGACCAGCCCGCGTAGCGCTTCGCGCCCTTGGTCAGGTCGATGATCTCGTCCATGTGGTACCCGGCGAGCGGCACCTCGCTCGTGCCGACGAGATAGAGGTCGTCCTCCTCGAGGTGGTAGACCTCGTCGGAGTGCTGACCGAGGAACCCGGTGCCTCGCATGACCTCCGGACGCACGAGCGTCGGCGGGATGAGCGGGACGAACCCGGCCTGCAGCGCCCGGTCGAGCGCGAGCATCATGAGCGCGAACTCGAGGCGGGCGCCGATGCCCTTGAGGAAGTAGAACCGGCTGCCCGACACCTTCGTGCCGCGCTCCATGTCGATCGCGTCCAGCAGCTCGCCGAGCTCGAGGTGGTCGCGCGGCTCGAAGTCGAACTCGGGCACTCCGCCGTGCGTGCGGAGGGTGATGAAGTTCTCCTCGCCGCCGGCGGGGACGCCCTCGATCACGATGTTCTCGATCTTCGCGAGCGCGGCGTCGGCAGCCTCCTCGGCGGCGGTCACCGCGTGCTGCGCCGCCTTGACCTGCTCGCTCAGCGCCTTGGCCTCGGCGACCAGCGCCGCCTTCTCGTCCTTCGGGGCCTGGGCGACGCGCTTGCCGTGCGCGTTCTGCGCGGCCCGCAGCTCCTCGAAGGCGGTGATCGCGGCTGCGGCGGTCGCGATCGGCGGTCGACGGCGTCATCGACCGTGCTGGCCGACTCCCCGCGCGCCTCCTGCGAGCGCTTGACCAGCTCGGGATTCTCGCGGAGGAAAGTCAGATCGATCACCTGATAAGTCTAGTCAGCGGCATCCGCCCGGCATCCCGGCCGAAGCCGCCCGCTCCCGCGGGCTATCGTGTGACCATGACCGAGCTCGCCGCCGCTTCTCCCCCGGCGGATCAGGCCAAGCAGGCGGCCCTCGTCTACAACCCCATCAAGGTGGATGCCGCCGCCCTGCGCGCCACGGTCGAACGGCTCTCCGCCGCGGCCGGCTGGGCGAAGCCGCTGTTCTACGAGACGCGGATCGAAGACCTCGGCGACGGTGTGGCGCGTCAGGCGCTGGAGGCAGGCGCGGATGCCGTGCTCGTCGCCGGCGGCGACGGCACCGTGCGCGCGGTCGCCGAGGCGATGAGCGGGTCGGGAGTGCCGCTGACGATCGTCCCGAGCGGCACCGGCAACCTGCTCGCCCGCAACCTGCTGCTGCCGCTGACCGATCCCGCGGCGATGGTGCAGGCCACCTTCACCGGGGATCGGCTGCTGGTCGACGTCGGCTTCGCCGCCATCCGCCGCGAAGACGGCACGAGCGAGGAGCGGGCGTTCGTCGTGATGGGCGGAATGGGCCTGGACGCCGCGATGATCGCGAACACGAGCGGCGACCTGAAGAAGCGGGTCGGGTGGATCGCCTACGTCGACGGCGCGGCGCGCTCGCTCGCGAACGCGAAGCCGTTCCGCATCATGTACCAGGTGGCCGGCCGGCGGCTGCACTCGGCGAAGGTGCAGAGCATCCTGATCGCGAACTGCGGGTCGCTTCCGGCCGGGCTGGAGCTGATCCCCGATGCATCCGTGTCGGACGGCGAGTTGGACATCGCGATCTTCCAGCCCAAGAACGCTCTCGGCTGGGTCCTCGTGTGGCGGCGGGTGGCGTGGGACAACAGCGTCCTGCGGCGCTTCCGCGCCGGACGTCAGGTGCTGGCGCTGCGCACGAAGGACAACTCGGTGCTCTACGCCCGCGGCAAGGGGCTGGACGTCGCGACCTCGCCCGCGCAGCCCGTGCAGCTGGACGGCGACCAGTTCGGCGAGGCGATCCGCCTGCGCTGCCGCATCGTCGAGGGCGGCGTCATCGCCATGGTGCCCCAGGGGCACGACACCAGGAGCCTGTAGCCCCGCCGCGTCAGCCGCCCGGTGTGTACGCGTCCGGAGCGACGACCGCGGCGATCGCCCGGAAGAGCGGTGTCGCGATGTTAGGGGCGGGCTCGCCTGTCTCGTCGTCGAACGCCTCCGGCTCGTACGTCGCGGCGACGGCGATCGTCACGTCGCCGTCGGGGAGGTACGCCGCGACTCCGCCGAACCCGTGGAACAGGGGGTTCTGGGCGAGCCAGTCGCCGGCCAGGACGATGCCGTAGCCGTACGTGTAGTCCTCGGTCTGCGGGCGGCACGTCGGGCAGCCCTCGATCGAGGTGGTCTGGCCGCGCAGAGTGGGGGCGATCTGGATCTGGTGCGACTCCTCACTGAGCAGGTCGCCGCGGCCGATCGCGCGGATCACCGTGGCCATGTCGGCGATGTCGGTGTTCTGGATCGAGCCGCGACCGAGCGACCAGGACGGGTTCCAGTACGTCGAGTCTTCGATGAACGGCTGACCGGCGGCGATCTGCAGGAAGGTCCGGCGTTCGCTGTCGTACGCGTGCAGCGCCGGCTGCTGGATCTCGGGCGTGCCCGGATCGGCGGTCTGGGTCATGGCCAGGGGGTCGAGGATGCGATCCTGGAGCACGTCGGCCAAAGGCATCCCCGTGATCTGCTCGATCGCGAGCGAGAGCAGGACGTAGTTGG
The DNA here is from genome assembly GCA_963792285.1 of uncultured Actinomycetota bacterium. GTDB lineage: Bacteria > Actinomycetota > Actinomycetes > Actinomycetales > Microbacteriaceae > Microbacterium. Next base: position 217,836 of record CAWBVS010000023.1, on the reverse strand, counting down.
TGTGCGCGTAATCCCAGTTCGTGCCGGGCTCGTAGAAGAGTGGCTGGTCGGTGCCGAAGGGGTAGAGCTCCTCGGGCTCCCACTGCCGGAACGGGTCGCCCAGGAAGGCTTCGACGAAGTCGGTGCTCTGCACGTAGTCGGCGTAGCCCGAGGTCATCTGGGCCAGCTGACCGAGCGTGACCCGGTCGGAATGGGGGACGTCGGGAAGCCACGTCGCCAGCGTGTCGTCGAGGGTCACGGTGCCCTCGTCGACGAGTTGGAGCAGGACCGTGGCGACCTGCGGGATCGAGACCGCGCCGCTGCGGAAGTGCATGTCGGTCGTGGCGGGCACGCCGGTCATCGACTCGCCCCACGCCTGCGTGATCACGACCTCATCACCCCGCAGCACCTGCACGATCGCCGCCCGTACGTGGTTCTCCTCCATCGTGGCCTCGACGGCAGCCTGCACGGCGGCGACCTCGGCCGGATCGGCAGTCGAGGTGCCGGCATCCGGCGTCGCCACGCTCGTCGGGCTCGCCTCCGGCGTCGGTGCCGTGCAGCCCGCCACGATCAGCGCCGCGGCGGCGCACGCGACCGCCGCCCCCGCGCGCATGGCGCGTCGAATCCCTGTTGCCTGCCGCATGTGCGCTCCGTTCCAGTGCTCATCCCCAGAACGGGCTCAGACTATCGGCGACGGCGGCAGCAGGATGCGAAGCAGACGTGGCGATCGGCCGCGCCCTCGGAAAGCGAGGACGCGGCCGATCGGGTCTCGTCATGACGCACGGCGGGTTTCAGTACCCCCGCCGATGCGGCGAGGTCAGGAGAGCAGGCCCTCCTGCCATTCGATGAGGTCGCCCAGCTTGGCGACGAGCACGTCGTCCTGCAGGCCGTGCGCCTTGCCCTGCGCCTGCGTCAGCGTCGCGATCGCCGCGGCGTGGTCGCCGGCATCCGCCGCCGCTTCGGCCTCGTCGAGGTACGTCGCCAGCTGGCTCGAGAGCTTCGTGTAGCGCATCGAGCCGTCGTCGAGGTCGGCGAGCACGCGGTCGACCTCGCCGAACGTGACGCAGTCGCCGCCGCCCGTGACGAGCCCGGCCGTCCACTCGATGCCCGCGAGGGTGTGCTCGAGGAACAGGGGGTCGGACCACGACGCGTCGGTGTGACCTGCGCCCTCGTACCAGGAACGGCCGCCCTCGAAGTTGTGGCACCAGGCGATCGGGTGGTCCGCGCCCATCGCGCCGCCGCCGGGGTTGTACGTCGACTCGTCGAGCGTGATCAGCACGTGCACGTCTTCACGCGGGTTCGCCGTGAAGTTGTACCACTCGTCGAACCGCACCCACTCCTTGGGCAGCATCGCCGTCGACGGGTGGGCCGGGCTCTCGACGCGCATGGTCGCCGTCTGCTGCGACGGGTGGTTGCGGAAGCGCGCCTCGCCACCGGTCAGCTGGCTGTACCACGGCACGGTGTGCATCGAGTCGGTCGCGGCGTGCAGACCGACGAACCCGCCGCCGGCGCGGATGTAGCCCTGGAACGCGGCGAGCTCGGTGTCGTTGAGCAGGCGGGGCCGGGTCGGGTTGAGGTTGTTCGTGCCGTCCACGGGCGACGCGAAGATGATCGTCGCGTACTTCGACAGGTCCTCGGTCGTCGTGAAGGGAGTGGTCGGCAGCGTCAGCGACGCTTGCGCCGGATCCCAGACGTCGACGGTGAACCCGTTCACCGAGCCGAGCTGCTTGATCGCGAGTGTCGTGTCGTCGATGTGGGAGTGGCGGAAGCCGAGGGTCTTGCCCACGACGAGCACCTTGTACTCGTCATCGGCGTCGGCGAAGGCAGGAGCGGCAACCACCCCCAGACCGAGTGTGAGTCCGGCGGTTGCGACGCCGGTCAAGAGCCGTTGAGCAGTCTTGTTCATTGGGGGGATCCTCCTCGTTGAGTGGTCGTGCCGTGCGACCGCAACCATCTATAAGTTGCTTCGCACGACATATTCCTACGAGCGAGAGGCTATGCCGTTGTTTCCGCAGATGTCAACGCTTTCACCGCAATTAGCACAACGTTGCATATGCAGCTTTCTGCCGGTCTCAAGACCGTTGACGGATGCGGTCGCTCAGAAGTCCGGCACTTGTGTGCGCGGTGCAATCAAAGTGTCAAGATCGACCCTCGTTCTCCGGGCGACGGTTACGCTCCCAAGGTGAGTCAGCCCTCGATCGTGTGGTTCCGAGACGACCTTCGGATCGCGGACAACCCCGCTTTGCGCGCTGCGATCGATCGCGACGAACCGGTCATCTGCCTGTATGTGCTGGACGAGGAGTCCCCCGGCATCCGCCCGCTCGGCGGTGCGGCGAAGTGGTGGCTGCACGAGAGCCTGCGCTCCCTGGGCGAGCGCCTCGCCGAGCGCGGCTCGACCCTCGTGCTGCGGCGCGGGTCTGCGGCATCCGTCGTCGCCGACGTGGCGAAGGAGGCCTCTGCAGGCGCCGTGTACTGGAACCGCCGGTACGGCGGCGCGGAGCGCGAGGTGGATGCCGCGCTGAAGGCATCGCTGCGCGAAGACGGACTGACCGTCGCCTCGTTCGGCGCCTCGCTGATGTTCGAGCCGTGGACCGTGCAGACCGGGAGCGGAACGCCCTACTCGGTGTTCACCCCGTTCTGGCGCGCCTGCCAGGCCATGCCGGCCCCGCGCGCTCCGCTGCCCGAGCCGCGCAGGATCGCCGGCGTCACGACGGCGCCGCGCACCGACGACCTGGACGACTGGCAGCTGCTGCCGACGGACCCCGATTGGGCCGGCGGCCTGCGCGAGACATGGGAACCCGGAGAACCGGCGGCGCGCGCCCGGCTGCGGGAGTTCCTCGCCGACGACCTGGACGACTACGACCGCTCGCGCGACGAGCCGTCGGCGGGCACGACCTCGGGGCTCTCGCCGCGCCTGCGGTGGGGCGAGATCAGTCCGCACACGGTCTGGCACGAGACGATCGAGTCCGGCAGGAGCGCCGGCCGGTTCCTCTCCGAGCTCGGCTGGCGCGAGTTCGCCGCGCACGTGCTGTACCACCACCCCGACCTCGCGACGAAGAACCTGCGGCCCGAGTTCGACGCGTTCCCGTGGCCGCGCCTGCACCCCTCGCAGCTGCGGGCCTGGCAGCGGGGTCGCACCGGCATCCCCCTCGTGGATGCCGGCATGCGCGAGCTCTGGCACACCGGTGTGATGCACAACCGCATCCGCATGGTCACGGCATCCTTCCTCATCAAGAACCTCCTGATCGACTGGCGGCGCGGGGAGGAATGGTTCTGGGACACGCTCGTGGACGCCGACGGCGCGAGCAACCCGTTCAACTGGCAGTGGGTCGCCGGGTCGGGGGCCGATGCCGCCCCGTACTTCCGCGTCTTCAATCCCGAGCTGCAGGCGAAGAAGTTCGATCCGCAGGCGGTCTACATCCGGCAGTGGGCGCCGGAGTACGGCGAGGATTCCGACGAGCTCGCGCCGCAGCCGATCGTCGACCTCGGCGAGACCCGCAAGGCGGCACTCGCTGCGTACGAGCAGATGCGTCGCACCTCGCGGTGAGCGCTACGCTCGCAGGTACCTCGACGAAAGATGCCCCATGACCACTCCCGCCCCGCAGAGCCCGAAGTCCTGGCTCGCCACCCTGCTGCTCTCGATCTTCCTCGGCGAACTCGGCATCGACCGGTTCTACCTCGGCAAGATCGGCACCGGCATCCTCAAGCTCATCACTCTGGGCGGCTTCGGCATCTGGTGGATCATCGACATCATCCTCACGATCGCGGGCGCCGCGACCGACAAGCAGGGCCTGCCGGTCAAGAACTCCTGACCGCGGTGGGAATGCGGTGACCGGCCGAGCCGGTTGCACGTGAGGATGACTTCCGCGCCCTCCCCCGCCCTTTCCGTCCTCGACCTCGTGCCGGTGCGCACCGCGCAGACCAGCGCCCAGGCGGTCGCCGCATCCCTCGCCCTCGTCGCGCGGGCGGATGAACTCGGGTACCGCCGGTACTGGTTCGCCGAGCACCACAACATGCCCGCGGTCGCCTCCACCACGCCCCCGGTGCTGATCGCGGCCGCAGCGTCCCGCAGCAGCCGGATCCGCGTCGGATCGGGCGGCGTCATGCTGCCGAACCACTCGCCGCTGGTCGTCGCCGAGCAGTTCGCGGCGCTCGAGGCGCTCGCGCCCGGCCGCATCGACCTCGGCATCGGCCGCGCGCCCGGCAGCGACCCCGTCATCACGCAGCTGCTGCGCATGTCGGGAACGACCTCCGACGTCGAGCGGTTCCCCGAGCACATCCGCGACATCCTCTCGCTCGTCTCGCCCGAGGGTGCCACGGTGCGGTACACGAGCGGCGGAACGTACGACGTGCACGCGACGCCGGCGGCGGGCGGCGCGCCGGAAGTCTGGCTGCTGGGCTCGAGCGACTATTCGGCGCAGCTGGCGGCATCCCTCGGCCTGCCCTATGTGTTCGCGAACCACTTCTCGGGCGAGGGCCTCGAGCGCGCGCTCGAGCTGTACCGCGGCGGGTACCGCGGATCGGAGTCGCACCCCGAGCCGCAGACATTCCTCACGATCAACGCGGTCGCCGCGCCCACGGCCGACGAGGCCGAGGCGCGCGCACTGCCGCAGCTGCGCATGATGGCGCGGCTGCGCACCGGCAAGGCCCTCACGGCGCTCGAGACCGTCGAGCAGGCGCGCACCGCGCTGGCCGCCGAGGCCGACGCGCAGGCGGAGTCGATCATGGCGGCCGCCCGCCGGCGCTGGCTCGTGGGAACCGGGTCCGAGGTCAGAACGCAGGTCGCGGAGTTCGCCGCGCGCTACGGGGTCGATGAGGTCATGATCTCGCCCGTCGCGGGGGCTTTCGACGGCGAGCCGATGGATGCCGCCACCGCCCGCACCCAGACGCTGGAGCTGCTCGCGGCCTGAGCCGCCGCGGGCGCTGTGCACAGAATCGGAGATCCTGTCGGACACGCGGGGTCGCGGCATCCGTCGACGGCGTGCCGGGCACAGAATCCGATTCTGTGCCCACCCTCTACCAGGCGATGAGCTGCAGCGGCGTGATCTCGATCACGACGCTGTAGCGGGCGGCCATGTCGGGCAGCGTGAGCTTGAGCCCGGCGAGCCCGCCGCGGTACTTGCGCTCGTACTCGTCACCGACGCTGTCGAGCCACTCGACCGTGGGCGTCGGCGAGAGATCGGCCCGGCCGCGCAGGACCGTGAGCTGCTCGTGGTCGTCCCCCGCCTCGAGGTGCAGCGCGACGCGGGGGTCGGCGCGAAGGTTGCGCACCTTGGCAGTGTTCGGCTCGCTGAAGACGAGCGCACGGCCGTCGCGCCACAGAAACCAGATCGGCACGGCGTGCGGGTAGCCGTCGCGGCCCGTCGTGCCGATCCACGCGATCTGCTCCGACGCCAGCCGCGCGAGCGAGCGGGCGTGCACGTCGTTCGACGGGTCGAAGACGAAGGTCTCTGCTCCGATCGGCACCGGTCAGACCTCGGGCTCGCCGCTGAGCAGGCCCCGCAGCCAGTCGCGCGCCTCGACGAACACGTCGTCGGAGTAGCGCTCGGGGTAGTGGACGATCGCGCGGTCGGCCCGCGGGTACGACCCGAGGAAGATCACCTTCGGGCTGAACCGCCGCAGGCCGAGCAGGGCGTCGGCCATCCGCTCGTCCTCGATGTGCCCGTCGGCGTCGATCACGAAGCGGTACCGGCCGAGCGAGTCGCCGATCGGGCGCGAGGCCAGCAGCGACAGGTTGATGCCGCGTGTGGCGAACTGCTCGAGCATCTCCAGCAGCGCACCGGGGTGGTCTTCGGGCAGCTCGGCGATCAGCGAGGTCTTGTCGGCCCCGGTCGGGGCGGGCGGAGCGGTCGTCCGCGCGACGAGCACGAAGCGGGTCACCGCTTCGGGGTTGTCGCCGATCTTCTCGGCCAGCAGGTCGAGCTCGTGATGCTCGAGGATGCCCGGCGGCGAGATCGCGGCATCCGCGTCGCTCGTGCCGTCGAGCAGGCCCACGGCGCTGGCGACGTTGCTGGATGCCGGGATGTGCGCGTGCGCGGGCAGAGTCTCGGTGAGCCACCGGAGGCACTGCGCGTAGGCGACGGGGTGGGCGGCGATGAGCGAGACGTCCTCGAGCTTCGTGCCGGGCCTGGCCACGAGCACGAAGTCGACCGGCACGAGGTACTCCCCCACGATCCGGAGGCCCGGCATGGTGGCGAGGGCGTCCTGCGCGGTGGAGACCCCGCCGTCGATCGAGTTCTCGATCGCGATCATCGCGGCATCCGACCGGCCTTCGACGACGTCGGCGAGCGCCTCGCCCACGTTGCGCACCGACCGCCAGTGCTGGTTGCGCGCCTCGGGCACCTGCGCGAGGGCTGCCTCGGTGAAGGTTCCCGCCGGGCCGAGGTAGCTGTACGTGCGGCGTTGCGGCGTTTCCGTGGGGTCGCTGGTCACGGGTGTCAGCCTATCCGCGTGCCGAACTCAGGCTGAGGCGCGTGCGTGTCGACCTGTTCTGCGGAATTTCGCGGCCCGGCCCTGGCGGTCTCTGGTTACAGCCTGAGTTCGGCAGCCGGGCGTCGCCGAGCGATCGGTCGGCGCTGAGTTGTGACACACCTTCGCCGCGGGAGTTCCCGCGCGGCCGTGCACCGGGCAGACTGGGACCCATGAGCCGCGCAGGAACCCCCGCCGAAGCATCCGATCTGATCGACATCGACGAGCTGATCAACGCCTACTACGACCGAAAGCCGGATGCCGGCATCCCCGAGCAGCGCGTGGCGTTCGGCACGAGCGGCCACCGCGGCTCGTCGCTGAGCACGAGCTTCAACGAGGACCACATCCTCGCGACCACGCAGGCGATCGTCGACTACCGCAATGCGCAGGGCATCGCCGGGCCGCTGTTCCTCGGGCGCGACACGCACGGCCTGTCGCTGCCGGCCGAGCGCAGCGCGATCGAGGTGCTCGTCGCGAACGGGGTGGACGTGCGCGTCGACTCGCGCGACTCGTGGGTGCCGACCCCCGCGCTCAGCCACGCGATCCTCGCGTACAACCGCGGCCGGGCGCTGGATGACCCGGGCCGCTCGGACGGCATCGTGGTGACCCCGAGCCACAACCCGCCGCGCGACGGCGGCTTCAAGTACAACCCGCCGAACGGCGGCCCCGCCGACACCGACGCGACCGGGTGGATCGCCGACCGGGCCAACGAGCTGATCGCCGGGGGCCTCGAAGGCGTCCGCCGCACCCCGTTCAAAGACCTCGACGGCGATGCGCTGGGCGAGTACGACTTCCGCGAGGGCTACGTCCGCGATCTCGAGAACATCATCGACATCGCCGCCATCAGGAAGGCCGGAGTGCGCATCGGCGCCGACCCGCTGGGCGGCGCCTCGGTCGAGTACTGGGCGCTGATCGGCGAGCACTACGGACTCGACCTCACGGTCGTGAACCCCGACGTCGACCCGACCTGGCGCTTCATGACGCTCGACTGGGACGAGAAGATCCGCATGGATCCCTCGTCGCCGTCGGCGATGGCCTCGCTCGTGGCCAAGCGGCACGACTACGACATCCTCACCGGAAACGACGCGGATGCCGACCGCCACGGCATCGTGACACCCGACGCCGGGCTGATGAACCCCAATCACTACCTCGCGGTCGCGATCGACTACCTCTACGCGCACCGGCCGGGCTGGCCGACGGATGCCGCGATCGGCAAGACGCTGGTCTCGTCGATGATCATCGACCGGGTCGCCGAATCGCTCGGGCGGAAGCTGCTGGAGGTGCCGGTCGGATTCAAGTGGTTCGTGCCCGGTCTGCTCGACGGCTCGGTCGCGTTCGGCGGCGAGGAGTCGGCCGGAGCGTCGTTCCTGCGCTTCGACGGAACGGTGTGGACGACCGACAAGGACGGTCTGCTGCTGTGCCTGCTGGCCGCCGAGATCCTCGCGGTGACCGGCAAGACGCCGTCGCAGCGGTACGCGGAGCTCGAGGCCGAGTTCGGGTCGTCGGCGTACCAGCGGGTCGATGCCCCGGCATCCCCCGCCCAGAAGGCGCAGCTGGCCAAGCTGTCGCCCGAGGCCGTCACGGCGACCGAGCTGGCCGGAGAGCCGATCATCGCCAAGCTCTCGCACGCGCCGGGCAACGGCGCCGCGATCGGCGGCCTCAAGGTCGTGACCGAGCACGCGTGGTTCGCGGCGCGCCCCTCGGGCACCGAGGACGTCTACAAGCTGTACGCCGAGTCGCTGCGCGGCGAGGAGCACCTGCGCGAAGTGCAGGAAGAGGCGCGCGCGGTCGTCGCGGCCGCCCTCGGCGGGGCCTGAGGGCAGGGGCGCTCAGCCGAGCGGGAGCAGCGCGCTCCACGCCCGGCGGCGGTCTGCGCGCGGATCCGACTCGACACGATCGCGGTCCGCGATGATGAGCGTCAGCCGATCGGGCTCGGCGTACCGGGGCCACCCGAGCGGCGGCGCGCCGACGGCGGCGAAGTGGATCCAGGCGTCCCGCATCCGCTCGCCCGCCTGACTGAACATCCGGCGCCCGCCCAGCGAGGTCATCGTGCGCGCGAGCCGCGCATCGCCCTGTTCGAACAGGGCGAACATCTCGACGCCGTGCGTGGCGTCCAGCCCCGCCCACCTGAGCAGCCGCGGCGCGACGTCGAACCGGTAGAAGTACACCGGCGCGAAGCGCGCGTGCCGCTCGGCGAGCGCGATGCTCGGATACCAGAAGGCGTAGTCCCCGCCGAAATCGGCCGCGACGGGTCCTCGCGGCAGGCCCGGGTACGCCTCGGCGAACGGGCCACGGCTCATCGGCCGCACCGCGCGCGAGGACGGCCTCGATCCGCGTCTCCGACCGCGGCAGGATGTCGAGGCGCCCGCGGAAGATCGATCCCTCCCGGTCGTTCGTGCCGATGATGAGCGGCACCCGGTGGGCGAAGCCGCCGCGGAAGGCGGCCATCGGATGCCGCGGCAGCAGGCGTCCGTCCACGACCGGCGCCAGACAGAACATGCCCGGCGTCTCGTCGGGCGTCCGGGTCTGCAGCACGAGCGCGGCCTCCACCAGCTCGGCGGCCGCAGCGTCGGTGAGCAGGGCGACCGTCTGGCGGACGGTGAGCGGCGCCGTCGCGTCGTGGTCGGGCATCCGCCGGCGCAGGATCTCGACGAACTGCTCGGCCCAGGCGGCTGCCATCGCCCGCGAGTAGACCGCGTCGGGCGGCGCGCTCTGGGCGATCGCGCGCGCGAACAGTCCTCGAGCGGACGGCGTCGCCATGAGCGTCGTGACCGAGTTCGCCCCGGCCGACTCTCCGAAGACCGTCACCCGGGCCGGGTCTCCGCCGAACGCGCGGATGTTGCGCCGCACCCAGCGCAGCGCCGCGATCTGGTCGCGCAGGCCCAGATTCGAATCGATCGGCCGCCGACGCGTCGAGTACCGCGAGAAGTCCAGATACCCGAGTGCGCCGAGCCGGTAGTCGAAGCTGACGTAGACGACCCTGCCGGTCGCCACGAAATTGCGTCCCTGGCCGCTGAAGTCGCGTGAGGAGCCGGTGCTGTAGCCGCCGCCGTGGATGAACACCATCACGGGCAGGCTCGCCGTCGTCGTCGGCGGATGCCGGTGCGACCACGTTGATGTTCAGGCAGTCCTCGCCGGCCGGGACATCGGGTGGGACACCGGCGAACTGCCCCTTGTGGGCCTGCGGCGCGACGCGTCCGAAGTGCGCTCGCGTCGCGGCATCCGTCCCACGGCACGACCCGCTGCGGTGCACGGAAGCGCAGCCGACCGACCGGCGGCGCCGCATACGGGATGCCGCGCCACGCGATCGTTGCGCCTTCCCGGACGCCGCGGACGATCCCACCCGTCACGCGCACGTCCGAAGAACGTGTGTTCCCCACGCGACCGGTCTACGCCTGTCCTCGCTCGAGCGGAAGGGGGTGCGCAGGGATCAGCCGGCTGCGGGCGGGGCGGGCGGCGCGGTCGACTCGCGGACGACCAGCGACGTGGCCAGATCGAGCCGGGTGGACTCGACCGGCACGCCTGCCCTCATCCGCAGCACCATGCGCGTCGCCTCCTCCGCCATGCGCCGCAGCGGCTGGTGGATCGTGGTGAGCGCCGGCGTGGTCAGCCGGGCCAGCGGGATGTCGTCGTAGCCGACCACGGACAGGTCCCGCGGCACGTCGAGCCCGCGCCGCGCCGGCGGCGCGGATCACGCCGAGCGCCTGGAGGTCGCTGCCGGCGAAGATCGCGGTGGGCGGTTCGTCCAGCGCCAGCAGAGCGGCGCCGTGCCGCTCGCCGCCGGCTTCGCGGAAGTCGCCGTAGACCTCCCAGCCGGGGCGGACGGGCAGATTCGCCGCCCGCATCGCCGAGCGGTATCCGTCGATGCGCGCGAGGGCCGACATCATGTCCTCCGGCCCGGTGATGGCCGCGATCGCCCGGTGGCCGAGGTCGGTCAGGTGACGCGTCGCGAGCAGCCCGCCCTGCCAGTTCGCCGATCCGACCGCGGGGATCCCGGGGGCCGGGTCGCCGGCGGGGTCGAGGATGACGAACGGGATGCCGCGCGCGGTGAGCTTGCGCCGGCCTGCCGACGGGCAGTCCCGCGAAGACGAGCACCACGCCTGCCGGGCGGCGGCGGAGCACGTCGGTGAGCCACTCCGCAGCGGGGGCGTGCCGATCTCCGCTGACGGACAGCGACACGGTCAGGCCCGACTCGGCGGCGACCTCGCGCACGCCCTCGATCACCTCGAGCGACCAGTTGATGTCGAGCTCGTGGAGCACGACTTCGACGAAGTCGCTGCGGCTCGCGCCGCGCCGGGCATACCCGCGGCGCTGCAGCTGAGCCTCCACCCGCGCGCGCGTGGAGGCGGACACGTCGCCGCGGCCGTTGAGCACCTTCGAGATGGTGGTGACCGAGACTCCCGTTTCGGCCGCGATCGTGGCCAGCGTCACCCGCTTCGAATCAGCCATGCCGTCTCGGGCGCGATCATCTCGGAGTCGCGCTCACCGATCGGCGAAGAATCGCCGCGAGCGGTTCTCTGACGTGGCAGTTCTCGAAGGCGAACGCGTCGGCGAGCCGCTCGGCGTCGTCGGGTCCGACCCCCTCGAAGGAGCGCGCGAACTCGCCGACCATGGCCTCGGCGAGCATCACGTGCCGCACATGGCCGTGGATCCATCGGTGAGCACCCCAGGGGTAGGGCTGGAAGTCGGGGAACTCCTCGCGGAACAGCGTCTCGATGGGCTCGAGGATGTGACGCACGCCCTGCGTCGGTCGAGCCCCACGAGTCGACGCCGAGCCGGCTCTTCTTCTCGAGGAACGGAGCGATCCTCGTCATGTACTCGGAGGCGGGATCGGCGGTGACCACGCCCTGCAGGCCGATGTCCTTGTAGGTCCACAGGGCCCAGCTCGCGTCGTACCGGTCGAAGATCTCGAGCTGGTCCTCGAGGAGGCGAAGGCGCTGCTCGTCGCGACCGGGGTCGCCGGTGTACACCGGGCCGAACTCGCCCGACCCAGATCGGCGTGCCGCTGTCGCGCATGTACTGCGTGCGGGCGAGGAAGGTCTCCTCGATCCGGTCGCGATCCACGTACTGGCCGCGGCTGACGCCGGGGTAGGGTCCGCCGTCGACGAACCCGGGCAGGGCGTAGTCGTGGGCCGTGTAGACGCAGTTCGGCAGAGGGTCGCCGAGCTGGTCGAACTGCGTCGAGTAGCGATTGCCGTCCAGGAAGAGGATGTGGTCGGCATCCACGGCACGGATCGCCGCCTCGAGCCGCCGGTAGAAGGGCCCGATCGTGGAGCCCTCCGCGTCTGCCGGTTCGTTGACGGGGTTGTACCCGGCCACCCAGGGGTTGCCGCGGTAGTGATCGGCGATGTGCTCCCACAGGTTGACGACCCGGTCCTGGAACTGCCGCTGCGACCAGAAGTGCGCCCACTGGGTCGGGTTGTCGCTGTGCCAGTGCTGATTCTGCGCGCCCGGCAGCGCGTGCAGATCGAGGATGGCGTAGATGCCGTGACGCGCGCACGCGTCGACCACCGAGTCGAGCAGGCGGAAGCCCTCCTCGCGGATCTCGAACGGCGCGTCGTCGCTCTCGAAGTGCCGGTAGTTGAACGGGATGCGCACCGAGTTCAGGCCGAGGCTCTGCAGGAACGCCGCGTCCTCGTCGGTGAAGAACACCGACAGGAACCGCGCGAAGAACCTTTCGTATCCCTCCTCGCCGAGCACTCCGCGCAGCGCCCGGCGCTGCTGGGACTCGGTGCCGGCGTAGCCGGTGATGAAGTTCTCCATGTTCATCCAGCCGCCCAGGCCGAAGCCGCGCAGCACCACGGGGTCGGAGCCCGCGACGATCCGTGCGCCGTCGACGCGCAGCATCTGAGTCATCGCCGTCACCTAGGCGAGCGTGAGCGCGGTCCACGAGACCGGCGGCAGGGTGATGGTCACCGTTCCGTTCTCCAGACGCGCGGTCTCGTTCGGGCGGGGGCGCACTCTGTCGGGATCGCTGAGGGTGTTGGCGGCGTGGATGTCGTCGTCGTAGAGCGATTCGACCTCGCCGAGCTGGACCTCGCCCAGCAGGCGCACGTCGATGTCGATCGTGACCGCCTCGTCCATGCTGCGGTTCACCAGGAAGACGGAGGTCGTTCCGCTCTCCGCGTCGCACGTGGCGACGGCGTCGACGACCGAGCACCTCGCCGTAGCGCCCGGTGTCGTAGGTCGGGCAGTCGAGCTTCAGCTCGAGGGTGACGCCGCGCGCGAGCCGCGAGGTCGTCGAGAACGGGAAGAACGTCGTCTGACGCCACGCCGGGCCGCCCGGCTCCGTCATGATCGGCGCGATGACGTTCACCAGCTGCGCGAGGCTCGCCGCCGTCACCCGGTCGGCGTGGCGGATCAGCGAGATCAGCAGGTTGCCGAAGACGACGGCATCCACCACCGAGTACGAGTCCTCGAGGAGCCGGGGCGCCACGGGCCACTCGTCGACCGCGGTGATCCGGTCGACGTCCTGATAGCGCGACTGGTACCAGACGTTCCACTCGTCGAAGGAGATGTTGACGGTCTTGTCGCTGCCGCGCACCGCCTTGACGTGGTCCGCGGTGGCCACGACCGAGTCGATGAAGCGATCCATGTCGACCGCCGAGGCCAGGAAGCTCCCGTAGTCGCCCTCGAACGGCTCGTAGTAGGCGTGGCAGGAGATGAAGTCGATGTCGTCGTAGGTCTCCTCCAGCACGACGCGCTCCCACGTTCCGAACGTCGGCATGTGCGCGCTCGAGCTGCCGCACACGACCAGCTCGAGATCGGGGTCGATCTGGCGCATGGCGCGGGCGGTCTTGGACGGCGAGCTCCGCGTACCCGCGCGCCGTTCCGTGCCCGAGCTGCCACGGGCCGTCCATCTCGTTGCCGAGGCACCACATCCGCACGTTGTGCGGCTCGGTCGTCCCGTTCGCGACCCGCTGGTCCGACAGCGTCGTGCCCGAGCGCAGGTTCGCGTACTCCAGCACGTCGAGCGCCTCCTGCACGCCGCGGGTGCCGAGGTTGACGGCGTACATCATCTCGCTGCCGACCTTCTTCAGCCAGATCGCGAACTCGTCGAGGCCCACTTGGTTCGTCTCGGTGGAATGCCACGCCAGGTCGAGGCGGCGGGGGCGCTCGTCGCGCGGGCCCACGCCGTCCTCCCACCGGTAGCCCGAGACGAAGTTGCCGCCGGGATAGCGGATCGTGGACACGCCCAGCTCGCGGACGAGATCGATCACGTCGCTGCGGTAGCCGTGCTCGTCAGCGGTGGCGTGACCGGGCTCGTAGATGCCGTCATAGACGCAGCGTCCGAGATGCTCGACGAACGAGCCGAACAGACGGCGATTGATGGGCCCGACGATGAAGTGCGGGTCGATGACGAGTCGTGCGGAGTTCATGTTCCTCATTTGGGGTCGAGCGGGATGGATGCGCAGAGTGCTACTTCAGGCTTCCGATGGCCAGACCCCCTCGCCAGTACCGCTGGAGGGTGAGGAACGCGATGATCAGCGGGATCACCGAGACGAGCGAGCCGAGCACGATGATGCTCCACAGGCTCTGCCCGCCGGCCGCGCCGTAGGTGGACGCGGTCGACTGCCAGAGACCGATGCCCACCGTGACCGGGAACAGGCGGTTGTCCGACAGCATGACCAGCGGCAGGAAGTAGTTGTTCCACGACGAGACGACCGACAGCAGCAGCACCGTCACGATCGCCGGGCGCAGCAGCGGCAGGGCCACCGTGAAGAACGTCCGGAATTCGCCCGCGCCGTCCACGCGGGCGGCATCCAGCAGCTCGTCGGGAACCGCGTCGCGCGCGTAGACGTTCATCAGGTAGACCCCGAACGGGTTCAGCAGCGTGGGGAAGATGACCGCCCAGATCGTGTTGGTCCAGCCCACCTGCGCGAACAGCACGAAGGTCGGGATCACGAGCGCGGTCGTGGGCACCATGACGGCGCCCAGCAGGATCGCGAACGAGAAGCGCTTTCCGGCGAAGCTGTACTTGGCCAGTCCGTAGCCGGCGAGCACCGCGAGGGCCGTCGCGCCGACGCCGCCGACGAGCGCGTACAGCGCCGAGTTGGCCAGCCAGCGCGCGTAGATGCCGCCGCCGTACGTGAACAGGTCGATGAAGTTCTGGACGTAGTTGATGTCGTCGGCGAACCACAGCGAGCTGCCTCCGCCGAACAGACCCGCCGAGCTCTTCGAGCTGTTGACGATGAGCCACCAGAACGGGACCAGGAAGTAGACCATCAGCAGCCCGAGCACGATGTTCAGGGGCACGCGGCCGGGCTGGCGCGGCATCGAGCGACGCTCGATGGTCTTCGCGAGGAGTGCGGCGTTCGCGCGTGCCCTCGACGGGTGTGACGCTCATGAGGTGAAGCTCCCTCGCTTGCGGGTCGCGAACAGGAAGATGTAGACGCAGACGAACACCACGGCACCCAGGGCGAACGAGATCGTCGCGCCGTAGTTGTAGTTCGCGAGCGAGAACGCCTGCTGATACGCGTACATGTTGGGGGTGAAGTCGTTCGGGATCGCACCCGCGGCGAGCTGCTGGAGGATCTGCGGCTCGTTGAAGAACTGCAGTGTTCCGATGAGCGCGAAGACGAGGATCAGCAGGAGTGCGGGCGTCAGGAGCGGGATCTTGATCCGCAGGATGATCTGCCACTGCGAGGCGCCGTCGATGCGGGCAGCTTCGTAGAGCGTCGGGTCGATGCCCTGCAGCGCCGCGTAGATGATGATCATGTAGTAGCCCGCCCACTGCCACGTCACGATGTTGAGCAGGCCGTAGAAGATCAGGCTCGAGCTGAGGAAGTCGGGAGCCTCCCGCCCGAAGGCTTCGAAGATCTCGGCCAGCGGGCCGAAGTTGTCGCTGTAGAGGAAGCCCCACATGAGGGCGCCGATCACGGTCGGGATCGCGTACGGCATGAAGATCATGAGGCGCGAGAAACGTGCGTAGCGCGTGATCACGATGTCGAGGATGAGCGCGATCGCCAGCGACACCGCCATCTGCAGCGGAATCAGCACGAGCGAGAACCTGACGACGAACCAGACGCCGTCCAGGAACGACGGGTCCGTGAAGGCTTTGACGTAGTTGCCGAACAGCACGAATTTCGTGCCGCCGATCATCGACTTCTGGAACAGGCTCAGGTAGAGGGCGTAGAAGATCGGGAGCACGAGGAGGGCGAGGAAGACGATCCCGAACGGTCCGACGAAAAGCCAGCCCATCAGGTTCTGACGAGCCGATGTGGACCTGCGGCGCTTCGTCGGGATGGCGACGTTTTCGAGCGTGGTGGTCATGATTTCTCCGGGTCTGTGTAGGGAATGACCGGGGGCCGGTCCGCGCGATCGCGGACCGACCCCCGGCCGAGGTCACTCGACGACGGTGAACCCCTGCTCCTCGGCGTACGCCACCACGTCCGCCTGGAGGGCGTCCGCAGCCTCGGAACCGGTCGCGGAGCCATCGATGATGGCGGCGATCTGGTTCGTCAGCGCGGTGTAGTAGTACTGTCCCAGCGGCGTGTACGTCATGCCGGTGTAGGCGTCGGCCGCCGGCACGTACACCTCCTTGTTGGCCTGCTGGCCGCTGAAGAACGGGACCTCGTAGTCCTGGAACTCCGGACGAGGAGAGCACGTTGGTGTTCAGCGGGAAGATGATCTGCTGCTGCCAGCCTTCATCCAGCGATGCCGGGTCGGCGTAGACGCCGAACGCCACCTTGGCGGCGAGCTCGGGGTCCGACGCCTGGCTGCTCACCACGAAGGCCGAGCCGCCCCAGTTGATCGAGATCGGGTTGGCCGGGTCCCACTGCGGCATGGGGGCGACCCCCCACACACCGGCATCCGCGCCCTCGCCGACGCCCGCGCCCTGGAGGTATCCCGGAGCCCACGCGGCCGACAGGTAGGTGGCGTAGTCGCCGCCGATCACGCCCGCGATGTACTCGGGGGTGAACTGGTCTTCCGTGCCGACGAGTCCCTTGTCGACGAGGCCGTCCCAGTAGTCCAGGACCTCCTTGATCTCGGGGCTGTTGAGGTTGATCCCGATCTCGCCCTCGTTCGCGGGGTCGTAGGTGAACGGCTCGGCGCCGTTGCCGTAGAAGTACGCCGTGGTGGTGGCGGGCTGGTTCGCCGCGAAGCTCGCGAAGACCGGTCCGCCGGCATCCTTGAGCGCCTGGGCGGTGGTCTCGAGCTCGGCCCACGTCGTGGGCGCCGTGAGGCCGTACTGCTCGAAGATGTCGGTGCGGTAGATCATGCCCATCGGGCCGCCGTCGACCGGAGCGCCGTAGACGGCGTCGCCGACCGAGACGTCCTTCCAGGCACCCTCGCTGAAGTTCGCCTCCACATCCGCGTAGCCGAGGTCGGTCAGGTCGACGAGCGCGTCCTGCACCTGGAAGGTCGGGATGCGGTCGGCCTCGACCATCATCACGTCGGGAGCGCCGCTGCCGGCCGAGATGGCCGTCTGGAACTTGTCGTACGCGTCGCCGCCGGCGCCGGCGTTCGTCCAGCACACCTGGACGTCGTCGCTGGCTTCGTTGAAGTTGTCGGCGACCGTCTCCATGTTCGGGTACCACGCCCACATCGTGACCACGGGCAGGTCGGTCTTCGTGATCGTGTTGGTGCAGTTGCTGGCGTCGCCTCCGCCGCCACCACCGTCTCCACCGTCGTCTCCACCTGCGGAACAGGACACCAAGGCGCTTGCGAGCACAAGTGTGGCTGCTCCCGCGATGACCGCTTTCGTCTTCACTGTGATTTCCTTTCGGATGCTGGACATCTTTGTCAGAGCGCCCACGATCGTGACAGACGCCCTGGAGTCAGGACGTTGCGGGTTCGCCCAGGGGCGAGGTTTATGTTTCGATCGCGTTTGCAACGTTGTACATTCAACGTTGTAAACTGACTATTCCGGATGACGGCGCGGGTGTCAAGAGCATCTCGAAAACTTCCTGCCGAAAGTCCGGCATCATGCACAACGTCGCCCCGCCGGAGGGCGGAGGCGACGTCGGGCAGACCGCGCGTCAGTACGTGACGGGTGCGTCTCCGAGCTCGGCGAGGAGCTTGCTCATCGCCGGCATACGCCGCGTCGCGGTGCGCCACCAGAGCCGGCAGCTGCTCCGGCGGCGTCGCCAGGAACCCCCGCCCGCTCTTGACGCCCAGCGCGCCGTCCGCGACGCGCTCCGACAGTGCGTCGGGTGCGGCGAAGCGTTCCGGGTACCCCTCGGACAGCGACCGGTAGCAGAAGGCGTAGACGTCCAGGCCCGCCATGTCGGCGATGGCGAACGGTCCGAAGAACGGCAATCGGTACCCGAACGTCGTCCGGGTGATCGTGTCGACGGCCTCCGCGCTGGCGACGCCCTCCTCCACGAGGCGCGCCGCTTCGCTGAAGAGCGCGTACTGCAGCCTGTTCAGCACGAAGCCGGTGACATCGGCCACCTCGACGCCGAGCTTGCCCGACTCCGCCAGCAGACCGATCACCTCCGCGGCGGCGCCGGCTCTGGTGGTCGCATGCGGGATGACCTCCACGCCCGGGATGAACGGCGCCGGGTTGCTGAAGTGGACCCCGAGGAACCGCTCGGGCGCGACGACCGCTTCGGCGAGCGTGCCGATCGAGATGGTCGAGGTGTTGCTGCCGATGAGCGCGTCCGCGCGTGCGGCAGCGCTGACCCGCGCGAGCGTCTCGTGCTTGAGGGTCAGGATCTCCGGGACGGCCTCTTCGATGAAGTCGGCGTCCTGGACGGCTTCCTCGATCGAGGCGGCCGCCGACACGCGCGGCGGCGATCCTCTCCGCGGCATCCTCGGGGAACAGCCCGCGCGCGGCGTAGTCCGCCGCTTCGGCGATGATGCGCTCGCGGCTGCGCGCGGCGTGCTCGGCGCTGACATCCGCGATCCGCACCTGCGCGGCCTGCGAGCGCGAACACCTGCGCGATGCCGCCGCCCATGTACCCCGAACCGACGACGGCGATCTGCTCGATCATCTCTTCTCCTCTGCTTCGATCTGCCCGATGAGTGCGACCTTGGCCGCGGAGGCGGATCCCGGGTCGAACGTGTGGATGAGCCATTCGTCGACGAGCTTCTTGGCGAGCTCGATCCCGATCACCCGTGCCCCCATCGTGAGCACCTGCGCGTCGTTGCTCAGCACCGACCGCTCGACCGAATAGCTGTCGTGCGCCGTGACGGCTCGGATGCCGCGGACCTTGTTGGCCGCGATCGCCACGCCGAGCCCGGTGCCGCACACCAGGAGCGCGCGATCGACATCGCCCGCGGCGACCAGTCGGGCCGCGTCGCCGGCGACGCGCGGATACGGCGTGGCGTCGTCGGCGCTCACGCCGACGTCGACGACGTGGTCGACCAGGGGATGCGCGCGAAGGTGATCGCCGAGGATCTCCTTGTACGCGAAGCCCGCGTCATCCGCGCCGATCGCGATCTTCCATCCCATGTCAGGACTCCTTCGGTTCGTGCTCGGCGAGGGTCGCGACGATGATCGCGAACGACACGGCGCCGGGATCGGGGTGCCCGACGCTCCGCTCGGCGAGCGGTCGCGCCCTGCCCCGTCGGGGGGTGAGGGCGGCGGTGGCCTCGGCGGCATCCGCGGCCACGGCGGCGGCATCCCGCAGCGCATCGGGGATGCCGGCCCCGAGTTCGACCCGACGTCGGAACTCGTCGTCGAACGGGATGAGCGCATCGACGAGCGTCTTGTCGCCGAGTTCGGCGCCCCCGAGCTGCTCGATCCGCGTGCGACCGGCATGGATCGCATCCGCGATGGCCGCCGCGTCCGGCTCCGCGCGCGACAGGGCGTCGCCCATCGCCTCGAGCGCCGCACCCCACAGCGCTCCGGAGGTGCCGCCCGCGCGATCGGCCCACGCCGCTCCGGCACGGCGCAGCTGCTCGCCGACACCGAGGCTCGCGTCGGTGGCGACGGCCGCGGCTGTCGCGGCATCGATGCCGCGCAGCATGCCGACGCCGTGGTCGCCGTCGCCGGCGATCGCATCGAGGTCGCCGAGCTCGTCGGCGCGCTCGGCGATGGCCTCGCGCACGTGCCGGAACAGCTGCGCGCCCCGCACCGCGGCCGCGCGCGAGGCCGGCGATGCGTCGCCGCGCGACGGGCTCGGCTCGGGCTGCGACCGCTGTCGGCGGCACGCGTCCGGCTGCCGGAGCGGGCGCTCCGGGCTCGAGCGCGACGTTGCCGCGCGTGAAGGCGGGCGTCGAGGCGGGCGCGTTCCACAGGCGCTCCAGCTCGTCGTCGACCCACATCAGCGTCACCGAGACGCCCCCCATGTCGAGGCTCGTGACGAGCTCGCCGCACAGCGGGCTGACGCACCTCGACGCCTTCGGCGGCGAGGATGTCGGTGATGTGGCGGTACAGCACGAAGAGCTCTTCGTACTTGACGGTCCCCAGACCGTTGACGATGAGCACGGCGCGCGCCTCGGACCCCTCGGGCCGCTCGGCCAGGAGCGGCTCGAGCAGCGTGCCGGGCGAGCTCGGGAGCCGACTGCATCGGCACGTCGCGCACGCCGGGCTCGCCGTGGATGCCGAGGCCGACCGACATCATGCCGTCGGGCACGGTGAACAGCGGCGCCTGCGCGCCCGGCAGCGTGCATCCGGAGAACGCCACCCCGAGGGTGCGGGTGCGGCTGTTCGCATGGATCGCGATCCGCTCCACCTCGTCGAGGTCGGCGCCCTCCTCGGCGGCGGCGCCCGCGATGCGGAACACGCACAGGTCGCCGGCGATGCCGCGCCGGGCGCGCGAGCGCGTCCGGCGGCGCGCTGGCGATGTCGTCGGTCACCAGGACCGTGCGCACATCCACTCCCGACTCGCGCAGCTCGCGCTCGGCGGCGCCGAAGTGGATGACATCGCCCGCGTAGTTGCCGTAGCTGAACAGGATGCCGCCGCCGGCGTCGACCTCGCGCGCGACGCGCACGGCCTGACGGGTCGACGGCGACGAGAAGATGTTGCCGCACACGGCTCCGGCGGCAAGCCCCGGACCGACCAGTCCCGCGAACGTCGGATAGTGACCGGAGCCGCCCCCGACGATGACGGCGACCCTCCCGTCGGCGAGCGGCCGGGCGCGCACGATCCCGCCGTCGACGCGACGCACCAGGTTCTGATGGGCGCGCGCGAAGCCCTCGAGGGCGTCGTCGACGAAGGTCTCCGGGTCGCCGAACACGCGGGTCATCGTGCCGCCTCCACGACGTGCGGGAACTGCTGCCGGACCAGGCTCGGAGCGGGCACGTAGTCCCGGCGCGGAAGGATTCTGCCGCGCAGATAGTCCCGGTTCGCGGCGCTCATGCTCAGGCCGTCGCCGCCGTAGTGCTCGGTGCAGATCACGCCCTGGAACCCTCCGTCGATCGCCCACCCGACGGCGGAGCGGTAGTCGATGAGCCCGCTCTCGAGGTACGTCGGGCTGGTGGCGATCACGCCGGTGGCGGCATCCTCGTCACGCGTGTAGTTCTTCACGTGCCAGTAGTTCGCGTACGGCAGGGTCTGCCGGGCGACCTCGCGCCAGTCCTCGATCGGCTCGTGCAGCCGGATCAGGTTGCCGAAGTCCGGATTGAGCCCGACGACGTCCATGCCGATCGCCTCGACGAGCCGCACCGCCGAGGCCGCGCTGCCGAGGTACGTGTGCTCGTACATCTCCAGCGACAGCAGGACTCCGACCTCCTCCGCGTGGCGGCCGAGTTCGCGGAACCGCCGCACGGCCAGGTCCCACGAGGCCGGGTCGCCGACCGGATCCCGATGGCCCTCCGCCGTCCAGAACCACAGCTGCTCCCGCTGCTGGGCGCTCAGCGGACGATGGAGCCCGACCGACACGACGCCGACGCCCCATTCGGCGGCCAGGTCGATGCAGCGGTGGCTGTAGGCGAGGTTCTCCTCGCCCGCTCGCTCGTCGGTGACGCTCCTGCGGATCACCGAGAGGGATGCCGCGGCGAGGCCGTTCGCGTCGATCCGCTCGCTCATCCCCACGCGCTGCTCCTGCGAGAGATCGCCGAACGGGACCCAGGTGTCGGTCGAGGTCGATCGCGTCGAACCCGGCGTCGCTCACGGTGACGAAGACGTGGTCCCACCGCTCCTCCGCGGCGGGATCGCGCTCGGCGCTCGTGGGCGCATCGGGAGCGAACGGGAGCAGCGAGGCCGCGATCGGCCACGTCTCAGCGGTGAGAGCCATCGGGAAATCCTCCTGAGATCACGTATCGTGCACGATACACGATCAAGGGATCCGGAGAGGCCGCATCCCTGCGGCAAGGCAGCGCCTGGCCCCTGCGGTCAGGAGACGTCGGCGAGTTCGCTGAGCGAGCGGGTCTTCACGCCGTCGAGGTGAGCGCGCATCGCGGCGGAGGCGGCATCCGCGTCACCGTCGGCGATCGCATCGCGGATCGCCCGGTGCTCGGCGATCGTCGCGTCCGCGTCGGTCACACCCCGCCCGCTGAACAGGCGGAACCGCTGGAACTGCCCGCCGAGCGCCTCGTAGGACTGGAGGAGGAATCGGTTGCCCGTACCCACCACGACGGCATGGTGGAACCGCCGATCCGCCTCGTAGTAGTCGCGGAACGACTCGTAGCTGCTGCCCCGCGGGGCATGCGCGAGGTCGAGCGACCGCGCCGTCCAGCGCGGCCACCGTGCCTTCCCGCGGAGAGGCCGCCGCGGCACGCGCCGCCGCGCCCGGCTCGATCAGCAGCCGGGCGTCCATGAGCTCTCGCAGCTCGGATGCCTCCAGTGCCGGAGCGACGCGGTAGCCGCGCATGGCGACACGGCGGATCAGCCCGGTGGACTCGAGCCGGGCGAGCGCTTCGCGCACCGGACTGGTCGAGACTCCGAACTCCCGCGCGAGCGCATCGATGCTCAGGGCGTCCTCGGGCTGGACGTGCCCGTCGACGATCAGGACGACGAGCTGGTCGTACACGTCGTCCACGACCAGCCGCGGGCGGATGATGCCCGGGCGCGGCATTCGTCCGGAGTCCGTCGTCATGTCGTCATGGTAGCGGTGGGCCCGGGAACCGTGACCGCGGCTCCCGCGCGGACACGTGTGTGGGAGCGCTCACAGCGTGCGGCCGCAGCGGCGCCTGCAACGCTAAGCTGTGCCGAGCACTCAACACGAGGCGCAGCGACCGAGAGGGGGCGCGGTGAATGCCACGATGCACGACGTCGCCCGCGTCGCGGGAGTATCGATAAAGACGGTCTCCAACGTCATCAACGACTACCCCCATGTGCGGGCCACCACCCGCGATCGCGTGCTCGTCGCGATCAAGGAGCTCGGCTATCAGCCCAACCTCTCCGCGCGCGGTCTGCGCTCGGGAAAGACGGGCGTCATCGGCCTGGCGATCCCGTCCGTCCGCGAAGCGTACTTCGCCGAGCTGGCCGACTCGATCATCGTCGCCGCCGAGAAGCGCGGCCTCGGCGTCGTGGTCGACCAGACGAATCAGGTGCGAGAGCACGAGCTGGACGTCGTGGCCGGACGCCGCCTCCGACTGACCGACGGGATCGTGTTCAGTCCGGTGACCATCGCCGAAGGCGGATGCCGACCTGCTCAACGTGCCGTTCCCGCTGGTGATCCTCGGCGAGAGCATCTTCGGCGGGCCGACCGACCACGTCACGATGCACAACGTGTCCTCGGCCCGGGCGGCGATCGAGCACCTTCTGGGCATCGGCCGGCGGCGGATCGCGCGTGATCGGCGCCGACGACGACGAGGAGGCGAACGCCTTCGGATCGGCGACGCTTCGTGTGCGCGGCTACCATCAGGCGCTCCAGGCGGCCGGGCATCCCGGAGGACTCCACGCTCGTGAGGCCCGCAGGCCTCTGGCACTACGACACCGGTGCGGCCGCGACCCGCGCGCTGATCGCGTCGGGAGCCCAGTTCGACGGCCTGTTCGCCCTGAACGACACCCTGGCCATCGGAGCCCTGCGCGCCCTCGGCGAAGCCGGAGTGCGAGTACCCGACGACGTGGCGGTCATCGGATTCGACAACATCGACGCGACGAGGTACTCGATCCCGTCGTTGACGAGCGTCGACCCCGGCCGCGAACGACATCGCGGAGATCGCGGTCGAGATGCTCGTCGAGCGGATCGCCGAGAAGGGCGAGCGGATGCCGCCGCGGCGCATCAAGCCCGACTTCCACATCGTCGGTCGCGAATCGACCGGATTCCCCTACGTCGCGGATGGCACCGACGGCGCCGTCGCTGCGGACGGCGCCGCGTCGGTTGTCGAGCCTGCGCACGCCGTCTGAGCGACGCCGACGCGCGACCCGGCCGCCGCGCGACAGCGTGACACCGCCGCCGAATTCGGCGACGGTGTCACGCTGTCGGTGATCGTCGAGCGTCAGCCCTGGAACAGGCGCGGCAGGAAGTCGATCAACGACTTCTGCCAGACGTCCCAGCTGTGCGGACCGGGGATGATCGGTGCGAACTCGTGCTCGACACCGCGGTTCGTCATGCTGCTGATCAGGCTCAGCGTGTTCTGGTACGTGAAGTCCTGGACGTCACCCGAGTAGATGCGCAGGAGCTTCGTGCCCGTCGTTGATCGCCGCCACGTCCGCGCTGCCGGGAACGCTGCCGAACGCCGACATGGCCGCCGATGTAGGCGAACTTGCCCGGGTGCGCCCACAGCGTGCTGAGGGTCGCGCCCGAGCCCGTCGGACAGGCCGGCGAGGGCACGCTTCTCGCCCTCGCTGCTGACGTTGTACTGCGCCTCGGCGGTCACGGTGATGCGCTGCGTGATCTCGTTGGGGAAGTTCACGCCGTTGCCGTTGGCCATCACGACCACCATGGGAACGATGTTTCCCTTGGCGTAGTGGTTGTCCAGGATCTGGGCGGCGAAGCCGACCTCGATCCAGTCCGTCCAGGTCTGTCCGCCACCGTGCTGGAGGTAGAAGACCGGGTAGGCCTCGGCGCGATCGGGGTCGTAGTCCGGGGGCGTCCACACGTAGGCGGAGCGAGTGGGGTTGCCGTTCGCCGTGCTCGTGTAGTTCATGACCTGGACGTCGCCGCGAGCCTCGGGGGCGACCGGCGTCGTGTACTCGCCGCGAAGCGTCTCGTCGCCGGGCACCTGGAACGTGCTCCAGTTCGGCTCGGAGAGCACGGTCGTCGGGTTGGTCTGGTCCTTCTGGTCGACGCCTTCGACGACGAACTTGTAGTAGTACGAACCCGCCTCGACCGGCATCGTCAGACGCCAGCGCCCGTCCTCCTGCTTGGTCATGGGCGTGCGCGGCCAGCTGCCGGCCGGACCGAAGTTGCCCCACACGGTGACGTTGTTCGCGCCTGCGAACTCCGTGCCGGTCTCGAAGGTCACGACGCCGTTCTCGTCGATCCAGGGCGTCGGCGTGGTGCCGGCAGCCGGGAGCGAGTGCGGCTCGAGCGGAAGGTGGCCCTCGCTCGGTCCGGTGTCGCCCGAATCCTGGAACACGCGCTGCGCGAAGTCGTGCAGGCTCTTCTGCCAGGTGTCCCACGTGCCGCCGGTCTCGGGGTCGGAGCCGTCGGACTGGAACTCGACGCCGGCCGCGCTGAGCTTGTCGGCGAGGTTCACCGTCGCGTTGTAGCTCGGGTCGGTGACGTTGCCGACGTACAGACGGATGAGGTCGGTCGCCGTGTTGATCTGCTTCGCCTTGCCGTTGCTGATCTTCCCGCTGCCGTTGCCGAGGTCGCCCTCGAGGTCGCCCGAGAACGAGCCGACGTTCGAGAACTCTTTCGTGGCGTCGACCAACAGGCTGAGAGCCTGGTCGGCCCCGCGCCCGATACCGGCGATCGCGCGATCTTCGGCGTCGCTGGAGACGTTGAACGCATCCTCGGCGGACGGAAGCAGGTTCTTGACCACCTCGTCGCGGATGTCATCGACCTCGCCGTCACCCATCACGACGACCATCGGCTCGGCTTCTCCGGCGATCGTGAGATTGTCGAGGATCTGCTGCAGTCGGCCGAGCTCAACCCACTCGCGATAGCTCTGGCCCTCGTCCTGCAGGAGGTAGAGCACCGGGTACGGCTCGGCACGGTTCTCGTCATAGCCCGGCGGCGTCCAGACCAGCGCCGAGCGCTCCGTCCCCGTGACGGAGCTGTCGTAGGTGAGCGTCTCGAGGATGCCGCCGGCCGGCGCGTCGGCGAGCCACTCGGCGCCCGGACCGTCGACGAACAGGGTGTTCCAGGTGGGCTTCGAGGTCACCTCCTGCGGACTGGCGGGGTTGCGGAACGCGATCGCATCCTGGTTCCACGCCGGACGCGCCGAGTACTGGTAGTAGTAGAGGCCCGGCTCGAGAGGACCGAGCGT
The DNA here is from genome assembly GCA_963792285.1 of uncultured Actinomycetota bacterium. Classification (GTDB taxonomy): domain Bacteria; phylum Actinomycetota; class Actinomycetes; order Actinomycetales; family Microbacteriaceae; genus Microbacterium. The sequence goes on along the minus strand of CAWBVS010000023.1, from coordinate 192,173 downwards.
CGTGCTCCAGTTGCCGCCGCTGGAACCCATGTTGAGCGTCGTCCAGGTCTTGCCGGGTGCGAAGTTGCCCTCGACCGCCACGACCGCTCCCGTGATGCCGGTGGCCGGCTGGATCGCCGAGTTGGGCACCGTGAATCGATAGACGTCCTCGACCCCGTTGTTCTGCACCACTTCCGCGACCCAGGGGTCTTCCTCCGCCGCGGCCGGCTGCGCCGCGATGAGCGAACCCGCCCCCACCGCCACGGCGGTCGCCAACGCCGCCCATCTCCGTCGAGAGCCGCGTCCAGCGCGTGTCTCGTGTTGAACCGTTGTCATCGTTGATCCTCTCTCCCGCACACTGCCTCGTATGCGTGAACCAGAACGCCGCCCGGTCGAACGGCAGGGGGGATGACCGCATCAGCGTCGCAATCGATTTGATTTACAACGTCGTAATCATGCGCTCGTCCCCATGCTGTGCCAGGCCGTCGCCGCCTGTCAAGGAAAATCTTCTAACGTTGTAATGAACCCGCCGCCAGAAGAGCGAGCTCCGCGATGGAGCCGGCCGGAGTGGCCTGACGTCAGCCCCGCGAAGTGCCCGAGATGCTGCTCTCCCGCACGACCAGCCGCGTCGGCACCAGCTCGGTCTTGGGCGCGCCCCCGTCGATCGCTCCGATGAGCGCCTCCACGGCGCGCTCGCCCAGCTCGTCGAAGTCCTGGCGCACCGTGGTGAGCGGCGGCAGGTAGTCCGCGGCATCCGCGATGTCGTCGAAGCCGACCACAGCGACCTCGTCGGGCACGGCGCGACCCGCCTCGGCGAGCGCGCGCAGCAGCCCGAGGGCCATCTGGTCGTTGGCGACGAACACCGCCGACACATCGGGCCGCGCGGCGAGCGCGACGCCTTCGTCATGACCGGATGCCGCCGTCCAATCACCCCGCACCACGGGAGGTGCCACGAGCCCTGCGCCCTCGAGGGCGGCCCGCCACCCGCGCTCACGCTCGGCCGCAGCGTACGAATCCTCGGGCCCGGCGAGATGCCAGACCGTCGCGTGACCGAGGCCGATGAGGTGCTCGGTCGCCGCGCGCGCCCCCGATTCGTGGTCGGACTGCACGATGCCGAAGCGCAGCGGTCCGCCCCCTTCGCCGGCCGGGGCGTCGACCACGACGAGGTCGAGGCCGCTCGGGGCGTCGGTCGTCCGGACGGCGGCCGTCGCCTCGTTCAGCACGATCGCTCCGTCCACGCCCTGGTCGCGCAGGTGCTCGAAGGCCGCGACGAGAGCTCCGGCATCGGCGGCGGTCACCACGGTGAGGGCGTAGCCGCGCTGAGCCGCGGCATCCGCCACCGCCTGCAGCATGCGCGAGTTGCCCACCGTCGCGAGGGTCGACACCACGAGCCCGATCGTGTGGGTGCGGCCGGTGCGCAGGGCGCGCGCGGCGCGGTGCGGGCGGTAGCCGAGCTCGGCCATCGCCGCCTCGACGCGGGCCCGGGTGTCGGGGTCGACGCGCGGGCTGCCGTTGACGACCCGCGACACGGTCTGGCCCGACACGCCCGGCGCGCAGAGCGACGTGACGCATCGAGACCCGGCCGTGCGTCCGAGCGAGTTCGTGCACGTCGCTCATGCCACGCCTCCCGTCCTCAACGCAGGACTGAGCTCTCGATGTTGACGATAACATACCGCGTTTGGTACCGTGTTGACGTGAACACACCTGCATTCGGCACCGATGACGCCGTCGAACACCTCGGCGCCGGGGTCCTCAAGCGCACCACCCGCCTCGCCGACGGCCGCGAGCTGATCTACTTCGACGACCCCGACACCGACTCTGGGCCCCGAACGCGGCATCGACGCCCGCGCCCTCGACCCTCGGGCGGAGACCGCCACGATGCGCCGCGACGTGCTCACCGGCGACTGGATCTCGGTGGCCGCGGCCCGCCAGAACCGCGCCTTCCTGCCGCCCGCCGAGCTCGACCCGCTCGCGCCGCAGACCCCGACCAACCCGTCCGAGATCCCGTCGCGTTACGACGTCGCGGTGTTCGAGAACCGGTCGCCGTCGTTCGGCCCGGCCCTCGCCGAAGCGCACGGCGACGCCCCCGCGGCGATCGACCCGCCCCTCGGTCTCGACGACCTCGACGCCCCCGGCCTCGGCCGCACCCGCACCTCGGTCGGCCGCTGCGAGGTCGTGTGCTTCAGCCCCGAGCACGAGGGCTCGTTCGGCACCCTCACCCCGACCCGCGCGCGCACGGTGATCGAGGCCTGGGCCGACCGCTCGGCCGCGCTGGCCGCGCTGCCCGGCATCGAGCAGGTGTTCCCGTTCGAGAACCGCGGCGAGGCGATCGGGGTGACCCTCGCCCACCCGCACGGGCAGATCTACGCGTACCCCTACGTCACGCCGCGCACGCAGCGCCTGCTCGCGCAGGTCGAGCGCGAAGGGCCCGACCTGTTCGCGCGCATCCTCGCGTTCGAGCAGGACTCCGAGCGGGTCCTCCTGCGCGGCGAGCACTGGACCGCATTCGTGCCGTTCGCCGCGCGCTGGCCGCTCGAGGTGCACCTCATGCCGCACCGCCACGTCACCGACATCGCCGGAACGACGGATGCCGAGCGCGACGAACTCGCGCCGCTCTACCTCCGGCTGCTGCGCGGCATCGACGCGCTCTACGACTCCCCCACCCCGTACATCGCGGCGTGGCACCAGGCCCCCGTGCACGTCGGCCGCGACGCCGTGCGCCTGCGCCTCGAGCTCACCTCTCCCCGCCGCGCCGCCGACAAGCTCAAGTTCCTCGCCGGCTCCGAGGCGGCGATGGGGGCGTGGATCGGCGACGTTCCCCCCGAGTCGGCCGCCGCCCGCGCTCCGCGAGGCGATCGAGAGCGTCCCGGAGCTGAAGCTGTGACCGCCGCCACCGACGCGCGCGCGCCTCTTCACCCGCGTCACCGGTCACGACCCCCTCGGCACCTGGTCGGCACCCGGCCGGGTCAACCTGATCGGCGAGCACACCGACTACAACGACGGCTTCGTGCTGCCGTTCGCGATCCAGCAGCGCACGCACGTCGCGCTCGGCACGCGCGACGACGGTCGCATCCGCGTCGTGTCGACGTTCGACGGCGAGGCCGTCGAGGTCGCCCTCGGCGAGCTCGACGACCTGTTCCCGACGCGCCGCGACGATGTGCCCGAGTGGGCCGCCTACCCCCTCGGGGTCGCCTGGGCGCTGCTGCGCACCTCCGGCCACCGACCCGAACAGCGTCACCGGCGTCGACCTCGCGATCGCCTCGGACGTGCCGATCGGCGCCGGGCTCTCGTCGTCCGCCGCGATCGAAGGCGCGGTCGCGACCGCGCTGAACGACACGTGGCACCTCGGCCTCGACCGGGTCGCGCTCGCGCAGGTCGGTCGCACGGCCGAGAACGAGGCCGTCGGCGCGCCGACCGGGATCATGGACCAGATGGCGTCGATGCTCGGGCGTGCCGACGCGGCGATCTTCCTCGACTGCCGGTCGCTCGAGGCGTCGGTCACCGATCTCGGATTCACGGATGCCGGCCTCCAGCTCGTCGTGATCGACACCGGTGTGAAGCACTCGCACGCGACCGGCGGCTACGGCGAGCGCCGCGCGGCGTGCGAGCGCGGCGCGGCGGTCATGGGCGTGCCCGCGCTGCGCGACGTGTCGGTGGGCGACCTCGAACGGGCCGCCGAGCTCATGGACGAGGTCACGTTCCGCCGCGTGCGGCACATCGTCACCGAGAACCAGCGCGTGCTCGACACCGTCGCCACGCTGCGCGAGCACGGACCCCGCGCGATCGGACGAGCTGCTGCTCGCCTCGCACGCCTCGATGCGCGACGACTTCGAGATCTCGGTGCCCGAGCTCGACACGGCGGTCGAGGCCGCGATGGCCGCCGGGGCGATCGGCGCGCGCATGACCGGTGGTGGGTTCGGCGGTGCCGCCATCGCCCTCGTCGCGAGCGAGAAGGTGCAGACGGTGATGGATGCCGCGGTCGACCGCGTTCGCGGCATCCGGATTCACCGCCCCCACCGTCTTCACCGTCGTGCCCTCGGCGGGCGCCGGCCGCGACGCGTAACGCTCCGGCGCAGACCCCGCAACCCCCTGGCGCACATGCGCGGAGCGCACGTAGCTTCGTAGGGTTGCCGAGGCACATCAACGCCTCGGCGGAGGGGATGAACAGCGTGAGTCACATCACCGTCGGCATCGAGAATTCGGCCGACATCAAGCTGCACTACACCGACCACGGCAAGGGTCAGACAGTCGTTCTGATCCACGGCTTCCCGCTCGACGGGCAGTCCTGGGGCAAGCAGGAGGCCGCGCTTCTGGAGGCGGGGTACCGCGTGATCACGTACGACCGTCGCGGGTTCGGCGGGTCGACCAAGACGCGCACGGGCTCGGACTACGACACGTTCGCCGACGACCTCGGCGCACTGATGCACACACTCGACCTCGAGAAGGTCGTGCTCGTCGGGTTCTCGATGGGCACCGGCGAAGTCGCGCGGTACTTCACGCGGTACGGCAGCGAACGGGTGGCGAAGGCCGTGTTCCTGGGGTCCCTCGAGCCGTTCCTGCTCAAGAGCGACGACAACCCCGACGGCGCAGGCCCGCAGGAGTTCTTCGACGGCGTCGCCGCCTCGGTGCGCGAGGACCGCTACGCGTTCCTCACCGGATTCTTCAAGGACTTCTACAACCTCGACGAGAACCTCGGTTCGCGCATCTCGCAGGAGGCGGTCGACGCGAGCGTGCAGACGGCCAATCGGGCGGGCAACACCGCGATCGGCGATGCACCCCTCACCTGGCCGACCGACTTCCGCGCCGACATCGAGAAGGTCGACGTGCCCGCGCTCATCGTGCACGGCACGGCCGACAACATCCTGCCGATCGACGCGACCGCCCGCCGGTTCAAGGAGCTCCTGCCGGAGGCGACCTACGTCGAGATCGAGGGGGCTCCGCACGGGATGCTGTGGACCCACGCCGACGAGGTCAACGAGGCGCTGCTCGCCTTCCTGGAGTCCTGACCTCCGGAGAGACCGCGAGACTTCATAGGGTGCTCGAGACTGCAGGTACTACCTGCAGTCTCGAGCACCCGTTGCAGTCTCGGCGAGTCGAGCAGCGGGTCAGTCGTGCTCGGGGCGCAGGAGCCTGAGCCCGGCGACGGCGAGCGGGACCAGCAGCACGATCGCCGCGACGACGATCGCAGCGATCCCGATCGCCTCGTTGGCGGGCTCGCCGCTCAGCCGGCCGACGGCCAGCCAGCTGAGGCCCCACGCCAGTGCGAGCGAAGGGGCGATGCGCCAGCCGCTGCCCCACGCGATGCCGATGCCGATGACCGCGACCACGGCGAGCACCGCCAGGCCCCAGGCGGACGCGGCATCCCCCCACGACTCCGGAACGATCCCGGTCAGCCACGCCGCGATGTTCGCGGTGGTCGCGAGCGTGACCCAGCCGAGGTGAAGGCCCGTGACGCCGTCGATCAGCAGCGCATCGAGGAATCCGGCGCGCGGGGTCCGGGTGACCACGGAGATGCGGAACGTGATGCACAGCGCGATCAGCAGCAGGACGATGACGATGACCGTCCACTCGATCGTGAGCAGCTGCGCCGCGACGAGCCACAGCCCGTTGAGCACGATCGTGAGGGCGATCCACCAGCCGATCGCGCGCTGGCGCGCCGACGCGCGCTGGCTGGGCAGGGCCTGCCAGATGACGTACGCGAAGAGACCGGCGTAGATGACCGACCAGATGCTGAACGCCGGGCCGGCGGGCGCGAGGTAGGACCCCTGCGCCGACAGCTGGCCGTTCTGCGAGTTCTCGACTTCGGTGCCGCCGAGTCCACCGACGCCGACGAGCACCGCCACGAGCGTGAACCCGAGCGCGGAGATCACCGCGATCTGGCGGGCGAGGTCTCTGCCAGTGGATGCCGCGGCATCCGTCTTCTGCGTCTTCGATGCGTGCGTCACACGAACAGGCTACGGTCCCCGCGGGCGAGCGGGGCCGGGTTGACAACGAGCCGGAGCGGCCGCGCGGGTGGCATCATGGCGCCATGACCCGCGACTGGACTCCCCTGGCCATCGTCTACCTGGTGCTCGCCGTCGCCGGACTCGTCGGGCACGTGGTGGTTCAACGCGCTCGCGATCGTGCAGATGGCCGACTTCCTCGGCGATCTCGTCACCAGCGGGCCGGCGGTGTCGTCGATCACCGTCGACCTGCTCGTGGTCGCCGTGGCCGGCAGCGTGTTCATCATCGTCGAGGCGCGACGCCTGCGCATGCGGTTCGGCTGGCTCTATGTCGTGGCCTCGGGGCTGACCGCGTTCGCGTTCACGTTCCCGCTGTTCCTCGCGATGCGCGAGCGCCGGCTCACGCGCGTCGCTCGCGCCACGTCCTGAGCCTGAGCCGGCACAGGTCGGCGTTTCCGCATCGAGTGCCGTTCGGCATAGCCTGAGGGCGTGGGCGTCGGCGGCACGCACCGAGAAGAAGGACGACACCCCATGACGCAGCATCCCGATCCGATCGTCACCATCGCGCCGGGCCGCGTACGCGGCGCCTGGCGGGGCGGGTCGGCGGCGTTCCTCGGCATCCCGTTCGCGCAGGCTCCCGTCGGAGAGCTGCGATTCGCAGCCCCCGTGGCGCCCGAGCCGTGGGACGGCGTGCGCGATGCGCTCGCGTACGGCGCGACGGCCAAGCGCGAGAAGCCCGGCGAGCAGACACTGATCCCGGAGCCTGCGGTCGCGGGCGACGCGACGCTGAACGTGAACGTCTTCACGCCGGCGCCCGGCGACGCGGATGCCGCCCTCCCGGTGCTCGTCTACATCCACGGCGGCGGCTTCACCGAGGGCTCCCCCGCGAGCCCCTGGTACGACGGTGCCTCATTCAACCGGGACGGCGTCGTCACGGTGACGATCTCGTATCGCCTCGGGTTCGACGGTTTCGGCCATGTCGCCGGAGCCCCGAGCAATCGCGGGGTGCGCGATTGGCTCGCCGCTCTCGAGTGGGTGCGCGAGAACATCGCCGCGTTCGGCGGCGATCCGGGTCGCGTCACGATCGCCGGGCAGTCCGCCGGCGGCGGCGCGGTGCTGACACTGCTCGGGATGCCGGCCGCCCAGGGTCTGTTCCACGCGGTGTGGGCCCTCTCCCCCGCGCTGGCCGACGTCCCCGCAGAGCGGGCGCGCACCCTCTCGGCCAAACTCGCGAATCTCGCCGGGGTCGCACCGACGCGGGCGGGATTCGCGACGGTGCCCGAAGCCACCCTGTTCGCGCTGCAGGAGAGCGCGGGCAAGCCCGAGTCGAAGGACCGGCTCGCGGTGGTGCACAGCCTCTTGGAGGACGGTCTCACGTGGGGCCCGATGATCGACGGCGACCTGATCGGCCGCCCCACGGTCGACGCGCTGCGGGCAGGTGTCGGCGCCGACATCCCTCTTGTGCTCGGCGCGACCGACGACGAGTTCACCATGGTCACCGACTCGGTCAAGAACGCGTTGCGCATCATCCCGGCATCCCTCGCGCTCGCGCAGCTCAACGTCGACGCGCCCACCCGCAAGGCCTATCTCGCCGCGAACGGCCCGCAGCGGCGGAAGGGAACGGCCGCGCTGCTCGGGCGGTTCGTGAGCGACGCGGTCTTCCGCTCGGGCGTCGTGCGCGTCGCGGATGCGAGGGGGGATGCCGCCACCTGGGTCTACCGCTTCGCGTGGCCGTCGCCGGTGATCGGCTGGGCCTGCCACTGCCTCGATGTTCCGTTCTGGTTCGACTGCCTCGACTCCGAAGGCGTGACGGCACTCGCGGGCGACGACCCGCCGCGCGCGCTGGCCGCGGCGCTGCACGGATCGGCGGTCGTCCTTCGTGCGCGGCGGCGAGCCGGGCTGGCCGACGTGGACGTCGGCGCACGGCGCGACGCGCGTCTTCGGCGGTGACCCCTCGCGCCCCGACGTCACCGCGGACGGCTACGCGAGCGTGCGCGCCCTGGTCTGAGCGCGCCGCGCGCCGACGCGTCAAACCGTCGGGACATTTCGACGTCTGCAGCCGTCGAAGGCACCCCGGAGCGACTATTCGCCCGACGGATTCACCGCACCGCCCGACGAGACCGGCGGGCACCCGTCAGCAGGAGCCGGCCAGCGCCCGCGCACCTCATCTGCATGCCACATGATGTCCTCCGCGATCGGGCGGAATGTCGCGAACCCGAGCGCGGCCGCCGCCTGGTCGCGGCGGCGATCACGACGCTGGTCCGCCCACGTCGGAGTGGAACTCCTCGCTGTCGCACTCGACGATGAGCCACCCGTCGACGACGAAGTCCACCCGCCCGACTCCCGCGATGACCGACCTGCACCTCGAACGAGACGCCGAGCGATCGCAGAATGAGCCGGACGAGCGTCTCGGGACCGGACTCGGCGCGGGCGTCGATCAGCTTCCGGAGCACCCGATGTCGGCGCGGCAGAAGCCGGAACAGATCGTCGAGTTCATCCGATCGGAGCACTCCGCCCTGCAGGGCGGAGTCGATGGTCGCGAGTGCCGCGCGCGGTGTCTGGCAGCGAGCGCGCACGCGACGCGTCGAATGGGCTCCACCGAGGTCGACACGGATGTGGCGTCCGATGCAATCTCCCCCAGTGCCGGCGGAGCGACCTCGGGCAGACGCGGATCGAGCGCCGGAGTCATGCAGGTGCACGTGCAGCGTCGACGTGTCCAGAACGAAGACGCCGAGATGCGCGAGTGCAGACACGCACGTGAGACGCCCGCCGAGGTGCAGCGCATCGACGACATCATCGGGTGGCGCATCCGTCGGAAGGTAGGCACCCGGCCGCGGCCGGAGGAGCCGGCCCTCGGTGACCGCCGCCGCGAGGTGCCCGGTCTGTCCACCCCCGCGCGACGGAGATCGCTGCCGGCGGAGGAAGAGCAGAGGTGGGATCGATGCACGCGCGGGACATCCCGACAGGCGTAGCCGGAGGCCAGCCTGGAGTGCGGCGACACCGCCGGGGCGCGGATCCGAGGAACTCGGAGGATTCCGAGTCGCGGACCAGTGGGGAGGAAGCGACGGGCGACTGCCGACCGACCGGCTCACGCGCGGCTCGTCAAAGCGTCGGGGAGCCAATCCGGCCGCGTGGCCGAGTCCGCGGGCGGCCCGGGCGCGATTCCTCCCGTCGTTTGACACGCGAGTTCAGACGAACCGACTCGAGCCGCGTCGCTCGAGGTCAGGAGAGCGCGGGGATGACCTCGCGCTCGAACAGCTCGATCCCCGACCGGTCGTACGCGGCTTCGGGGAAGTAGTGGATCGCGTACCCGAGCCCGTGCTCGGCCCGCTCGGCCAGGCGCTCGGTGACCTGCTCCACGCTGCCGAAGCCCGGCGATGCGCGGTACTCGTGCTCGATCGCGGCCACCCGCTCGTCGCCGACGTGCGGGCGGAGCCGGGCGACCACGGCGGCGAGACGGTCGGCCGCCTCTGCCTCTGTGGCGCCGACGATCGTGTTGAAGTTCGAGCTGCGCGTGATCGCGTCGAAGTCCCGGCCGACGGCGTCGGCAGTGGCCGCGGAGGATCTCGCTCTTGCGGTCGAACTCCTCGAGCGAGCCGGCGAAGTTGGTGTACTGGGCACGCTTCGCGGCGATCTTCAGCGTCACCTTCTCACCGCCGCCGGCGATCCAGAGCGGAAGGCCGCCGTCCTGCAGCGGCAGGGGCCGCACGATCGCGCCGTCGACCTGGAAGAACCGGCCCTCGAGCGTGGCCGAACCCGTCGTCCACGCCTGGTGCATGATCTCCACGCCCTCGCGCAGCATCCCGAGCCGTTCGGGGATCGCCGGGAACCCGTAGCCGTACGCGCGCCACTCGTGCTCGTACCAGCCGCCGCCGATGCCCATCTCGGCGCGTCCGCCTGAGATCAGGTCGACCGTCGCGGCGACCTTCGCGAGGTACGCGGGGTTGCGGTAGCCCATCGACGTGCACATCTGGCCGAGACGGATGCGGCTGGTCGACGCCGCGAAGGCGGCCATGAGCGTCCACGCCTCGTGCGTCGCCTCCTCGGTCGGCAGCGGAACGGTGTGGAAGTGGTCGTAGACCCAGAGCGATTCCCACGGTCCGGCATCGGCCTGCAGGGCGAGACCGTTCATCGTCGACCACTGCTCCGCGGGGTCGATGCCGACCAGATCGAGTCGCCAGCCTTGGGGGATGAAGGTTCCGAATCGCATCGGACCAGCCTATGGTCGCCGCGGCGAGGTCAGGCCGAGACGCGGGCGCGCGGCATCCGCTTCACCATGATCTCGATCGCCTCGGGATTGGCGTCGACGAGCACGGCGTCGCGGCCGAGAGCCGATGCGACCGCGCCGGTCGTGCCGCTGCCGGCGAACAGATCGAGCACGCGATCACCCGGCCGGCTGGAGGCCTGGACGATGCGCCGCAGCACGCCCTCCGGCTTCTGCGTCGGGTAGCCGGTCTTCTCACGCCCCGTCGTCGGCACGATCGTGTGCCACCACACGTCGGTCGGCAGCTTGCCACGGGCGGCCTTCTCGGCGGTGACGAGGCCGGGGGCCATGTACGGCTCACGGTCGACGGCATCCGAGTCGAACCAGTACCGGTCGGGGTCCTTGACGTACACCAGGATCGTGTCGTGCTTGGTCGGCCAGCGCCTGCGGGTCTTCGCACCGTAGTCGTACGCCCAGATGAGCTCGTTCAGGAAGCGGTCGCGGCCGAACAGCGCGTCCATGAGCACCTTGGCGTAATGCGCCTCGCGATAGTCGAGGTGCACGTAGAGGGTGCCGTCGTCGGCGAGCAGACGCCACGCCTCGACCAGCCGCGGCTCGAGGAAGCCCCAGTAGTCGTCGAACCGGTCGTCGTAGGTGCGCAGGTCGCCGCGCAGGCGCTCGTATTCGCGCCCGTGGAATCCGCGACGGCCGGGGGGACCATCGGCCGCCCGCGCCCGGGCGGTCTCGAGCGCCTTGCCCTGCACCCGGCCCGTATTGAACGGAGGGTCGAGGTAGATCAGCGTGAAGGAGGCGTCGGCGAACCCCGCCGCGATCTCGAGGTTGTCGCCCTGATGGATCGTGACCGACCCTTCCGCGGGCTCGGGGACCGGCTCGATGCTCACGGCACCCGGTACAGCCAGGGGTCGGTCGCGAACTTCGACTCGACCAGGGCCTCCGCCTCGGCGTACTCCTCTTCGGTGATCGATCCGGGAACCGCTCCGTAGAGCTTCGCGAACGTCTCGATGAAGCGCGCGATGATCGCCTCGCGCGGCAGCCCGGTCTGACGACGCAGCGGGTCGACGCGCTTGGCGGCCGACACCGTGCCCTTGTCGCTGAGCTTCTCGCGGCCGATGCGCAGCACCTCGGTCATGACCTGACCGTCCATGTCGTAGCTGAGCGTCGCGTGGTGGAGCACTCCGCCGTTCGCGAGTCGCTTCTGGGCGGCGCCGCCGATCTTGCCCTGCGGCGAGGCGATGTCGTTGAGCGGCTGGTAGGTGGCCTCGATGCCGAGCGAGCGCAGCGCCTGCAGCACCCAGTCGTCGAGGAACGCGTACGAATCGGCGAAGGTCATCCCCGCGACGAGGGATGCCGGCACGTAGAGCGAGTACGTCACGATCGAGTTCGCGCCCATCATCATCGCGCCACCGCCCGAGATGCGGCGCACGACGTCGTACCCGTGCCGCGCGGCCCCCTCGGGATCGACTTCGTTGCGGAACGACTGGAAAGAGCCGATGACCACGGCGGACTCGTTCCACTCCCACAGGCGCAGCGTGGGGCGACGGCGGCCGTCGCCGACGCGACCGGTGAGCACTTCGTCCAGCGCGAGGTTCATGCGCGGCGAGACCGGCTTGTCGTGGACGATCTCCCAGTCGAAGTCGCGCCACCCGGGCGCGGTCACCAGCGCGCGGCGCACGGCCGTGCCGACCGCCTCCGGCGTGAAGCCGAGCAGCTGCGCACCGTCGGGCAGGGCCGCGCGCACGGCGGCGGCGATCGCCGCGGCATCCGTCTCGATCGGCAGCCCGTTCGACGGCCGCGTTGATGTCGTCGAGTGCGCTGTCGGGCTCGAGGAAGAAGTCTCCGGCGAGGCGGAATCCGGCGATCCTGCCGTCGCGCTCCTCGAGGTCGACGACGACCAGCTTGCCTCCGGGCACCTTGAATTCGCCGTGCATGCGACTCAGCTTAAGCGGCGCGCTCGGCGCATCAGGCGCCGACGAGCATGTGCAGCGCCGCCGGCGAGAGCGCGTGCTCGATCGCGAGCATGCTCGCCCCGCGCACACCCGCGTTCTCGGCCGCCGACGACTGCACGATCGAGAGGTGCTCGGTGGCCAGCGGCGTCGAGCGCGTGTAGACGACTTCGCGCACCCCGGCGATCAGGTGCTCGCCGACCCGCGCCATCGAGCCGCCGATCGCGATGACCGACGGGTTCATCAGGCTCACGCACGCCGTGAGCACCTCGCCGATGTCGCGGCCCGCCTGCCGCACGGCCTGGATCGCGTCGATGTTGCCGTGCTTGACGAGATCGACGACGTCGTTGCCGTTCGGCGGCATCCACGCCCTGCCCGCGCAGTTCGCGGGCGATCGCGGGCCCCGAGGCGAGTGCCTCGAGGCATCCGCGGTTGCCGCAGCTGCACGGCACGTCGGAGCCGCGCGCGACCCGCACGTGGCCGATGTCGCCGGCGACGCCCTGCGCGCCGCGCAGCAGCTGCCGCCGGAGATGACCCCCGCGCCGATGCCGGTCGCGATCTTCACGAACATGAGGTGCTCGACTCCGGGCCACGCGGTGGCGCGCTCGCCGAGCGCCATGATGTTCACGTCGTTGTCGACGAGCACCGGCGCCTCGAGGTGCTGCCGCACCCAGCCGGGGATGTCGAAGCGATCCCAGCCCGGCATGATCGGCGGGTTGACCGGGCGGCCCGTCGAGTACTCGACCGGTCCGGGCACGCCGATGCCGATCGCGGCGATGTCGCGCGGCGCGCGACCGGTCTCGGCGAGGAGCGCCAGGGCGGTCTCGAGCGTCCACGTGAGCACCGGCACGGGGCCGAGCGTGATGTCCAGCGGCTCGGTGCGCTCGGCGAGGATCGTCGCACCGAGGTCGGTGATGGCGACGGTCGCGTGCGAGGCGCCGATGTCGGCGGCGACCACGACGCGGGCGCCGGGGTTGAGGGCGAACTGCGACGGCGGCCGGCCGCCGGTCGAGGCGGCCTCGGCGACCGGGGTCACCAGGCCCATCCGCATCAGCTCGTCGACCCGCACGGCGATCGTCGATCGCGCGAGCCCGGTCGACTTCGCCAGCTGCGCGCGCGTGCGCGGAACTCCGTCACGGAGCAGCTGGAAGAGCTCCGTCACGCCCATTCCTGCGGAAGCAGTTTCCACACCCATTGCATGATCCACTCACTCAGACGGCCGAACCGGCCGAAGTCCGCCCCGTTGTGCACGTCGGCCGGGGGGTTCGCGCCGCGCTGTGCACGTCACGCTACACACTGCGCGGAACCCCGAGGCTCGACGTCGTTACGATTCTCGCCCGCCGGGCTTGGCGAACCGCTGCTGGAGCAGCACCGCGACCACGATGATGATGCCCTTTGCGACGGCCTGGACCGACGAGGAGAGGTTGTTCTGCACGAAGACGTTCGTCAGGGTCGCGAAGATCAGCACGCCGAACACGGTGCCGGTGATCGTTCCGCGGCCGCCGACGAGCAGCGTGCCGCCGACCACGACCGCCGCGATCGCGTCGAGCTCGTAGAGCTGACCGTGCGTCGAGCTGCCGGCCGTGGTGCGGCCGAGGATCATGACGGCGGCGATGCCGGCGGACAGGCCGGCGAGCGCGTACAGCCACATCGTGTGGCGCTTCACGTTGATGCCGGCGAGGCGCGCGGCCTCGCGGTTGCCGCCGATCGCGACCGTGCGGCGACCGAAGGTCGTGCGGTTGAGCAGCACCCAGCCGAGCGCGGCGACGATCGCGAAGATCCAGATGAGGATGTCGACGCCGATGAAGTCGGAGTTCATGAAGCTGACGAAGCCGCGGTCCTCGACGATGAGCGTGCGCCGCTCGGCGAGGATCTCGGCGAGGCCGCGCGCGGCGACGAGCATCGCGAGGGTCGCCATGAACGCGACGACGTTGCCGTACGCGATCACGACGCCGTTGATCAGGCCCGCGCCGAGCCCGACGGCGAGGGCGATGACGACCATCACGATCCAGTGCGTCTGATCGGCGAGGTCCTGGATCGCGGCCAGCGTCGCCACGATCGAGGCGAGGCCCATCACCGAGCCGACCGACAGGTCGATGCCGCCCGGCGATGATGACGAGCGTCATGCCGATGCTGATCGACGCCGATGATCGACGCCTGACGCAGGATCACGAGCGCGTTGCTGAATGTCGTGAAGCTGTCGCCGGCCGTGACGGCGCCGACGACCACGAGCAGCAGCAGCGCGAGCGACGAGCCCGAGGTTGCGGCCGACGGAGCCCGACATGATCTTCTGGATGCCGGTCTTCTCGGTGTTCCGAGACGACGGAGCGCCCGATTCGGGGCGTCCGCGGACGAGGGCGGACCGACGAGGTCCCCGGTGGTTACTGGCTCGCTCACGCGGCGGTTCCTTTCATGACGAGGTCGAGCACACCGTGCTCGTCGATCTGGGAGGCGGGAAGGGTTTCGATGACGCGTCCGTCGGAGACGATGAGGACGGTGTCGGCGAGGCCGAGCACCTCTTCGATCTCGCTCGAGACGATGACGACCGCGTTGCCCGCGGCGGCGAGGCGCCGGATGAGCGCGTAGATCTCGGCGCGGGCGCCGACGTCGACGCCGCGGGTGGGTTCGTCCAGCAGCAGCACGCGCGTGCCGTGCACGAGCCAGCGGGCGAGGAGGATCTTCTGCTGGTTGCCGCCCGACAGCGTCCGCGCGGGACGGTCGGGGTCGGCCGGTCGCAGCTCGAGCGCCTCGATCTGCTCGCTCGCGACCTTGCGCTCGGCGCGCTCGTCGAGGAACCCGGCCTTCGCGAAGCGCGAGACGGAAGAGAGCGTGACGTTCACGAAGATCGGCTCGTCCAGGACGAGGCCCTGGCTCTTGCGCTCCTCGGGAGACAGGCCGATGCCCGCCTCCACCGCGGAGACCACCGAGCCCGCGACGCAGCTTCTTGCCGCCGACCCGCACCGAACCGGCCGTGGCCTTGCGCGCGCCGTAGACGGTCTCGATGATCTCGGACCGGCCGGATCCGACCAGGCCTGCCAGGCCGACGATCTCGCCGGCGCGGACGGTGAACGACACGTCCGAGAACACACCGGCAAGGCCGAGGCCCTCCACCTCGAGCACGAGCGGGGCGTCGGCCGGCACCGGCACGGCGGGCGGGAACACGTTCGCGACCTCGCGCCCGGTCATGAGGCGGATGAGCTCTGCGGTCGGGGTGTCGGCGACCGGGATGCCGGATGCCATCGAGCGCCCGTCCTTCAGGACCGTGATCCGGTCGCCGATCTGCCGGATCTCCTCGAGGCGGTGCGTGATGTAGACGACGGCGATGCCCTCGGAGGTCAGCTCCTTGACGACGTGGAAGAGGTTCTTGACCTCTTCGGTGTCGAGCACCGCCGACGGCTCGTCCATGATGATGAGCTTGATGTCGTGCGACAGCGCTCGCGCCATGCTGACGATCTGCTTGTTCGCCGCGCTGAGCTGACCGACCTCGGTGTGCGGCGACAGATTCGCGTGACCGAGGCGGCCCAGCAGCTCCCGGGTCTGGCGGGCTGCTTCGGAGCGCTTCGTGAACCCGCCGCGGGCCAGCTCGTGGCCGAGGAAGATGTTCTCGGCGATCGTCAGGCCGTCGACGACGTCGAGCTCCTGGTACATCGTGGCGATGCCGAGTTCGAGCGCGGCCTCGGGCGTCGCGATCTCGACGGGCTCGCCGAGCCACGCGATCGTCCCGCTGTCAGGGCGGTGGACGCCGGCGAGCGTCTTGATGAGCGTCGACTTGCCCGCGCCGTTCTGGCCGAGCACGCAGTGCACTTCTCCGGCGCGGACGTCGAGGTCCACTCCGCGCAGTGCCTGCACGCCCGCGAAGCTCTTCGTGGCGCCCCGCACTTCGAGTAACGCCGATTCCTGGTCACCTTTGATCACACGCCGACCATAACACGGCCGCTTTCGATCGATCGAGTGCTTTCGTGACGGGATCGAAAATGTCCTCGATCGGAACATATCGCTCTCCGGCTCGAAATCTCAGGGATTCTCACCTTTCGCTAACGGTCACGCAAAAGCTGTCGCATTCGTACAGCGTTCTGCTACGTTGTTCACGGTCACCTGGGGACCCATCGTGACGGAGCGCAATCGTGTCGCTGCGAATCCTCGGCACCTGACCCCTGCATTCACATTCAAGGAGGAATACATGCGTTCCACACGAACCGCGCGCATCCGTACGATCGGCGCCGGCGTCGCCGCGATGACCGCCATCGCCCTTCTCGCGGGCTGCACCGCCGGTGCGCCCGAAGAGGAGGACGTCGTCGACCAGGGCACGACCTCGGAGGAGAACGAGGCCAGCGGCGACACCGTCGTCATCGGCTTCTCGGGCCCCGCGGCCGACCACGGCTGGCTCGGCGCCATCAACTCGGGCGCGATCGCCGCGGCCGAGAGCTTCCCCGATGTCGAACTGCAGCTCGCCGAGGGCACGAACGACGTCAACGCGCAGATCGCCGCCGTCGAGACCTTCATCAACGACGGTGTCGACGCGATCGTCCTGCTGCCCAGCGACGGCGCAGCGCTGACCGAGGTCGCGATCAAGGCGATGGAGGCCGGCATCCCGGTCATCAACGTCGACCGCGAGTTCTCCAGCCCGTTCGCCGCCCGCGCCACCGTGCTCGGCGACAACTACGGCATGGGCGTCAGCGCCGGCACGTACATCTGCGAGCAGCTCGGCGACAACCCCGACGCCATCGTCGCGGAGATCGCCGGCATCGACTCGCTGCCGCTGACGCAGGACCGCTCGGCGGGCTTCGCCGACGCGCTCAGCGACTGCGGACTCGAGGTCGGTCGCCCGCGTGGCCGCCGACTTCACCGTCGCAGGGCGGCGAGGCGGCGGCATCCCAGCTGCTGTCGGCCAACCCGCAGATCGACGCACTGTGGAACCACGATGACGACCAGGGCATCGGCGTCATGGCGGCCATCACCGCCGCCGGTCGCGACGAGTTCTTCATGGTCGGCGGCGCCGGCTCGCTCAACGCGATGGAGGCCATCGAGGCCGACGACACCGTGCTGAAGGCGACGATCATCTACCCGTCGACGCAGGCTGCCGACGGCATCGCGCTGGCGCGCCTGATCGCCCAGGACAAGACGATGAGCGACCTGATCACGCCCGGCGTGGCCAACCGCATCGTCCTGGACGCACCGGTCGTCACGAAGGACAACGTCGACCAGTTCATCGGTCTGGCCTTCGAGTCCTGATCCGCCCATACTGAATCACCAAGAGGGGGGCGCCCGCTTCTCGCGGACGCCCCCTTCGTGGTCTCTCAGTTCCGACCGGGGCCCGCCCCGCAACCACCCGGAGTACCTGTGACCGAGAACCTTCGCGTCGCCATGATCGGCTACGGCTTCATGGGCGCCGCACACTCGCAAGGATGGCGCGTCGCGCCCCGCTTCTTCGACCTTCCCGCCGAGCCGACGATGTCCGTCGTCGTCGGCCGCAATCCCGCCGCCGTCGCCGCCGCCGCTGAGAAGTGGGGCTGGGCAGAGGCGGCCACCGACTGGCGCGACGTGATCGCGCGCGACGACATCGACGTCGTCGACATCGTCACCCCCGGTGACACGCACGCCGAGATCGCGATCGCCGCCCTCGAGGCCGGCAAGCACGTGCTGTGCGAGAAGCCCCTCGCCAACTCCGTCGCCGAGGCCGAGGCGATGACGGATGCCGCAGCCCGCGCCGCCGAGAACGGCGTGCGCTCGATGGTCGGCTTCACCTACCGCCGCGTCCCCGCGGCGACCTTCGCCCGCGACCTCGTCGCCGCCGGACGGATCGGGCAGATCCGCCAGGTGCGCGCGTCGTACCGTCAGGACTGGCTCATGGACGCCGAGGGTCCGATGACGTGGCGCCTGGACAAGAAGCGCGCCGGGTCCGGGGCGCTCGGCGACATCGGGGCGCATGCGATCGACCTGTCCGAATACATCACGGGCCTGCGCCTGGAGAGCGTGTCCGGCGTGATCGACACGATCGTGACCGAACGCCCGCTGCTGGCCGAGGGCGTCGGCCTGTCGGGCACCGCCTCGACCGAGCGCGGCACGGTCACCGTCGATGACATCGCCCTGTTCAACGGGCGCTACGCCGGCGCTGCCGGCGCGTATGCACCGCTGGGCACGTTCGAGGCGACGCGCTTCGCCACCGGGCGCAAGAACGCGCTGCGCATCGAGGTGTCCGGCTCGCTCGGCGCCGTCGCGTTCGACCTCGAGCGCCTCAACGAGCTCGAGTTCTACGACGCGACACTGCCCTCCAACGAGCAGGGCTTCCGCACGATCCTCGTCACCGAGCACGACCACCCGTACCTGGCACCGTGGTGGCCCGCGGGCCACATGCTGGGCTACGAGCACGGGTTCTCCCACCAGGTGGTCGACTTCGTGAACGCGATCGTCGAGGGCGATCAGCCCCGCCCCTCGTTCGCCGACGGACTGCACGTCCAGCGGGTGCTCGACGCCGTGGAGCGCAGCTCCGCCGCCGGCAGCAGCTGGATCTCCACCGACTGAGCCTCATCGACACCCGAAAGACCGAAAGGAAACACCGCAATGGCGCGACCGATCACGCTCTTCACCGGCCAGTGGGCCGACCTGCCGCTCGAGGAGGTCGCCAGACTCGCCTCCGAGTGGGGCTATGACGGACTCGAGCTCGCCTGCTGGGGCGATCACCTCGACCCGTGGCGCTGGGACGAGCCCGGCTATGCCGAGGGCAAGCTCGCCCTGCTGGACAAGTACGGCCTGAAGGTGTGGGCGATCTCGAACCACCTGAAGGGCCAGGCGGTCTGCGACGACCCGATCGACCAGCGCCACCGCGACATCCTCCCCGACGCCGTATGGGGCGACGGCGATCCGGAGGGCGTGCGTCAGCGCGCGGCCGAGGAGATGAAGAACACCGCCCGGCTGGCGGCGAAGCTCGGCGTCAAGACCGTCGTCGGATTCACCGGGTCGAGCATCTGGAAGTACGTCGCGATGTTCCCGCCGGTGTCTCAGGCGATGGTGGATGCCGGCTACCAGGACTTCGCCGACCGCTGGAATCCGATCCTCGACGTGTTCGACGAGGTCGGGCGTGCGCTTCGCGCACGAAGTGCACCCGAGCGAGATCGCCTACGACTACTGGACGACGGTGCGCACGCTCGAGGCGATCGGTCATCGGCCGGCGTTCGGCTTGAACTGGGATCCGTCGCACTTCATGTGGCAGGACCTGAACCCGGTGGACTTCATCCTCGAGTTCAAGGACCTCATCTACCACGTGGACTGCAAGGACGTGAAGCTCAACCTGGGCAACGGGCGCAACGGCCGCCTGGGCTCCCACCTCGCGTGGGCGGACCTCAACCGCGGCTGGGACTTCGTCTCGACCGGGCGCGGCGATGTGCCGTGGGAGGCCGCCTTCCGCGCCCTCAACAGCATCGGCTACGACGGCCCGATCTCGGTCGAATGGGAGGACGCCGGCATGGACCGCCTGCTCGGCGCGCCCGAGGCGCTCGAGTTCGTGAAGCGCAACGCGTTCGCCGCGCCGACGGCGGCGTTCGACGCCGCCTTCAGCACGCGCTGATCACGCCCGGAAGGAGCGGGATGCCGGGGCTCGGCATCCCGCTCCTTCTTGAATTCCGCCGTCGTCTCGTCGGCACTATTGTTCGATCATGACGACTCCGCCTCCCGGCTGGTACGACGACGGGCGCGGCACGGTCCGCTGGTGGGACGGCGCGAACTGGACCGATCACGTGGCGGCGCCGCCCGCCGACCAGACGGTGGCGCAGCCGACCGCGAGACCGAGCCGCTCCCCCGGTCGACAGACGGTCGCGCAGCCGACCGCGGAGACCGAGCGACTCGATCCGGTCGACCCTGCACCGCCGGACCCCGTGCCGCCGTATGTCGCAAGCGAGTACGCGACCAGCGCGTACGCACCGGCCGGGTACCCCGCGTCCGGATACGCCGCGTCGTCCCTCGAGCCCCAGGCCGGTACGGTCATGGCTCCGGCGGAGCCGCGGAAGTCACGGCTGTGGATCCTCTGGGTGGCGCTCGGCGCGCTCTTCGTCGCCGTCGTGATCGCCCTGATCGTGCTCTCCCCGATGCTGTGGTCGGGGCTGGTCGCGGGAGGCGACCCCTCGAGTGCCCCGTCGTCGGTGGCATCGCCGTCGGCCGTGGCATCGCCGCCGACCGAGGAATCGAGTGCCGGGCCGGTGGGATCCGCTCCGACCGAGGCCGACAAGCAGGCCGCCGTGGCGACGGTGGAGAGGCACAACGACGCCTGGCTGACCGGTGACTGCGACGGCTTCATGACGACCACGACCGAGGCGCTGCGTGAATACATGGAGATCACCGACTGCGCGACCTTCACCGTCGAGTCCCGCAACTTCGCGGGCAGCGTGGACGGCTACGTCACGACGATCAATGACGTCGAGGTCGTGGGAGATGCCGTCGCCGTATCGACCAGCGAGACCTACACCAGCCGCTTCGACGCGGACGGCAACCAGACCGATGAGACGCTCGAGTACGAGGATCGCTACGAGTACATCGTCGTGCTCGCAGACGGCGCCTGGGTGATCGACGACTTCTTCGCGGAGTAGTAGGAGGGTCCGCGGCTCGAAGGCCTCAGTCGCGGACGGGCACGCGTGCGTCGAGCCAGGCCAGCAGGTCGGCGCGCACCTGTTGCTGTCCGACCTCGTTGAAGATCTCGTGCCGCGCGTCGGGGTACACGTAGGTCATCACATCGGTGAGGCCGGAGCGTGTGCGATAGGCCTCCGCGAGTCGGTGCACGCTGCGCGGCCCGCCCACCGGGTCGTCGCGGCCGACCATGAGCAGGATCGGGATGTCGCCGGCGACCTCGCGCAGACCCCGACGCGGCTTGCCCATCATCTGCAATTGGCCGAACAGCCCGAACTTCTTGCCCATGGGCACCGTGGTGCAGAGCGGATCGTCGATGAAGCCGCGCACGACCTCATCATCCGTCGACAGCCACTCCATGCCGGTGGCGTCGGGGGCCTTCCAGCGCTCGTTGAGGTCGCCGAGGTTACCCCACCCGAGTTGGCGGTACACCGTGCCGCTCAGCACGACGAAGTCGTACGCGTCGGGATGCCGGTTCAGGAGCATCTGCGAGAGGAACGATCCCCACGAATGGCCCAGCAGGACGAGCGGCAGATCGGGGTTTTCCGCGCGGATGATCTCGGTGAACTTCCAGACCGCATCGACGGCCGCCGGTACACCTCCGGGTCCGAGCTTGCCCAATTGCGACGCATCACCATCGTGCTGGCGCATCCCGGTGCGTCCGTGTCCGCGATGATCGTCGGCGTACACGATGAATCCCGCAGTCGTCAGCGCCGAGACCAACTGGTCGTAGCGACCCGCGTGCTCTCCGTAGCCATGGCAGAACTGCACCACGCCTCGAGGTGTGGCGTCGGCGGGGTGGACGTCGTACACGATCGCGACGCCGTGTGCATCGATGAACTCGGGCATGGGGCGAGTATAGGTTCCCTTGCCCCGGTGACGATTTAGCTAGATAAGCTAGCGAAATGTCAGAGCGTGCGACGCGCCGATGGTTCGGCCTGGTGTTCATCAGCATCGCGGTCTCGCTGATCATCGTGGACTCGACGATCGTGAACGTCGCGATCCCCTCGATCGTCGAGGACCTCGGCCTCACCTCGACACAGGTGCAATGGGTGCAAGAGGCGTACACGCTCGTGTTCGCCGCGCTTCTCCTTGTCTTCGGCAGCCTGGCCGACCGGTTCGGCAGGCGGCGGATGATGATCATCGGCGTCGTGATCTTCGTGGCCGCCTCGGTGGCCGCCGCGTTCGCGGTCTCGGGCGAGATGCTCATCCTCGCCCGTCTCGTGCAGGGCGTCGGAGGCGCGATGGTGCTGCCGACCACTCTGTCGCTGATCAACGCCACCTTCCGCGGGCGGGAGCGCGGGATCGCCTTCGCCGTCTGGGGTTCCACGATCGGGGGCATGGCCGCCCTCGGGCCGCTGCTGGGCGGCTGGCTCACCACCGAGTTCTCGTGGCGGTGGGCGTTCGGCATCAACGTGCCGCTCGGCATCCTGATCATCGTCGGCGTTCTGTTCACGATCGACGAATCGCGCGACAAGGTGCGCCGGCCCGATCGACGTCGTCGGAGCCGTGCTCTCGGTCATCACGAGCGCGACGCTCGTGTTCGGCCTGATCGAAGGGCGCTCGCTCGGGTGGTGGATGACCGAGGATGCGCTGACGATCGGCGACTGGACCTGGCCGTGGACTCTGTCGCCGGTGCCGATCGCCTTCGCCGTCGCCGCACTCGGGCTCGTCGCCTTCATCGCCTGGGGCCGGCACCGCATGCGCCTCGGCCGGTCCACGCTCATCGCATTCGAACTCTTCTCGATCCCCTCATTCCGCAACGGCAACATCGCCGCCCTGGTCGTCTCGCTCGGCGAGTTCGGCATCATCCTGTCGCTGCCGCTGTGGCTGCAGTTCGTGATCGGGTTCGACGCCCTGCAGACCGGGTTCATCCTGCTCGCCCTCGCGATCGGCTCGTTCGTGGCCAGCGGGTTCGCCGGCGCCTTCAGCAGCCGGGTCGCGCCGGTGACGATCGTGCGGGTGGGCATCGTCGCCGAGATCATCGGCGTCGGCGGCCTCGCCCTGGTCATCTCCCCCACCACCGAGTGGCCGATCCTGATCCCGTTCCTGTTCGTGTACGGCTTCGGCGTCGGGCTGGCGACCGCGCAGCTGACCGGCGTGGTGCTGGGCGACGTGCCCGTCGATCAGAGCGGCCAGGGATCGGGAACGCAGTCGACGGCGCGCCAGCTCGGCTCGGCCTTGGGCATCGCGATCCTCGGGACGGTGCTGTTCACGAGCACGGCGCTGCTCCTGGCGGGCTCGCTCGACGCGCGGGGCGTGCCGGCCGAGCAGCGGGACCAGGTCGTCTCGGCCGTGGTCGACAGCGCCGGCGGGGCGATCGCGGGCCTCGAGGCCGATCCGAGCACGGCCGACTTCGCCGACGACGCGAAGGCAGCCTTCTCGACGGGCACGCAGTACGCCGCCTTCACCGCCGCGGGATTCCTCGTTCTCGGCCTGCTCGCGACCTTCTCTCTCGGCAGCGGGAGGCGCCAAGGAGGAGCCGTCGAATTTACTTAACAAGGATAATGACCTAAGCTAAGGATCGATGACCGACACTGCAGACACGACGCCCGACCTCTCTCGCGAGGCCTCCGATCTGCGTATCGCCACGTTCCGCCTCGCCCGGCGCATGCGCACGCAGCGCGCGGTCGACTCCATGAGCGACGGCCAGTTCGCGGTCTTGGCGGGCCTGTTCGTGCACGGTCCGCACACTCTCACCGAGCTCGCCGACCGCGAGCGCGTGTCGTCGCCGGCGATGAACCGCACCGTCAACTGCCTGCAGGATGCCGGCTACATCAGCCGCAGCGCCGACGAGAGCGACGGGCGCAAGGTCGTGATCGACCTCACCGACGACGGCCGCGCCGTCGTGGACGAGACCGCGCGCCGGCGCGATGCCTGGGTCGAAGAGGCGCTGGCCGAGATCGAGCCCGACGAGCGCGAGATCCTGGCGAAGGCCGCGGCGATCATGCAGCGGATGGTGGCCCGATGAGCGCCATGTTCCGCTCCTTCTCGGTGTTCAACTACCGCGTCTGGTTCATCGGCGCGCTCGTCTCGAACATCGGCGCGTGGATGCAGGCGACCGCCCAGAACTGGGTCGTGCTCACCGAGCTCACCGACAACGACGCCGCGGCGATGGGCATCACGATGGCGCTGCAGTTCGCGCCGCCCCTGCTTCTGGTGGGCGTCACCGGCTGGGTCGCCGACCGCTTCGACCGCCGCCGGCTGCTGATGGTGACGCAGGGCCTGCTGTTCGCCCTCGCGATCGCCCTCGGTGTCATGATCCTCACCGGGCACATGACGCTCATGATCATGTACGGGTTCGCCCTGGCCCTCGGCGTCGTCTCGGCCTTCGACAACCCGGCCCGCCAGGCGTTCGTCTCCGATGTCGTCACCCGCGAGAACGCGTCGAACGCGGTCGCGCTGAACGCGGCATCCTTCAACGGCGCCCGCATGATCGGCCCCGCCGTCGCGGGCATCGTCATCGTCGCGGTGGGCACCGGCTGGGTCTTCCTCCTCAACGCCGTCACGTTCTTCGGCATGATCATCGCCCTGATGCTCATCCGGTCGCATGAGCTGCTCCCCCGCGCGAGCACCGCCGGCGCCTCGCGCCTGGCCGACGGGTTCCGCTATGTCGCCCGTCGCCCCGACCTGATCGTCACGTTCGCGATGGTGTTCCTCGTCGGCGCGTTCGGCATGAACTTCCCGATCTTCGCCTCGACGATGGCGCTCGAGTTCGGTCGCGACGCCGACGGCTTCGGACTGCTCAGCTCGATCCTCGCGATCGGCTCGCTCGCCGGCGCCCTGCTGGCCGCGCGTCGCGACAAGGCCCGCATCCGGGTGGTGATCGGCGGCACGCTGATGTTCGCCGTGGCGGCCGCAGTGTCCTCGCTCATGCCGGGCTACTGGACATATGCCGCGACGCTCATGTTCACCGGATTCGCCGTCGTCACGATGCTCACCACCGCGAACGGCTACGTGCAGACCACGACCGACCCGGCGCTGCGCGGCCGCGTGCTCGCGCTGTACATGGCGATCCTGATGGGCGGCACGCCGATCGGCGCGCCGATCGTCGGGTGGGTCGCCGCAGAATTCGGCCCGCGCGTCGCCATCCTGCTCGGCGCCGTCGCCGCACTGGTCGCGTTCACGATCGGGGCGACGTGGCTGCTCGTCTCCGGTCGGGTCCACCGCGACCAGAAGCGGCGGTTCCACCTCACGATCGACGAGACCCTGCCGATCAGCGTCGTCGCCCCCGTGCCCGCGGACTTCTCCGAAGAGGTCGCGTCGACGACCCCGATCCGGCTGCCCGACGCGCGCCGACCGTTCGGGGCGCAATCCCTCGATCGGGGCGCAGGTTTCACGCCCCAACGGCGAGGAACGCGCCCCAAACCCCCGGCGCCGCGAAGCGCACGACGACTCCGGTCGCGCGGCCGTAGCCGCGGGCGGCTCAGCCGCGCGCGTCGCGCAGACCCACGCGCTCGAGGTGCGCGTTGACGAAGCGGCCCTCCGGGTCGAGTCGCTCGAAGACCGCGCGGGCATCCGCGAGACGCGGGTGCACGCGCGCGATCGCCGCGGCGTCGAACAGGTGCAGCTTGCCCCAGTGCGGGCGGGCGTGCGAACGGCGCCAGCGCCTCCTCGATGAGCGGCAGCACTGCCCGCACACCGGCGGGATCGTTGTGCCAGGTGAAGTGGATCGCGAGGAAGTCGCGCTGGTAGGCGCCGCTCAGCCAGAGCTCGTCGGATGCCGCGGTGCGCAGCTCGCTCACGAACAGGACCGGCTGGATGTCGTCGGCCAGCGCGTGCACCGCCCGCAGCGCCGCCGGAGCGTCGGAGCGGGCGACGAAGTACTCGCTCTGGATCTCGTCGCCGAAGGACGGCTTGCCGTCGAGGCGGAAGTGCGGCAGGCGCGCGAGCCACGGTCCGGGCACGCCGCCGAGCTCGGTGAGGTCGGGCAGGCCCTCGAGCGGGTTGGCCTCGACGACCCGGCTGCCGTTCAGCAGCACGTCCGGCACCGGATCGTCGTCCGCGTCGAGCCGGGTCTTGACCCAGACGTCGCCGAGCAGGTCGGGCTCCCACCGCGTGAAGACCGACACGCTGTAGCCGGCGCCGGTGACCTCGTCGAACCGCTCGAGCGCGGCATCCCACGTCACGTCGCGGTAGACGTCCTGCCGTGCCCGATACGTGGGCTGCACGGCGAGCGTCAGCGAGACGATCACGCCGAACGCGCCCACGCCGACCGCGAGCGCATCGAAGTCGGGGTCGCCCTGCCGCACCTCGCGGACATCGCCGTCGGCGCCGACGAAGCGGATGCCGCGGACCGCGCTCGTGAGCACGCCGTTCGCGTTGCCCGACCCGTGCGTGCCGGTCGCCGTCGCCCCGCCGACCGAGATGTGCGGCAGCGAACCGAGGTTGTGCAGCGCCCACCCGCGTTCGTCGAGCCACAGCGCGAGCTCGCCGTAGCGGGTGCCGGCGGCGACCTCGACGGTCGCGGCATCCGGGTCGAGGGCGAACCCGCCGGTGAGTCCTGCGAGGTCGATCAGCGTGCCGGTCGTGTCGGGCAGATCGGTGAACGAGTGGCGCGTGCCGAGCGCGTGCACCGGCCCGCCGGCGGCGAGCGCCGACTGCACCTCTTCGACCGTCGATGCGCTGACGATCCGCGGTGCGGTGTACTCGTGCGTTCCGGCCCAGTTCCGTGGCATGCGGGTCCCTTCGTGATGACTCCGACTGACGCTACCGGGCCGTCTCGGTCGAGAGGCGCTGCGGAGGCGGTCGCCATGTGCACGGCCATCGCCGATGCCGCGGCATCCTCATCGCCGGCGACGACGGCGCGGTAGACCGCGTCGTGCTCTTCGAGCGCGATCAGCGCCTCGGCCTCGTCGTGCACCGCGCGGTCGGCGTAGACCTGCAGCAGCGAGCGGACGACGTGCAGGAGGTCGACGAGCATGTCGTTGCCCGCCGCGGCGGCGAGCGCGTTGTGGAAGTCGAGATCGGCGCGCGCGAACGCCTTGAGGTTCCCGATGTCCGCGCGCATGCGATCCAGCGGCGCGCCGATCGCCGTCGAGCTCGGCGGCGCCCGCGCGGCCGGCCGCGAGCCGGGCGACGTAGATCTCGAGGCCCGAGCGCAGCTCGAGCAGCTCGGCGGTGCTCTTCTGCCCGATCAGCAGCCCCCAGCGCAGGGTCTGCGGCAGCAGCTCGCTCGCCGTGCCGCGCAGGTAGGTTCCCGAGCCCGGCCGCACGTCGACGATCCCGAGGATCTCGAGCGCCGCGAGCGCTTCGCGCACCGCCGAGCGGCCGACGCCCGAGCGTCGCCGCGAGCTGGCGCTCGGGCGGCAGACGCGTGCCCGGCTGCGATCGATCCGCTCGTGAACAGATCCATGCAGTCGACGGGCCACCTCCGACACCGGCGTACCGCTCGGCAGCACGCCGAGCGACGCGGAGATCTCGGCGGATCGGTCGTCGGGGATAGGCGGGCATGCGAACAACCTAGCGCGACATGCAGCAGGATTCGCGCACTTGCAATTGGTCAACCGGTTTGTCAAAATGTCGACGAGCGCCTCGCATGGCTGCGCCGACCAGCTCACAGCCCGACGTGGCGCGCACCCAGGGAGACGCGATGACGAGACTCTGGAACGACCCGGCCGACTTCGCCGACGAGATGATCGCCGGCTTCGTCGCGGCGAACGAGCGCTACGTGCGCCGCGTGTCGGGCGGCGTGGTCCGCAGCACGGTCGTCCCCGAGGGCCAGGTCGCGGTCGTGGTCGGCGGCGGCTCGGGCCACTACCCCGCGTTCGGCGGTCTGGTCGGCCAGGGCCTCGCGCACGGCGCGGCGATGGGCAACCTGTTCGCGTCGCCCTCGACGCAGCAGATCCACGCGGTCGCGACGGCGGCGCACCGTGGCGGCGGCGTCTTCTTCTCGTACGGCAACTACGCCGGCGACGTGCTGAACTTCGACGCCGCGCAGGAGCGCCTGCGCGCCGAGGGCATCGCGTGCGAGACCGTCGCGGTGACCGACGACATCTTCAGCGCCTCCCCCGCCGAGAAGCACAAGCGCCGCGGCATCGCCGGCGACCTCACCGTGTTCCGCGTCGCCGCGGCCGCCGCGAGGCCGGGCTACGACCTCGCCGGCGTGACCCGCGTCGCGCGGCTCGCGAACGAGCGCACCCGCTCGTTCGGCGTCGCCTTCACCGGCTGCACCCTGCCCGGCGCCGAGCAGCCGCTGTTCTCGGTGCCCGAGGGTCGCATGGCGATCGGCCTCGGCATCCACGGCGAACCCGGCATCGACGAGACCGACATCCCGACCGCCGACGGGCTGGCCGAGCTGCTCGTCTCGCGCCTGCTCGACGAGGTGCCCGAGGGCGTCGAGGTCGCGGGCGCGCGGGTCGTGCCGATCCTCAACGGACTCGGCTCGCTCAAGTACGAGGAGATGTTCGTCGTCTACCGCCGCATCGCCGAGCTGCTGCGCGACGCGGGCATCGAGATCGTCGACCCG
Source organism: uncultured Actinomycetota bacterium (assembly GCA_963792285.1). Classification (GTDB taxonomy): domain Bacteria; phylum Actinomycetota; class Actinomycetes; order Actinomycetales; family Microbacteriaceae; genus Microbacterium. The sequence goes on along the minus strand of CAWBVS010000023.1, from coordinate 164,000 downwards.
CACGTCGGCGAGTACTGCACGAGCTTCGACATGGCCGGCACCTCGCTCACCCTCTTCTGGCTCGACGACGAGCTCGAGAGCCTCTGGGACACCCCCGTCGACACCCCGGCGTACCGTCGCGGCTCGGTCGTCGCCGGCGGCGCGGGCGGATGCCGCCGCCGACGTCGCCGCCGAGGCCGACAGCCGTCCCGCCCTCCGACGAGGCCTCGCGCGCCGTCGCCGCGACCGTCGCCGCGGCCGTCGAGACGATCGCCGCGACGATCGACACCCACGTCGACGAGCTCGGCCGCCTCGACTCGATCGCCGGCGACGGCGACCACGGCATCGGCATGCAGCGCGGATCGCACGCCGCGCGCGACGCGGCGATCGCCGCGCGGGATGCCGGCGCCGGCGCGCAGACCGTGCTCGCCCGCGCCGCCGACGCGTGGTCCGACCGCGCCGGCGGCACCTCCGGCGCGCTGTGGGGACTCATCCTCGCGAGCCTCGCCGGCAAGCTCGGCGACGAGGGCTCGCCCGTCCGCGGCGGATGTCGCCGCCGGCGTCGCCGCGGGCGTGCAGTCGCGTCATGACCTACGGCAAGGCCGAGGTCGGCGACAAGACCCTGGTCGACGCGCTCGTGCCGTTCAGCGGCGAGCTCACCCGCGCGATCGACGCCGGCGCGTCGCCTCGCCGCGGCGTGGGCGACGGCGGCGGATGCGGCCACCCGGGCCGCGGCATCCACCGCCGACCTGCTCCCCCGCATGGGCCGCGCCCGCGCGCACGGCCAGAACAGCGTCGGCACCCCCGACCCGGGCGCGCACTCGCTCGCCCTCATCGCGACGGCCGTCGGCGCCGTCCTCGAAAGGAACTGACATGACGGAAGCACTGCGGCATCGTGATCGGCAGCGACGACGCCGGATTCGACTACAAGGAGATCCTCAAGAAGGACCTCGAGGCCAACCCCGGCGTCGCGTCGCTCGTCGACGTGGGAGTGGATGCCGACGGGCACACCGCCTACCCGCGCGTCGCGATCGCCGCCGCCGAGCTCGTCGCGTCGCGGCGAGGCCGACCGCGCGCTGCTGATCTGCGGCACCGGCCTCGGCGTCGCGATCGCCGCGAACAAGGTGCCCGGCATCCGCGCCGTCACCGCCCACGACAGCTACTCGGTCGAGCGCGGCGTGCTCTCCAACGACGCCCAGGTGCTCACGATGGGCCAGCGCGTCATCGGCATCGAGCTCGCCCGCCGCCTCGTGCGCGAATGGCTCACCTACCGCTTCGACCCCACGTCGGCATCCGCCGAGAAGGTCGCCGTGATCGGCGAGTACGAGAGCACCGGCAGCTGCTGATGCCGCGCGGTCGCTGGTCGGGCGTGAGCCTCAAGATGTACTTCGGGCATCGTGCAGGCGCGGGACGTGGTTCGCGCGCGTCGCCGAGCTCGCGCGCGCGGCACCGGCGCCGTGGCGTCGGGCGCGGTCGAGTTCTTCGTGATCCCGACCTACCTGCAGATCGCCCGCGCGCTCGAGGCGTTCGCCGGCACGCCGGTGCGGATCGGCGCGCAGGATGTCGCGACCGACGACGCCGGCGCGTTCACCGGCGAGGTCAGCGCCGGCCGAGCTCGCCGAGATCGGCGTCGCGCTCGCCGAGATCGGCCACGCCGAGCGGCGCCGGCTCTTCGGCGAGACCGACGAGGTCACCGCCGCGAAGGCCGCACGCCGCCCTGCGCAACGGCCTCACGCCGGTGCTGTGCATCGGCGAGTCCGAGCGGCTCGACGCGGCGGATGCCGCCGCCGCGACGGTCGCGCAGCTCGCCGCCGACCTCGACGGGCGCTCCCGCCGGCCCGCGTCATCGTCGCGTACGAGCCGGTCTGGGCGATCGGCGCCCCCGAGCCCGCGCCCGTCGACGCACATCAGCGCGGTCACCCTGCGCGCTGCGCGCTGCGCTCGACGCCGACCCCGACCGCGCCGGCAGCGTCGTGATCTACGGCGGCTCGGCCGGCCCCGGCCTGCTCACCGAGCTCGGCGACGCCGTCGACGGCCTGTTCCTCGGCCGCTTCGCGCACGACCCCGACGCGCTGGTCGCCGTGCTCGACGAGGCCGCCGCCCTGGCGCTCGAGCGCGCCGAGGGCACGGCACGTGATCGGCCTCGGCACGTACGCGTTCTTCTGGCAGCACTCCGACCGCGCGCCCGAGCCGCTGACGCTCATCGGCGCGCTCGAGGCCACCCGCGCCCTCGACGTCGACCTGTTCCAGATCTGCGACTACGCGCCGCTCGAGCGCATGACCGACGCCGAGCTGCGGGATGCCGCATCCGCCGCCCGCGACCTCGGGCTCACGATCGAACTCGGCACGAAGGGCATCGAGCCCGCCCACCTGCGAGCGGTTCCTGCAGCTCGCCGAGGTCTTCGACGCCCGGCTCGTGCGCAGCATGCTCTACGGTCCCGACTCGCGCCCGACGCTCGCCGAGGCCGAGGCGCACGCTGCGCGCCGCGCTGCCCGCGTACGAGGCGGCCGACGTCACCCTCGCGCTCGAGACCTACGAGCAGGTCGCCACCGCCGACCTCGTCGGCCTCGTCGACTCGTTCGGCAGCCCGCAGCTGGGCATCTGCCTCGACCCCGGCAACGTCGTCGCCCGCCTCGAGCGCCCGCGCGACGCCGTCGAGCTCGCCGCGCCGCTGCGTCGCGAACGTGCACGTGAAGGACTTCGCGTTCGCCCGGCAGGACGGCTGGGTCGGCTTCACCTACTCCGGCGCCCCGATGGGCACCGGCCTGCACGACTACCCCCACCTGCTCGAGACCGTCCGCCCGCGCGAGCGCGGCATCAACGAGATCGTCGAGCACTGGCTGCCCTGGCAGGGCGACGCCGAGACCACCATCCGCACCGAGCGGGACTGGACCCGCACCACCCTCGAATACCTGAGGAGCACCCTGATGAGCACACGACCGAGACCTACACGATCGCCGTCATCGGCGCCGGCGGCAAGATGGGCATGCGCGTGTCGAACAACCTCGCCAAGACCGCCCACACCGTCGCCTACGTCGAGAACTCCCCCGCCGGCGCGCAGCGCACGATCGACGCGGGTCGCGAGCTGACGGATGCCGCCACCGCGGTCGCCGACGCCGACATCGTCGTGTTCGCCGTGCCCGACCTGGCGCTCGCGTCCGGTCACCGCCGACCTCGTGCCGCAGATGAAGTCCGGCGCGATCGCGCTCACCCTCGACCCGGCCGCCGCGTACGCCGGGCTGCTCACCGACCGCGACGACGTCGTCCGCGCCGTCGCGCACCCGTGCCACCCGTCGATCTTCCTGCAGCGCCAGACGCCCGAGGAGTGGGCCGACACGTTCGGCGGCATCGCCGCCCCGCAGGACGCGATCGCCGCCGTCGAGTCCGACGACCCGGCCAAGGCCGCGACCGTCGAGGCGACCGTCCGCGCGATCTACGCGCCGATCATCGACGTGCACTTCGTCACGATCAAGCAGCTCGCCCAGCTCGAGCCGACCCTCGTCGAGACCGTCGCGTGCATGATCGGCGCGCTGCTGAACGAAGCGCTCGACGAGACGATCCACACGATGGGCGTTCCCGAGGCGGCGGCGCGCAGCATCCTGTACGGCCACACGCAGGTGGCCCTCGCCAACGGCCTGCGCGGCGACAACCCGTTCAGCGACGCGTGCCTGATCGCGATGGACTACGGTCGCGAGAGCATCATCAAGGACGACTGGAAGAAGATCTTCCGCGACGACGAGCTCGACAAGAACCTCGCGCGGATGCTGCACCTCGAGCACATCGAGCGGTGAGGACGAACCCATGAGCAGGCTCGCAGGAAAGACCGCGCTCGTCACGGGCGCCGGCACCGGCATCGGCTACGCCGTCGCCGCGCGGTTCGCCCGCGAGGGTGCGCGCGTCGTGATCGCCGACCGCGACGCCGACGCCGCCCAGCGCGCGGCCGACGACGATCGGCGACGCCGCGCGCGCCGTCGGTCATGGACATCTCCGACGAGGCGTCGGTCGAGGCCGCGTTCGGCCTGCTCGGCGCCGAGGGCTGGGCGCCCGACGTCGTCGTCGCGAACGCCGGCGTGCAGCTGTTCGGTCAGGATGCCGCCGCCGCCGACCTCGATCTCGACGTGTGGAAGCGCACGATCGACATCAACCTCACCGGCACGTTCCTCACCGTCAAGCACGCGCGTGCGCTCGATGCTCGCCGCGCGGCACCGGCGGGTCGATCATCCTCACCGGAAGCCCCACCGGGCTCAACGGCGAGGGCCGGGACTTCACGGCGTACAGCGCGTCGAAGGCCGGCATCCACGGTCTCGCCCGCACGGTCGCGGCGGCATATGCCGATCGCGGCATCCGTGTGAACACGGTCGTGCCGGGGTACACCGAGACCTCGCTCGTGACGGCGATCTCGTCCGATCCCGAGTCGCGCGCGGCGATCATCGGCCGCATCCCGCTCGGTCGCGCGGGCTCCCCCGCCGACGTCGAGGGCATCATGGTGTTCCTCGCGAGCGACGACGGCGCGTTCGCGACCGGCGCGCTGTTCGCGGTCGACGGCGGGATGACCACGCTCTGAGGCGCGCTCTGACAGACTCCACTGACATGACCTGGTTCACCGAGTCCCGCACGTGGCGGAGCGGCCCGTGGTCGTTCGAGCTGCGCGACGACGAGATCGCCGACATCGCGTTCGACGGGCGACCGGTGCTGCGCTCCGTGCGCGCGGTCGTGCGCGACCGCAACTGGGACACGGCGCGACTCGTCGTCGACCGCGTGACGGACTCGGGCGCGACGCTCACGCTGCACGTGCGCTCCGAGGGACTCGGATCGAGCTTTCGCGGGGTCGTCCGGGTCGAGGCGCGCGGCGAGCCGGCTCGTCGTGCTCGACCGACCTCGAGTCCGAGCGCGAGTTCGCCACGAACCGCACCGGACTCGTCGTGCTGCATCCGCCGCAGCTCGCCGGCGCGGCGCTGCGGGTCACGCACTCCGACGGCTCGACCGAGGAGTCGTCGTTCCCGCGCGGCGATCAGCCCGCACCAGCCGGTGCTTCGACATCGCCGCAGCTGGCGTGGCTGCACGCCGGCTCGGAGGTGTCGGTCGCGTTCGAGGGCGACGTGTTCGAGATGGAAGACCAGCGCAACTGGTCGGATGCCTCGTACAAGACCTACAGCCGGCCGCTCGCGATCCCCTTCCCGTACGCGATCGCCGCCGGCGAGCGCGTGCGGCAGAGCGTGCAGATCGACGTGCGCGAGGTCGCGGCATCCGGCGCCGACGCCGACGCCCGACCTCGTCGCGCCTCGCGCGTCGGCGGGCCGGTGTTCGAGCTCGGCGCTCGGCGCCGCGACGGCGCCCGACCCCGCGCCGGCCGCCGCCGCGCCGATCCCGGCCGCGGTGCTCGTCGAGCTCGACCTGCGCACACCGAACTGGCCGCGCCGCGCTCGACCGCGCGGCGACGTCGGGCGCGCCGCTCGACGTGCGCGTGATCGCGCCGGCCGACGCCGCCGTTCGACGAGCTCGCCGCGGCGCTCGGCCGGCGTCGCGGCGACGCCCGGCATCGCCCGCATCGGCGTGTTCGAGGCCGACGCTGCACGTGACGGATGCCGCGGTGCTCGCGGCGCTGCGCGCGGCGCTGGATGCCGCGCGGCCTGCGCGTGCCGATCGTCGCCGGGTCGCGCGCGCACTTCACCGAGCTGAACCGCGAGTGGCACATCATCCCGCGCGAGGTCGACGGCGTCGCGTTCAGCATCGACCCCGCTGTTCCACTCGCTCGGCACCGAGCAGCTGGTCGAGTCGGTCGCGGTGCAGCGCACGATCGCGCGACAGGCGGTCGAGCTCGCCGGCGGGCTGCCGGTGCACGTCGGTCCGGTGACCCTGCGGCCGCGCTTCAACGACGTCGCGACCACGCCGCAGGCGCTGCCGACGCGCGACGACCTCGCCGAGGGCTACGGCGCGCGAGTTCACCGGCGCCGCCGACCCCGCCAGGCGCGCACCCGAGCTCGCGGCGTGGACGATCGCGAGCGCCGCCGCTCTCGCCGTGCCCGGGTGTGGCGAGCATCGCCTGCTTCGAGGAGTGGGGCGCCGCGCGGCATCCGCTCGTCCGACGGGCGAGCCGTACCCGGTCGCGGCGGCGATCGCCGCGCTCGCCGAGCTGTGCGTGCCCGGAGCACACCTGCTGTGGGGCGACAGCCCGGACGGACTCGTCTGGGCGGTCGGCGCCCGGCGCCGGACGGCGACGTCGTGCTGGTCGCCAATCTCGACCGGCGGCCGCGCGAGATCACCGTGACCCTCGATGCCGCATCCACGACCGTCGCGGTCGCGCCGCAGTCGTTCTCGCGGACGGACCGACTCACCGCGCCGGCGCTCTGCGTGCCGCGGGTGTCACGCCCGTCGGCTTCGGTCGGCCGCATCCAGAGCCTCGCGCGCGGCCCGACGGCCCTCCTCGATCAGGCGCGGCACGTCCGCCATCGACCACTGCGCCAGCCCCGACATCTCCGGCTGCACCAAGATGACCGTCGGGTCTTCCTCGAGCTCGGCCGCGCTGGCGGCGACGCGCATCATCCGCACGTTCTCCCACTTCGCGTGCAGGCGCACGACGATCACGGTCGAGGCCCCGAGCTGCCGCGCTGCGCTGACCGGAACGTTGTCGAGCATTCCGCCGTCCATGAGCACCTGGCGGCCGCGGCGCACCGGCGGCAGCAGCCCGGGTACGGCGATCGTCGCGCGCAGGGCGACGTCCAGCGGACCACGGTCGATCACCACCGACCGGCGGGTCCGCACGTCCGTCGCCACGGCGGCGAATCGTCGCGGCAGGTCCTCGATGAGCGGGTCTTCGCCGAGCGTGTGGTGGATCGCATCGGTGAGTGCGCCGGAATCCAGCAGCCCCAGCCGCGGGGTGAGCGACATCCGCGCGATCGAGCTCCAGCGGAACGCGCGCGCGGCCCGCTCCATCTCCTCCTGCGGGACGTCGGCCGCGTAGGCGGCCGCCACGAGCGCGCCCGAACTCGTGCCGGCGACGATGCCGGGACGGATGCCGCGCGCCCGGAGCTCCTGCAGGACTCCGACATGCGCGGCACCGTACGCGCCGCCACCGCTGAGGGCGAGTCCGAGCGTGCGCTCGTCGCTCCCGAGCATGTTCACATCAGCTCAGCGAGACCTCGGGCGCCGCTGCCACCGGCTCCGCCTGGGCACCTTCGGCGATCCCGCGCCCCAGCGCCTGGCCCTGGATGATCGCTCCGAGGTCGAGTCCCGTGGCTGCCTTGACGCTCTCGAACGTCGCCGTGAGGCTTCCGGACTGCTCGCGGGCGAGATGGGTCGCCGCGCTGTCGCCGCCGATCAGCGTGATCGCGCCGACGCGCTCGTAGCCCTTGGCGAACTCGGCCATCAGCTGCGGGAGCTGCACGATGACCTCGCGGGCGAGGATCGCGTCCTGGTTCTCGCGCAGCGCCGCCGCCTCGGCGGCGATGGCTTCGGCGGTCGCCGCTCCGCGCAGGCGGATCGCCTCCGCTTCGGCTTCGGCCTGCACGCGCACCGCGGCGGCCTCGGCGGACGCGGATGCCTCCCGCGCCTCGGCCTGCGTCTTGACCGCGTACGCCTCGGCGTCCGCGCGCTCCTGGGCCACCCGGCGGTCGGCCTCGGCGTTCTTCTGACGGGAGTACGCCTCGGCGTCGGCGACGCTCTGCTGACGGTACTTGTCGGCGTCGGCGACCTTCTGCACTTCGGAGTCCAGACGCGCCTGGGTGTTGTTGGCCTCTTGCAGCAGCACGCCCTGCTCGGCCTCGGCACGGGCGAGGTTCTCCGCCTGCTCGGCCTGCGCGTTCGCGCGCCCCACCTCCGACATGGCGGCGGCCTTGTTCTTGTCGAGCGCGGTCTGCTCGATCAGGTTCGCCTCGTCGGCGGCGAGCTGGCGCTTCTTCACCTCGCGCAGCGCATCGATCTCGGCGACGTCGGCCTGGCGGCGCACGCGCTGCACTTCGACCGCACCGAGCGCGGAGATGTAGTTGTTCTTGTCGGTGATGCCCTGGATCGCGAACGAGTCGAGCACGAGGCCCTGCGCGAGCAGGTCGCCCGAGATGCCCTCGGCGATCTCGTCGCTGAGCTTCTGACGGTCCTGCATGACCTGCTCGACCGTGAGCTTGGCGACGACCCCGCGCAGTGCACCCTCGAGCTGCTCCGTGGTGAAGACGACGATGGCCTCGTCCTGCGACGCGAAGCGCTCGGCCGCGCGGCGCACCTGGTCGGGCGTCGAGCCGATCTTCACGAGCGCGACACCGGTCAGATCGATCGTGACGCCGTTGATCGTCTGCGCGGTCGGCTCGAACTTGATCTGGCGCGACCGCAGCGAGACCTTGTCGGAGCGCTGGGTGAGCTTGTTGACGAGTGCACCGCGACCGCTGATGACGGTCATCTTGTTCGCTTCGCCCTCGGTGCTGTCGCGGGCCTTCTTGCCGACGATGACGATCGCCTCGTCGGCGCGCGGCACCTGGTACCAGGCGCGGAAGATGATGAACCCGATGAGGGCGAAGAGGAGGACGGCTCCGATGCCGACCGCCCAGGCGATGAGTCCGAAAAGATCCATGTGGTGGGTCTCCTAGTCGGGCCCGCCGAATGCAGGCTTGTACTACGAACCTATGCGGTTCTTGCGGGCGCCTCGTCGCGAAGCCGCCACCGGATGCGCGCCGGCCGCGCGGCCAGGGGCGGATTCACAGGCCGTGGCACTCTCGCAGCCGTACGGGTAGGAACGAGAGTGTGGATCGTGTCGCGTGACACGAGCGGGAGGAGACCGATGATCGATCGCGAGGGACTGGCGGCGTTCCTGCGGCGCCGGCGCGAGTCGCTGCAGCCGGAGGATGTCGGGCTGACCCGGGGTCCGCGCCGGCGCACCGGCGGGCTTCGACGCGAGGAGGTCGCGGCGCTCTGCCACATGTCCACGGACTACTACGCCCGCCTGGAGCGCGCCACCGGCCCGCAGCCGTCCGAGCAGATGATCGCCGCGATCGCGCAGGGCCTGCACCTCTCACTCGGCGAGCGCGATCACGTGTTCCGCCTCGCCGGCCACAACCCGCCGGCCCGCGGCGCCTCCAGCGAGCACATCGGTCCCGGTCTGCTGCGCATCTTCGACCGGTTGCAGGACACCCCCGCCGAGATCGTCACCGAGCTCGGTGAGACGCTGCGGCAGACCCCGGTCGGAGTCGCGCTGACGGGCGACGCCACCCGGCGCGTCGGCCCCGAGCGCAGCGTGGGCTACCGCTGGTTCACGGACTCCTCCGCGCGGGCGCCGTATCCCCTCGAGGAGCAGGCCGTGCTCTCGCGGGTGTACGCCGCGGGCCTGCGTGAGATGATCACGCTGCGTGGCCCCGACTCGCGCGCGGCGGCGTTGTCCGAGCTTCTGCTGGCGCAGAACCAGGAGTTCCGAGACGTGTGGGCGATGCACGAGGTGGGCGTCCGTCCACCCGAGATCAAGCGGTTCCGCCATCCCGAGGTCGGCGACATGGCGCTGAGCTGCCAGACGCTGCTCGACCCGGAGCAGTCCCACCGGCTCCTCGTGTACACCGCAGAACCCGGCAGCGAGAGTCACGAGAAGCTGCAGCTGCTGGCGGTGATCGGCACGCAGACGCTCGCCTGAGCGCGGCCCGAAGGGTGGATCCGCGATCCGTGGATCAGCGGGCACTGAATGCGTCCGCGGCACCGCGCGAGCATGGATCGAACAGACCAGATCCCCTCGACGCCCGGAGGAACCGCCCATGTCACGCACGACCGAGATCCAGATCCCCGACCTCACCGGAACGCTCGCCGTCGTCACCGGAGCCAGTGACGGAATCGGCCGGGTGATCGCCACCCATCTGGCGCGCGCCGGAGCCGACGTCGTCATGCCCGTCCGCACCGCCGCCAAGGGCGCCACCGCAGTCGACGGCATCCGCAGCGCGGTTCCGGGTGCCCGCGTCTCGACCCGGCCCCTCGATCTGTCGTCGCTGGACTCCGTCGCGACGCTCGTGGACACGCTCCTGGCCGAAGGCCGGCCCATCGGCATCCTGATCAACAACGCGGGCGTCATGACCCCGCCCGACCGCCAGCTCACCCAGGACGGCTTCGAGCTGCAGTTCGGAACGAACCACCTCGGCCACTTCGCCCTCACGACGGGTCTGCTGCCGCTCCTGCAGGCCGGACGCGCGCGTGTGACCCACCAGACGAGCATCGCCGCACGCAGCGGAGCCATCGACTGGACCGACCTGAACGGGGAGCGCAGCTACGACGGGATGAAGTCGTACACGCAGTCGAAGATCGCCGTCGGTCTCTTCGCCCGCGAGCTCGACGCACGCAGCCGGCGCGAAGGATGGGCGCTGAGCAGCAACCTGGCGCATCCGGGCGTCTCGCCGACGAACCTGCTCGCGGCGCAGCCTCACTTGGGGCGCACCCGACAGGTCGGCAGCCGTCGCCTGATCAGCCTGATGTCCCGCGTCGGCCTCACCGGGACGGTCGAGAGCGCCGCGCTGCCCGCCCTCATGGCCGCTACGGACCCGGCGTCGCGCGGTGACATGTTCTACGGCCCGAAGCGGGTCGTCGCGGGCCCGCCCGCCGTGCAGGAGCTGTGGTCGCCGTTCACCGACCTCGGCGACGCCGCACGACTGTGGGACGAGTCCGAGCGTCTGCTCGCCGCGCGATCCGCCGTCTGATCACCCTGCGCACGGGCGCCGGTTGCTCCCGGAGGATGCGCACACCACCCGCGCACTCGCGTCAAGCCCGTTGTGCGCTCTGGCGCGCCGGGAGACGGTGGAGGCACGGACCGACGAAGAGAGAAGAGGCATCATGAGCGAGTCGCCCGAACAGGCCCGCGAGCAGGACGAGCAGACTCCCGCCACGGAGGATCTGCAGGAGCCCAGCACCGAGAAACCCGCAGGCGGAGAGCCGAAAGCGGCCGCCCCGAACGAACCGGAGCCGAGCCACCAGGCCGTCGGCATCGGCGTCATCGGCGGACCGCTCGTCGCCCCGGAGGAGCCCGAAGAGGACACCGTCTGACACGTGGCTGGGCGTTCCGCGCAGGCCCGTCTTCACGCTCCGCGCGGCGTCCACCCCGGCGGGAGAGGACCGTCGAGCTCAGCCCGCTCGCGGTCGGCCCGCGCCGACCAGCCCTGCGCGGCATCCGTCGCATCGAACCCGCCGCGCGCGACCCGGAACCCGACGTCTTCGTGATGCATGCGCGGAGCCCCGCCACGTCGGGTCGAGGCGCGCACGCTCCATGCGTCGTCCGCGTAGCCGCCGCCGCGGAACACCCGGTACGCGTCGTAGCGTGCGGGGTCCAGCAGATCCCAGCACCACTCCCACGCGTTGCCGAGCGTGTCGAACAGTCCGTTCAGGTTCGGCAGCTTGCCGCCGACGTTCTGCGGAGCGCTCACGCCGTCGGCGCTCGTCCAGGCGATCTCGGCGAGCGGCCCGTACTGGGGCGCGGTCGAGCCGGCGCGGCACGCGAACTCCCACTCGGCCTCCGTGGGCAGCCGGTAGCCGTCGGCATCCACGTGCCAGGTCACGTCCTCACCCTCGAACGAGTACGCCGGATCGAGCCCTTCCCACTCGGATGCCGCATTGCACAACCGGATCGCGCGGAGCCAGCTCACGTCGGTCGCCGGGCGCCGCGGATGCGTCGCCGATTCGCCGATCAGCTCGGCGAGCTGCTCCTGCGTCACCGCGTAGACGCCGATCTCGAACGGCTCGAGCGCGACGCTCCAGCGCCGCTTCGTGCGCGCGTCGTGCAGGGTCACGGTCCCGGCCGCGATCCGCGCCATCTCGATGTCGGCCACCGGGCCAGTGTGCCATGGCGCCATCGTCCGCCGAGTGCATGGCCTTCCGCGATGCCACGGATGTTCGCGGTCATCGGGGCACGAACCCGAGCGTGCTGGCGCGGGCTACGAGCTCCGGTTTGAAGACGCGGTGCCGCGACACAGTGGATTTCTCCTCCATCACATCGAACAGCAAGTCGACGACCGCGACTCCGAACCCCTCGTGGCGGCCGCGGACGGTACTGAGCGGGATGATCGACGCCTCGGCGAACTCGTTGTCGTCGTAGCCGACCAGCGCGAGGTCCTCCGGAACGCGCACTCCCGCCGCGACCAGGCTCTGCAGCATGCCGAGGGCGAGCAGATCGTTCACCGCGAAGATTCCGTCCGGCCGCTGATCGGCGGGGCGCGCCAGCAGCACGGCGGCGACCTCGCGGCCGCCGCGGATCGTCCGGTCGGATTCGTTGATCACCTCGAGGGTCGGCAGCCCCGTGCGCGCTCAGCGCTTCGCTCGCGCCGGCGAGGCGATCGGCCACCTGCGGAATGCCCAGGGGTCCTCCGACGAACAGCGATGCGGCGGCATCCGACGCTCAAGCAGGTGCTCCATCGGCCTGCCTGCCGCCGTCGACGTCATCGAGCGAGACCGACGCCTGGTCGTGCGAGCGTGCCGCCTGGCCGACCAGCACCGAGGGGGTTCCGCGGCTGCGCACCGCGGCCAGCCGATCCTCGATCGGCAGGTGCGAAGAGACGATCAGGCCGCGCACCTGGTGCTGTTCGAAGACGCGGAGGTAGGCATCCTCCCGCTCCTTGCTGCGGTGCGAGTTGGCGAGGAACACGCTCACGCCGAAGTCTGACGCTCTGCCGCTCGACGCTCTCGGCGATCTCGGCGAAGTACGGGTTGCTCACGTCGGGTGCGATGTAGCCGATGACGGTGCTGATGCCCATGCGCAGCTGCCGTCCGGCGTTGCTCGGCACGAATCCGAGCGTCTCGATCGCCGCGCGGATGCGGTCCGCCTTCTCGGCCGAGACCTTGTCGGGGTGGTTCAGGTAGTGCGAGACCGTGCCGACCGCCACTCCGGCGTGCGCGGCGACTTCGCGGATACCGACCCTGGCCATCCCTGCGCCTCCCCGCGCCATCGCGTGCGTCACTGACGTGCGCATTGAACAGAACTGTACAACAGGTCTGGATGCCGCGCGGTGGCGCGTCGGAACGTTTCAATGACAGACTGTCCTGCCGTCACCCGATCCACGTGAGGAGCACTGATGCTGGAGCGCTGGAAGCGCCTGCTCGAAGATGACATCCGCCGCAGCTGCGAGCAGATGATGCGCGAGCCGGCCGGCATCCTCACCCACCCCTACACCGTGCCGAGCACGCCCGACTCGCCGTACTACTCCTCCGCCCTGTGGGACTGGGACTCGTGGTTCATCAGCGCGGTGCTCGGCCAGGTCGAGGCCGACACCGACCGCAGGGGACGGTTCTTCGCGTACGAGGAGGGCTGCATCCTGAACTTCCTCGATCACACCGACGCGGACGGCGTGATGCCGATCCAGCTCAAGCCCGAAGGACCGCTGACGCATCGGGATGCCGGGCGCACGGGCGACTTCTCCGAGAACATGCACAAGCCGGTGCTCGCCCAGCACGCGGCGATGATCGCGCAGCGACGCGGCGACGTGGAGTGGCTGCAGGGCGCACATCGACACCCTGGGCCTGTTCCTGCAGCGCTACCTCGAGAGCCACGTGCACGAGGAGACCGGCCTCGCCTACTGGCAGACCGACTTCGCCGTCGGCGTCGACAACGACCCGTCGGTCTACTACCGGCCAGAGAAGAGCACGGCGTCGATCTACCTCAACTGCCTGCTGTACCGCGAGCTGCTCGCCTACGGCTACCTGCTCGAGGAGTCGGGACGCCAGGTCGAGGCGAACCGGTGGCGCGGACGCGCGCAGAATCTCGCGGATGCCGTGAACACCCACTGCTGGGACGAGCGGGACGGCACGTTCTACAGCGTCGACCTCAACCTGCGGCCGATCGACGAGGACGACTGGCTGCACAGCGGCGCGCCGCGGCGCTGGTCGTCGCTGCTGCTGCGCGTCGACAGCTGGTCGAGCTTCCTGCCGCTGTGGGCCGGCTTCGCCTCGCACGAGCAGGCGGAGCGGATGCGCGAGCGCTACCTCGACCCGCGCACCTTCAACGCCGACCTACGGCGTGCGCACGCTGTCGCGCCTCGAGAAGATGTACGACCTGCGCGCCTCGAACAACCCGTCGAACTGGCTCGGGACCGATCTGGGGCATCAGCAACTACCTGGTCTTCCGCGGGCTGCTCAAGTACGGGTTCGCCGACGACGCGCGCGAACTCGCCGAGAAGACGGTGCGGCTGTTCGGGCAGGACATGGACGCGAACGGCTGCCTGCACGAGTACTACCACCCCGACAGCGGCGAGCCGATCATGACGAAGGGCTTCCAGAACTGGAACTTCCTGGTGCTGAACATGATCGCCCACCTCGACGGCCGCCCGATGGTCACCGAGTTCTGACGCATGCGGATCGTGAGCGCGTCGGTGCGCGACGTTACCGATTTGTGACGTTTCAAACGTCTTGACAGCCGTCGCTGCCTCTGACCTAACATTCCCAATTGAAACGTCTCAACGAGGACGTCACTTTCAAGGAGGAAATGTGTCCACAGCAACAGCACGGCGTCTTCGGAAGCCGCTCGTCAGCGCCCTCGCCCTGGCCGGTGTCGGCGTGCTCGTCCTCGCCGGCTGCTCCGGCGGCGGCGACGGTGGCGGCGGTCGGGTCCGAGAACCCGACGACCCTCGAGTTCCTGAAGAACGCCGAGAACACCACGACCGAGCCCATCCTGCAGGCCCTCGCCGACGACGTCTGCTCCGCCGAGGAGGAAGCGGCGCCGCTCGAGATCAACTCGATCCCGCAGGCCGACCTCGACGCGCAGGTGCAGCTGCTCGCGACGCAGGACGGACTGCCCCCCATGTTCTCCGCCGGCGGCAACCCGGCCGAGGGCGCGAAGCTCTGGGAGGCCGGCTACCTGGTCGACTTCGACGAGGCGCTGACCGAGCTCGGCGTCCGCGACAAGGTCGCCGACGGCGCCGTCTCCACGATCGAGAAGCTCTACGGCGGCGCGTTCAACTTCCTGCCGTACCAGTACAACATCGAGGGCATCTTCTACAACAAGGCGATCTTCGAGGAGAACGGCTGGGCCGTGCCCGAGACGTGGGACGACCTCCTGACCGTCGCCGGCGAGGCCAAGGCCGCGGGGCTGACGGCGTTCGCCGCATCCGGCGAGCAGGGCTGGCCCCTGACGCGCCTGGTCAGCGGCTACATCTTCCGCTCGCTCGGCCCCGACGCGATGCAGGCCGTCGCCGACGGCGACGCGAAGCTGACCGACCCCGAGTACGTCGACGCCGCCCAGCAGATCGCCGACCTCGGCGCCGCAGGGCTACTTCGGCGACAACGTCGCCTCGCTCGACTACGACGCCGCCTCCAACGAGTTCCTCACCGGCAAGGCCGCGATGATCTACATGGGCAGCTGGCTGCTGGGCAACATCAACAGCGACGCCAACCAGATCGGCGCCGACAACGTCGGATTCATGCCGTTCCCGGCCGTCGACGGCGGCGCCGGTTCGATCGACGAGTACCCGTCGAACGTCGGTCTGCCCGCGACCTTCGACGCGAAGACCTACTCGGCCGACAACAACGTCGGCGCGTGGCTGAAGTGCATCACCGAGAACTACGGCAACGAGGCGCTCAAGCAGGGCCAGATCACCGGCTTCGTCGCCGATGAGCCGAGCATCGAGCTGCCCGCGATCTCGCAGACGATCGCGACGAGATCTCGACACGTCGACCGACAGCGTGCTGTGGTTCGAGGCGCTGTTCAACGCGAAGGCGAGCTCGATCTCCTCGACGAACGCGGCTCTGCTGGTGACCGGTCAGATGACTCCGCCGAAGAGTTCATGACCGCTGGTCCAGACCGCGCTCGACCAGGGCTGATCCCAGTCGCCCCGGTGCAGCCTGGACACACCGGCCTGCACCGGGGCGTCATCCCTTCTCCGGTCCGAGAGCCTCACCCGCTCACGCTCTCGAAAGGGCGCCCCCATGAAGTCCGTCCTCGGCGACCGCAAGGCGATCACGCTCCTGCTGACACCCGCGCTGCTCGTCTACACCCTCATCATCCTCGTCCCGGTCGCATGGTCGTTCGGCCTCACCTTCTTCAGCGGGCAGCGCCCTCGAGGGCTTCGAGTTCGTCGGCCTGCGAGAACTTCCAGCGGCTGTTCTCGGACCCGTACGTCTGGGACGCGCTCTGGTTCACCGTCAAGTACGCGATCCTCGTGACGCTCTTCCAGGTCGTGCTCGGCTACGGCCTCGCGCTGCTCTACAACTTCGTGCTGCGCAAGTCGTCGGTGCTCGTGCGCACGCTCGTCTTCTTCCCGGTCGTGCTGCCCACCGTGGCGATCGCGCTGCTGTACCAGAAGCTCTTCCAGTCGGCCCCGGTCGACGGGCTGGTCAACGAGCTGCTCGTCAACGTCGGGCTCTCGTCCGTCGACTGGCTCGGCGCCGGCGACCACCGCGTTCGTCGTGATCGTCATCATGGACGTCTGGCGCTCGGTCGGCTTCTACGGGGTGCTCGTCTTCTCCGGCCTGCTGGACATCCCCGACGAGATCATCGAGTCCGCCCGCATCGACGGCGCGAAGTCCTTCAAGCCTCCTCCGCCACATCGTCCTGCCGATGTCGCTGCCGATCCTGTTCGCGTCGTTCATCTTCAGCATCAACGGCACGATCAAGGTGTTCGACTCGGTGTTCGCCCTCACCGGCGGCGGCCCCGGCAACTCGACCACTCCGCTGACGCTGTACATGTACCGCACCGCGTTCCAGTTCAGCGACTACGGGTACGGCTCGACGATCGCGCTCCTGCTGACCGTCATGTGCCTGGTCGTCACCCTCGTCATCTTCCGCTCGTCGCGTCGCGACCTCAGCGTCTGAAAGGGGCGCCCGACATGACCACGACAATCGAGACCACCGCGGTCCACACGCCAGCGGGCCGTCGTCTCCGCACTCCGGCGGACCGGGGGCGGCATTCGTGCGGTTCCTCAAGCGCATCCCCGCCTGGCTGACGATCGCCTTCCTGATCATCGTCACCGCCTACCCGCTGTTCTGGATGTTCATCAACTCGCTGAAGTCCAACAGCGACTTCCTGAACAACCCGTCCTACGCGTTCCCCGAGGTGTGGCAGTGGGTCGAACTACCCGCTCGCCTGGGAGACCGGCAACCTCGCGACGACGATCTCGAACTCGATCATCGTGACGGTGCCGTCGCTCTTCTTCATCGTCATCCTCGGCACCGCGGCCGGCTTCGCGCTCGAGATCCTCGTCTTCAAGGGCCGCGCCGCGGTCCTGCTGCTGTTCCTGGCCGGCATCATGATCCCCGGCCAGATGATCGTGCTCCCGCTGTTCACCGCGTTCTTCGAAGTCGGGCATCACCGGCACGTACCTGCCGATGATCCTGATCTACACCGCCGCCGGGCTGCCGCTCACGGTGTTCATGATGGCGACCTACTTCCGCGCGATCCCGCGCGAGATCTTCGAGGCCGTCCACGCTCGACGGCGCGTCGATGATCCGCGCCTTCTTCTCGATCGGCCTGCCGATGATGCGCAACGCCGTCCTCACCGTCGCGATCGTGCAGTTCTTCCTCATCTGGAACGACCTGCTCATCGCCCTGATCTTCGGCGGCAAGAAGTCCCTCAACACGATCCAGGTCGGGCTGCTGAACTTCTCCGGCGAGTACGGCGCGATCAACTACGGCCCGCTGTTCGCCGCGATCTGCATCACCTCCGGCGGCATCCTGATCCTGTATCTGTTCCTCAACCAGCAGATCATGAAGGGCCTCGCGGCCGGAGCGGTCAAGGGCTGATGATCGTCGCGGTCACCGGCAGCGACGCGAAAGCTCGGCCGGGCGACCGTCCAGCGCCGTCGGACGAGCGCGGCCACACCGGTCGTCGGCTTCGATCTGCGCGGGCCGCCAGGCGCGGATTCGCGCGTCGACCTGGCCGACTACGGCAGACCGGATGCGTCCTCGGGGTGACCGCGCGGCACGCGGGCTCGACGCGATCGTGCACCTGGCCGCGGTGCCGGTCAACGGGATCATCCCCGACGTGACGACGTTCGAGAACAACGTCATCGCGACCTTCCACGTGCTGTTCGCCGCGCACCGCGCCGGCATCCGCACGATCGTGAGCGCGAGCAGCATCACGGCCGATGCAGGTCGCGCCGTTCGACGAGTCGCCGCCCGCTCCTGCCGGTGGATGAGACCTACACGGCCGCGCACAACGTCGTACGGCGCTGGGCAGTGGTCGAAGAGGCGATGGCCGCGCAGCTCGTCGGCTGCGCGGCCATCGCCTCCTCGATCACCTTGCGCAGCCCGTACGTGTTGAGCGCGGACGAGTACGGCACGTCGACGGCGGCGACGGCGGCGCGACGTCGAACGGGAAGCCCGTCGCCGCGACCTGCTCGGCGATCGTGACGGTGCGATGCCCGCGACGCGCGCGGAGAGCGCGTGGCACTCGCCCTCGAGAACGCGCCGAGCGCGCGCTTCGAGGTCTACAACGTCGCCGCGCCCGACGGCGAGATGCACACGCCGTCGAGCCCTCGCGGCGAGGTCGTCGCGCCGCTGGTGCGCCCAGGGCACTGCCGTGTCGCGCGAGATCGACCTCGCGCGAGCCCGAGTCGCGGTCGTCCACGCGCAAGATCCAGCAGCGCCTCGGCTTCGCCGCCCAGCGCACGACCTGGCGCTGACCGCAGCCGGCTCCGATGCCAGCCCGGCTCGGCCGAGATCATCACCACTTGAAACGTCACAACTTGTCCTCTCGCGGACGGCGACGAGAGGAACCATCCGCGATGACCGTCCGGATCGCCGCACCGACGCATTCGAGCACCACCGCGTGCCGCTCGGCATCGGCGAGCCCGCGCCCGCGCCTCTCCTGGATCATCGACGCAGCGCCCGCCGGGCTGGAGCGCAGCACGCGTACGAGCTCGAGATCGCAACGGACGGCGGCACCGAGACCGTGGTCGCGGCATCCGCCGAGCAGGTCCTCGTCGAGTGGCCTGTCGCCCCGCTCGCCTCCCGCGAGCGCGCCGACGGTCCGCGTGCGCGTCGCGGCGACGACGGCGACTGGTCGCGACTGGAGCCCCGCGGCCGTCGTCGAGGCCGGCCTGCTGAGCCCGGCCGACTGGTCGGCCCGGCCCGTCGGCGCCGCGTGGGACGAGGACCGCGAGTCCGACGACCGCCGCCCCTCGCTCGTGCGCCGCGAGTTCCACGTCGGCGCGGGGCTCGTGTCGCGCCCGCCTGTACGCGACCGCGCACGGCCTGTACGAGGCCGAGATCAACGGCACGCGGGTCGGCGACGACGCGCTCTCGCCGGGCTGGACCGTCTACCGCGAAGCGCCTGCGCTACTACACCTACGACGTGACCGACCTCGCTCGAGCCGGGCGACGAACGCGATCGGCGCGTGGCTCGGCGACGGCTGGTACCGCGGCCGGCTCGGCTGGCGCGGCGGGTTCCGCAACCTCTTCGGCGACGACCTCTCGTTCCTCGGCCAGCTCGAGCTGACCTACGCCGACGGCCACCGCGAGACCGATCGCGACCGATGCCGCGTGGAAGGCCGCGCCCTGGCCCGATCCTGCGCACCGGCATCTACGACGGCGAGGACTACGACGCGCGCCTCGAGCCCGCCGGGCTGGTCGCGGCCCGGCTTCGACGACGCGGCGTGGGATGCCGTGCGCCGTCCGTCGACCGCGACCCGCGCACGCTCGTCGCCCCGACCGGCCCGCCGGTGCGCTGCACCGAGGAGCTCCGCCCCGTCGCGGTGCTGACCTCGCCCGACGCGGCGCACGCATCCTCGACTTCGGCCAGAACCTCGTCGGCCGCGTGCGCTTGCGCGTCGACGGGCCCGGCCGGCACGACGGTGACGCATCCGCACGGCCGAGGTGCTGCAGGACGGCGAGGTCTACACGCGGCCGCTGCGCGAAGCGCGCTCGACCGACCGCTACACGCTCGCCGGGCGCGCGGGCGGCGAGGACGTGGGAGCCGCGGTTCACCTTCCACGGCTTCCGCTACGCCGAGGTCGACGGCTGGCCCGGCGACCTCGACGCCGCCGCGGCCGCCGGCGACCTGGTCGCCCGGGTCTACCACACCGACCTCGAGCGCACCGGCTGGTTCGAGTCCTCCGACCCGCTCGTCGAACCGGCTGCACGAGAACGTCGTGTGGGGCATGCGCGGCAACTTCGTCGACATCCCGACCGACTGCCCGCAGCGCGACGAGCGCCTCGGCTGGACCGGCGACATCCAGGTCTTCGCGCCCGACCGCGTCGTTCCTGTACGACGCGTCCGGGCATGCTCGAGCGGCTGGCTGCGCGACCTCGCCGCCGAGCAGCTGCCGACGGCACGGTCCCCTGGTACGTGCCCGGTGATCCCCGCGCACGAGATGTGGACGCCGATCCGCCCCGGCGCCGCCTGGGGCGATGTCGCCACCGCTCGCCCCGTGGACGCTGTACGAGCGCTTCGGCGACGCCGGCATCCTGGCCGCGCAGTTCGACAGCGCGCGACGCTGGGTCGACCTCGTGTCCGCGATCGCCGGCCCCGGCCGGCTGTGGAACACCGGCTTCCAGCTCGGCGACTGGCTCGACCCCGCCGCGCCCCCGCAGGATCCCGGCCGACGCCGCGCACCGACCGCTACCTGGTCGCGACCGCCTACTTCGCGCAGTCGGCGCGGACGCGTCGCGCAGATGGCCGCGGTGCTCGGGACGAGCCGACGACGCAGCGCGCTACGTCGCGCTGGCCGACGAGGTCGACGCCGCGTTCGCCGCGCGAGTACGTCGCTGCCCGACGGGCGGATGACCAGCGACGCGCAGACCGCGTACGCGCTGGCGATCGCGTTCGACCTGCATCCCCGATGCCGAGCCGCGGCGCGGCGCGCCGGCGCGCGGCTGGCCGAGCTCGTGCGCGAGGCGCGGCAACCGCATCGCGACCGGCTTCGTCGGCACCCCGCTGGTCTCGCGACGCGCTCACGCAGACCGGCCACCTCGACACGGCGTACGACCTGCTGCTCGAGCAGGAGTGCCCGTCGTGGCTGTACCAGGTCGTCGATGGGCGCGACCACGGTCTGGGAGCGCTGGGACAGCCTGCTGCCCGACGGCGACGTCAACCCCGGCACGATGACCTCGTTCAACCACTACGCGCTCGGCGCGGTCGCCGACTGGCTGCACCGCGTCGTCGCGGGCCTGGCCGCCGACGCCCCGGGCTACCGCCGCATCCGCTTCGCGCCGCGCCCGGCGGCGGGCTCACCTCGGCGTCCGCCCGTCACCGCACGCCCTACGGCGAGGCGTCGATCTCGTGGCGCTTCGAGGGCGATGACCTGCTCGTGACGTGGACGTGCCGGTCGGCGCCACGGGCATCATCGACCTCGACGGACGCGAACCCGAAGAGGTCGGACACGGCCGCCACGAGCGCGTGCTCGCGCTCGCCGTCACGGGAGGACAGCGCATGACTCGCGTCGCGTTCCTGCACACCGGGGCCGTCGTCATCGGCCCCGTCACCGAGAAGGCCCGCGCCGCGCTCCCGGACGCGACCTTCGTCAACTACCTCGATGACCGGATCGTCGCCGACCTCGGCGACGCCGAGCGCGCGGCATCCGTCCCCGAGCGCATCGATCGACCTCGCCCACGCGGCCAAGACCGCCGGCGCCGACGTGCTGATGCTCACGTGCTCGTCGATCTCGCACCTGGCCGCCCCGACCGCAGCGCGCGTGGGGATCCCGGTGCTGCGCATCGACGAGGCGATGGCGGATGCCGCGGTCGCCGCGGGCGGCCGGATCGCCGTGCTGGCCACGCTGCCGACGACCCTCACGCCGACGGTCGCGCCTGCTGCGCGAGCGCGCCGAGCTTGATCGGCCGCAGCCCCGACATCGTCTCCGAGGTGATCGACGGTGCCTTCGCCGCTGTCGCCGGCCGGCGATCGGGCCACGCACGATGCGCTCGTGGTCGCCGCCGCGTCGAGCGCGCACGCGGCCGCAGCCGACGTCGTGGTGCTCGCGCAGGCGTCGATGGCGTCGGCCGCCGAGGCGGCGCAGGTCGACGTGCCCGTGCTGACGAGCATCGCCCCCGGCATCGCGCGCCTCCGCGAGACCGTCGAACCGCGCGACGGCTCGCACGCGCCGCTCGGAGAGCCCGCCGATGAGCGTCGCGAGCCGCGCACCGCTGCGTCCGCTCGATGCCGGCCATGCGCGCGCTGGGCGAGCGGATTCTGGGGCGGCATCCGCGAGCGCACGCGCGCGACGTCACCGTCCCCAGCATGTGGGAGTCGCTGAGCGACCCCGCGGTGAGCCCCGGCCTGCGCAACTTCCGGCATCGCCGCCGGGCTCGAGCACCGGCAGCACACGCGGCCCGCCGTTCATGGACGGCGACTTCTACAAGTGGCTCGAGGCCGCGATCGCCCAGCTCGAGACGGACCCCGACCCCGAGCTGGCCGAGACGATCGAACGAGCTCGCCGCACCTGATCGCCTCCGTGCAGCGCGACGACGGCTACCTGCACACGCCGACGCTCATCGCCGCGCGCACCACGAGGAGCGCCGTCTCGCGCTCGCCGACCGCTTCCACTTCGAGACCTACAACCTCGGCCACCTCATCACCGCCGGCGTGCGGCACTACGAGGTGACCGGGCAGCACGACGCTGCTCGATGTCGCGCGCGGCGCGCGGCCTCGTTCCTCGAGGACCTCGCGACGAACAAGCCGCTCGAGCTCGCTCGCAGCGCGATCTGCCCGTCGCACTACATGGCCGTCATCGACCTGTACCGGGTCACCGGCGACGAGCGCTACCTGCGCCTGGCCGAGGCGTTCGTGCGCGTGCGCGACGACTTCGAGGGCGGCGACGACAACCAGGACCGCCTCCCCGTCCGCGAGCAGACGGTCGTCGCCGGTCACGCCGTGCGCGCGAACTACCTCTACGCGGGGCTCGCCGACCTCGTCGCCGAGACGGGCGACGACGAGCTGCAGCGCGTGCTCGAGAGCCTGTGGCGCGACGTGGTCGACACGAAGCTCTACGTCACCGGCGGCTGCGGCGCGCTCTACGACGGCGCCTCGCCGGACGGCGACCCGTGGCAGGAGCGAGATCAGCCGCGTCCACCAGGCCTACGGCCGCGCGTACCAGCTGCCGCACACGACCGCCCACGCCGAGTCGTGCGCGAACATCGGCATGATCCTGTGGAGCGAGCGGATGCTGGCGCTCACCGGCGACGCGACGCTACGCCGACGTCATCGAGCAGATCGCCTTCAACGCCCTGCTGGCCGGGCATCAGCCTCGACGGCATCCGAGTACTTCTACACGAACGCCCTCCGCCAGGTGCGCGACCTGCCCTATCCGCTGCGCCGCCCGGGCGACACCGGGCAGCACCCGGTGCCCGCCGCCGCCGCCGTCCGACGAGCGCCTGCGCGAGCGCTACCTCAGCTGCTTCTGCTGCCCGCCGAACATCGCCCGCACGCTGGCGCGGTTCCACGAGCGTGCCGCGTCCGTCGGCGCCGACGGCCTGTACGTCCACCTGTACGGCGGCAGCGAGCTGCGCGTCGCACTGCCCGACGGACGGGCGTCGCTCGCCCTGCGCGAGGACAGCGACTACCCGTGGGACGGGCCGCATCGCGTTCACCGTGACGGATGCCGCGGGCGGCGGCATGCCCGCTGCACCTGCGCATCCCGGGCTGGTCCTCGGGCGCCGCGCTCACGGTGAACGGCGAGCCGGTGCCGGTGCTCGGCCGCGGGCACGTACGCCGCGATCGAGCGCGAGTGGCGGCCGGGCGACGTGGTCGTGCTCGACCTGCCGATGCCGGTGCGGGTGCTGCGCGCGCCACCGCCTCGCCGAGGAGGCCACGAACCAGGTCGCCGTGCAGCGCGGACCGGTCGTGTACTGCCGTCGAGAGCGCCGACCTGCCGGAGGGCGTCGCGCTCGAGCAGGCGGCGCTGCGCCGCGGCGCGCGCGCTGCACCCCGGTCGAGGCCGAGATCGCCGGGCACCGCGTCGTCGCGCTCGACGCCGAGCTCGCGGTGCTGCCCGCGCCGCGATCCGACGCGCTCTACGACGACGCTCGGCGCCGACGCCGGTGGGCGCCGCATCCGTGCGACTCATCCCCTACTTCGCGTGGGGCAACCGCGGCGCCGGCGGAGATGTCGGTGTGGCTCCCGCTGGTGTGGTGACCGCGATGACCGGCGCGCACGACGTCATCGCGACGTACGTCATCGAGACGTCGCTGCCGCTGCGAGCAGCGCCGCCGAGGTGCTCGCCGGCGAGCAGTCGACCGGCACGTTCGTCCGCGTCGCGCGCGAGTCCGACGACGTGCGCGCCCGCTTCGCCGCCCAGGTCGAGAGCATCGACGAGGTCCCGCTCACCGGCGCGTCGCCGCTGCCGGGCGCGGTCGGCGATCCGGCCGCTCGGCGTCGCGCGCGTGCTGCGGCTGCGGTTTCCGCTCGACAACTTCGGGCCCTCGCTGCCGAACCTGCTCGCGGCCGTCGCCGGCAACCTGTTCGAGATCAAAGAGCTCGCAGCGATCCAGCTCGTCGACCTCGACCTGCCGTCGGCGTTCGCCGAGCGCTACCGCGGTCCCGCGTTCGGCGTCGACGGGCACGCGCGCGCTGATGGGCCGACCCGACGGCGCGATGATCGGCACGATCGTCAAGCCCGAGCATCGGCCTGTCGCCCGCCGAGCTCGCCGAGCTCGTCGGCGAGCTCGCCGCGGCCGGCATCGACTTCATCAAGGACGACGAGCTGCAGGGCAACGGCCCGGCGGCGCCGCTCGCCGAGCGCGTCGCGCGCGGTCATGCCGGTGCTGAAGCGCACGCCGACCGCACCGGCCGTCAAGCCGATGTACGCGTTCAACATCACCGACGACATCGACCGGCTCGAGGCGAACCACGACCTCGTGGTCGCCGCCGGCGGCACGTGCGTCATGGTCTGCATCAACATCGTCGGGCTCGCGGGGCTCGAGTCCACCTCCGCCGGTCACGCCAGCGTGCCGATCCACGGGCATCGCGCGATGTTCGGCGCGATCAGCCGCTCCGAGCAGGTCGGGCTTCTCGTTCCGCGCGTGGCAGAAGCTCGCGCGGCTCTCGGGCGCCGATCACCTGCACACCAACGGCATCAGCAACAAGTTCTACGAGTCCGACGACGACGTGCTCGACGCGATCGCCGCCGTCCGCGACGCCGCTGCTCGGGCTCGACCCCGACCGTGCCGGTGCTCTCGTCCGGCCAGTGGGGCGGGCTCGCCCACGCCACGTACGCCGCGGTCGGGACGACCGACCTCCTCGTGCTGGCCGGCGGCGGCATCCACGGCCATCCCGACGGCGTCGCGGCGGGCGTCGCGAGCATGCGCGACGCGTGGGCGTCGGCCGAGCGCGGCGAGTCGCGCCGACGAGGCGCTGGCAGCATCGGCGGCGCTCCGCCGCGCGACCGAGACGCTTCGGGCCCGTGCGTGCTGACGGCCGTCCCGGACGGGTCGGATGCCGGACTGCGGCCGCCTTCTACGGCGACGACTTCACCGGCAGCGTCGACGCGCTGCTGCAGTTCGCGCGGCGCGGCTGGACGGGGCGGCTGTTCGTCGGCGCTGCCGGATGCCGCGGCCCTCGCGCCGCGCCGCCGCGCGAGATGCGACGTCGTCGGCATCGCCGGCATCGCCCGGTCGCTCGCCGACCGCCGACGCTCGACGCCGAGGTCCGACCCGGCCCTGCGAGGCGCTCGCCGCGCTCGATCCGGCAGTCGTGCAGTACAAGGCCTGCTCGACCGCCGACTCCTCCCCGACCGTCGGCAGCCTCGGCCGCGTGATCGAGATCGGCCGCGACGTCTTCGGCGACGCGACCGGTGCCGCTGCTGTTCGCCCAGCCCGACTTCGGCCGCTACACGGTCTTCGGCCAGCACTTCGCCGCCGAGGGCGGCGTCGGTCTACCGGCTCGACCGGCAGCCGACGATGTCGACGCATCCGTCGACGCCGATGACCGAAGCCGACCTCGCGCGGCACCTCTCGCCGGCAGACCGACCTGCCGATCGGGTCGCATGCCGTTCACCGCGTACACGTCAGCGATCGCCGTCGCCGACTCGCTGCGCCGGAGCGCAGATGCTGCTGTCGTGCTCGACGCCCTCGACCGACGAGCACCTCGCCGCTGATCGGCGACGCACTGGGCGCGCTGGCCCGAGCGGCCGCCCGCTGTTCGTCGTCGGGTTCGGGCGGGCTCAGCCGTGCGCTCGCGCTCGCCGCAGCTCGCCCGTCGTCGGCCGCGCGACGGACGACGCCGCCCGGCCGCCGCACGGTCGCCACGCGGCCCCGTGCTGGTGGTCTCGGGCAGCCGCTCGCCCCAGACGCGACGGCAGACGGATGCCGCGGCCGCGCGCCGGCTGGCTCGTGCGCGCACTGCCGCTCGAGGCACGAGCGATCGACGCACGCCGCCGCGGATGCGACTCGACGCTCTCAGGTCGGGCCGCAGCGTCGTGCTCGCCTCCGACGGCATCGTCCATCGGCCGCCGCGGAGACGCTCTGCTCGGCGGTCGGCGGCGGCTGCCGCATCCGTCGTCCTCTCGGCCATCGCGCGCCGCCGCCACCCGCCCGGGTGATCGTGTGCGGCGGCGACACCTCCAGTCGCGTCGCGCGCCTGCTCGGAATCTACTCGCTCTCGATCGCCGCGCAACCCGTGGGGCAACGTCGTGCTGCTGCGCGCCGGCGCCCTCGATCCCGCCGTCGACGGCCTGGAGCTGCTGCTCAAGGGCGGTCAGGTCGGCGAGGACGACCTCTTCGTGCGAGTCGCCGAAATGTCGGGATGAGCGCCGCACGCGCCTTGTTGACCGGATCACCTGTCGTGCCCGACACGCTCGAGGCGACGGCGGTCGGCGTGCTTCCCGAACGACTCGGTGCAGACTTCCGATGGCCTGCACGGGAAACCCTCCGCCCCGAGGGTTTTCGCGCGAAGTAGGGTGTGCGACATGGGCCTGGAACCACTCGACGCGAACCAGCCTCCGGAACGCTTCTACCGCGGCGGGGCGAAGATCGACCGCTTCCGCGGCACGGCCAAGGGCCCCGACTTCCGGCCCGAGGACTGGGTCGGCTCCACCACGAGTCTCGCCGGCGAGAAGCGGCTCGGCCTCTCCCGCCTGCGCGACGGCCGGCTGCTCGCCGATGCGATCGCCGCCGACCCGGTGACCTGGCTCGGAGAGGCCCACGTCGCCGCGTTCGGCACATCGACGATGCTGCTGGTCAAGCTGCTGGACGCCGGGCAGCGCCTCCCCGTGCACGCCCACCCCGACGATGCCTTCAGCGCCGCGCACCTGCATCGCCCGTTCGGCAAGGCCGAGGCCTGGTACATCCTCGACGGAGGCACCGTCCATCTCGGGCTTCGGCACGACGTCGACCGGCACACGCTCGCCGACCTCGTCGCGTGGCAGGACACCGCGGCGCTGTTGCGGTTGCTGCACGAGCGCGAAGTCGAGCCGGGCGACGTCGTCTACGTACCTCCCGGCGAGTTGCACGCGATCGGGAAGGGCGTGTTCCTGCTCGAGGTGCAGCAACCCGAAGACCTCTCGATCCTCCTCGAGTGGAACGGCTTCGCCCTCGACGGCGCGCGCGACGGGCACCTCGGACTCGGCTTCGACCTCGCCCTGCAGGCCGTGACGACGCACGGGCGCTCGCCCGACGATGTGGACCGCTGGATCATGTCGGCGAGCGAGGGCGACAGCATCCTGCCGTCCGAATCGGAGCGGTTCTTCCGCCTCGAGCGGCACGTGGTCGACGGAAAAGTCGTCGTCGATCCAGGATTCGCGATCATCGTGATCGAGGACGGCGAAGTGAAGCTCAAGACCGCTGCCGGCGACTCCCGCCGGGCGCGCCTCGGAGCGACGATCGCCTCACCCCACGCGGACGGAGCGATCTCGATCGCGGGCGCGGGCACCGTGCTCATCTGTCGCCCGCCGCGCCCCTGACACGAAGAACCTCCCGGTGATCTTCGACGCCCAGGCTGCGCCGAAGATCACCGGGAGGAGTCTGGTCAGCGCTGGCCGGGTGCACGCTCGGACGGGTTGCCCGAGGTCGCGTTGCAGTTGGACGCGCCGCCTGTGCCGGCGTGTCCGGGGTTCACACCCTCGGCGTGATCGGCCATCTTCACGTGCACCGTGCCGAAGTACGAGAAGCCGGGCGAGGTGGCCTCAGTGTCGACGCAGTGGGCCGCGGATGCCGCGCCCGCCGAACCGAACATGATGGCCGCCGCAACCGCGGTCACGGCGACTCCGAGCGAAAGTGTCTTCTTCATCGAATTGCTCCCTCTGTCAGTTCATCCCCTGACTATTCGGAGCACTCTCGAAATCGGATGCGGTGTTCTCACGCTTCGCGTGTGATCGTCCCTCGATACGGCGCTGCGCGCCTACTCGGGAACCGCCGACGTTCTCACGCTTCGCGTGTGATCGTCACCTTCACGTGCAGCTGGGACTTGAACGGGCCCGCGTAGACACCACGAAGCGGGGGCACGTCGTTGTAGTCGCGACCGCGTCCGACGAGCACGTGCCGGTCGCCGATGTCGATGTTGTTCGTCGGGTCGAAGCCCTGCCACTCGCCGGCGAACCACTCCACCCACGCGTGCGACTCACCCGTCACCGGCACACCGACATCGGCATCCGGTCGCGGGTGGAGATAGCCCGACACGTAGCGGGCCGGGATGCCGACCTCGCGGAGCGCGCCGAGCGTGATGTGCGCGATGTCCTGGCAGACGCCCTTGCGCGACTCCCATGCGTCGGCCGCGGTCGAATGCACACCCGTGATCCCGTGCATGTACTCCACGGCGTTGCCGATGGCCATCGAGATCTCGTGCGCGGCGACACCGGGCTGGTCATGCTGCGCGGCGATCGCCCGGGCGATCTCGGCGACCTCGGGATGCGGACGGGTGCGGGCGCTCTGCCCCAGCTGCTCGACCGTCTCGATCGAGCGCGTCGTCTCGGTGCTGAGGCGATCCCACGTGATGTCGGTGTGCGCCATCGGCCGGGGCCGCACCTCGACCAGGGAGCGCGCCGAGATCGTGAGCGCCGCGTGGGGCGAGAGCACGTCGAACGCGGCGACACGGGTGCCGAAGTAGTCGACGTACTGGTTGACCGAGGTCGACGGCTCGATGTCGAGCGACGAGCTGAGGACGAACTGGCTGTCGGTGGAGTTCGGCAGCATCCGCGCTTCGTTGTACGACGCCGAGACGTCGCCCTGGTACGAGAAGCCGGTCGTGTGCTCGATTCTCAGTCTCTTCACGAGATCTCTCCGATCCAGCTCGGCTCGGCCTGCGTCGGGAAGAAGCGGGCCTTGATCGCCTCGGATGCCTCGCGCGTCACCTTCTGCACGCGCTCCATGTGCTGCGGGCAGTTCGTTCAGGATCTCGCTGACCGGACGGTACTCGAGGTCGTTGCGGATCTGCCCGAGCGCCCGCAGCACGGTGTTGGAGTGACCGACGCGGTCGGCGCGCGGGTCGATCGCGCTCATGCAGTCCTCCGCGCGTGAGATCGAGTAGATGATCGAGCGGGGGAAGAGGCGATCGAGCAGCAGGAACTCGGCCGCGTTCTTGGCGCTCGGCATGCCGCGATACGTGCGCACATATGCCTCGTACGCGCCGCACGAGCGCAGGATCGTCGTCCACGACGGGCCGGACGCCTCGGTGAGCGAGCGGGTCGCGAGCAGTCGCGCCGTCATGTCGGCGCGTTCGATGCTGCGGCCGAGGGTGAAGAACTGCCACGCCTCGTCGCGGCTCGTCGACGAGTCGACGATGCCGACCGCGAGGGCGGAGCGCTCGCGCACCCACTGGAAGAAGCCGTGCACCTTGTCGGTCTGCAGTCGCCGCGGCATCCGCGAGTTGGTCGTGTTGAGCGTCTCCCACAGTTCGGTCGAGACGATCTCGCGCGCCCGTCGCGCGTTCTCGCGGGCGGCGGTGAGCGAGTAGGCGATGGATGCCGGGTTGGTCCGGTCGACGGCGAGCTTGGCGAGCACGTCCTCTCGGCGGACGATCTCGCCCGGCGCCGGCGGAATCGAGCCCATCACGAGCAGCAGCGACCGGCACGCGGTGTCTTCGTCGATCCAGGGATCCTCGAGCAG
Organism: uncultured Actinomycetota bacterium; assembly: GCA_963792285.1. Taxonomy (GTDB): domain Bacteria; phylum Actinomycetota; class Actinomycetes; order Actinomycetales; family Microbacteriaceae; genus Microbacterium. The sequence continues at coordinate 134,114 of CAWBVS010000023.1, read as the reverse complement.
CAGCTGGAGGTGCACATCGAGGATGCGCGCCGTGCCGTCGGCGCGCTCGATGTAGCGCCCGATCCAGAACAGTGATTCGGCGATGCGGCTCAGCATGCGGCACCGTCCTCCACGCCGCTGCGTGGGTCTGCCGCGGTCGGCCTGCTGCTGCTGCTCCTGCTGCTCGTTGCGGCTGCGCGGCCGGTCCTGCGGCGAGTGCGTCGGCGCCGGCTGGCCGTCGTAGATGATCGGGATCGCGGCGGTGATCGTCGCGGCCTGGTCGGCGACGAGGCCCGCGAGGCCGCTCCCCTGCCCGTACTCGACGTGCGAGGGTGCCGAGCCGCCGACGATCCAGGTGTCCTTCGACCCGCCGCCCTGGCTCGAGTTGACCACGAGCTGCCCCTCCGGCAGGGCGACGCGGGTGAGACCGCCGGGCAGCACCCAGACGTCTTCGCCGTCGTTGACCGCGAACGGGCGCAGGTCGGCGTGACGCGGCCGCATCCCGTCTTCGACGAGCGTCGGGATCGTCGAGAGCATGACGACCGGCTGCGCGATCCAGCCGCGCGGATCGGCCAGCAGCCGCTGGCGCAGCTGTTCGAGCTCGGCGGGCGACGCGTCGGGCCCGACGACCAGACCCTTGCCGCCCGATCCGTCGACCGGCTTGACCACGAGCTCGGGCAGGCGGTCGAGCACCTCTTCGAGCGCGCCCGGATCTTCGAGCCGCCAGGTGTCGACGTTCTTGAGGATGGGCTCCTCGGCGAGGTAGTAGCGGATGAGGTCGGGCACGTACGTGTACAGCAGCTTGTCGTCGGCCACGCCGTTGCCGACCGCGTTCGCGATCGTGACGTTGCCGAGGCGCGCGGCCAGCATGAGTCCGGGGGCGCCGAGCATCGAGTCGGCACGGAACTGCAGCGGGTCGAGGAACTCGTCGTCGACGCGGCGGTAGATCACATCGACGCGCTTGGGGCCGCGCGTGGTGCGCATGAACACCTTGCCGCCGACGCACAGCAGGTCGCGTCCCTCGACGAGCTCGACGCCCATGAGGCGCGCGAGCAGCGTGTGCTCGAAGTACGCGGAGTTGTAGACGCCCGGGGTCAGCACGACGACGTTCGGGTCCTCGATGCCGGCCGGGGCGGACGCGCGCAGCGCGGCCAGGAGCTTGTTGGGGTAGTCGCCGACCGGGCGCACCCGCATCGAGACGAACAGCTCGGGCAGCGTCTGGGCCATCACGCGCCGGTTCGAGATGACGTAGCTGACGCCCGAGGGCACCCGCACGTTGTCTTCGAGCACGCGCATCTCGCCGTTCTCGTCGCGGATCAGGTCGATGCCGGAGACCTGGATGCGCACGCCGTTCGCGCTGTGGATGCCGGCGGCCTGGCGGTAGAAGTACTGCGACGAGGCGATCAGGCCCGCGGGCAGCACGCCGTCGCGCACGCAGTGCTGGCGACCGTAGGCGTCGTCGAGGAAGGCCTCGAGCGCGCGGACGCGCTGCTTGACGCCGGACTCGACGTGCGACCACTCGTCGAATTCGATCACGCGGGGGACGGCATCCAGCGGGAAGGGTCGCTCCTCCCCGGCGAAGTCGAACGTCACACCCTGCGCGAGGTACGAGCTGGCGAGCGATTCGGTGCGGCCGCGCAGCTCCTCCTGGGTCATCTGCGCGAGCGCCTGATACAGCTCGCGATACGCCTCGCGGGACTCCGCCGCCTCTCCGGGAGAGGACGGACTGCCGAACATCTCGTCGAACGCGGGGATGCCGGACGCGGTCTTGCGAGGCGCCAGCGTGGAGCCGTAGCCGTCGAAGAGATCACCCATGCGACGACTCTAGTCCGGGGCGTGTTGCCCGCATGTTTCGGCCTCGAACTCGCGCGGAGGGAGCCGTCTCCGTTTCGTCACATCCTCCGACCCGCGTGGCTGGGCGGCGCGCGTAGGCTCGAGCCGTGACACGCGCAACACGGGGTACGCGGTGGGCCGCGGCGGGGGCCGGGGTGGCCGCAGCCGTGCTCGGCGCCGGCCTCGGCGAGCTGACCGCGGCGATCATCGCCCCGGGCGCGAGCCCGTTCGCGGCGATCGGCGCGACGCTGATCGACTTCGCGCCGCCGTGGGCGAAGGATGCCGCGATCGCCCTGTTCGGCACGAACGACAAGATCGCGCTCCTGGTCGGCATCGCCATCGTGCTCGTGGGGGTCGCCGCGATCGCCGGTCTCATCGAGCTGAAGTGGCCGCCGTTCGGGCTCGCGATCATGGTGGTCTTCGGCGGGGTGGGCGTCCTCGCCGCGATGACCCGCGCGAACGCGGGGCAGCTCGACTGGGTGCCCTCGGTGGTCGCGGGTGTCACGGCGGCGGCCGCGCTCGGTCTGCTGATGGCGCGGCTGCCGGGTCGGGCGCAGCGCGCCGTCACCTACACGCGCAACCCGGATGCCGCCCCCGCCGCACCGGATCCACCGCCGCCCCCGCTCGAGAGGCGCACCTTCCTGCTGTGGACGGCGGGGACAGCCGCGGTCGGCGTGCTCGCCGTGATCGGGTCGTCGTTCGCGCGTGCGAGCTCCGCCGCGGTGAACGTCGTCCGCGATGCTCTGAAGCTGCCGACGCCGGCCGCGGCGGCCGCCCCGATTCCGGCGACCGCCGAGCTCGGCATTCCGGGGCTTGCTCCCGTGATCACGCCGAACGAGCAGTTCTACCGCATCGACACGGCGCTCATCGTGCCGCAGGTCGACCCGGCCGACTGGAGCCTGCGCATCCACGGCATGGTGGCGAACGAGGTGACGATCACGTGGGACGAGCTGCTCGCGCTGCCCCTCGAAGAGAGCGTCACCACCCTCACCTGCGTCTCGAACAACGTCGGCGGCGACCTGATCGGCAACGCGCTGTGGCTCGGCTATCCGATCCGCGAGCTGCTGGCCCGCGCCGCGCCGACCGCCGACGCCGACATGGTGCTGTCGCGCTCGATCGACGGCTTCACGGCGAGCTCGCCGATCGAGGCGCTGACCGACGACCGCAACGCGATCCTCGCGGTGGGCATGAACGGCGAGCCGCTGCCGCCCGAGCACGGTTTCCCGGTGCGCATGGTGGTTCCCGGGCTCTACGGCTACGTCTCGGCGACGAAGTGGGTCACCGAGCTCGAGGTCACCCGCTTCGACAAGGCGACCGCCTACTGGACCACGCGCGGCTGGTCGGAGCGCGGGCCGATCAAGCTGCAGTCCCGCATCGACGTGCCGCGGCGGCAGCAGGGGCTCAAGGCCGGCGAGACGGTCATCGCCGGCGTCGCATGGCAGCAGACCGTGGGCATCGCGGGCGTCGAGGTGCAGATCGACGAGGGCGACTGGCAGCCGGCGACGCTCGCGACCGCGATCTCGGACGACACCTGGGTGCAGTGGAGCCTGCCGTGGACGGCGACCGAGGGCGACCACCTCATCCGCTGCCGGGCGATCAGCAAGAGCGGTGAGGTGCAGACCGAGGAGGTCTCGCGCACCGACCCCGACGGCGCGACCGGCTGGCACGAGCGCTTCATCACGGTCTTCGCCTGACCGGCATCCTGCCGTGCGTCGGCGGAGCGACTGCGTCCTGCGACGCTCAGTGACGGACATCGCCGCTTCCGCGCCGACGGGATCGACGATTCCCGCGCGCCGACCGACGCACGCTCGCCCGCGATGAACCGAAGTTCGGGCGAGACGAGAGGTGCAGCGGGTCAGTCGGCGAGGACGAGCTTGAGCTGCTCGACCGCCCAGTCCAGCTCGGTCGCGCGGATGACCAGCGGCGGCGCGATGCGGATCGTCTGACCGTGCGTGTCCTTCACGAGCACGCCGCGCCCGAGCAGCCGCTCCGCGATCTCGCGACCGGTGCCCTTCGCGGGGTCGATGTCGACGCCCGCCCAGAGCCCCGCGATGCGCACGGCGGTGACGCCGTGGCCGACGAGCTCGTCGAGCTTGGCCTCGAGGTGCTCGCCGAGCGCGGCCGCGCGGCGCTGGAACTCGCCGGTCGAGAGCATCTCGACCACGCGGGTGCCGACGGCGGCCGCCAGCGGATTGCCGCCGAACGTCGAGCCGTGCTCGCCGGGGCGGATCACACCCGAGCACGTCGCGGTTCGCCACGACGGCCGACACGGGCAGGATGCCGCCGCCCAGCGCCTTGCCGAGCAGGTACACGTCCGGGCACGACGTCCTCGCGGTCGCACGCGAACGTCTCGCCGACCCGGCCGAGGCCGGACTGGATCTCGTCGGCGATGAACAGCACGTTGTGGCGCTGCGTGATCTCGCGCACCTGCGCGCAGGTAGCCCTCGGGCGGGATGACGACGCCGGCTTCGCCCTGGATCGGCTCGAGGAGCACGGCGGCGGTGTTCTCGTCGATCGCGGCCTCGATGGCCGCGGCATCCCCGAACGGCACGGTGACGAACCCGGGGGCGTACGGTCCGAAGTCGTCGCGGGACTGCGGATCGTCGCTGAAGCCGACGATCGTGGTGGTGCGACCGTGGAAGTTGCCGCCGACGCGACGATGATCGTTCGCCCGGTCGGGCGCGATGCCCTTGACCCGGTAGCCCCACGCGCGCGCGACCTTGATGCCGGTCTCGACCGCTTCGGCGCCCGTGTTCATGGGCAGCACGAGGTCCTTGCCGCACAGCTCGGCCAGCGCCGCGGCGAAGACGCCGAGCTGGTCGTTGTGGTACGCGCGGCTGGTGAGCGTGAGGCGGCCGAGCTGCTCCTGCGCGGCGGCGAGGATCGCCGGATGCCCGTGCCCGAAGTTCAGCGCCGAGTACGCGGCGAGCAGGTCGAGGTAGCGCTTGCCCTCGACGTCGGTCACCCACGCGCCCTCGCCCTTGGAGATCACGACGGGGAGCGGGTGGTAGTTGTGCGCGACGTGCTCGTCTTCGGCGGCGATGATCGCCGACGTGCTGTCGTCGAGCACGTGCGGGATGGTCATGATCCGGCTCCGCGCAGCTCGAGCGTGCAGCACTTGATGCCGCCGCCGCCGAGCAGGAGCTCGGACAGGTCGACGAGCACCGGGTTGTAGCCGCGCTCGCGCAGCTGCTTCTCGAAGCCCTTCGCGCGCGGCGAGATGATGACGTTGTAGCCGTCGCTGGCGGAGTTGAGGCCGAACACCGAGCCGTCCTCGTCGGAGACGTGGATCGCGTCGGGGTAGCGCTCGGCGAGGATCGCCTGGCTGCGCTCGTCGAACGCCGACGGAAGGTAGGCGATGTTGGCGCGCTCCGGGCCGCCGTTCGTCGAGGCCCTGCACGGGGTCGAGCACCGCGAGCGCGGTGTCGAGGTGGTAGAAGCGCGGGTCGGTCAGCGTGAGCGAGATGACCTCGCGACCGAAGACCTCGCCGATCTCGCGGTGGCTGTCGCCGGTCGAGCGGAAGCCGGTGCCGGCGAGGATGACGTCGCCGACGAGCAGGAAGTCGCCCTCGCCCTCGTTGACCTCGACGGGCTCGCGCGTGTCGAAGCCGTGCGGCCCGGAACCACTCGATGAACGGCACCGCCTCGCCGGCGCGCTCCTGGAAGCGGAACTTCGGGCCGTACGCGATGCCGTCGATCACGAAGCCGCCGTTGGCGGTGTAGACCATGTCGGGCAGTCCCTCGATGGGATCGATCAGCTCGATCTCGTGGCCGAGCGCGACGTACGTGTCGTGCAGGTCCTGCCACTGGCGCAGCGCCACGGCGGTGTCGGTCGGGTTGGCGGGCACCATCCACGGGTTGATCGTGTAGCTGACCGTGAAGTGCTCGGGGCGGCACATCAGGTAGCGGCGGTGGTGGGCGGTGCGGGTGGTCGCGCTGGTGGTTTCGGCGGCCGGCGCAGAGTTGCTCATGGACACATGCTCCTCAGGAAGGGGCGGCGGACGCTGTCCAGGGGCCCGGCGGCCCTTCGACTCGCTACGGAACCGCAGCGGGGAAGGGACGACTCGGGCACGCCGGCATCCATTCTCGCATGTCCGGCCGTTGCCGCCCTGAGCTACGCGACGACCACGACCTTGCCCGACCGTGTGACCGGCGTCGACGTGGGCGAGCGCCGCACGCGCGTCGGCGAGCGGGAACGTGCGCTCGATCACCGGGCGCAGGCGCCCCGCCGCGGCGAGCGCGGCCAGCTCGCTCGTGACGCCCGCTCTTCGCCACCGCCGCGAGCGGCTTCACCCGCGGCCCGGGAGTGAGCGAGAGCAGGATGCCGCGCAGGATCCGCCCGATCGGTCCGGCGAACCGGCTCCCTTCGCCCGAGACGAGCACGAGCGATCCCGCGGGGCGGACAAGTCGGCGGAGCGCGCGCAGCGGCGCGGCACCCGCGATGTCGAGGACGGCGTCGAACGATGCGTCCGGAAGATCCGCGGCATCCGTCGTGCGGTAGTCGAAGGTGCGCACCGCACCGAGCTCGCGCGACGAGCTGTCTCGTTGCGCGCGCCGCACAGCGCCCACACCTCGGCGCCGCGGAGCGCGGCGAGCTGCACCGCGAAGTGGCCGACTCCGCCGGATGCTCCGATGACGAGCACGCGGTCGCCCTGCGCCGACGCCGGCGGACTCGAGCGCCTGCCACGCCGTGCCCGCCGCGACCGGCAGCGCGGCAGCCTCGGCAGGGGCCAGCGCCGTCGGGCCGCGCGCACGAGTCGCGACGCCGGGCCGACCACGAAGTCGGCGAGCGCCCCGCCCGGCAGCTCCCCCATGACCTCGTCGCCGACGGCGAGAGCGGTGACCTCGGGACCGAGCGCGACGACCGTGCCCGCGACATCCATCCCGCGGGTCGCCACGCGCGGGCGCCGCAGCCCGAAGACCGGCCGCACCAGGAGCGGCTCCCCGCGCATGACCTTGATGTCGCCCGAGTTGACGGACGCCGCCCGCACCTCGAGCAGCACTTCGCCCTTCCCCGGCACGGGTACGGGCACCTGGGCGAGCGCGACCGTCCTCAGGCCCGCCGTAGCGGCTCTGACGCCACGCGTTCATCGTTGCGGTGGGCCGCGGCATCCGTCATGATTCCCCCTGGGGATACTGGAAGACGTCGTCGAGGCCGACGCCGAACACGCGCGCGATCTGGAACGCGAGCTCGAGGGTCGGCGAGTAGCGGCCCTGCTCGATCGCGATGAGCGTCTGGCGGGTGACGCCGATGCGCTTCGCGAGCTCGACCTGGGTGAGCCCGGCGCCCTCGCGGAGCGCGCGGATGGAGTTGGTGACCTTCGTGGGCTTGACCATCAGACCATCCCCCGGCGGTAGGCGATGACGCTCGCGACCCCGCCGACGAACGCCGACAGGGCGAAGCCGAAGTACATCGTGTTCGCGATCCAGAACCAGTCGGCCTCGAATGCGCAGAGCACGAGCACGCCGAGTCCGGCGATCACCAGGAACGCCTGACCGACGCGGCCGCCCATCCGGGCGATGTCGCGGTCGCGCATGTCGGACTTGCCGACGCCGTCGGGATCGCGCATGCCCGCGAGGATCCCCCACAGGATGCTGACCACGATCGACGCGACGATGCTCAGCCCGATCGTCCAGAGCATGATCGGCCACCACACCACGTCGGTGACCGGGCCGCCGCCGGCCTGCTGGAGGACGACGATCACGTAGACCGTCATGCCGATCGCGCTCACGATCAGCCCCACCCAGGTGTTGCGCTCTTCGTAGACCATGACCCCGCTCCGATGTCTAGAATGTTTGACACTGCGACGCTATCGGATCACCGCACGACGTGTCAAATATTCTTTACTTTGGCTCCATCGCGGCCTTCCTGCCAGGCTGGGGGCATGGTTCGCCGCACCGCCGAAGACACCCGCCGCCTCATCCTCGAGGCCGCCATCCAGATGCTTCTCGAGCGTGGGGCGACCGCTGGCGTGCAGCACATCCGCCTCCAGGAAGTGCTGCGCTCGGTGGGGCTCACGACCGGCGCGGCCTATCGGATCTGGGACGACCAGGACGACTTCCACCGCGATCTGGCGGTCGAGATGGTCGGGTTGCGGTTCGCACCGCCGGTCGCGAGCGCGGCGAGCGCGATCGAGGACGTCCTGGAATCCGGCGGATCGCTGGACGACGTCGCGCGCGTGGCCGCGCTGGACTTCGTGACCTACTCGTCGAAGTTCCACCTCGAACCGGAGTCGCGCGACTCGCATGCGTTCATCACGGCACTCGCCCTGCGGACGGCCGCGGGAGGCTGGCCCGAGCTGCGCGTGGCGAGTGCCGAGCGACACCGCGAATCGATCGCCGCATTCGTGCCGTTCTACGCCGCCCTGCTGCACCGCTTCGGGCGGCGCGTGCGCGAGCCGCTGACGATCGTCGACTTCACCGAGGCGATGGCGGCGCTGGGCGAGGGCTTCGCCGTCCGCGCGGCAGAGGGCCTCGATCACCCCACGTACGACATTCCGGAGGGCGCCGAGCTGCCCCCCGGGCAGTGGACGCTCTTCGGCATCGGCATCCAGGGACTTCTGGCCGCGATGACGATTCCCGTGTCGGACGGACTGAGCGTCCCCCGGCCGCGCGGCAGAGCCACCGGCGGCCGGGGTCGCTGAGCCCCCCAGCAGAAAGACGCGGCGTCTGAACCCGAACTCAGACCGCAGCGTCTTTTCCCCCCACACCATCGTCCCCGGCGATCGCGCGCAGGGCTAGAAAGATAAGTTCTTTCTCTTCGCCGCACCCACGCGACGACTGTCAGATGACGCTCTCGCTCCACGCGTCGGGGTTGCCGAAGCGGTGCGCGGTGATCGTGATCGACTGCTCGTGCAGGAACGGCAGCAGCTCGATCCGGCCCGCGGTCGTGACCTCGTTCGCGTAGACCGCGAGGTCGGGGTCGCCGCCGACGGCCTCGGCGAGCGCGCGGTGCAGCACCGCCACCGACGCGGGCGGTCCGACCAGGCGCGCGCGCGGCGGGCGCGGTGTCGAGGACTCGTCCTGCCCGACCATGCGCTCCAGCCACTGGTCGTCCGTCTCGACGAACACCGCGACGCCCTGGTCGCTCAGCGCACGGCGCACGGCGGCGGGCAGGCCCGACGGGCGCGCTCACGGTGAAGTCCGACCCCGTGCGGATGCCGGCGACCACGACGCGCAGCAGCGCCTGCCACGCGGCATCCCCCGTCGCCCGGATCGCGACCGGCACCGGCCGGTAGCGGAACAGGTTGCGCTCGACCCCGAGGTGCGAGACATCGCGCACCTGGCCGAACTCGCGGTCCCACGACGAGCGCGTCCGACGAGCGCGCCGCGCCGCAGCCACTCGAACGCGTCGTAGTCGAGCGACGGCTGTGCCGCTTCGATCACGCCGCTGATGCGCGAGTCGAGCCCGCGCAGGTGCAGCGTCGCCGACGTCGCCGCGCCGCCCGACGCCCGCCACGAGCCCGAGGCCGATCAGGTAGTTCGGGCCGCCGGCCTTCGTGCCGGCGCCGACCGAGGAGCGCTTCCAGCCGCCGAAGGGCTGCCGCTGCACGATCGCGCCGGTGATGCCGCGGTTGACGTAGAGGTTGCCGGCCTCGACGCGATCGAGCCACGCGGCGAGGTCGTCGGGGTTCTGCGTGTAGAGCCCAGCGGTGAGTCCGTAGGCGACGGCGTTCTGCAGCTCGATCGCGTGCGAGAGCGAGTGCGCGTGCATCACGCCGAGCACGGGACCGAAGAACTCCTCGCGGTGGAAGCGCGATCCCGGCTGCACGCCGGTGCGGATGCCGGGGCTCCAGAACCGTGCCTTCGTACTCGATCCCGTGATCGAGCGGTCGCGGCTCGACGAGCCACCGCTCGCCCTCGTCGAGGGTCGTCAGCGCCCACGCGAGCTTGCCCTGCGGCGGCTCGATCACCGGGCCGACCTCGGCCAGCGGATCGCTCGGGGGTCCGACGCGCAGCGAGGTCGCGGCATCCACGAGCTGTCGCGCGAAGCGCGTCGAGCGGCCGACCGGGCCGACGAGGATCGCGAGCGACGCCGCCGAGCACTTCTGGCCGGCGTGGCCGAACGCGCTCTTGACGAGGTCGGATGCCGCCAGGTCGAGGTCGGCCGACGGCATGACGATCATGGCGTTCTTGCCGCTGGTCTCGGCGAGCAGGGGCAGCTCGGGCCGCCACGAGCGGAACAGCGCCGCCGTCTCCCACGACCCGGTGAGGATCACCCGGTCGACGTCGGGGTGCGAGACGAGCCGCTGGCCGAGCGCGCCCTCGTCGATGTCGACGAGGGCGAGCACGTCGCGCGGAACGCCGGCGTCCCACAGCGCCTCGGCGAGCACCGCCGCGCAGCGGCGGGCCTGCGGCGCCGGCTTGAAGACGACGCCCGATCCGGCGGCGAGCGCGGCGAGGACGCCGCCGGCGGGGATGGCGACCGGGAAAGTTCCACGGCGGGGTGACGACCGTGAGCTTCGACGGCACGAACACCGCGCCGCTCACGCGGTCGAGCTCGCGCGCGGTGGCGGCGTAGTAGTTCGCGAAGTCGACGGCCTCGCTCACCTCGACGTCGGCCTCGGCGAAGACCTTGCCGGTCTCGGAGGCGGCGACCTCGATCAGCTCGCCGCGACGCGCCTCGAGCGCCCGCGCGGCCGACTGCAGCACCGCGGCCCGGTCGCTCGCGGGCAGAGCGCCCCACGCCTCGGCGGCGTGCCGCACGCGCGCGATGGTCGTCTCGAGCGCGGCGGCGTCGGTGATGAGGGCGGCGGCGATCGTCGCGTCGCCCGCGGTCGAGGCGTCGATGCGGGCGAGGATGCCGCGGCTCCACTCCCGGTTCGCCGGCAGTGACGGGTCGGTGTCGGCGGCGTTGCGGAATCCGGGCGCGCCGACGGCGCGATCGTCGACCTCGCGCGGGGCGAACACGGCCGTCTCGACGAAGGCGTGCCCGCCGAACACCCTCTCTGCGCCCACGGGTTCGAGGGGAGCGGTGTCGCCGGCGGCGTCGGCCGCGGCAGAGCCGCGGGCGATCCCGAGCACGGCCTGCGTCAAACCGTCGGGACCGATCGCGTCCGCACCGCCGTCCGAGCGCTCGACAGAACGGTTCGTCCCCATGCTTTCACCGGCGCCGTCTCTCATGAGCCGGCGAGCGGTGCGCGGCCCGGTTCGGGCGGCGACGCAGTGCGGTCCTGGCTGCGATTCGGCCCCGTCCGCAGCGCGGCATCGCCCGCGCGCTCGATCGACGCGACGAAGCGGTCGCGCTCGCGCTCGAACATCGCCGGCTCGTCGGCCAGCTCGAACGCGGCGGAGAGGAAGTTCTCGCTCGAGGCGTTCTCTTCGAGGCGGCGCACGAGGTAGCTGATCGCGACGTCGAACTCGTCGGGACGCACGACCGGCACGTACAGCAGCACGTGGCCGACCTCGCGGGCGACCGCCTCGACCTGGCCCTGCGCCATGCCGAGCAGCATCTCGAACTCGACGTCGTCCCGCACGCCGCGCTCGCCGGCGAGCAGCCAGGCGTAGGCGATGTCGAACAGGTTGTGCCCGGCGACCCCGATCCGCACGGCGGCCGTGTGCTCGGGTCGCAGCGCGTACTCCAGGCAGCGCACGTAGTTCGCGTCGGAGTCGAGCTTGCTGTCGTACGTCGCGAGCGACCAGTCGTGCATGACGGCATCCACCCGCTCCATCGCGAGGTTCGCGCCCTTCACCAGACGCACCTTGATGCGCGCGCCGCCCGCCTCGACCCGCGCCTTCGCCCACGCGGTGAGCTGCTGGAGGGCCGGGAGGGCGTCGGGCAGGTAGGCCTGCAGCACGATGCCGGCCTCGAGCCCCTGAAGCCGCGGGTCTTCGAGGATGCGCGTGAAGACCGCGATCGTCAGGTCGAGGTCGCGGTACTCCTCCATGTCGAGGTTGATGAAGGTCGCGTCCGACGCGGCGGTGAGGTACAGCGGCAGGAGCCGTTCGACGACTTTGTCGACGACGTCGTCGAACGCCCACATCGAGATGTGGCTCGCGATCGCCGAGACCTTGACCGAGACGTAGTCGACGTCGGGGCGGCGGATGAGCTCGTGGATGCCGTCGAGCCGGCGCAGCGCCTCCTTCTCGCCGAGCACGGCTTCGCCCAGCAGGTTGAGGTTCAGCCGCGCGCCGGTCTCGCGGATCTTCGCGATCGCGGGTCCGAGCTTGTCCGGGCGTGCATCCACCACGAGGTGGCCGACCATCTCGCGCAGCACCCGCCGCGCGATCGGCACGACCGGCGAGGGCAGCACGGGAGCGACGGCGCCGCCGATCTGCACCGCGCCGCGGAGGTACCAGGGGAGGAACTTGGGCACCAGCGGCGCGACGCGACTCAGATTGGATGCCGCCGCCGACAGGCTCTCCGGACGCATCACGCCGTCGACGAAGCCGATCGTGAACGGCAGGCCGTTCGGGTCCTTCAGCACTCCCGCGAGCCGTTCGGCGGCCGGGTCGACCTCGACCTCGGCGCTTTCGGTCACCCAGCGTCGGGCCAGCTCGATCGCCTGACCGGCGAGGGTATCGGCGGGCGCGGTGGGAGGCATCGGTGTCGACGGCATGACTCCAGCATGCGGCATCCGACCGTTCAGGAAAAGCGACCATCTATGATCTATACCGATCGGCTCTTTCGATGGTTTGGAGCCGAGGGGAGGGAGCGCCGTGTTCGAGCTGCGCCGGCTGCGACTGCTGCACGAGCTCGCGATGCGCGGGACGCTGGCGGCCGTCGCGGAAGCCCTCTCGTACAGCCCGTCCACCATCTCGCAGCAGCTCGCGCAGCTGGAGAAGGATGCCGGGGTGCCGCTGCTCATTCCGGACGGCCGGCGGGTGCGGCTCACCGAGCACGGCGTCGCGCTGGCCGCGCACGCCTCGCGCGCGCTCGAACTCGAGGAGCAGATCCGAGGGGAGCTCGAATCCCTCCAGCCCGGCATCGCCCCGGTGCGCGTCGCCGTGCTCCAGACGGCGGCCCAGGCGATCCTGCCGAGCGCGCTGAGCCTGCTCGCCGAGCGCGAACCGGGACTGCGCGTCGAGATCGCCGAGGTCCCGCCCGAGGAGGGCCTGTTCGAGCTGTCGGCCCGCGGGTTCGATCTCGTGATCGCCGAGCAGTACCCCGGTCACACGCGGGCGCACCGCACCGGGCTCGAGCGCGAGACCCTCGGCAGCGACCCGATCCGCCTCGCCCTGCCTCCGGGCGACCGCGCCGGCGGACTCGCCGCGCTGCGCGACCGCGCCTGGGTGATGGAACCGGCGGGCACCGCGGCGCGGCAGTGGGCGGTGCAGCAGTGCCGTGCCGCCGGGTTCGAACCCGACATCCGGTTCGAGATCGCCGACCTGACCGCCCAGGTGCGCCTGATCGCGGCCGGCCGCGCGGTCGGAGTGCTGCCCGACCTCGTCTGGGCCGACCTCGATCCGCCCGTGCGGCTTCTCGAGCTGCCCGGCGACCCGGTGCGCGAGATCTTCACGGCCGCGCGCGTGTCTTCCGCCTCGCGCAGCGGCATCCGCGCCGTGCGCGCCGCGCTGCGCGACGCCTTCGCGGCGCGGGCGCTGACCCGGATGCCGCGCTGACCCGGATGCCGCGCTGAACGCGCGGATCGCCCCCGGCCGCGCGGCCGGAGGCGATCTGCGTGCGAGCGTCAGACGCGGTCGGTCGAGGCCGGACGCACGTCGGCGCGCCCGTCGCCGTTCACGTCGCGCGCGGCTTCGCGGTCGTCGCGGATGCCGTCACCGTCGCGATCGGCCGGCGTAGCGGCATCCGGACCATCGCGCACGATGCGGCGGTCGTCGGTCGTCGCGGTCTGCGCGCGGGTGCCGGGAGCCGGCGTGTAGCCGTCGGTGGCGGCGCGGTCGTCGCCGACAGCGCGACCGTCGGCAGCGCGGCCGTCGGCGGTCGTGGTCACGGCGGGGTCGAGCTCATCGGCCTTGCGGAGCTTCTCGGCCTGCTCGGCGCGCAGCTTCTCGGCATCGGACTGGTGGTCGTCGATCGTGGCTGCGGCGCGCTCGGCCTCGATGCTCGCCTGCGCGGCGCGGGCCTTCGCCTGCTCGGCCTCGGCTGCGGCGGTCGCCGAGTCGGCGCGCGCCTGTGCGGCCTGGGCCTCGCGCTCCCGCGCGGCCATCTCGGTGCGCCGGGCGTCTTCGCGCATCTCCTGCGCTTTCGCGTGCTGCGCCTCGAGCCGCTTCGCCGAGTTGCGGCGCGACACCATGACGGCGACGACGATGATGATCGCGACGACGATGATGCCGATGATGATCCAGATGAGTGTGGCAGTATCCACGAGCTCACTCCTTCGGTAGTCGGATCGCCCCGGGGTCGGACGATCACACTCAACGAGGCAACCGCACGCCACGGCGCCCCACAACGCCTTGCGCGAGAGCGTCGCGTGGGCTACGCGCACGTAGGGTGAAGGAATGACGACGGCGGGCGAGGACTCGGATCCGGGCCCCCGCCGGCGGTTCGGATGGCTGCGTGCGGCCTCCGACCGTGTGCCCACGCGGTGGTTCGCCGCCATCGGCACCGCGCTCTTCCTCGCCGCCACCGCGGCATTCGGCGGTCTTGCGACGGCGGCCGAGCCTGCCATCACGCGGCTCGAACCCGGCGACGACCCACCGCAACGAGCAGCTCGCGATCACGATCGAGCGGGCGGTGCTGGTCGACGAGTTCCCCGAGGCGGGGGTCTTCGTCGACGACGGAGAACGGGTTCTGGCGGTGCTGGTCACGGTCGAGAACCAGTGGACCGAGCCCCTGGCCGCGTACTCCGACAGCAGCGTCACGGAGTCCCTGACGATCGACGGACTCGCCGACCCGCCCGATTCGGTCGCCCGCTACGACGACGCCACGACGAGCCCGTGGCTGCAGCCGGGAGTGCCGGCGCAGATCGTCTTCGCGTGGGCGGTCGAGGCCGGCGCATTCGAAGACGCGCAGCAGATCGAGCTCACCCTCAACGACATGACGCTGCACACCGGTTCATTCGTCGCGAACGGCCGGTGGTGGACGGATCCGGTCGCGGCGGCGACCACGACGATCGCGGTGGAAGACATCGGAGCCGGCGGATGAACCGCGTGGCGACGTGGGGCATCGGCGCAGCACTGGTCGCGGCCGCCTGGGGCGTCGCGGTCATCACGCCCGCGGAGGATGCCGAAGAAGCGCCCTTCCCGGTCGCCGTCGAGGTCGGAGATCGCGGAGTCGGGCGCAATGTCGCGATCACCGTGACCGACGTGCATCGTGCCGAGAGCATCAGCGCGGGCGAATGGAGCGCGGAGGGCAACTGGGTCGTCGTCGACCTGGAGGCCGAGGCGGTCGTGTCGGAATTCGGCGCCCTGCTCGCCCTGGCGACGCTCGAGGTGGACGGTCGCACCTTCCGAGCGAGCGAGCGGCCGGAGTCCCTGCTGCGCGGGTCGCTCTCGGTCGGCATCCCGCAATCCGGCAGCCTGGCCTTCGAACTCCCCGACGGCGTGACCGGCGGGAGCGGGATGCTGCGCCTGGGCGTGGCGCCCGATCCGCGACTGGATTCGGTCATCACGCTCGCGATCGATCTCGATGACGTGCCGGTCGAGCGCGCCGCCGAGCTGCAGCCGACCGAGTGGAGCAGCCGATGACCCGCGGCTGGTGGCGCCGCAACGCGGTATCTCTCGTGGCCATCGCGGTGCTGCTGCCGGCGACCGTCGGCGTCATCGCCGTGAACGAGTGGTCCGAGTCCGACAGCGGCCGCGCGACGAAGCCGCTCACCGTCGCCGCCGGCGAGACGGTGACCTACGGAGGGGCGACGGTCGGTCCTGCGAAGGCGGAGTTCGCCGAAGATCCGCTCGCGCCGGCGGGCACGCGGGTCGTCACGGCGACCGTCCTGGTGACGCCCGGCGACAGCCCGCTCAGCTGCACGACCCCGCAGCTGCACGAGGCGGGCGCCGCCGGCCGCCAGTGGAACGAGGCGTCGCTCGAACTCGAGCGCGACTTCGACGCCGACCGCCACTCGTTCTGCGACCCCGAGGTGCCGATCCGCTATTCGCTCACCCTGGACTACCTGGTGCCCGACGATGCCGCCGGGCCGTTCGTGATCGCGGTGGAGTCCGCCGACGAGCTGCCCGAGTTCGTGCGGCTGATCATCGCCCCCTGAGGCGCGAGCCGTCCGATCACGGCGTCGTAGGCGCTGGCGACCAGCACCACGCGCAGCGGTTCGATGACGAGCGGCACGAACAGGAAGATCAGCGGCGCATTCACCATCCAGAACCCGCCCAGTTCCTGCGGGCCGATCACCCGTGTGATGCCCCACTCGAGCGCGGCATCCAGCGCCAGCAGCAGGGTGAACAGCAGGATGTACGATCCGATCAGCACCGGCCCCGCCCGCCACATCAGCAGCAGGGCTCGGCCGATGGGCTGGAAGCGGGCGATGAGGTCCGACCAGATGTCGCGCAGCCGTGCGCGCAGGCGAGAGGGCAGCGTGTCCAAGCGCGCCCGTGCGCGCGTGACGACCGCACCGCCGAGGCGCGCGGTCTGCGGAGCGACCGCCTGCCCGTAGATCACGCCGGCGATCGTGAGCCACGCGATCGGCAGCAGGATGATCCCCCCGACCTCGCCCAGCAGCCATTCCACGGCATCCCACGCCCACGCGAGGGGGGCGAGCTGAGCACCCACCCATTCGCGCACGTCGGCGAGCCACACCATCGCCTGCCGGTCCTGCACCCAGGCGGCGACCACGTTCAGCGCATCGGCGATGAGCGTCACAGACAGATACACCCACAGCACCTCGAGGTAGACCGCGATCGCGGCGAAAGACCGGGGCAGGCGGGTTCGATACCGCTTCCAGAGCCATCGCCCGGCGAACGCCGCCACGATGATCGCGATCGTCAGCGGGCCGAGGCTGAGCTCTCCCACCGCGGCGTCACCGGCCCGCTCGGCTCCGCCGAGGACCTCTTCGGCGATCAGCCCCGTGTTCACCTCGAGCAGCCGGCTGAAGTACGCCGCGGCATCCTCTCTCAGGTATCCCCACGCCGCGTAGAACGCGACGAACGGCAGGATGCCGGCCAGCAGCGCGTCCGTGAACGCACGGCGCCGCTCCGAACGCTCAGCGGGGATCGGCGCGAGGACGCCGAGCTGCACCATGCCGTCGCGAAGGACGAGCAGCATCGCCACGAGCGCGACGAGCCGCGCGAGGATCGCGAGGGGAAACAGGAGTGCCCCGCCGATCGCGCTGTAGGCGCCGACGAATCCGGCCACCTCGAGGGCGACGTAGCGCCCGAGCGTGCCCGCGAGGTAGAGGGCCAGCAGCGCGGGCCAGTGCCTCCACAGCAGCTGCCCGGCCACGCGCAGGACGGCGATCATCCGTCCACGCTAGCGGTCACATCCAGACGCTCGGCGCGGGGACTCTCGTGGAGGGAAGAGCGGATGCCGCCGCCCACTCGGTGACCCAGGGGGCGAGCTCGGGCAGGTTGTCGGGGCGGTGCAGGGCCTCGAACAGCTCCTCGTGGGGCACGATGCCCCCGGAGCGCCGCAGGAAGCGGGCGCGCACGATCATCTCGGCGTACACCTCGCCGTCCACGACGGCGCGGTGCATCAGGTAGGCGGACTTGTCGTCGTGACCGAGCAGACGCGACTCGACCGTGAAGCGCTGCCAGAGCTCGAGCGACTTGCGGAACGTGATCGTCTCGTTCGCGACGACGGCGTACCAGCCCTGCTTCTGGAAGCACGTCCCAGATGCCCGTGCGGATCAGCAGGTCGAAGCGGCCGAGGTCGAACAGCGACCCGTAGCGGCCGTTGTTCATGTGGCCGAGCAGGTCGATGTCGGTCGGCATCGTGCGCACGCGCACGCGGCCGATCGCGGTCGGCTCCAGAGTCCCCTTGCGGCGCAGCTGCACTTTGGCGCGCCAGATCGTCAGGAGGGTTCGCCAGATCACGTTCACGAGGAGCGATCGTAGCCATCCGTGCCAGATTCGGCGATTCCGTTGTCGCCCATCCACAGCTGCGGGCTGCGGAATCCATCCCGGTTTCGGGCCGTCCCGTCAAGCCTCCGCGTCGATTTCCCTCCCCGCAGAGCCGAGCGTAGAGTCGCCCCATGGAAGCCGAACTGCAGACCGACATCGTCGTCCGTCCGGTCCGAGACGTCGACGCCGAAGCCCTCGGCCGCGTGCACGCCACCTGCTGGCACGAGACCTACGACCACCTGATCAGCAAGGCCGCGCTCGAGAAGATCTCCCCGCGCCGCATGGCTGAGCTGTGGACCCACTGGGCCGTTCAGGGCCCCGACTTCAAGATGTTCGCCGCGCTCGTCGACGGCGAGATCGTCGGCTTCGCCGGCTCGGGCCCTGCCCGCGACAAGGACGCACCGCGGTTCCGCGAGCTGTACTTCATCTACCTGCTCGACGCCTTCCACGGCACCGGCATCGGCCAGCGGCTCTTCGACGCGGTCATCGACAGCGACGAGCAGATCTACCTCTGGGTCGCCGAAGACAACCCCCGTGCGCACCGCTTCTACGTGCGCAACGGGTTCGCGCTCGACGGCGCCGCCCACACCGAACCCTTCCTCGGCGAGACGCTCACCGAGGTGCGGTTCGTCCGCTGACGCGCCCGCACTGATCCGCTGCCGACCTGAGGTGCTTCAGATCTGGGCCCTCGAGGGCATCCCCGAGGTGACGGCGGGCACCGACCTGGTCGCGACGATCGCGGATGCCGCCGGTGAGACCCTGAGGGACGGCGACATCCTGGTCGTGACCTCGAAGATCGTCTCGAAGGCCGAGGGCCGCATGATCGCCGCCGACGACCGCGAGGACGCGATCACCGCCGAGACCGTGCGGGTCGTCGCCTCGCGCACGTCGCCGACCGGGCACACGACCCGCATCGTCGAGAACAAGCTCGGCATCATCTCGGCCGCCGCCGGCGTCGACGCGTCGAACACCCCGCACGGCACGGTGCTGCTGCTGCCGTCCGACCCGGATGCCTCCGCCCGCGCGCTCGCGACCGGACTGCGCTCGCTGCTGGGCGTCGAGGTCGGCGTGATCGTCTCCGACACCCTCGGCCGGGCCTGGCGCGAGGGCCAGACCGACAGCGCGATCGGCGCGGGCGGGGTGCACGTGTTCGAAGACCTGCGAGGGCAGACGGATGCCGAGGGCCGGCCCCTGGTCGTCACGATGCCCTGCGTCGCCGACGAGCTCGCGGCCGCCTCCGACCTGGTGAAGGGCAAGGCGTCGCGGATGCCGGTGGCCGTCGTCCGCGGACGCGCCGACCTGGTCGGCGCGCTCGACCTGCCCGGCGCGCGGTCGATCGTGCGCGACCCGGAGCGCGACATGTTCCGGCTCGGAGCGGACGAGGCCTACGCGGACGGGTTCGCCGCGGGCGCGGCATCCGTCACCGCTTCGTGAGCCTCAGCGGCCGCTGACCTTGCCGAACAGCCGGGCGATCGGGGCGAGCACGAGGGGCCGCGCGGCGACCCATCCGGCGGCGATCACGACGAGCGATGCGACGAAGATCCAGAAGCCGATCCAGTTGACGGCATCCTGCGACGCGTACATGTGGTTCAGGTTGCGCAGGGCCCCGGTCGCGAGCACGAGGGTGACGTGGGCGATGATGAACAGCACGAAGTAGAGCATCACCGGGAAGTGCACCGCTGCGGGCCCACTCGACCGGGTACGCCTTGTTCAGCGCCGTGGCGTTCTTGGGCCAGATGCCGCTCATCCGCACCCCGGTCGCGATCGCCAGCGGCGCCGCGATGAACACGGTCGCGAAGTAGGCGAGCTGCTGCAGCGAGTTGTAGTTGACCCACCCGTTCTCGGTCGGCCAGTCCAGCGACACGTACTGCAGCGCCGCGCTGACGCGCGTTGGGGAACACCGCCCACGAGGTGGGCACGATCTTCATCCACTGCCCGGTGACGAACAGCAGCACGACGAAGATCACGCCGTTGGTGACCCACAGCAGGTCGAGGGACTGGTGGAACCACAGGTTCAGGCTGATCTTGCGCTTGCCGTTGTTGCGGGGCGACCAGAACACGCTCGGCCGCTTCTCGGTGCGCACCTGCAGCCCCGACCGGATGATCAGCACGATCAGGAACACGTTGAAGAAGTGCTGCCAGCCCAGCCACGGCGGGATGCCGACCGGGGCGCCCTCGGGCAGCTCGTACTCCCCCGGATACGCCGTCAGGAACTCCTGCATCGGCTCGAGGCTCAGCAGCCACCGCACCGCGACGACAGCCATTCCGGCGGCGAACAGCAGCCCGGCGCCGCCGACGATCACCGCCCCCGCCCACTGCAGCCGCGTGAACGGACCGATCCGCTCCGGCTCGGGGGCGGTCGCGACCTGGCCCGACAGCCGCTGCCGCTCGAACGCGACCGCCGCGCGGCCCGGGAACACGGTGCGGGTGAACGGCAGCGGCACCGACAGGTCTGTGGCGGATGCCGCCGCCGGCCGAGATGACGCGATCTGCGATGCGGCAGAGGTCGAGACGGCACTCCGCGTCGTCTCGGTGACCGCGCGGCGCCTCGCGGCGACCGTCGGCGCCGCGGCGACGTCGGCGATCGCGGCCGCGGCGGGCGCGAAGCCGGCGGGCGGCCAGGGCTCGCCGCCCGGGACGCGCGGCAGACCGCGGCGCAGCGGCGCGGGCGCCGGTGGCCGGTGCTGCCGCCGCGGTGCAGCGACCGGCGACGTCGGCGACGGCACCGCCGGCGACCGGCGCTGTCGTCGGCGGCACTTCGTGCACGCGGATCGGGTCGATCGGCGACGCCGACGCAGCTGCCGCGACCGCAGCGGCCGCGGATGCCGCCGCAACGGCGACGGATGCCGCGGGCGGCCAGGGCTCGCCGCCCGGCACGCGCGGCAGACCGCGGCGGATCGTGCGCGCGCCGCCGACGGCGGCGGCAGAGGCCGGGGCGAGCGGGCGGCCGTCCGCGCCGAGGCGCTCCGCGCTCGGGGTCATCGTCTCGCTGGTCGGCTGACCGCCGGCCGTCTCTGCGGTGACGGCATCCGGGAGCACGACCGCGCCGCACGGCGGCCTCCGCGGCGGCACTCCGGCCGGCACGACGACACTCTCGGCAGCCGGCAGCCGGCGGCCAGGGCTCGCCGCCGGGGCGCCGGGGCAGCCCGCGACGGACCGTCTGAGCGTAGGTCGCCATCCGGGCTAGGCCTTCCGCGCCTGCGAGGGCCGCGATCAGCTGCGGGACGACCGTGAAGAGGTCGCCGACGACGCCGAAGTCGGCGATCTCGAAGATCGGGGCGTCGCCGTCCTTGTTGATCGCGACGATCGTCTTGGCGGTCTGCATGCCGGCCTTGTGCTGGATCGCGCCCGAGATGCCGAGCGCGACATACAGCTGCGGCGAGACCGACACCCCGGTCTGGCCCGACCTGGTACGACTGCGGCACATACCCGGCGTCGACCGCGGCGCGCGACGCGCCCACCGCGGCGCCGAGCGCGTCGGCGAGCTGGTCGACGAGCGCGAACTTCTCGGCCGAGCCGAGCCCGCGCCCGCCGGAGACGACCTTGGCCGCTCCGCGCAGCTCCGGCCGCGACGAGGTCACCACGGCCGCGTCGACCGCGCCGACGGTCGCCGCCTTCTTGCCCGAGGCGCGTCACCGCCAGCGTCTCCACCGACGGCGAGGCGACGGCATCCGCCCGCGCATCGATCGCGCCCTGACGCACCGTGATCACCGGCGCACCCCAGGTCACGGCCGCGTCGACGTTGTACGCGCCGCCGTACACCGAGTGCTGCGCGACGACGCCCTCGGCGTCGCGCGAGACGCCCGACCGCGTCCACGCACAGGCCCGAACGGGTGCGCGCGGCGTACCGCCCGGCGACATCGCGGCCCTCGATCGAGTTCGAGATCAGGATCGCGTCGGGCCGCACCAGATCCGCCGCCGCGGCGAGCGCGTCGACGACCGGCACCGTCAGCCCCTCGCCGGGAGCAGCGACGAGAACGGATGCCGCGCCCAGGGCGGCGGCATCCGTCGCGAGCTTCTCGTCGCCGACCACGAGCGCGACCGGCGTTCCCACCGACGCCGCGGCGCCGAGCAGGCCCGGCCGAGCTCTTGGCGAGCTCGCCCGCGGGCGTCACGTCCAGCAGGACCAGGATCGAATCATCAGCGAAAGTCATGCATCTCACACCAGCCGGTTCTGCACGAGGAACTCCGCGAGCTTCTCGCCCGCGTCGCCCTCGTCGACGATCTTGGTGCCCGCCTGCGCGCGGCGGCTTCTCCGACAGCGCGAGCACGATCGAGCGCGACGCGTGCGGATCCTCCGGCTCGATGCCGAGGTCCTCGCAGGCGTCAGCGTCTCGAACGGCTTCTTCTTGGCCGCCATGATGCCCTTGAAGTTCGGGAACCGCGCATCGGGCAGCGCCTCGGTGATCGAGATCACCGCCGGCAGCTCCGCCGACACCTGCATCGTCGCGCCGTCGCTCGCGCGCTCGCCCGACACCGTGCCGTCGCCGATCTCGACCGAGTTCAGCGTCGTCAGCGTTCGGCACGTCGAGCAGCTCGGCGACCATCGCGCCCATCACCCCGCCCGACCCGTCGGTCGACAGGTTGCCGGCGATCACCAGATCGAACCCGGTGCGCCGGATCGCCGCCGCCAGCACCTCCGCGGTCAGCCCCAGATCGGCGCCGACCAGACCCTCGTCGGCGACATGCACCGCCGAGTGCGCGCCCATCGCGAGGCCCTTGCGCACCGTGGCCGCCGACCCGGCCGGTGCCATCGAGAGCACCACGACCTCGGTGTCCGGCGTTCTTGTCGGCGTAGCTCAGCGCGACCTCGAGCGCCCGCTCGCCGATCTCGTCGAGCACCGTCTCGCTCGCGGCGCGATCGGCCAGACCCGTCTCGAGGCTCAGCTTGCGATCACCCCACGTGTCCGGGACCTCTTTGACCAAGACGACGATCTTCATTGCGCTCCGCTCCTTCGTCGCATCGAGTCTATGGCTCGCGTGCACCCGCGACGGCGCGTGCGATCGCGCCGGGACGGCCCTGACCGGCTACCGTGGACAGCGCCGCAAGGGAGGTGGACGATGCCGAGGTCAGGACCGCTTCCGGTCGACCCGATCGCCGAGGCGAAGCGCCAGTGGACGGCGCACGGCTGGACGGATGCCGCTCCCGGCATGTCGGCCGTGACCTCGATCATCCGCGCCCAGCAGCTCATGATGGCGCGCATCGATGCGGCCCTCAAGCCCTTCCGGCTGTCGTTCGCGCGGTACGAGATGCTGCGGCTGCTCGGCTTCACCCGCGAGGGACGGATGCCGATGGCCAGCGCGATCGCGCGACTGCAGGTGCACCCCACCAGCGTCACGAACACCGTCGACCGGCTCGTGCGCGACGGGCTGGTCGAGCGCGAGCCGCACCCGGCCGACGGCCGCGCGGCGATGCTCGTGCTCACGCCGGCCGGTCGCGAGCTCGTCGAGCGGGCGACGGACGCGCTGAACACCGAGGTGTTCGCCGATCCGGGGCTGGCCGACGACGACACCGTCGAGCTCGTGCGGATCCTCGCGCGGTTCCGCAAGGATGCCGGCGACTTCGCCGACCCGCGCCCGCTGCCCGACCCGCTCTGACCCGCGCCCCTCACCCGCGAGACCGCATCCGGTCGCCGAGACTGCGGGTGAACCGCTGCAGTCTCGAGCGCCCATGCAGTCTCGCGGTCGAGCGAGGAGCGGGGTCAGCGGTTCTGGAAGTCGGGGGCGCGCTTCTCACGGAACGCCGCCATCCCTTCCTTCTGGTCGGCGGTGTCGAACAGCGCCGCGAACGTGTGCTTCTCGAGCCGCAGCCCCTCGGCGAGCGAGGTCTCCAGCGCGGCATCCAGCACGGCCTTGGCCGCGTACACCGACGGCAGCGACTTCGACGCGATCGTCTCGGCGACCTTGCCGGCCTCCTCGAGCAGGTCGGCGGCGGGCACGACGCGCGAGACGAGTCCGGCGCGCTCGGCCTCGTCGGCATCCATCAGGCGGCCGGTCAGCACGAGTTCGGCGGCCTTGTAGTACCCGACCGCGCGGACGAGCCGCTGCGAGCCGCCCATGCCGGGGATGACGCCGAGGTTGATCTCGGGCTGGCCGAACTTCGCGGTGTCGGCGGCCAGGATGATGTCGCACATCATCGCCAGCTCGCACCCGCCGCCCAGCGCGTAGCCCGACACGGCCGCGATCACCGGGCGTGCGCACCGCCGCGAACCGCGCCCAGCCGCCGAAGTGGTCGTCCATGACCATGTCGAGCCCCGACTTGGACTCCATCTCCTTGATGTCGGCGCCCGCCGCGAACGCGCGCTCCGACCCGGTCACCACGATCGCGCCGATGCGCGGGTCGGCGTCGAAGGCGGATGCCGCGGCGACGATGTCGTGCATCACCTGCGTGTTCAGCGCGTTGAGCGCCTCGGGCCGGTTCAGGGTGATCCACCCGACGCGACCGCGCGTCTCGACCAGGATCGTCTCGTACGTGTAGCGTCGTCATTCGGGGTGCTCCTCAGGCTCGGCTCTCGGCGCGGATCGTGTTGATGATCCCCGAGAAATCCTGCCCGGCCCCGGCGCCGTCCGCGAACTCTTTGTAGATCTCGCGCGCCAGACGCCCCATCTTCGCGTCCACGCCGGTCAGGTCGATCGCCTGCTCGGCCAGGCCCAGGTCCTTCGACATGAGCGCGCCGGCGAAGCCGGGCTGGTAGTCGCGGTTGGCGGGACTCGTCGGCACCGGCCCCGGCACGGGGCAGTTGGTCGTCAGCGCCCAGCACTGCCCCGACGCGTTGGATGCCACGTCGAACAGCGCCTGGTGGCTGAGCCCGAGCCGCTCGCCGAGCACGAACGCCTCGGCGACGGCGATCTGCGAGATGCCGAGGATCATGTTGTTGCAGACCTTCGCGGCCTGGCCGAGTCCGGCGCCGCCGCAGTGCACGACGCGACGGCCCATCGCCTCGAGCAGCGGCCGGGCCGCCTCGAAGTCCTCGTCCGACCCGCCGACCATGAAGGCGAGCGTGGCGTTCTCGGCGCCGACGACGCCGCCCGAGACCGGCGCGTCGACGCTGCGGTGCCCGGCCGCCTCGGCGAGCGTCGTGCGCCTCGCGGGCCTCGTCGACCGCGATCGTCGACGAGTCGATGAACAGCGTGCCCGGCGCGGCGACCGCGAGCAGTCCCGGCGCGTCGGCCGATCCGCGGTACGCGTCGATCACGTGCCGGCCGCTCGGGAACATCGTGATGACGACCTCGGCGGATGCCGCGGCATCCTGCCCCGAATCGGCGACCGGGATCCCGGCCGCGCGCGCCGCGTCGATCGCCGCCGGGACGACGTCGAAGCCGACGACGTCGTGACCGGCCTTCACCAGGTTCAGCGCCATCGGCAGGCCCATGTGGCCGAGGCCGAGGAAGGACGACTCCTCATCGGCACGCGCCCCCAGCAGCTCGCGCCCGATGATGACGCGCATGATCTCGTTCGTCCCCTCGAGGATCTGGTGCACCCGCAGGTCGCGCACGACCTTCTCGATGCCGTACTCGTGCAGGTAGCCGTAGCCGCCGTGCAGCTGCAGCGCCTCGTTCGCGATGCGGAAGCCGGCGTCGGTCGCGAAGCGCTTGGCCATCGCGCACTGCAGCGCCGCATCGGGCGCCTTCTCGTCGATCGCGCGCGCGGCATCGCGCACG
This sequence comes from uncultured Actinomycetota bacterium, assembly GCA_963792285.1. GTDB lineage: Bacteria > Actinomycetota > Actinomycetes > Actinomycetales > Microbacteriaceae > Microbacterium. The sequence goes on along the minus strand of CAWBVS010000023.1, from coordinate 108,731 downwards.
AGAGCGCGCGCGGCGCGCAGCTCGGTCGCCATGTCGGCGAGCGTGAAGACGACCGACTGCTTCTCGGCGAGCGGCTCGCCGAACGTGAAGCGCTCGTGCACGTACTGCACGGCCCGGTCGAGCGCCCACTGCGCGCCGCCGAGCGAGCACGCGGCGATGTTGATGCGGCCGCCGTTGAGCGCCGACATCGCGATCTTGAAGCCCTGACCGAGCGACGCCGAGGACCGCGGATGCCGGCACCCGCACCTCGTCGAGGATCACCTGGCGCGTGGGCTGCGCGTTCCAGCCCATCTTCTTCTCGTTCTGGCCGAACGACAGGCCCGCGGCGTCGCCGGGAACCAGGAACGCGGTGATCCCGCGGGCGCCGGGCTCGCCGGTGCGCGCCATGACGACGTAGACGGATGCCTCGCCGCCGCCGGAGATGAACTGCTTGACGCCGGTGAGCACGTAGTCGTCGCCGTCCTTGATCGCGCTGGTCGTGATGGCCGCGGCATCCGACCCCGCACCCGGCTCGGTGAGGCAGTAGCTGCCGAAGTCGGTCATCGCCGTCAGGCGCGGGAGCCACTCGTGACGCTGCTCGTCGCGAGCCGTAGGTGTCGATCATCCACGCCACCATGTTGTGGATCGTGATGTACGCCGCGATCGACGGGTCGGCCTTCGCGAGCTCCTCGACGATCGCGACGGCGTCGGAGCGGGTGAAGGCCGGAGCCGCCGACGTCTTCGCGCACGTAGATGCCGCCGAGCCCGAGCTGCCCGGCCATGCCGAGCGTCTCGCGCGGGAAGTGCTTCTGCTCGTCCCACTCGAGAGCGTGCGGCGCGATCTCGGTCTGCGCGAAGTCGCGCACCGCCTCGAGGATCGCCGCGCGCTCGTCCGGCGCTGATCGTGGACGCTATCGACACCAGATGCCGTGTCGTGTCATTGTGCAGACTCCTTCTGCGCCGTCTTTGGCACGATGATCATTTTAGCTGGACTTCCAAGTATATGCGAGGAATACCACAGGTCGAAGCCGTTCGGGCACCGTTCACCGGACCGACACCGTGCGCGGCTACGAAAGGGGAGCGCGCGCCCGCGCGCACTCCTTCCCGACTGAGGACACCGATGCCTTCGCTCTCCCCCGCCCGGCGCCCGAGCCGGCGCGCCGCCACGATCGCGACCGCCGCCGCCGCCGCCTGCGCGCTCGCGCTCGCACCGCTCACCGCGGCATCCGCCGCCGTCGTCCCCGACCCGATCACGTACTCCGCCGACGACGCCGCCCTCGCGCTCAGCCCGCTCGGCACCTTCGAGACCGGCGTGTTCGACGAGTCCGCCGCCGAGATCGTCACCGCCTACGGCGACCGCCTGTTCGTGGTGAACGCCGTCGCCGGCAGCGTGTCGGTGCTCGACTACGCCGACCCGACCGCGACGCGCTGCGAGTTCGCGATCGCCGCGCAGGGCGTCGCCAACTCGGTCGCCGTGCGCGCCGACGGGCTCGGGGTCATCGCGTTCGAGGCGCCGGTGAAGACCGACCCCGGCACGCTCGTGTTCTTCGACGCGAATGCCGCGGACGCCGCGTCCGCGATCCTCGGCAGCGTGACGCGTGGGCGCCCTGCCCGACATGGTCGTCGATCTCGCGCCGACGGCACGTACGCCGTCGTCGCGAACGAGGGCGAGCCGGCCGACGACTTCTCGATCGACCCCGAGGGCTCGGTCAGCGATCGTCAAGCTCAACCCGCGCGCAGAAGTCGGGCGCCGACGCAGAAGGACGTGCGCACCGCGACTTCCACGCGTTCGAGGCGGGCGGCTCGCTGCCCCTGCCCGAGGACGTGCGCGTGTTCGGCCCGACCCCGCAGGGCGACGACCAGCCGGTCTCGCCGCAACCTCGAGCCGGAGTACGTCGCGATCGACGGCCGCACCGCCTACGTCGCGCTGCAGGAGGCGAACGCGATCGCGGTCGTCGACCTCGAACCGCGCACGGTCACCGAGATCATGCCCGCTCGGCTTCAAGGACCACGGCGCTCGACGGCAACGGGCTCGACCCGTCCGACCGCGACGGCGCGCCGACTCGACATCCGCACGTTCGCCGGGCCTGCAACGGCGTCTACATGCCCGACGGGCTGAACGCGTACCGCGCGAACGGCCAGACCTACCTCGTCACCGCGAACGAGGGCGACGCCCGCGAGTGGGGCGACTACGTCGAGCCGTCGTCGCGCGTCAAGCGACGCTCGCCACGAACGGCTACGGACCGGTCTGCGCCGACAGCCCGCTCGCCGGCGCTCACGGCGACGCCGACCTCGGCCGCCTGAACGTCACGATCGAGAACGGGTTCGACGCCGACGACGGGCTGCTACGACGAGCTCTACGCGTTCGGCGGACGATCGTTCTCGATCTGGACGACCGACGGCGAGCAGGTCTTCGACTCGGGCGACGCGTTCGAGCAGATCACCGCGCGCCGCGATGCCCGGAGTTCTTCAACTCCAACCACACCGAGTCCAACCTCGAGGGCCGCAGCGACGACAAGGGCCCCGAGCCCGAGAACCTCGACGATCGGCGAGGTCGACGGCCGCACGTACGCGTTCATCGGCTTCGAGCGCGTGGGCGGTGTCGCGGTGTTCGACATCACCGACCCCGCGGCATCCCGCTTCGTCACGTACGTGAACAACCGCGACTTCTCGGTCTCGGTCGAAGACGCGGACGACCCCGACGTCGGTGCTCTCGCAGGCGGGCGACCTCGGACCGGAGGGGCTCGCGTTCATCCCGGCCGCGTCGTCGCCGACCGGCGCGCCGCTGCTCGCGGTCGCGAACGAGGTGTCGGGCACGACGACGCTGTTCTCGATCACGCGCCGCGCTCGCGCCGTAGCGACTACACGCGAGAAGGCGGTTCCGCCGAGACCGGCGATCCCTCGGTGCGGGGCCGCCTCTCGTCGTGCGTCCGGGGGGGGGTCAGTAGATCACGACCGGCACCGGGAACAGCGACTGCGAATCGCTCCACCCGTCGGCCCCGGTGAACGACGTGCGCAGCATGTGGATGCCGCGGCCGAGCGCCGGCAGGGCGATGTCGATCTTGCCCTTGGCCGCCGCGGTGAGCTCCACGGTCGCGATGACCTTGCCGCCGTCGGTCACCGTGACCGTGCCGACCGGCGCGCTGCCGTCGGCGGCGACGATCCGGCCGGTCACCTTGATCGGCGTGCCGGCCTTCGCGAGCACCTTGCTCGGCGCCGCGGCGACGACGGTGTCGACGTCCTCGACGTCGACCAGCACGGCGACCGACCGCGCCGGGACGGTGACCGAACCGGTCGCGGCATCCCACGTCGTCGTCTTCACGACCGGGTCGGCGCCGTTCGCGAGCGCCGGAGTCAGCGCGAACCCACGACCGGCGAGAGTCGTCGACGGTCTGCGTGACCGGCTCGGGCGACGCGTTGAACACGACCAGCGCGCCCTCGAGCTCGGGGTCGACGTCCTCGCCGAGCAGGTCGTCGATCACCATGACGATCACGCCGGGGGCGGCATCCGTCCCGCCGTTCGGGAACGACACCTTCTGCTCGATCAGCTCCGCCGAGCCGAGGCGCAGCAGGTCGACCTCGGAGCGCACCCGCAGCAGGTCGAGCGCGGACGCCTCGGCGGACGCGATGTCGGATGCCGCGGGCTTGAGCGCCGGGTTCGCCAGGAGCGGCGCCATGATCGGCCACTTCTCACCGTTGTCGGCCTGCCATCGGAAGGCCCGAGCCGAACGTGGACTCCTGACCCGTCCAGTCGATGCGGTTGAACCAGTCGCCGGAGTTGTAGCTGTTGCGATCGAGCGACTTCGAGCGCAGCAGCTCGGTTCCGGCGTGCCAGAACGACACGGACTGCGAGAGCGTCACGGTCGCGAGCGACAGCGTGTTCATGCGCACGCGGTCGGCCATCGACGTGTCGGTCGGCAGCTTGAAGACCGACAGGTCGTAGAGCGTCTCGTTGTCGTGCGCGTCGACGTAGTTGATGACCTCGTCGGGCTGGTCGGCGTAGCCGGCCGGCGATCCGTTGTAGCTCACCTCGTCGCCGCGCTTGACCGTGCCGTCGGAGGCTTCGAACTCGAAGTCGCGGAGGTTGCCCGCGAGGCCGAGCTTGACCAGGTCGGTCTGCTCGCCGAGCGTGCGGTCGGCGGGGTCGACCGCCGAGCCGTTCGGATCGGTGCCCAGGCCCGTGCCGAAGCCCTGCTCGAACGTCGACGACCCGTCGACCGGGCTGCCGCCGTGCACGCCGTCGCGGAGCCGGTCGTTGAACGTGCCGATGCCGGTGCCGCCGAGCTGCCCCTGCGTCGCCTGCTCGAACAGCGCGTTGTTCGCGACCTCGCCGAAGTTCCAGCCCTCGCCGTACAGGTAGACCGCCTTGCCGTCCACGCCGTCCTTCTTGAGCGTGAGCGCGTCGAGCGCCTCGCGCACCTCGAGGAGGTTCTCCTTCGAGTGGTGCCCCATCAGGTCGAAGCGGAACCCGTCGACCCGGTAGTCGCGGGCCCACGTGACGACCGAGTCGACCATGAGCTTCTGCGCCGCGGCGTGCTCGGTCGCGACGTTCTGGCAGCACGTCGAGGTCTCGACCCCGCCGGCCGCGTTGAGCCGGTGGTAGTAGCCGGGCACGACCTGGTCGAGCACCGAGCGTTCGCCCTGACCCGACTCCGCCGTGTGGTTGAAGACCTCGTCGAGCACGACCTGCATTCCGGTCTGGTGCAGCGCACCGACCATCGAGCGGAACTCCGCGACGCGGGCGCCGCCGTTCGCGTCCACCGCGTACGACCCCTCGGGGGCGAAGAAGTGGAACGGGTCGTAGCCCCAGTTGAAGCCGTCGGCGTCGCGGATCGCGTTGATGCACGCCTGCTGCTCGCTCGAGTCGGGCGCGAACGAGGCCAGGTCGCACGCGGGCACGGCCTGCGCGGCGCGGTCCTCCTCGATCGTGGCGATGTCGAACGACGGCAGCAGGTGCACGGTGTTGATCCCGGCATCCGCCAGCTGGGCGAGCTGGGTCATGCCCGCGCTGCCCTCGTGGGTGAAGGCCTTGTACGTGCCGCGGTCGCTCTCGGGCACCGTCTCGTCGGTGATCGAGAAGTCGCGGATGTGCAGCTCGTAGATCGCCCGGTCGACCGGCTGGTCGATCACCGGCGACTTCGTCTTCTCCCACGCCTTCGGCTTGTGCGCCTTGTCGGACAGGTCGATCGCGACCGAGCGCTCGGAGTTCAGCGTGAGCGCGACCGAGTACGGGTCGGTCACGGTGTTCGTCTCGATCGCGCCGGTGGTCGGCGCGTAGACGACGACCTCCCAGAGGTACTCGTCGCCCTTGAGCGCCTTCTTGCCGGCGACCGACCACGTGCCGGATGCCGCATCCCACGTCGCCTCATGACGCTGCGGTTCGCCGGTGGCACCGGCATCCCACGTCAGCAGGGTCGCGCTCTGCGCGGTCGGCGCCCAGAGGCGGAAGGTCGGGCTTGTTGCCGCGGAAGGCGACTCCGAGGTCTGTGCCCTCCAGTGCGTCGGCGTACAGGTCGTCGAGCACGCCCGGAATCTGCACGCCGGTGAACCCGGTGAGGGTGTCGCCGTTGCGCTGGGCGACCGCGAGCTGGCCCTTCACGAGGGTGGCGGCATCCGTCCCGTCTGCGACGCGGAGGGCGACGTACGACGACGAGCGCCGGGAAGGCGGCCTTCTGCGCGTCGGTCAGGCCGCCGTCGATCACGCGTGAGGTCGATCGGGTCACCGCCGGTGACCTCGCCGTCGACCGCGGCGAGCGAGGCGTCGGCCGAGGCGTAGAGCTGCCAGGTCGCACCCGCGGCGGTCGAGCCCAGGTCGGCCGGCCAGGCGATCGTGTCGGCGTCGATCCAGTGCGCGCGCAGCTCGCCCGTGCCCGCGAGGGGCGGGTTGGCTGGTCTGCACCGTGAGGATGTGCGACTCGATGTCGTACAGGAACGCGACGACTTCGCCGGCGCTCGCGGTGAACGAGATGTCGCCGCCGCCCGGGGCGCCGCCGGCGCCGTAGTTCTCGTCCCAGCTGAGACCGTGGGTCACCTTGACCGCGTACGAGCCGGTCGGCAGGTCGTCCGTCGTGAACTGGAAGACGCCGTCGGCGTTGCGGTCGAACATCATCGCGGCCAGGCACGACGGTGCCCAGTCACCGGCGCAGCCGAGCTCGCTCTGGAACGAGCCCGCGAGCGTGACGATCGGGCCGTCGGCCGTCGTGCGGATGTTCTTGGTGCGAGGGTCGAAGTAGAACGTGATCGCGCCGCCGGCGTGGGTGAGGGCGATGTCGCCGCCGTTCGCGACTCCTCCGGCTCCGTAGTTCTCGTCCCACTTCTTCTCGGTCGCGATCTTGAACATGTACGAGCCCGCGGTGAGGTCGGCAAGTGTCAGGCGCCAGATGCCGTCGACCTTCTCCATCTGCACGTTCGCGCAGTCGGGCTGCCAGTCGCCGGGGCAGCCGGCCTCGCTGTTGAAGCTGCCGGGGACGCTGACGAACGTGTACGGCGTCGCCTCCTGCGGCTCCGGCTCGACCGGAGACGTCCGGCTCCTCGGGCTCGTCGGGAACGGTCGTCGTGACGCCGTTGCCGACGGAGGCGTACGTGGATGCCGCGGAGCGGGTGCCGGCGGCATCCGTCGTCACCGCGCGGTACTCGACGAGCGTTCCCGCCGCGAGCGGGGCGACGTCGTGGAAGACGCGGGGCGTCGTGTCTTCGGCGGTGCCGAGCGGCGTCCACTCGTCGTCGCCGACCACGCGCCACGCGAAGCTCGTCTCGGCCCACGCGTCGGCGATGTCGGCGCTCACGGGTGCGAGCCCGGTCAGTGCCGCACCGGCCTCGGGTACGGCGATCGAGAGCTCGGCGGCCTCGGCCGGCGCGGTGACCTGGCCGTCGGCGGTGAAGACCACCGACGACAGGGCGGGAACCGTGACCGATGCGACGCCGGTCGCGTCGGTGGTGAACGCCTGGCCGCCGCCGTAGAGCGGGGTGAATGCGGCATCCGTCGTCAGCGTCGGGACCGAGACGGTCTTGTCGGTCGTCGCACTGTTGGTCGCGACCAGGTACTCGATCTTCTCGTCGCGGTCGACGCGGCTGAACGCGTACACACCGGCGCCGTCGTCGGCGTAGCGCTCGATCTGCGCGCCGCTCTCGAGAGCCGGGTGGGTCTCGCGCAGCTGGGCGAGATCGGCGATGTGCTGGTAGAGCGGCGCCGTGGCGTCGAAGCGGTCCTGGCTGCCCAGCTGCCCGCCCGTGACCAGCGGCTGGTTCGCGTACTCCGCCGTCTGCGTCGCGAACATCGACTGACGCGCGTCCTTGTCGCCGCCGGTGCCCGCGAAGCCCTGCTCGTCGCCGTAGTAGACGACCGGCTGGCCGCGGGTCAGGTACATCAGCTCGTGCGCGAGCTCGTCGCGCTGCAGTGCGTCGGCGCCGGCCACGAAGTAGCCGATGCGGCCCATGTCGTGGTTGCCGAGGAAGGTCGGCAGCGCCGTGGCCGACGAGTCGGGCGTCGTGTACATGTCGTCGCCGGCGAACAGGGCCTGCAGCTGCGCGGCCGAGCCGCCCTTCGCGTACGACGTGGCGTTCGACTGGAACGTGAAGTCGAGCACCGAGTTCATGTCGGTCTTGCGCACGTACGGCGACAGCTTGGCCGGGTCGGCGTCGTACACCTCGCCGAACATGAAGAAGTCGGGCTTGCCCACGGCGTGGGCGTAGTCGAGCACCTCGGTCGACCACTTCTCCCAGAACTCGAAGTTGACGTGCTTGGCGGTGTCGATGCGGAACCCGTCGATGCCGAGGTCGACCCAGTCCTGGTACACGTCGACGAATCCGTCCACGACGGTCGGGTGCTCGGTCATCAGGTCGTCGAGGCCGACGAAGTCGCCGAGTGTCACCGACTCACCGGCCCAGGTCGAGTCACCGCGGTTGTGGTACAGCGTCGGGTCGTTGAGCCAGGAGGGCACCTTGAGGTCGGCATCCGCCTCGGCGATCACCGGCGTGTACGGGAAAGCTCGTCGCCGGATCCAGCGCGGGGAACGTGTTCGTGCCCGCGTAGTCGGCGGGGTCGAAGGCGGTGCCGGCGGCGTCGCGGTAGGGGCTGGTCGCCTGGTCGATGTAGGAGAACTGGTTCTCTTCGTACGAGATGACGTCGGCGGTGTGGTTGGTGATGATGTCGAAGTAGACCTTGATGCCGCGCGCGTGCGCGTCGGCGATCAGCGCCTCGAGCTCGGCGTTCGTGCCCAGGTGCGGGTCGATCTGCGTGAAGTCGGTGACCCAGTAGCCGTGGTAGCCGGCGCTCGCGTTCGTGCCCTCGCCCTGCACGGGACGGTTCTTGAAGCTCGGCGTGAGCCAGATCGCGCTCGTGCCGAGACCCTCGATGTAGTCGAGCTGCGAGCGCAGGCCGGCGATGTCGCCACCCTGGAAGAAGCCCTTGTCGGTCGGGTCGAGGCCCGTGGCGAGCCGGTCGCCGCTGAGTCCGCCGGTGTCGTTGGAGGGGTCGCCGTTGGCGAAGCGATCGGTCATGACGAAGTAGAACTGCTCCGAGCTGCCGGGCTGGCGGACGGGTGCCGCCACGAGCGCGTCGTCTTCGGCCGTGTAGTCGCCGGCGAGCTCGGTCGCCTCGAGGCCGACCCGCTTGGTGTTGTCGTCGAAGACGAACCGCAGGGTCGCGGGCCCGGCGATCGTGAGCGGGATGTCGTCGCCGCCGCCGTTCAGCCCGTAGGACTCGGTCCACGCGTCGTCGACCGCGACCTTGTAGTCGTAGTCGCCTCCCGGGACGGTGAACTCGGCCGCGTACACCCCGGGGGTGTCGGTCGCGGCGAGCTCGGTCTGCGTGCAGTCGGGCAGCCAGTCATCGGCGCAGCCGAGCTCGCTCTGAAGGCTGCCGACGAGCGCGAAGGTGCGCTCGGCGGCGGCGGCCGGCGCGGCGGCGATCGCCGGGAACGCGACGGTGCCGGTGAGCACGAGTGCCGCGGAGGCGAGGCTGGCGATGACGCGGCGTGCGCGTGCAGGGGTGGTCGACTTCGACACTGATTGCTCCCGGGGGGTGGAGAGGCACGGCAACGTGCCCGGCGCGATTCAGTGACGGTAACAGCTGGGTCAGAGGAATGCAAGCGCTTACATTCTGCTTGGTGACTGAGGTACTGTGCGAGTGGGAGGGCGGTTCGGCGTGCCCGCTTTCGCGTGATTCCGGCGAAGTAAGCGCTTGCAGGCGGTCTTCGGGTGCCGAGGGCTGCACTTTCGCTGCGACACGCGCCGTCGCGCGACGCAGCGCTCGCCGGTAGGTGCCGCGCTCGCGTGAGGGACCGCCGTCGCGGCCCGCCGCGCCTGAGCGCGCTCGCCGCCAGTATCCGGTGAGGTGACGAAGTCCGGCGGGAACGCGGTGCGACGGGGTTCGTCCGCTCGGGCTGCGGCAGGAGGCCTCAGGACTCCGAGGGCTCCATCGGCAGCTCGAGTCCGTAGTTCCACGACATGATGGCCGGCTGCTCGCGGTAGAAGCTCAGGACCGACACCGATCCGGCATCCAGCGTGATCTGGGCGCCGAACCGGGGCGCCATGCGCAGGTACACGGCAGTCAGGACGCGCAGGAAGTGGCCGTGTGCGACGACGGCGACGTCTCCGTCGACCATGCCGGCAGCACCCGGGTGAGCACCCGCGACGCGCGCGCGGCGACTTCCTCCACCGTCTCGCCGGGCGTCGCTCCGCGGATCACACCGTGCGTGAACGCGCTCCAGTTGTAGCCGAGCTCGGCGCGGATGTCGCGTGTCGTGCGCCCCTCGTATCCGCCGTAGTCCCACTCGACCAGGAGCGGGTCGACCTGGGCATGCAGGCCCGCCAGTTCAGCGGTGTGTCGCGCGCGCTGCAGCGGCGAGGTCAGCACGAGCGAGAAGTCGTAGCCGGCGACGAGCCGACCGGCACCACGAGCGAGATCTTCTCCTCGCGGCGTGAGCGGAATGTCGGTGAGTCCGGTGTGCCTGCCGAGCTTGGACCACTCCGTCTCGCCGTGACGCACCAGGACGAGCTTGCCCTGCGGGTTGTCCGGGGCGGGGCGGTCGGGCAGCGGATCGTTTGCAGGCACATCGCAACCGTACTGTCGTGGCCGCGCCTTCGTCGCCTCAGCCGCGCGACTGCGATGTCGGAGGTGGTTAGTACATTTGTTCTATGACCAGAGCGCTTGATCTGCTTCCCGCGGAGGTCGATGCCGTGCGCGCGGTGTGGCGGGGTGCGGATGCCGGGGCGCTGAGTGACAGTGAGCTGATCGCGGTGAACGAGCGGTACTGCCGGATGCGGCGGATGCTGGACGCCGACCAGACCGCGCTGGCGGCGGAGATCGCCCGCCGGTCCCGGCCCGAGCTCGGGTCGGAAGGGCTGGCGAAGACCCAGGGGTACCGCAACCCGACCGCGCTGATCGCCGCGACCGGCGGCACCTCGACCGGGGACGCGGCACGGCTGGTGAAGGTCGGCGAGGCGACCGCACCCCGGCAGCTGCTGTCCGGGGAGAAGGCGCCGGCGCGGCACCCGCACGTCGCCGCGGCTCTGGCGGCGGCGTCGCTGACGGAGCGGGCGGCGGGGGCGATCATCGCGCTGCTGGACCGGGTCGCGTTCCGCGCCGGGGCCGACGCGCTCGAGACCGCGGAGAAGACCCTGGTCGAGCAGGCGCCCGGGCTGACGATGGATCAGCTGAACCGGGTGCTGGTCCGGGCGGAGGCGTGGCTGGACCCGGACGGGGTCGCCCCGCGGGAGGACGAGAAGCGCGGCGCTGGAGCAGCTGACCATGCGGGAGGTGCGACGGCATGGTCGAGTTCACCGGCCGCCTCACCCCCGAACACGGCGCACCGCTGAAGACCGCGATCGAAGCGCTCGTCTCCGACGAGATGCGCGCCACCCGCGATGCCGCGCGGGACGGGACCGCCGACCCCGATGCGCCGCGCCGGTCGGTGGTGCAGATGCAGGCCGACGCGCTCGTCCGGCTCTGCGAACACGCCCTCGGCTGCCCCGAGAAGGACCTGCCCCTGCACGGGGCGACCGTCGTGGTGCGGATCGACCACGACGACCTGGTCGAACGGCACCGGGTTCGCGACGATCGACGGGATCACCGCCCCGGTCTCGGTCGCCACCGCCCGGCGGATGGCCGCCGGCGGCGAAATCATCTCCTGCGTCCTCGGCGGCGACAGCGAGATCCTGGACTGGGGCCGCACCCGGCGGCTGTTCTCCCGGAACCAGCGCCTCGCGCTCCTCGAACGCGACGGCGGCTGCGCGATGTGCGGGGCACCACCCGGACACACCAAGGTCCACCACATCCGATGGTGGGCGCGGGATGCCGGACCCACCGACCTCGAACAACGGCGTCCTGCTCTGCGAGTCCTGTCACCACCGCATCCACGACAACGGGTGGGACATCCGCATCGACGGCATCGGCATCACACGCGAAGGTGTGGTTCATCCCCCCACCCCACGTCGACCCCGCCCGCACACCCCGCCTCGGCGGACGCGCCCGCTACGACTACGCCGCCTGAACAGGTGCACGGTGCCGCCTGACCACTGCGACTACGCCGCCTGAGCACCGCACTGGCAGCACTGCGCCCGCCGGAGAACCGCACGAACACGCGGGCGCCGGACCGACATGGCGCCTGCCGGTGCGCAGCACGGCAACGCGCCGGACGCCGTCGCCCTACAGCCGCTCGATGATCGTCGCGTTGGCCATGCCGCCGCCCTCGCACATCGTCTGCAGGCCGTACCGGCCGCCGGTGGCCTCGAGGGTCGCGAGCAGAGTGCCGAGCAGCCGGGTGCCCGACGAGCCCACCGCGTGCCCGAGGGCGATCGCGCCGCCCCACGCGTTGAGCTTCGCCGGGATCGGCGCGCAGGTCGTGCGCCCAGGCGAGCGGCACCGAGGCGAACGCCTCGTTCACCTCGTAGGCGTCGAGGTCCTCGATCGTCAGACCGCTGCGCTCGAGAATCCGCCGCGTCGCCGGGATCGGCCCGGTCAGCATGAAGAGCGGGTCATCGCCGACGACGGCGAACGCGTGGAAGCGCGCGCGAGGCGTCAGCCCCAGCTCGAGAGCCTTCTCCTCGCTCATGATGAGCGCGGCCGAGGCGCCGTCGGTGAGCGGCGACGAGTTGCCCGGGGTGATCCGCCACTCCAGCTCGGGAAAGCGCGCCGCAAGCTCGTCGGTGCGGAACGCCGGCTTCAGACCGCCGAGACCGGCGATCGTGGTGCCGGCGCGCACGGTCTCATCGGCGGTCGACCGACGCCACCGTCGACCGTGACCGGCAGCACTGCGAGTCGAAGAGACCACGGGATGCCGCATCCGCCGCCCGCAGATGCGACTCGGCCGAGTACGCATCCAGCACCTCGCGCGAAAGCCCCCACTGCTGCGCGATGAGCTCGGCCGACACGCCCTGGTTGACCAGCCCCTCCGGGTAGCGCTCCTCCAGCAGCGGCGAGCGCGAGCCGCCCGTGCGCGACGAACCGAGCGGCACCCGGCTCATCGACTCGACTCCCCCGGCGATCACGATGTCGTACGCGCCGGCGATCACGCCCTGCGCGGCGAAGTGCGCCGCCTGCTGGCTCGACCCGCACTGCCGGTCGATCGTCGTCGCCGGCACCGACTCGTCGAAGCCCGGCAGCCAGCACCGCCTGCCGGCGCGATGTTCATCGCCTGGTCGCCGATCTGGCTGACGCACCCGAGCAGCACGTCGTCGATCTGACGGGACTCGAGTCCGTTCCGCTCGAGCACCGACCGCAGCACGCCGGCGGCGAGGTCGACGGGATGAACGCCCGACAGCGCTCCCCCGGGCTTGCCACGGCCCGACGGCGTGCGGACGACGTCGACGATGACGGCGGTGCGGGTCATGGCCTCAGCCCTCCGTGGACTCCGCGGGACGGTCGACCGTGGCCGCCACCACCGGCACGTAGCCGTCGATGTGCCGCTCGTCGGGTCCGTTGTAGGCCGACAGCGGGCGGATGAGGGCGTTGGATGCCGCCTGCTCCATGATGTGCGCCGTCCAGCCCGTGATCCGCGCCGCGACGAACAGCGGCGTGAAGGTGAGCGTGTCGAAGCCCATCAGGTTGTAGGCCGGGCCCGACGGGTAGTCGAGGTTCGGGTAGATGCCCTTGCGCGAGACGAACTCCGACTCGAGCGTGTCGTACAGCGCCGCAAGGTCGCGCGCGCTGTCGCCTTCGGCCGAGTAGTGCTCGACGAGCGTGTCGAGCGCGGCCTTCATCGTCGGCACGCGCGAGTCGCCGTGCTTGTAGACGCGGTGACCGAAGCCCATGATCTTGCGCTTCTCGGCGAGCGCGGTGTCGAGCCACGGACCGACGTTCTCCGCCGAGCCGATCTCGTCGAAGATGTGCATGACCGCTTCGTTCGCGCCGCCGTGCAGCGGCCCCTTGAGCGCGCCGATCGCGCCGACGACCGCCGAGTACAGGTCGGCCATCGTGCTCGTGATGACGCGCGCGGTGAAGGTCGACGCGTTGAACGAGTGCTCGGCGTACAGGATCATCGAGACGTTGAAGGCGCGGGCGACGACCTCGTCGGGCACCTCGCCGAAGGTCATCCAGAGGAAGTTCTGCGAGTAGTCGAGATCGTCGCGCGGGTCGACGATGCCCTGGCCGCGGCGTCGGCGCTGGTCGTACGCGACCATCGCCGGAAGCTTCGCGAACAGCCGCCGCGACTTCGCGAGATCTGACTCGCGGGAGTTGTCGTACGCCGCCGGATCGGACGCGCCGACCAGCGAGACCGCGGTGCGGATCACGTCCATCGGGTGCGCGTCCAGCGGCACCAGATCGATCGCCTGCCGCACGTTGTCATCGAGCGTGCGGTTCGCGCGCTCGTCGGCGACGAACTCGGCCAGCTGCTCGTCGGTCGGCAGCTCGCCGTACCAGAGCAGGTACGCGACGGCCTCGAACGGCTGGGTCGCGGCGAGCTCCTGCACCGGGTAGCCCCGGTAGAGCAGGCTGTTCGTCTCGGGATTGACCTTCGAAACGGCGGTGTAGTCGACGTAGACCCCCGCGAGGCCCTTCTTGATCTCGATGTCTGTCATGTCTCTTCTTCCTCGAGGAGGTTCAGCGGGCGATCTGGAAGTTGAACACCGAAGTGTCGAAGTGGTTGTAATCCTCGTAGTCGATCAGGTCGTACAGGTCGGCGCGATGCTGCATCTCGCCGAGCTTCGAGGTCAGGTGACCTTCGTCGATCAGCGTATCCAGCCCACGGCCCGCCGCCCCCATCGCGATGCGAAGCAGCGACACCGGCCAGATGACGATGTTCACCCCGACGTCGCGCAGCTGGTCGACCGAGAACAGGTCGCTCTTGCCGAACTCGGTCATGTTGGCCAGGATCGGCACGTCGATCGCCGCACGCACGGCCGCGAACTCCTCGAGCGAGCGCATCGCCTCGGGGAAGATCGCGTCGGCCCCGGCATCCACGAGCGCTTTCGCACGATCGATCGCGGCATCGAGGCCGTCCACAGCGCGGATGTCGGTGCGCGCCATGATCAGGAAGTTCGGGTCGCGCCGCGCGTCGACCGCCGCGCGGATGCGCTTGATCGCCGTGTTCTCGTCGACGACCGCCTTGCCGTCGAGGTGCCCGCAGCGCTTGGGGTTGATCTGATCCTCGATGTGCGTGCCGGAAAGACCCGCATCCTCGAGCGTCTGGATCGTGCGCGCGACGTTCATCGGCTCGCCGAACCCGGTGTCGGCGTCGATGATCGCGGGCAGCTCGGTCATCCGCGCGATCTGCTGACCGCGGCCGGCGACCTCGGTGAGCGTGGTCAGACCGATGTCGGGCAGCCCGAGGTCGGCCGCGAGCACGGCGCCCGAGATGTAGACGCCCTCGAAGCCCTTCTTCTCGATGAGCTTCGCGCTCAGCGGGTTGAAGGCGCCGGGAAAGCGCAGCAGCTCACCCGAGGCGAGCCGCTCGCGGAAGAGCCGCCGCTTCTCGTGCGCCGGGGTCTGCGCGTAGAGCATCAGAACAGCCCCTTCGGCGCGGGAGCCCCGGCCAGCACGCCCACCTTCGCGACGATCGTGAGCTGCCCGACCTCTTCGGCGGTCAGCTCGGGCAGACGCTGGACGAGCTCGAGGAAGCGCTCGATCTCCTCCGGCGCGAGCACCGGCTCGGCGAGGATCCGGAACTTGCGGATGTAGTCCTCGCGGGCGAACGGGCGCGCGCCGAGCGGGTGCGCGTCGGCGACGGCGATCTCGTCCGTGATCTCGCTGCCGTCGGTGAAGCGGATGACGACGCGGCCGCCGAAGGCCTTCTCGTTCGGGTCGTCCGAGTGGTAGCGGCGCGTCCACTCGTCGTCCTCGGCGGTGGTGACCTTGTGCCAGAGGGCGACGGTGTCTTCGCGGCCGGCGCGCTCGGGAGCGTACGAGTCGACGTGGTGCCACGTGCCGTCCTGCAGCGCGACGGTGAAGATGAACGGGATCGAGTGGTCGAGCGTCTCGCGGGATGCCGTCGGGTCGTACTTCTGCGGATCGTTCGCGCCCGAGCCGATCACGTAGTGCGTGTGGTGGCTCGTGTGCAGCACGATCGACTCGATGTTCTCGGGGTCGAACGCGTCGGGGTGCTCGTTGTGCAGCTTGCGGGCGAGGTCGATCCACGCCTGCGCCTGGTACTCGGCCGAGTGCTCCTTCGTGTACGAATCGAGGATGCCGCGCTTGGGCTCGCCCGCGGCGGGAAGCGGCACCTCGTAGGCGGCATCCGGGCCGTCGAGCATCCACGCGATCACGCCGTCTTCGCCTTCGTAGATCGGCGACGGGCTGGTCTCGCCGCGCATCGCGCGGTCGACGGCCTCGACGGCCATCTTGCCCGGCGAACGCGGGGGCGTGCGCCTTCCACGTCGAGATCTCGCCCTTGCGCGACTGACGGGTCGCGGTCGTGGTGTGCAGCGCCTGCCCGACGGCCTGGTAGATCGTCTCGGTGTCGAGCCCGAGCAGGGTGCCGATGCCGGCCGCGGCCGACGGGCCGAGGTGGGCGACGTGGTCGATCTTGTGCTTGTGCAGGCAGATCGCGCGCACCAGGTCGATCTGGATCTCGTAGCCGGTCGCGATGCCGCGCACGAGCGCCCGACCGTCGGAGCCGACGTGCTGGGCGACCGCGAGGATCGGCGGGATGTTGTCGCCCGGGTGCGAGTAGTCGGCGGCCAGGAACGTGTCGTGGTAGTCGAGTTCGCGCACGGCGACGCCGTTGGCCCACGCCGCCCACTCGGGGCTCGTGCGCCGCTCGATCGCTGCAGCCGAACACCGTCGCGCCCTTGCCGCTGATCGAGACCGCGTGATCGAGCGCCTGCTGGCGCGCGGCGCTGACGGGTGCGCGGGTGAGGGATGCCGCGGCCACGGCGGCGTTGTCGATCACGCGGTTGATGATCATGTCGACGACCTCGGGCTCGACCTCGACCGGGTCGGTCGCGATCTCGGCGATGCGCCACGCGAGCTGGCCCTCGCGGGCGAGGTGCTCGTCGCTGCGGTGGACGCGGAGGTGGTGGGTGACGGTCATGCTGCTCCCTGTTCGGTGTGCGGTTCGGTGTGCGCGCCGGTCGAAGCATCGACGGACGCGAGGATCGTGGTGAGCGCGTTGTGCAGGTGCACGTGGGTCGCGTGGGCGGCGAGATCGGCATCCCGCGCGGCGATCGCCGTGGCGATCAGGCGGTGCTCCGCGACGGACGCGACGAGCCGCTCGGGGATGTCGCGCGCGAGACGGCGCACGCGCACGAGATGGGTGCGCACGGTCCGCAGCGCGGACGTGAGGTAGTCGTTGTCGACCGAGGCGTCGAGCTCGGCGTCGAACCGGGCGATCAGCGCGTAGTAGGCGTCACGGCCGGCGTCGCCGGCGAGGCTGGAGCGCGCGAAGTCCTCGGCGAGCGCCGCGAACGCGGCGGAGTCCCCGCGGACTGCGGCGAGGCGGGCGGCGGTCTCTTCGAGCGCACGGCGCAGCTCGAACAGCGCACGGATGTCGTCGACATCGACGTCGCTCACGACGGTCACGCGCGGCGACTGCTGCACGACGAGGCCGTCGGCGGCCAGCCGGCTGAGCGCTTCGCGCAGCGGGGTGCGGCTGACCCCGAGCCGGGCGGCCTGCTCGACTTCGCCGAGGACGGTGCCGGGAGCGAGGGCGCCGCTCTGGATCTGCGCGAGGAGTTCGGCGTACGCACGGTCGCTGGCCCGCATCGTCTGTACCCCCTCGTCGAGTTCGGTCCTATTGTATACACACAGCCGCCCATGGGAGAATCTACGACCTCATTCGAAGACTTGCGTATACACAAGGCACCGCACCGCGCTCGTCGCACAGAGTATTCACAAATTTGTGAAACCGGCGTACGATCACGGGCATGTCCACAGTCATCCGCACGAGCGGCCTCACGAAGCACTACGGCCGCGTCCACGCACTGGACGGACTCGACCTCGAGGTGGAGTCCGGCCAGGTCCACGGGTTCCTCGGGCCCAACGGCTCCGGCAAGTCCACGACGATCCGCATCCTGCTCGGACTCGCGCGCGCGACCGGCGGCGAGGCGACCGTCTTCGGCGACGATCCCTGGCGCGATGCCGTCGCCCTCCATCGGCGCATCGCGACCGTGCCGGGCGATGTGAGCGTGTGGCCCAACCTCTCCGGCGGCGAGACGATCGATCTGCTGTCGCGACTGCGCGGCGCCGATCGCAAAGACCCGGTCTACCGCGACACGAAGGCCCGCCTGATGGAGGCCTTCCAGTTCGACCCGCGCAAGAAGGGCCGAGCGTATTCGAAGGGCAACCGGCAGAAGGTCGCGCTGATCGCGGCGTTCGCCGTGCCCGCCGAGCTGTACATCCTCGACGAGCCGACGAGCGGACTCGACCCCCTCATGGAGGTCGTGTTCCAGCGCGAGATCGCCCGGGTACGGGATGCCGGGGCCACGGTGCTGCTGTCGAGCCACATCCTCTCGGAGGTCGAGCAGCTGTGCGACCGCGTCAGCATCATCCGGGCGGGGCGGATCGTCGAGTCGGGCACCCTCGCCGAGCTGCGTCACCTCACCCGCACCGAGGTGTCGTTCACCGCCGCCGACGCAGGCCGCTCTGGCCGGCATCCCCGGCGCCCACGACGTGCGGGTCGAAGACGGCCGCGCGCACCTGACCGTCGACAGCGACGCGATCGCCGAGACCCTGCCCGCGCTCGGTGCGCTCGGCGTGCAGGGGCTGCGCATCGAACCGCCCTCGCTCGAAGAGCTGTTCCTGCGTCACTACGGCGACGATCTGGTCGGCGCGGAGTCGGCGCCCACGCGCCGCACGCGGTCATCATGAACCGCTTCGCCGCGCTGTACCACCAGCGCCTGCGGCGAGACGGCCTGCAGCTCACGCTCTGGATCGGCAGCACCGCGCTTCTCGCCTACGCCGCGTACGCCGGGGTCGGGGAGTCCTTCGGGACCGAGCAGGACAGGCAGGTGCTGCTGGTCGCCGCGATCGCGAACCCGGTCATCCTCCTGTTCCGCGGGCTGCCGTCCGGAGCGAGCGATGGGGCGTTCATCGCCTTCCTGATCGTGCCGTTCCTGTGCATGCTCGCCGCGTTCATGAGCTCGTTCCTGGCCGTCCGGCACACCCGGGGCGACGAGGAGACCGGCCGCGCCGAACTCGTCGGCGGCACTCCGGCCGGACGGATGCTGCCCACGGTCGTCACGCTCGTGCACGGCCTCATCGCGAACCTCGCGCTCGCGCTCCTGACGGCCGCGGCTCTGATCGCCGCCGGCCTGGAGCCGGGGGGCTCACTCGTCGTCGGCTCCGCGGCGGGCGTCGTGGGCGTGTTCTTCCTCGGCCTGGGCCTGCTGGCCGCGCAGTTCATGCGCACGTCCCGCGGCGCCAACACGGTGTCGGTCACGGTGCTGCTGGTCACCTACCTGCTCGCCGGCATCGGCAACGCTCTGGGCACGCCCAGCGACGACCTTCAGCGCATGGAGAGCTCCTGGCTGACGTGGCTCTCGCCGTTCGGGTGGGCGGAGAACTCGCGCCCCTTCGCCGATGACAACCTGTGGCCGCTCGTGCTGTGCAAGCTCGTCGGGCTCGCTTTCGCCGTCGCCGCCATCGCCCTGCAGGGCGTCCGCGACGTCGGCTCGAGCTTCGTCGCCGAGCGCGTGGGCCGCGTCGACGCGCACGCGGCGCTCGGCTCGACGACCGCGCTCGTCTGGCGGCTGTCGGCCGGGTCGATCATCGGCTGGGCGATCGGCGGCGCTCTGTCCGGGCTGCTCGCGACGACGCTCGCCTCCGTCGTCGAGGAGGTCAGCGCCGAGAACCCGTCGATCCAGGCCGTGCTCGACCAGATGATGGCCAGTCAGGGTTCGCTCGAGCAGGGTCTGCTGACGACCTTCTTCGTGATGATCGGCATCCTCGCCGCGTGCGCCGGGGTGCAGACGATCACCCGAGCGCGTCAGGAGGAGACGCACGGCACCGCAGAGCTCGTGCTCGCGTCGCCGATCGACCGCGTGCGCTGGCTCGCCGACTTCGTGATCGTCGGCTTCGCGGCGATCGTCATCATCCTGGCGGCCGGCGTGGCTGCGGCATCCGTCGGCATCGCCGCTGAACGACGGCGACCCCGACCTCTACCGCAGCGCCGTGACGGTCGGGCTCGGCCAGGTCGTCGCGGCGAGCGTGTTCCTCGTCGCGACCGCCCTGGTGTTCGTGCTCGCGCCTCGATGGACGATCGCGGTCGGATGGAGCCTCGTGCTGCTGGCCGCGGTGATCGGGCTCTTCGGACCGATCTTCGGGCTGCCCGAGGCCGTCGCGTGGCTGTCGCCGGTGGCCGCGGCGCCCGTTCCGGTCGCCGACGGGGTCGACGTGCGCGGGCTGTGGTGGCTGCTCGGGGCGATCGCCGTCGCCGGCGGCGGCGGCGCTCGGACTCATGCGGCGGCGCGAACTGGCGGCGGGCGGATGAGCGGCGCGGAGCATCCCGGTCTCGAGCCGGCGGAGCAGGCCGCGGCGATGCTGACGACCGCCGGCATGGCCCGCATGCCGGCCCGCGTGATGATGGCGCTCGTCGGCTCGCCCGATCAGGGGTACACGGCGAAGGAGCTCGGCGAACGGCTCGGGGCGTCCGCGGCGGCGGTGTCGGGGGCGGTGCGCTACCTGCAGTCGATGCGCCTCATCCACCGGGTGTCGCGCCCCGGCGATCGCCGCGATCGCTACGACCTCACCGACGACGCGTGGCACGGGATGCTGACCTCCAACGCCCCGCTGTACGCGAGCCTCGCCGACCACATGGACCGCATCGCCGACGCGAACGCCGACGCGCCCCTGTCGGTCGCCCGCGCCCGGAACATCGCCGACTTCCTGCGCTTCCTCGCCGCGCGCGTGCCGTCGCTGGTCGACGAGTGGGAGGCGCAGCGCAGCTCGGGCGCATAGCCGCTCACCGGCCCCGCCCCTCTGCACGGACGTACCCTGGAACGGTGGCAGAGGAGCCGCGGGAGCGCGTCACGCACGCCGAGATCACCGAGCTCGACGCGCTGCGCCGGCGCGCGTACGGGCCGGATGCCGACATCCTCCGCGACGGCGAAGCTCTGGCACGGCTGCGCGAACTCGAAGACCGGGTCCGCCAGGACCGGTTCCCGGCCGCGCCGGACGCGGGCGTACCGGCCGCGACGCCCGCCGCGGCATCCCCCTCTCTCGTCGGGTCGGACGCCGCGGTGATCTCGATCTCGACGACGCGCACACCCCGGTGGCACGGCGCGCTCGTCGCCGCGACCGCCGGCGTCGCGGTGCTGCTGGGCGGCGCCGCGTGGACCGCTGCGCGCGAGGCCGACGTGGCAGAGACGGCGACGTTCGCCTCGGCCTCGAACGAAGAGTTCGACGCCCGCTATCGCGAGAACTACCGCGTGTATGTGGACGGACTCCGCGATGACGTGCTGACTCTTCCGGGGAGCGCAGAGGTCGCCGACCGGATGATCCGCGACCAGCTGCGCCCGTACGGGATCCTCTACGGGCGGACGGTCGGTGTCGGTCCGACCGTCGACCACAGATTCTGCATGATCATCGCCGACCTGCCGCAGTCGTCGATCACCTGCATCCCGATCGAGAACGCGTACGCGAATCCCGTCTCGGTCGTACTGCCGTCGTGGTACTCCGACGCGGAGAGCGATGTGTTCACCGGCCTCGGCGAGCTCGTGGCGTACACGCTGATGCCCGGCGGCACCGTGATCGCCGAGCCCGCCGACTCGGCCGAGACGATCGCCCTGCCGGATGCCGCGACACCCGCACCGACAGCGGTCCCGCCTCCGGGCTTTCAGTGAGGCGGCGCTCGTTCACGCACTCACCCCCATAGGCGGGCGGGGAGCAGTACGGTGAGCGCGTGGGCGACGAGCCGGGGGGCTTCGTCACGCGTGCCGAGCACTGCGAGCTCGACGCGCTGCGTTGCCGCGCCTACGGGCTGCATCCCGACATCTTCGACGACGCGGCCGCCGTCTCGCGGCTGCAGGAGCTGGAAGATCGGGTGTGCGTCGAGCACTCTCACGATGTTCCGTCACGTCCGACGGGTGCGCACGCCGCCGACGAGCACGCCCCGGCGGCGCGCCGGCACCTGGCTGCCGGTGATCATCAGCGCCGCCGCGGTGGCGGTCATCCTGGGCGGGTACGCCTGGGGCACAGCCGCGCTCCGCGAGGAGGTGCGGTCCGGGTCCGCTCTGGGCGACGTCACCGGCCAGGTCATCCGCGAGCAGTTCAGACCGCTCGGAATCATGTACGGCCGCGAGGTGGGGGTCGGCCCCACGCTCGATGGCGAGTACTGCATGATCGTGGAGGATGCGCCGGAGCCGTCTGTCACGTGCGTCCCGGGCTCCGACATCCCCGCGACTCCCGCCTCCGTCATCCTTCCGACGCTGGCACCATGACCCTGATACGCACGCCGTCGTCGGACTCGGCCGGCTGGTGCGGTACTCGCTCCTGCCGAGCGGAGGCGTCTCCGCCGAGCCGGTGGTTCGGGGTCCTCCGAAGTCATGAGGTTCGCCGGGTCGCCTCGGCGAGGTGCCGTGCGAGCGCGTCGAGCGCAGGACGTTGGCCCTTCACCAGGCGCACGCGGGCGGCATCCAGCGTCGTCCACTCCGCGCGATCGACCTCGGGGAACGACTGCAGACGCCCGGAACGCGGCGGCCATTCGACCTCGAACTCACCGAACACGAGCCCCTCGAGGGAGAACTCCGCGCCGTCGGCGACGAACACCGTGACCCGCTTGCCGGAGGAGTACGCGAACGTGCCGAGCTCCGCGTAGGGGCCGGCGGGTGCGCCGACGCCGAGCTCCTCGGCGAACTCTCGGAGCGCCGCATCCAGCGCCGTCTCCGAGTCGGGGTCGTACTCGCCCTTGGGGATCGACCACGCCGCGTCGTCCTTGGCCGCCCAGTACGGGCCGCCCATGTGCGCGATCAGCACCTCCGGCGCCTCCTCCACCATGCGGTAGAGGAGGACGCCGGCGCTGGTCACGGGCATGAACCGGTGCGCGACCGATTCAGGGGCGGGTCTTGGGCGAGACGGAGTACGTCTCTTCGGCGTCGGTCACCGCGACACCGCCCACGGCGGCGTCGATCGCCGACATGGTGTCGGCATCGAGCGTCACGCCCGACGCGGCGACGTTCGACGCGATCTGATCGGGACGCGAGGCCCCGACCAGCGCGGCGGCGACGTTCGGGTTCTGCAGCACCCACGCGATCGCCAGCTGCGGCATCGTCAGGCCGGCCTCGTCGGCGATGGGCTTGAGCTTCTGCACGGCCGTGAGCACGTCGTCGTCCATGAAGCGCTTGATGAAGTCCGCGCCGCTCTTCTCGTCGGTCGCGCGCGAGCCCGCGGGTGCGGGCTGGCCGGGCAGGTACTTGCCGCTGAGCACGCCCTGCGCCATCGGCGACCAGACGATCTGCGAAATGCCGAGCTCTTCGGACGCGGGCACGACCTTGCCCTCGATGACCCGCCACAGCATCGAGTACTGCGGCTGGTTGGAGATGAGCTGGAAGCCGAGGTCCTTCGCCAGCGCGTGACCCTCGCGCAGCTGCTCGGCCGTCCACTCCGAGACGCCGATGTACAGCGCCTTGCCCTGACGCACGACGTCGGCGAACGCCTGGAACGTCTCCTCGATCGGGGTCTCGTAGTCGAAGCGGTGCGCCTGGTACAGCTCGACGTAGTCGGTGCCCATGCGCGTGAGCGAGCCGTTGATCGACTCCATGATGTGCTTGCGGCTCAGGCCGCTGTCGTTGGGACCCTTCGGACCGGTCGGCCAGTAGACCTTCGTGAAGATCTCGAGCGACTCGCGCCGCTGCCCTGCGATCGCCTTGCCGAGGACGACCTCCGCCTCGGTGTTCGCGTACGCGTCGGCGGTGTCGAACGTCGTGATGCCGGCATCCAGTGCCGCGTGCACCGTGGCGATCGCGTCCGCGTCGCCCACCTGCGAGCCGTGCGTCACCCAGTTGCCGTAGGTGATCTCCGAGATCTTGAGTCCGCTGTTGCCGAGGTATCGGTAGGCGACCATGTGGTTTCTCCTTCGTGGCGCCGCGAGGCGCCGGTCATGCGGGGGTGGGGATGTGCGCGAGGGGATGTCAGGGCACGCGGTAGCCGGCGGCACGGAACAGCTCGTACCACTCGGCCCGGGTGAAGGGGATGTCGGAGCCGAGCGCGGCACCGGCGATGCGCTCCGGACTCGTCGTGCCGAGCACGACCTGCATCCCGGCGGGGTGCCGGGTGATCCAGGCCGTCGCGATCGCGATCGGCGGAACGTCGTACAACGCGGCAAGCCGATCGATGACCTCGTTCAGCTCGGCGTACTCCGGCGAACCGAGGAACGTGCCCGTGAAGAAACCCGCCTGGAACGGCGACCACGCCTGCACGGTGATCTTGTTGATCCGGCAGTAGTCGAGGATGCCGCCGCCGTCGATCGTCAGAGACTGCTCGGTGCCGGCCATGTTGCTGGCAACGCCCTGCGCGACGATCGGGGCGTGAGTGATCGACAGCTGGACCTGGTTTGCGACGATCGGCTGCGCCACTGCGGTCCTCAGCACGTCGATCTGGCGGGGGGTGTGATTGGACACCCCGAACGCACGCACCTTGCCGGATGCCGCAAGCTCGTCGAAAGCGCGCGCGACCTCTTCCGGCTCGACGAGCGCATCGGGACGGTGCAGCAGCAGAATGTCGATGTAGTCGGTCTCGAGCGCACGCAGAGAGCCCTCGACCGATCGGACCAGATGCTCGTACGAGAAGTCGAAGTACGGACCGTCGCCGACGATGCCCGCTTTGGTCTGGATCGTGATCTCGGCACGCTCCGAGGCGGACAGCTTCATGGCCTCGGCGAACCGCATCTCGCAGCCGTGGAGTTTCCCGCCGTAGACATCCGCGTGATCGAAGAAGTCGATTCCGGCGTCGCGAGCGGTCCCGACGAGGTGGCGGATCTCGTCGTCGGTCTTGTCAGCGATGCGCATCAGGCCGAGGACGACGTTCGGGGCCTCGGTCTCGCCCAGCGAGATCTTCTTCACGTGCGTCCTTCCGGGGGTGGTTGCGGGTTGCTTTTCAACCCTAGAGAGGCGCACGATAGAAGTCCAACAACTGGATTCGATACTTTTCAGAAACGAGAGTGCTGAATGGAACTTCGTCAGATGGAGTATTTCGTCGCCCTCGCTGACGAGCAGCAGTTCACCCGTGCGGCATCCGTGTGCGGCGTCACGCAGTCGGGCCTGTCGGCGGCGATCCGCGCTCTGGAAGAGGAGATGGGCGCACCTCTCTTCGAGCGGTCGACCCGGCGCGTGTCGGTCACCGACGCCGGGACCGCGCTCCTCCCCTATGCGCGGGAGCTGCTCGCACAATCCGCGAATGCACGGGACGCGGTCGTCCGCGCGACCCACCAGCTGTCGGGCGTACTGCGGATCGGCGCCGAGCAGTGCCTCGGAGTGGTAGACGTGCCTCCTCTGCTCGAGCGCTTCCACCGCCGGCATCCCCTCATCGACATCCACTTCACCCAGGCCGGATCGCACGAGCTCGCTGCCGGTGTTCGCAGCGGAGAGCTCGACGTCGCCTTCGTAGCCACGACCGAGCATCTCGGCGCGCTGCAGCGGGTCGAACTCGGCCGCCGCAGCCTCGTGCTCCTCACCCCGCCCGACGATCCGCTCGCCGGCGGGCGTCGCGTCGCCTGGGACGACCTGAACGATCGGGAGTTCATCGACTTCCGCGATGCCTGGGGCGTGCGGACGCTCAACGACTCGCTGTTCGCGGCGCGCGGCATCCGTCGGCGTGTCCGGTGCACGGTCGATGACATCCACACCCTGCTCGACCTGGTCGACCGGGGGCTGGGCATCGCGATCGTCCCGCAGCATGTCGCCGGCAAGCGGGAGGCCGCACGGCTCGCGACGATCGCGCTGCCGGCCGACTCGACGCCCGACTGGACGGTCAGTGCCGTGGTCGCCGCGGGGGCCGACCCTTCATCGCTCCACCTTCTCGAGCTCGTCGACGCCGACCGGCGGGTGCGCGAGGCGGCTGCTGAGGACTCCGAAGCCGCGTGAGCCTCGGCCGCACGGCCACTCGGCTCAGCGCCGCCGCAGAGCGGTGCGGAGGCTCCGCATGAGCAGCAGCAGGCCGCCGAGGCCGACGACGGCGCCGAGGAACGAGAACGCCGGGACGTCATCGGTCACCGTCGGACCGCCGTCGTCCACGCCGAGCATGATGCCGGCGATCACGAGCGTGATGCCGACCACGGTCGTCGTGATGCGACCCATGATGCCGTCGACCCACGTGCGCTCGTTCTCGCTCTCGAACGCGCGCAGCCTGAGCTCGAGCGTGCCCTCGTCGAGCGAGCGGGTCAGACTCTCGAGCCGTCGCGGAAGCCGTCGCGCCTGCTCGGTCAGCAGCGCCGACCACGTCTGCGCCGTCAGCATCGCCCCCCGTGGCGTGAAGATCGACAGCGCCATGCGCGGGGCGATCTCGAGCGCGCGCGCCACCATGTCGTAGTCGGGCACGAGCCTGCGGAGCGTCCCCTCGAGCGAAGCGAGCGTGCGGAAGACGAGCAGCAGCGAGGGCGGCAGTGCCATGCGATTGCGGCGCAGCACGTCGACGAACAGCCGGAAGATGTTCTCGTCGGCGCGGGAGTTGTGCACGCGGGTGAGGATCACGCCGATGTCGCGCTGCAGGGCCGACGGCGTTGAACGGCGTGGAGCCGAAGTCGCCGGCGGGCGGCCCGCAGATCAGCAGCGCGGCGTCGGTGACGGCGACGTCGTCTTCGTTCGCCATGCCGATCAGCAGCGGCAGCAGCAGGCGCCGCATGCTGCGCTCGAGCACACCCACCGAGCCGAAGTCGATCAGGGTGACGGTGCGGTCCTCGCCCAGGACGACGTTGCCGGCGTGCAGGTCGGCGTGGAAGATGCCGCGCACCGCGATCTGGTCGAAGACGGCGTCCAGCAGCGCGTCGGCGACGCGCTTGGCCTCATCCGGGCGGCAGCGCTTCCGGCTGCAGCCTGCCGAACGGCGTTCCGTAGACGCGCTCCTGCACGATCATCTGCGCGGTCGAGTACTCCTTGTGCACCGTCGGCAGGTGCAGCCACGTCTGCGCACCCGACGCCGCGATCGCCGCGCGCAGCATCTCGGTGTTGGCGACCTCGATGCGGTAGTCGAGCTCTTCGCGCAGCGCGCGCGAGAACTCCGCGACCAGAGCGCGCGCGCCGTACGCCTTCGCCCACTCGGTGCGCTTCTCGGCCTCGTTCGCGAGGCGCTCGAGGATGTCGAGATCGGTCGTCACCTGCGCGCGCGCCCGCGGCCGCTGGATCTTCACCACCACGTCTTCGCCGCTCAGGAGTCGCGCGGCGTGCACCTGGGCGACGGATGCCGCAGCAAGCGGGGTCTGATCGATCTCGGCGAAGACGTCGGCGATGGGCCGGCCCAGCTGCGCCACGATCGCCGCCTCCGCCTCCGCCCACGGGATCGGCGAGGAATCCATCTGCAGAGTCGAGAAGGCCTCGATGAACGCCGGAGGCAGGACGTCCTCCCTCGAGGAGAGCACCTGGCCGAGCTTGACGAACGTCACGCCCGCTTCGTTCATCGCCGACACCAGCGCCGTCGGCAGCTCGTCCTCCTCGCCTTCGCCGTGTCGCCTGCTCTCGTAGAACGTGAGTCCGTGACGAGAGCCGATCGTGAGGATCTGCACGTAGCGGCGCGCGCGGTCACGCCGGCGGATCGCGTCGCGCACGACCGCGATCGGGTTGCGCCACCGTCGCGAGGGCCACAAGAACTCCAGCGACAGGACCGCGATGACGACCGCCGCGAGCATCCATCCCACCGTGAGCGCGACGAACGCGATCGCGATGGAGCCGCTCGCCAGGAAGCGCCCGTCCTCGTACACGCCGGCCTTGCCCAGGGACCACACGGCGACGGGCACCGCGATGACGAAAACCACGATCGCGGTGACCCACGCGCGCAGCCATCCCACCTCGACATCCAGCAGTCGGCGCACGACCCACGTGGCGACGACCGAGAACGCGAGGGCGACGATCGCGAAGATGAGCCAGCTCGGCATGTGCCGATTCTGTCAGGCCGACCGCCCGGCCGGGGAGATCTCAGTCTTCGGTGGGCGTCGCGGCGGCGGCGGCTTCGTCTTCGGTCGTCGCGACGAGCTGCCCGCACGCACCGTCGATCTCCTTGCCGCGGGTGTCGCGGAGCGTCGTCGGGATGCCGGCGTCGTTGAGGCGGCGCACGAACTCGTTCTGCACGGACACCTCGGATGCCGTCCAGATCGAACCCGGCGTCGGGTTGAGCGGGATGGGGTTCACGTGCACCCAGCCGCGCCCGCGGGCGTTGAGCTTGTCGGCCAGGAGATCGGCGCGCCACCCGTGGTCGTTCATGTCCTTGATGAGCGCGTATTCGATCGAGACCCGGCGGCCGGTCTTGTCGAAGTAGTTCCGCGCGGCATCCAGCGCTTCGTCGACCTTCCAGCGCGAGTTCACCGGAATGAGCTCGTCGCGCAGCTTGTCGTCGGGTGCGTGCAGCGAGAGCGCGAACGTGACGGGGATGTCTTCGTTCGCGAGCTTGGTGATCGCCGGCACGAGTCCCACCGTCGAGACGGTGATGCCGCGTGCGCTCATGCCGAGCCCGTGCTGCTTGTCGGTCATGACGCGCACGGCCTGCATCACGCGCGAGTAGTTCGCGAGCGGCTCGCCCATGCCCATGAACACGATGTTGCTCACGCGCTCGGCGCTGTGGTCGTCGCGCTTCTTCCCGCCGAGCCCGCCGGCGGCGATCAGCGCGTTGGCGCGCACGATCTGCTCGATGATCTCGGCGGCCGACATGTTGCGCGTGAGCCCGGCCTGGCCGGTCGCGCAGAAGGGGCAGTTCATGCCGCAGCCGGCCTGGCTCGAGACGCAGAGCGTGATCCGCCCCGGGTAGCGCATGAGCACGGACTCGACGAGGGCGCCGTCGTGCAGCTTCCAGAGGAACTTGATCGTGTCGCCGCGGTCGGTCTCGAGGCGCCGCACCTCGGTGAGCAGAGGAGGCAGCATCCCGTGCACGAACTCCTCGCGACCGGCGGCCGGCAGGTCGCTCATGGCGGCGGGATCGTGCGTCCAGTGCGTGAAGTAGTGCTTCTCGAGCTGCTTCGCGCGGAAGCCCGGCATGCCGAGCTCCTTCACCTTCGCGACGCGCTCGTCGGGGGTCAGGTCGGCCAGGTGCACGGGCGGCTTGCCCCGCTTCGGAGAGGCGAACTGCAGCAGCGGCCTGCCCTCGTCGTCCTTCTTCTGCTGCCAGCCCTCGGTCTTCGGGCGCACCTGTCGCACGGGCGTTCCCTCGGGCCTGGTCGTCATGCTCTCAGGGTAGGGGACGCACCTGCGTGAAGGCTGGCCCGCCCCTCCTCTGGCGGGGGTAGCGTGAAGAAGGGGACGACGCATGGATGCCGCAACTCGGGCCGAACTGGACGCGCTGCGCGTGCGCGCCTACGGCCCGTCGGCCGACATCGCGGGCGACCCCGCCGCGCGGGCGCGCCTCATCGAGCTCGAGGAGCTCGCCCGCCCGAGGGTCGTGACCGAGCGTTCCGGCCCCGACGACGCCCGCTCCCCCTGCGCCGGCACCGAGCGCGGCGCGCGTCGTCGACGTGCTCCCCGCGCCGGTACGACGCCACCGAGCCCGGTGGCATGCCGCGGCGGTCGCCGCTGGTCGCCGCGCTGGCCGTGCCGCTCGGCATCACGGCGGCGCAACAGGCCCTCGCACCTCCGGAGCCGCCGGCGGCCGCGATCCCCGCGAGCGCCCGCGAGGCGCTCTCGTTCACGGCCGACCCCGCCGCCGAAGTGCTCATCACCGTCAACATCGACGGGTCGTTCGGGAGCTACGTCAACATCCCGTCGGCCGACGACGTGCCCCCCTTCCCGGTCGAGGGCGCCATGACGTGGGTCGAGCCGCTGGGCGACTACTACGGCTGGAAGCTCTGGATCGGCGGCGCCCCCGGCGCGAGCGACGACGAGAACTGCCTGCTGCTCGACGGCGACCGGACGATGCGCGCGACCTGCGTCACCGTCGACCTCAAGTCGCAGGGCGCGCTGCTGCTGGCGGTGCCGTTCGATGAGATCGTGCCCGAAGAGCGACCGGAGGGCATGAGGCCGGAGCAGAGCCTCGGGTTCTGGTGGGGCACGGACGGCACCGTGAAGATCCTGCTCGCGCCCACCCCCAGCGCCTGAGCGGGCCGCGGTACTTCGCGCAGCGGCATCCGCACTATCGTTCAGGTGTGGTTCCGCCGGAGAATCTGCTCGCCTTCACCGTGGCCGCGCTCGTGCTCATCGTCATCCCCGGGCCGAGCGTGCTGTTCACGATCGGTCGCGCGCTCGCGCTCGGCCGCATCGGCGGGCTGCTGAGCGTGCTCGGCAACGCGCTCGGGCTGCTGCCGATCATCGGACTCGTCGCGCTCGGCGTCGGCGGCATCGTCGCGCGATCGGTCGTGCTGTTCACGATCGTGAAGGTCGTCGGCGCGCTGTACCTGATGTTCCTCGGCGTTCAGGCGATCCGCCACCGCAACCGCACGGCCGAGGCGGCGATCTCGGGCGCGCTCCCCCGCTCGCACTGGCGGCAGCTCGGCGAGGGCTTCGTCGTCGGCATCACGAACCCGAAGACGATCGCGTTCTTCGTCGCGGTGCTGCCGCAGTTCGTCGATCTGAACGCCGGCGCGGTGCCGCTGCAGATGATCCAGCTGGGGCTCATCTTCTTCGTGATCGCCCTGATCTCGGACGGCATCTGGGCGCTGGCCGCGGCGGGCGCGCGCACGTGGTTCGGCAAGTCGCCGAAGCGGATCGCCGCCCTCTCGGCGACCGGCGGCGGCCTGATGATCGGGCTCGGCGGCATCCTGCTGTTCACCGGCAACAAGCACTGACCATCTCCGCCGCCGGCTCCGCGCTACAGGAAGATGTCGGGGAACAGCCGGTCGTCGGGGGTGCCGGGCACCGCGGCGTAGCGCGAGAAGTCGGTGATGCCGGCATCCGCCAGCACGTCCTCGACGATGAGGCGTCTGCCCGGTGTACTCGCGCGACGGGCGGTGAGCACCTCGTACGCGGCGTCGGCGTAGATCTCGGGCGTGCGGCTCGCGGCCATCACCATGTCGCCGCCGAGCAGGTTCTGCACCGCGGCGGTCGCGATCGTCGTGCGCGGCCAGAGCGTGTTGGCGGCGATGCCGTCCTTCGCGAACTCGGCGGCGAAGCCGAGCGTGACCATCGTCATCCCGTACTTGGCCAGCGTGTAGCCGGTGTGCGCGCCGAGCCACTTCGGGTCGAGGTTCAGCGGCGGCGACAGCGAGAGGATGTGCGGGTTCTCGGCATCCGCGCAGGATCGGCACGGCCGCCTGCGAGAGCATGAACGTGCCGCGCACGTTGACGTCCTGCATGAGGTCGTACTTCTTCGCCGCGAGCTCGAGCGAGCGCGAGAGGTCGATCACGCTCGCGTTGTTCACGACGATGTCGATGCCGCCGAACTCGCCCTGGGTCTTGAGCACCGCCTCGGTGATGTCGTCGTCGTTGCGCACATCGCCGACGATCGGCAGCGCGTTGCCGCCCGCCGCGCGGATCTGCTCCGCCGCGGAGTGCACGGTGCCCTCGAGCTTCGGATGCGGCGAGTCGGTCTTGGCCAGCAGCGCGATGTTCGCGCCGTCGGCGGCCGCGCGCAGCGCGATCGCGAGGCCGATGCCGCGGCTGCCGCCCGACATCAGGATGGTCTTGCCGGCAAGGTGCTCACGGCGTTCTCCTTCGGGGCGGACTGCTTGCGGGATGCCGCGGCGAAGGCGGCGACGCGCATCTTCGACTCGTCGGTGTCGAAGCGTGCGCCGATCGTGCGCGGCCTCGTCGGCGAGGTTCTGCTCGAACGTGCGGTCGGCGCCGACGCGGACGAGGCGCTTGGCCTGGCCGAAGGCGGCCGTGGCGTTCTCGAGCCAGAAGCGCGCGATCTGCTCGGCGCGGCCGGCGACGTCGGCGAGCGGGCACGACCTCGGCCACCAGACCCCAGTCGAGGGCCTCGGCGGCGCTCAGCGTGCGATCCTGCAGCAGCAGCTGCAGCGCGCGGCGCTGGCCGATCGCGGCCGGCAGCAGCGTCGAGACGCCGAGGTCGGGGGTCAGGCCGATGTTGGCGTACTTGCTGACGAACTTCGCCGAGTCGGCCGCGACGATGTAGTCGGCCGATCAGCATGAGGCCGAGCCCGCCGCCGGCGACCGCGCCCTGCACCGCGGCGACGATCGGCTTGTCCGAGAGCGCCCAGGTGCGGATGCCGTCGTGGATGACGTGGGCGGTCGCGGTGACGGCCTCGCCGCCGGCGCCGGAGGTCGCCATCGCGACGACGTCGCCGCCGGCGCAGAACGCCGGGCCTGCGGCATCCAGGATCACCGCCCCGACGGACGGATCGGACGTGACCTCGTGCGCGATGTCGCGCCACAGCGCGCCCATGTCGAAGTCCATCGCGTTCAGGGACGCCGGACGGTTGAACGTCACGCGGGCGAGTGCCGCCGTCGCGCGTGAGAAGGATCGAGTCGCGTCATGAGTCTCCCTATCTCTCGGCGCCATGCGGATCGCGCCGTCGAGGCGGATCGTCTCGCCGTTGAGGTAGCCGTTGTCGACGATCGCCATGACGAGTCGGGCGTACTCGTCGGGGCGGCCGAGCCGGGCCGGGTACGGCACCTGCTCGCCGAGCGAGTCCTGCGCCGCCTGCGGCAGGCCCGCGAGCATCGGCGTCTCCATGATTCCGGGGGCGATCGTGACGACCCGGATGCCGTAGCGCGCGAGCTCGCGCGCGATCGGCAGCGTCATCGCGTGCACGCCGCCCTTGCTGGCCGAGTAGGCGGGCTGGCCGATCTGGCCGTCGAACGCGGCGACGCTCGCGGTGTTGACGATGACGCCGCGGTCGCCGCTGTCGGCATCCGGCTCGGTGCGCGACATGACCGCCGATGCCTGGGCGATCACGTTGTACGTGCCGATGAGGTTGACGCGGACGATGCGCTCGAACGCGTCGAGCGACGACGGGTTGCCGTCGCGGTCGAGCACCTTCGCCGGCGGGGCGATGCCGGCGCAGTTGACGACGACGCGCAGAGGGCCGGATGCCGCGGCCGTGCGCACCGCGGCGGCGACCTGCGTCGGGGCTCGTGACATCGGCGGCGGCGAACGTGCCGCCGAGTTCGGCGGCGATCTCGGCGCCCGCCGAGTTCGGCAGGTCGATGATCGTGACGGCTGCGCCGGCTGCGGCGAGGCGGCGGGCCGTGGCGAGTCCGAGTCCGCTCGCGCCGCCGGTCACGAGGGCGGAAGCGCCTGCGATGTCCATGTGCTCTCCTTCGAACGTGTGCGACTGCATCCCAGCTCTAGGTGGGACTCAGTGCCACGCAACTCCGTGCACGACCCTCGGCGTCGTGCGGCCCGCCATATACTCTCGCCATGCGTCCGCCGTACGCCGCGTCCTCTGTCGAAACTACCGCGTCGATGACCACGGATCAGCATGACCGCGTCAGCCCGCGAGCCAGGTCGCCCTCGAGCGCGGGCTGAGCAATCGCCACATCCAGCTGATGGCGATCGGCGGTGCCATCGGGACCGGTCTGTTCCTCGGGTCGGGCATCGGCATCCACAAGGCAGGGCCCTCGATCCTGCTCGTCTACGTCGTCGTCGGGATGATGCTGTTCGTGATGATGCGCGCGATGGGCGAGCTGCTCCTGTCGAACCTCGGGTACCGCACCTTCCAGGACTTCGCCGCCGACTACCTCGGCGAGTGGGCGCGGTTCTTCGTCGGGTGGACGTATTGGCTGTGCCTGATCTCGATCGCCACCGCCGATGTCGGTCGGCATCCAGACCTACGCGAGATTCTGGTGGCCGGACCTGCCCGGCTGGGTGCCGATGGTGATCGCCGTGGCCGTTCGTGCTCGCCTTGAACCTGATCGCCGTACGCGCGTTCGGAGAGGCGGAGTTCTGGTTCGCGCTCATCAAGGTGGTGACGATCCTGGCGCTGATCGCCGTCGGCGTCGTGCTCATCGTGATCGGGTTCACCTCGCCGTCGGGCAACACCGCGAGCGTCACCCATCTCTGGGACGACGGCGGCTTCTTCCCGAACGGCTTCGTCGGATTCCTCGGCGGCTTCCAGATCGCGATCTTCGCGTTCGCCGGCATCGAACTGGTCGGAACGACCGCGGCCGAGGCCAAGGATCCCGGAGAAGAACCTGCCGAAGGCGATCAATCAGGTGCCGATCCGGATCCTGTTCTTCTACGTCCTCGCGCTCGGCGTCATCATGTGCGTGACTCCGTGGAGCCAGATCAAACCCGACGAGAGCCCGTTCGTCGCCCTGTTCCTGCTCATCGGCTTCGCCGGCGCCGCCGGGCGTCATCAACGCGGTCGTGCTGACGATCGGCGACCTCGGCGGCCAACAGCGGCTTCTTCTCGTCGAGCCGCATGGTCTACGGACTGTCCACGACCCGCCAGGCGCCGTCGGGGTTCTCCCGCCTGACGCGCACCGCCGTGCCCGGGCGCGCGCTCGTCCTGTCGTCGCGTCGTCGTCCTGCTCGGCGGATCGCTCGGCGTCGGTCTTCGACGACGCGTTCCAGCTCGTCACCGCGGTCTCGTCGATCCTCTTCATCTTCGTGTGGTCGATCATCCTGATCGCCTACCTCGTCTATCGCAGGAAGCGCCCCGATCTGCACGCCCCATCGTCGTACCGACTGCGATGGGGCGTGCCGCTCAGCTGGGTGGTGCTCGGGTTCTTCGCGGCGATGATCGTCGTCCTCGCGCTGTTCGAGGACACCCGGCTCCCGCTCCTGTGGACCCCGCTGTGGTTCGTGGGCCTCGCGGTGGCGTGGTGGTTCGTCAAGCGGCGGCACGACTCGGCAGCGGAGCCGGATGCCGCGATGGTGGATGCCGCGGAGGAGAACTGACCTCCCCTCGGCCGCTCAGCCGGCCGACAGCCCGAGGACCGGGTACAGCACGTTGAATCCCTCCGCCAGGCCGCCGGAGACCGGCGGTGCCGCCGTGGTCGGCTCCTTCGACCACGTATGAACAGGGTCGTGGCCATTCCCACCGCGATGCGCCGCGTCCGACGACCGCTTGGCGGCGGTGATGTAGGCCGGGATCCTCGCTGCCCGCGGTGAAGACGGCAGTCGTCTCGGAGTAGCTTCCGGCCGGCGCGGCCTGCATGATCGCGATCGGCTTCGACGCGTCGAAGGCAGCGCTGTCACCGCCGTAGATCGCGGCCGTGACATCGTCCGGATCCTCCGAACCGGGATACTCCTCGCCCGACACGTCGATGATGTTCTTGAAGACATCGGGATACTTCGCGCCGTACTTGATCGCGCACCCGCCGCCGTTGGAGTAGCCGGCCACGATCCAGTAGCGCGGGTCGTCGATGATGCGCAGGTTCGCGCGCGCCCAGTTCACGACGTCCTGCGTGACGTACGTCTCGGCGTTGCCGAAAGCGGTCGAGTCGGCGCACGCCGGATCGGTGGTGCCGTCGCCGCCGAGCTGGTCGGCGACGATCACGATGGGCGCGAGTCCGTCGTGCTGGGCGGCGAACTGATCGAGCACGTCGCCGATGAAGGTCACGTCGGGATTGCCGGGGTGCCCCATCATCATGACCACCAGCGGCAGCGCCGGGGCGTCGGCGCCGAGCGCCGCCGGCGGCAGGTAGATGCCGGCGTCGCGCGCGGTGAAGCCCGACACCGTGCCGGGGATGGACTGGGTTCCGCGCGTCCCCTGAGCGGGCATGTCCGCCGGCGGTTTCCACGTCTGGTAGATCGGCTGATCGGGCGCCGCCGATGCGTCTCCCCCGTCTCCGATGTCGATCGGGTTGGACGCGACCACCCCGAACAGCGAGCCGAGCGTCGGATTGATGCCGAAGGCCGCGTTGATGCCGACCGCCGCGGTGATCAGGAACCAGACGATCGCGAAGCCGGCGACGATCTTGCGCCAGACCGCGGGAGTCCCACAGCGACACGATCGCCAGTCCGACGCCGCCAAGGCACGCGGCCGCCCAGATCGCCACTCCGAGGGGCAGGTCGACGCCGAAGGCGTCGGTCGCATTCGCGATGAGGTACGCCCCGACGCCCACGGCTCCTCCGACGCCGACGCCGATGACCGCGCGCAGCACCCAGCCCGGCGTCGGACGACGGATGAGCAGCGCCAGCGCCAGGGCGACCGCGATGGCGTAGACGATCCACATCGCCGGAGAGTCGATGATCTTCAGATCGAGGATGGCGTTCATGACTGCTCCCCGGGGCGAGAGACGGCGCTGTCGCCGACCCACGTGTCGATACGGGCGAACCACTCGAAGAGCCACAGCACCTGGTCGGTGCGATCGGCCGGGACATCGGCGCGCGGTACCCGCCACGCGTGGAGGGTGATCCGCTTCTCCATCGGAAGTGCGCGCCACA
Source organism: uncultured Actinomycetota bacterium (assembly GCA_963792285.1). Classification (GTDB taxonomy): domain Bacteria; phylum Actinomycetota; class Actinomycetes; order Actinomycetales; family Microbacteriaceae; genus Microbacterium. The sequence goes on along the minus strand of CAWBVS010000023.1, from coordinate 72,958 downwards.
GGTCGCGGGCGGTGGCGAGTTCGTCCAGCCCGGAGTGGGCGATGAAGACGACGTCGGCATCCGGCGCAGACCCGAGCGCCGCATGGAGGCCGCCGGGCTGCGGGGCCAGGACGTGATGCAGCGCCTCGGCGCGCTCGGCGAGCGGCTCGTTGCCGCCCTGGCGGAGGCGGTCGATCCGGGCCGTGCGGCGCCGATCGGTGAAGTTGCCGCCCTCGGGGAAGATCACGAACGCGTCGACCGGTCCGAGTCCGGTGGCCAGATCGGCGATCAGCGCCTCGGCCGCCCGTCCGGTGGCGCTGCGTCCGGCGGCGGCGGGAGGACCGGAGAATCCGGTGGGGGTGATGAATCTGGTCGGCAGCCGGTTCAGCAGCACATCGATCGCAGGATCCCACTGCATCGTGTCCTTGACCACCACCCGCGGCATCCGGTGGACGTGGTTGAGGAGGGCGTGCATGAGGATGAACGAATCTCCGGGGCCGGCATGCCTGCTGGCCACGACCAGCGGTGTGCCGGGCCGGAACATCCGCTCGAAGGATGCGGGCACAGTGCCGTCCGGGGACTCCTGTGTCGCGTCGGTGAGGATCCGCACGCCGAGCACGCCGCGGCAGACCCAGAACAGCACGCGCAGTGCGACCGCGGCGACGCGCGTAGTGAGCGCGGACGAATCCGGCCGAGCGGATCTTCCAGCCGAAGCCGGAGGCGAGCCAGAGGACGAACAGGACGATGAGCAGCAGCGCCTCCCACAGCAGGTAGACGAACAGCATGAGGACCGCCCGCGGCCACCGGAACCGCCGGGGGACGAACGACGCGACGATGATGATCGCGAGCAGCAGCACGGGGGTGAAGCCGATCAGCAGCGGACCCCAGGATGACGACGAGCGGGGCCAGGATCACCCGCCTGACCCAGACGGGGGGAAGCCGCTTCATGCGGGTGCCGTCCGACGTCGGGAAGTGCTCCTCCAGGTACGCCGCGGTGGCGGCGTAGGCGAGGTCGATGCGCTCGCGGACCGTGTCGATGCGGCGGTAGGACAAGAGCGACGCGTCGCCCTCCAGCGCGCCGCCACTGGGCAGGACATGCAGGTCCACGCCCTTCGGCAGCGTCGCCAAGTCGCGCGCGAAGCGGTGCCGGCGGGCGATCTCGAAAGCGACCTGCGCCGCCTGGATGGCCGTCCGCGGCGGTTCGAGCGGCGTCTCGATCCGACCCACCTGCAGCACGAAGATCACCGTCGGCACCGGCGTCGAGGGCCGGACTGATCGGAATGGAGTTGACGATGCCGCCGTCGATGAACGTCTCGTCGCCGATCCGCGTCGCCGGAAGCAGACCCGGCACCGACGACGAGGCGAGCACCGCGGGGATGAGCGGACCGGAATCGAACACCTTCTCGGCGGCGCGCTCGATGCTCGCCGCCACCACCCGCAGCGGCACGGCGAGATCTTCGAAGGTGGTGTCGGCCCCCAGGAACCGTTCGAACATCCGCCGCAGCGGCGCCGGCGAGTTCAGGTGGGTGCGTGTGCGCACCAGCCGCGAGGCCTGATTGAGAATCGAGTCTCCGTAGACCGCGGCGGCCTCCGGGGATGTCCACGCGTCGAAGAGGTCGTCGATCGCATCGGTGGTGGGGGTCTTCGCCACAATCGCGCCGTTGATGGCGCCGATCGATGTGCCGACGATGAGGTCGGGAATGACGCCCCTCTCCAGCAGCGCCCGCAGCATGCCGATCTGCACGGCGCCGCGGACCCCGCCACCGCCCAGGACGAACGCGACCCGATCAGTCATGCGGTGCCGGCGCTACGCGGCCCGCTGGGAGCGAGCGCGCTGCGCGTCCATCTGCTCGTCGAATTCAGCCCGCCAATCGTCGCTGACCGTGATGCCCTGCTCGAGTCGCCTCTTCGGTCGACAGCTCGACGGGGAAGCCGTACGTGTCGTACAGGACGAACAGCTCATCGCCGGTGACGGTGGTGCCGCGGTAGCCCCTGAGCTGCTTGAGGCCCTTGCGCAGGGTGCGGCGGAACGCCTGCTCCTCCTTGGCGAGGATGGCCTCGACCTCCTCGGCGTGTTCGGCGACCTCGGGGAAGTGCTCTTCGTAGATGCCGGCGATCGTCGGGATGATCTGCGGGAAGAAGTTCTCCTCGAGGCCGAGGTCGAACGCGAACCTCACCGCGCGGCGGATCAGGCGGCGCATCACGTAGCCCTGCGCCTTGTTGCCCGGCCGCACGCCGTCCGACGGCGAGGAAGGTCGCGCCGCGCAGGTGGTCGGCGATCACCCGCATCGCGCGCGTCTCGTCTTCGTACGTCCTGCCCGACAGCTCCTGGAGCCGCTCGATGATCGGCCAGAGCAGCCCGATCCGGAAGACGTCCGGGCTGTCCATCGCCGCGGCCGCGATCCGGGCGAGCCCGCCGCCGTAGTCGACGTTGCGCCGCGGCAGCGGCTCGAACCCCGACTCGGTGCGCCGGTACTCCATGAAGACCGAATTGCCGAGCTCGATGAACCGCCCGCAGTCGCAGTTCTGATGGCAGTGCAGCCCGTAGGCCGGGTCGTGGGTCGACGCTCGGGAACAGGTAGAAGATCTCGGTGTCGGGCCCGCCCGGCTCGCCGACGGGCATGTCCTCGGCCTTGCCGCCCCGGCACCACCAGTTCTTCTTGCCGTAGAAGGCGATCCGCGCGCCGCCGGTGCCGACGCTCGCGGCGTGCTCCTCGGTGTCGACGTCGACCTGATCGGACGAGATTCCCGCTTCCTCGAACAGCCGCGTCCAGACGGCGGCGGCCTCCTCGTCCTTCGGGATGCCGTGGGCCGGATCGCCGCTGAAGCACGAGACGTAGATGCGATCGGGGTCCAGACCGACCTTCTCGGTCAGGAAGGTCCACACCTGCGGGATCTGCTCCTGCTTGAAGTAGTCGCCGAGGCTCCAGTTGCCGAGCATCTCGAAGAAGGTCGTGTGGCGGTTGTCGCCCACCTCTTCGACGTCCTGCACCCGGAGGCACGTCTGGCTGTCGGCGAGCCGCGAGCCGGACGGGATGGTCGGCTCCGAGCAGATACGGCAGCAGAGGCTGCATCCCGCTGCCGGTGAAGAGTGTCGTCGGATCGTCCTTCGGGATGAGCGGCGCCCGCGGGATCACGACATGGCCGCGTTCGGCCATGTACTCGAGGAAGATGCGGCGGATCTCGTCTGCAGTCATATGTCCGACGCGCGGTCCCACGAAGAGAGGGACTCCGGCGCGTTCCCTTCCCGACCTTGTCTACCATCTCGGCGGCTGGTTAGACTCGGGTTCTTCGGGGGACGCGCACGCGAGGCGCCCCGTCAGGTGCGATTCCTGAGTCCTCCACCGATGGCCCGCCGCGCAGCCGCGCAGGACAATGGGCTCATGTGGATCCCCACCGAGCCGGTCGCCGTGCCCGACGCGGTGCGCTCTCTCGCGGGCGGCTCGGCACTCGACCCGTGTGGGTGAACGAGGTCGGCGGACTCACCTTCCGCACCGACGACGGTCGCTACATCAAGCTCGGTCCCCGCAACGCGGAGACCTCCTTCGCCGACGAGGCCGACCGCCTCGGCTGGGCGGGCGAGTTCGCTGCGCGTGCCCCGCGTGCTCGAGCACGGCGCGACGCGAGCGACGAGTGGCTCGTGACCGCCGCGCTGACCGGCCGAGAGCGCCGTCGACCCGCGATGGGTCGCCACCGGCCGCCGCGTCCGCGCCGTCGGCGAGGGGCTGCGCGCCCTGCACGACGCGCTGCCGGTCGACGCGTGCCCGTTCGAGTGGAGCGTGCCGTCGCGGCTCGGCGAACGCCGCGGCCGCGGCATCCGCGTGCCCGACGATCTGCGCGAGCCCCCCCCGATCGACCGGCTCGTCGTCTGCCACGGCGACGCGTGCTGCCCCAACACGCTCATCGGCGACGACGGCGATGGACGGCGCACGTCGACCTCGGCGCGCTGGGCACCGCCGACCGGTGGGCCGACATCGCCGTGGCGGCGATGAGCACCGAGTGGAACTATGGACCCGGGTGGCAGGACGCGCTCATCGAGGCCTACGGCGTCGAGCCGGACCCCGACGCGCCTCGCCTACTACCGGGAGCTCTGGAACGCGACATGACGACCATCACCGGCACCGTGACCACGATCGACGGCGAACCGAACCTCGTGCTGACGCGCCGCTTCGCGGCATCCGCCTCTCGAATCTGGCGGGAGCTCACCGACAGCGCCCTGCTCGAACGCTGGATCGGCCGGTGGGAGGGCGATCCGGCGAGCGGGCACGTCGACTTCTTCATGACGGCGGAGGGTGCGGACGTCGAGCCCGAGCACTACACGATCCTCGAGTGCGACCCGCCCGCGGCGCTTCGCTGGCGACACGTCGCAGGGCGCCGGGGCGTGGCACCTGTGGTTCGAACTGGCCGAGCAGGGCGGCACGACGACCCTCACCTTCGGCCAGCGCCTGAACGCCGGCGAAGACATCGGCTCGATCGGGCCGGGCTGGGAGTACTACCTCGACCGGATGGTCGCCGTGCACGAGGGGCGGGATGCCGCGACCGTCGTCTGGGACGACTACTACCCCGCGCTGCAGGACGACTACCAGGCGCTCACGCCGTAGCGCGGCGGCCTCAGGCGGTCGCGCCCAGGATGAAGTTCCACGAGCCGGTGAGCACCGCCACCGTGATGGCGGTCGCCGAGATCGCCGCGCCGACCAGCGAGCAGCACCCACTCGCGCCAGCCGAAGTGCGACTCCCGCGCCCACGTGCGCGGGCCGCGTGCCGCCGAAGCCGCGCGCCTCCATCGCGGTCGCGAGCGTGGACCCGCGGCGGATCGACAGCACGAACAGCGCGAACGCCATGCCGAGCACCCGCCGGACGCGGCCCGTGTCGGCGACGCCGCGCGCGCGTCGCGCGAGCGCGAGCGCCCGCCAGTCGTCGGTGAGCAGGCCCGAGCAGCCGCATGCCCGCGAGCGCGCCGAGCACGAAGCGCGCGGGCAGCCGCAGCAGCTGCGCGAGTCCGTCGGCGAGGTCGGTCGGGTCGACCGTGACGAAGAGCACGACGGCGGGCAGCCCGATCGCGAGCACGCGGAAGAACGTCGCCAGCGCGAGCGTGAGCGATCCTTCGCTGATGCGCACCACGAACCACTCGACGTAGACCTCGCCGCTCGTGCGCGCCGTAGAGCGCGATCGTCAGGCCGCGCCAGCGGCGCGGCGATCCAGATCGGCAGCGTGCGCACCCAGAACTCGCGCCAGCGCGAGCCCGGCGCGCGGCCAGCAGCGGCAGCTCGAGCAGCAGCGCGACCGCGGCGGACACCGGATCGATCGTGAGCACGAGCGGCAGCGCGATCAGCAGCGCGGCGCCGAGCTTCGCGACCGGGTTGAGGTCCGCGATCGGGCCGCGGCGCGAGCCGGGGCGGTCACCGCGGCGCTCATGCGCCGGTCCCGACCGCGAATCGCCGGGCGCGCAGCGCCTCGAGCACCGTCTCGTCGTGCGTGATCGCCACGACCGCGGCGCCGTCGTCGCCGCAGCCGCGCGACGATCGGCCGACGAGCTCGGCCCAGGTGCGCGGCATCCTGCCCGAAGGTCGGCTCGTCGAGCACCAGACCCGCGGGCCGCGTCGCGAGCACCGCCGCGACCGTCAGCCGCCGCTTCTCGCCGCCCGACAGCGTGTACGGGTTCGCCTCGGCGAGCGCGGCCGAGCCGCAGCCGCTCGAGCAGCTCGTCGACGCGCTCGGCGATCTCGGCGCGCGGCAGGCCGAGCGCGCGCGGCCCGACCTCGAGCTCGGCGCGCACGGTCGTGGTGAGCAGCTGGTGCTCCGGCTCCTGGAAGACGGTGCCGATGCGGGTCAGCAGCGCCCGCGACGGCCACGCGGATCGGGGCCGGCTTCCGCGCCCGCCGGCCAGCGCGAGCGGATGCCGCGACCCGGCCCGACTCGGGCGGGATGCAGCCCCGCGAGGGTGAGCCCGAGCGTCGACTTGCCCGCGCCGTTCGGCCCGACGATGCCGAGCGCCTCGCCGGCGCGCACGTCGAGGTCGAGCGGTCCGGCGACCGCGGTGCCCGCGCACGCGCGCGACGACGAGGGCCTCGCGCGCCGCAGCAGGGTCTCGCCCGGCGGTGCGGCCGGCGGCGGCGGGAAGGCGGGCGGGATGCCGGGAACCCAGACGCCGCCGGCGGCGAGCTCGGCCCCCGTCGCGCAGCACCGCGTCGGGCGTGCCGTCGGCGATGACGCCGACCCTCGCCGGTGCCGCCGAGCACGACGACGCGGTCCACGAGCGGCAGCCAGACGTCGAGCCGGTGCTCGACCACGACGAGCGTCGCGCCGGTGCGTCGAGCGCCCGGCGCACCGCGTCGCGCACCTCTGCGACGCCCGTCGGGGTCGAGGTTGGCGGTCGGCTCGTCGAGCAGGATGACGCCCGGGCGCATCGCGAGCACGCCCGCGAGCGCGAGCCGCTGCTTCTGCCCGCCGGAGAGCGCGGAGGTCGACCGGTCGAGGGCGACGTCGAGTCCGACGGCGTCGAGCGCGTCGCGCACCCGCTGCCAGATCTCGTCGCGCGGCGACGCCGAGGTTCTCGCAGCCGAAGGCGACGTCGTCGCCGACGCGCGCGAGGATCGCCTGGCTGTCGGGGTCCTGCAGCACCATGCCCCGCGCGCCCGCGCACGCGCGCGGCCGGCTCGCCGTCGATCGTGCAGCGCGCCGGTCTGCTCGCCCTCGTCGTCGCCGCCGAGCACGCCGGCCAGGCCGTGCAGCAGCGTCGACTTGCCCGAGCCCGACGCGCCGAGCAGCAGCACCCGCTCGCCCGGCGCGATGCGGAACGAGGCGTCCTGCACGGCCCACGTCGCGGCGCGTCGCGTAGCGCCAGCCCCACCCGCGCGCCTCGACGGCGGCGGGCTCGACCGCGCCGGACGGCGCGCTCACGGTGCCGAGGCACGCTAGACGCGCCGGGCGGCTTCGCGGCCCGAGGCGAACCGGTTCAGCGCCCCGGTCGCCGCGAGTCCGCGCGCGATGAACCACGACCCGGCACCGGCGATCAGCGCGCCCGAGATCGTCGTCGAGACGATGTAGACGATCGTGAAGGTCGTGTCGGCACCGGCGTACCAGAGGATGCGGTCGTTGATGCCGCACGCGAGCCCGGCGCCGGCACCGGCGAGGATCGCCACCGGCAGGCGCCACACGGCGTAGGCGAAGAGCAGGAAGACCAGCTCGGCGCCGAGGCCCTGCACGAGTCCGGACACGATCGTCAGCGGCCCCCACTGGTTGCCGATGAGCGCCGAGATGACCGCCGCGACGAGCTCGGTGTACAGCGCGGCGCCCGGCTTGCGGATGATGAGGCCGCCCAGCACGCCGGCGACGAGCCACGGGCCCGCGAGCAGACCCTGGAGTCCGGGCAGGAGCGGCTTGAGCACGGCGCTCGGCGCTTCGTAGCCGACATTCCAGACGAGGAATACGACGGCGCACGCGACTGCGATCACGCTGGCGACGACGATGTCGACGACGCGCCACCGCCAGACGATATCCGCGAAGCCCCGACGCGACGTGGGGGCGGATGTGGACGTGGAAGTGCTCACTGTAGATCTCCTTCCTGCGCTGGCATGACCCAGATCAGGTTCGACGGTCGAAGCGTTTTCGCTTCCTCTCAGCCCGGCACACCGGACTCCCGTGTTGACCCAATGATTATAGCCCCGTGCGGGACGGGGTATTTTAGGCGGATGAGCCCCGATGACGCACCTCCGCTTTCGCGGCGTTCGTCACGCGTCGGCGCATCGCCCTCGTCCTTCACCCCCGCGCCTTCTGCCGGCCCGGTGACGGCGGTGATCCTCCCGCCCTCGAGCGGATCATCCACGACGACTCTGCCGCGCGAGGTGCCCGCATCCGGCGCTCACCTGGCCCTGCGGTGGGTCGATGAAGACGCCGTCGCGCACAGCGCGCCGGCGACGCGCACGCTCGATGGGACGGCCTCCCCGTACCTGCCCGTGGGTGCCGAACTCCTGAGCAACCCGCCGCGGCGCTCGCTCTGGCGCGCGGGCGTGATCGTGCCGATCCTCATCATCGCGCTGCTGGTCGGCGCGTACGCCGGCACCACCCTGCTGTGGCCGCTGCACGCGGTGCCCCCGACAGTGGAGGGGGTGCAGGTCGACCCGATCGCCGCCGCCCCGGCCGCCCTCACCTGGCCCGCGAGCGGCAGCGCGTCGATCTCGGTCGAGGGCATGGGCGGCGTCCTGGCCTCGGCAGGTGACACCGTTCCGATCGCGAGCATCACGAAGGTCGTCACCGCGCTGCTGGTGCTCGAGCAGATGCCGCTCGCGGTGGGCGAGCAAGGACCCGAGTTCCGCTTCACAGCCCGCGACAACCTGGCGTACTGGGACTACCGGGCCAACGGCGAGTCCGCGCTGGACGTGCCCGTCGGCGGCACGCTGACCCAGTACCAGCTGCTCGAGGGCATGCTGATCGGCTCCGCGAACAACTACGCCGATCGGCTCGCCGGCAACCTCTGGCCGACCGACGCCGTCTTCGCCAACGCCGCCAACACCTGGCTCAGCACGCACGGCATCCCGGGCGTGACCGTCGTCGAGCCGACCGGGCTGGATCCGCGCAATGCCGCCAGTCCCGAGGCTCTCATCGCGCTGGCCCGGCGTGCGATGGCCGACCCGGTGATCGCCGAGATCGTGGCCAAGCCCTCCGTCGAACTGCCGGGCGCCGGCCTCGTGACGAACACGAACGGCCTTCTCGCCGACCCCGGCGTCATCGGCATCAAGACCGGATCGCTCGACACCTTCAGCCTTCTCTCCGCGAAGGACATCGTCGTCGGCGAGACGACCGTGCGGGTCTACAGCTCGATGCTCAGCCAGCCCGACGACGCGGCCCGCCTCGCGGCATCCCGCACCCTGTACTCCGAAGTGGAGGCCGGCCTGCAGCCGCTGCCGTCCGTGACCGGGGGCACCGTGGCGGGGCGCGTGACCACCGAGTGGGGCGAAGACGTGGCGATCGTGACCGAGGACGACGCCGCCGTGATCCTCTGGAACGGCGGAGTGGGTACGGTCGCGACCGAATTCTCGCTGGGCGAAGCGCGGGAGAAGGGTGAGGAAGTCGGAACCCTGTCGGTCGCGGGCCCGCTCAACGGCGCCAGCACCGGCCTCGCCCTTGCGGCCGACATCGAGCCGCCGAGCGCGTGGTGGCGCCTCACGCACCCGCTCGACCTGTTCGGCCTCAACTGATTCAGGCGGTCACGCGCCGCCGGAAGTTCTGGACGAGGATCAGGATGCTGACACCGAGCACCCATGCCGGGAAGATCAGCGTGACCCAGAGGCTGAGGGTCGTCACCACCAGCAGCACCAGCGCGACCGCGTAGGTCACGATCGCCAGCCATTTCGGCATCACCCCCGTGCGCAGCCACATCGTCGCGAGCGAGATGAGCAGGACGCCGGCCATGCGCAGCGCATAGACGTTGCTGACCTGGAGCATGACGGAGCGACCGAAAGTCGTGATCTCCGACCGGGACTGCTCGTCGGCGATCAGCGGTGCCGTCGACACGATGCCGCCGGCGATCGCTGCCGAGACGAAGACCATCGCCAGGAACAGGAGGCCACTGCCGATGAACACCGAGGAGAACAGCTGATCCTCGGCATCCTTGAACCGATCGCGAACGACCCCCATGAACCAGAGGAAGGCGATCCCGGCGAAGGGGACCAGGCCCAGGCCGATTCTGAGGCGTGTGGCGGCACCCTCGGTGAGCCACTCCGCGTCGGCCGCGAGAGTCTCGGGCAGCGCCGACCGCATCAGCGCCAGCGACGTGGCGAACAGGACCGCGAAGAGCACGCCCGCCAGCGCGGCTGCGCGCGGCGAGTTCAGTGAGCGGCGCGCTGGGGTTTCTGCATGTGTCACGGTGACATCCCTTTCGGGTGATCTTTCGCTTCTGTGGCCTCGCCAGTATTCCCCCTCGGGGTGCGAGTTGACAGACTGTGCCGAACAGTCGCGCGCGACCACCTCGATCTGCGCGCGGGGGACGATGTGGAGGAAGCTCATGACCGACGAGGGTCAGACCGCAATGATGACACCGCCCGCACGATCGGACTTCGACGGACGACGCGCCTACGGCCGCGCCGCGCGCGTCGGCACCCCCCGGTCCAGCCATGCCGAGTGGTCGCCGTCCGAGGACCGCACCGACCCCGTCTCGCTGCTGGAGGAGCAGGCGACCTCACGAGTGGCCGACCTGATCCCCATCCGCCACGGCCGCATGATGGTCTCGCCGTTCACCTTCTACCGCGGTGCGGCACTGCTGATGGCCAACGACCTTTCGCAGACCCCGAACAGCGGGCTCATCGTGCAGCTGTGCGGTGACGCCCATCTGTCGAACTTCGGACTGTTCGCCAGCGCCGAGCGCCACCTGGTGTTCGACATGAACGATTTCGACGAGACGCATCCCGGTCCGTTCGAATGGGACGTGAAGCGGCTCGTGGCCAGCTTCGAGATCGCCGCCCGCTACCGCGGCTTCACCGACGAGGAGCGCCGCGCGATCGTGCTCGCCGCCGCGCGCGGCTATCGCGAACGGATGCTGCGGGCCGCCGAGTCGGGCGTGCTCGAGGCCTGGTACGACCACCTCGATGTCGACAGTGTGCAGACCTGGCTGCAGACCGAGCGGGACGAGGAGCGCGCGCACAGCAGGCAGATCAAGAGCTTCGATGCGGTGGTCGCCAAGGCCCGGACCCGCGACAGCATGCAGGCCTTCTCCAAGCTCGTCTCCGAGCGAGAGCGGGCAGCTGCGGATCATCGCCGACCCTCCGCTGATCGTGCCGGTCGAGGACCTCTTCCCGGACGGCATCGGCGCGCAGGACACCGTGGACGGAATGCGCGACATCCTCGCCGCGTACCGGGGCACTCTGCAGACCAAGCGGCATCCGCTCGACGAATTCAGCTACGTGCACATGGCGCGCAAGGTGGTCGGAGTCGGAAGCGTGGGGACGCGGGCGTGGATCGTGCTCATGCGCGGGCGCGACGACGCCGATCCGCTGTTCCTGCAGGCCAAAGAGGCTCAGGCCTCGGTGCTCGAGCGCTTCCTCGAGCCGTGCGAGTACGACAACCAGGGCGAGCGCGTCGTGCGCGGGCAGCGCCTGATGCAGGGATCGAGCGACATCTTCCTGGGGTGGCAGCGCGTGCGGGGCGAGGGCGAGATCGAGCGGGACTTCTACATGCGCCAGCTGCGCGACTGGAAGGGCTCGATCGACGCGGAGAAGGCGGTGCCGCGCGGAACCCTGCTCTACGCACGCATCTGCGGCGAGACCCTCGCCCGCGCGCACGCGCGATCGGGCGACCGCGTCGAGATCGCCGCCTATCTCGGCAAGTCCGACACGTTCGATGAGGCCATCGCCGACTTCGCCGCGGCGTACGCCGACCAGAACGATGCCGACTTCGCGGCGTTCACGGCAGCGATCGAGTCCGGACGACTGGAGGCACGGCAGGGGCTCTGACGACGCGCTTTTACAGCCGGATCGGGAAGGTGAACAGCACGATCAGGCCCGTCAGGGCGAGCACACCGGCCAGCCCCAGGACGATCCGCGAGGCGAGCAGTGAGATGCCACGCTGGGCGATCGCGGCGAGGAACAGCACGAGCGCGAACAGCACGGTCATGAGCGAGTAGTTGTCGCCCTTCTCGTTGAAATCGAGCGCGTCCGCCTGCAGCGCGTTCGCCCTGTCTGTCGCCTCCGCGCCCTGCGCCGTGCCGGGCGGAACGTACTCCTCCATCGCGAACGGCCCCTGCTCCTGCTTGCCGTCCGCCTCCCACGCGTCGAAGGCGACAGCGAACTCGGGCGAGAACCGCGCCTCGATGTACTCGGCGAGCGCGGGGTCGTCATTCGCCCCGGCCAGGACCCACTGGGTGTACACGGCGAGGTCGACGCTGCGGGCATCCCGCGCCTGACTCTCGAAGTCCGATGCCTCGATCCGCGCGGCTGAGGCCTCGCTGAAGGCGACCGACGAGTCGCCTCCCCACTTGGCCGCCTCGAACCCGCACCACGCCGTCAGCACCGCGACGAGCGAAAGCAGGATGACGGCGACGAGCTCATGGGCTTCGCTGTGCTGACGTGGCGATCGCGCCGATTCATCCATGGTGGCTAGGGTATGCGCATGGGCACTGTCGTCGGAGCGATCCTCCCGCTCGCGATCGGAATCGCGATCAGCCCGATCCCCATCATCGCCGCGATCCTCATGCTGCTCGCGCCGAAGGCGAAGGGCACGAGCGTCGGGTTCCTGCTCGGCTGGGTGGTCGGCATCCTCGCCGCCGTCACGGTGTTCACTCTGCTGTCGTCCGTGCTCCCCGGGGGCTCGGATGAATCGAATCCGATCCACGGCGTCATCCAGCTGGTGCTCGGTGCCGCGCTGCTGATCCTCGCCCTGCGACAGTGGCGCTCGCGCCCGAAGCCCGGCGAAGAGGCCGCCCTGCCGAAGTGGATGTCGGCGATCGACTCGATGAGTGCCGGCAAGGGCTTCGGGCTGGGTTTCCTTCTTGCGGCGGTGAACCCGAAAAACCTCTTGCTGGGAGCAAGCGCCGGTGTCACTATCGGCAGTGCGGGGTTGCCGGTCGGTGAGGCCGCCGTTGTGATCGCCGTGTTCACGGTGATCGCCGCGGCGTCCGTCGCGATTCCGGTGATCGCGTACCTGGTGGCATCCGCGCGGATGGCCGGCCCGCTCGAGTCGTTGCGAGGGTGGCTCGTCCACAACAACGCGACAGTCATGGCGGTACTGCTCCTGGTGATCGGCTTCGTGCTGATCGGCAAGGGAATCGCAAGCTTCTGAGGAAAGGAAAATCGAATGGCAGAATTCGAGTTCGGACCCGTCGAGTTGTACCTCGTCGGCTTCGAAGGGGAACGACCCTCACCGGGGGTGATGGGTGCACTGCTTGATCTGGTGGGCAGCGGGGTGGTCAGGCTGCTCGACTTCGTGATCGTCGCGAAGTCGCAGGACGGCGAGATCACCGTGACGGAGATCGAGGCCGAAGCGGAGGCCTACGGCCTCGTGGACGTCGAGATCCTCGCAGCCGGAATCGCCGGCGACGAAGACATCGACGAGTTCGCCGAACTCATTCCGCCGGGCGACTCGGCAGCGCTGGTCGTGCTCGAGCTCGTCTACGCGCGCGAACTCGCCGAGCAGGTCGCCCGCTCGGGCGGTGTCGTGCTCCGTACCGAGCGCATCCCCGCACCCGTCGTCAACGCCGTGCTCGAAGCCGCAGAACAGAACTAGGAGAGAACAACATGCCTCTAGGAAGACGTGGCCGTCCCGGCCTCATCGGAATGGCCGCCCGCACCGCGGTCGTCGCCGGCACCGCGACGGCGGTGAGTGGCAACGTGCAGCGCCGCCAGCAGGAGAAGGCGCAGGGACAGTACGAACAGCAGCAGTACGAAGCCGCTCAGCAACAGGCGCAGGTCGACGCGGCCGCCCAGGCCGCTGCCGCACAGTACGCGCAGCCCGCTGCCGGCACCGGCTCCGGCCGCCGCCCCGGCGGGTGGGACGGACATCGTGGCCGAGCTGACGAAGCTCGCATCGCTGAAGGATGCCGGCATCCTCAGCGAGGAGGAGTTCTCCGCCGCGAAGGCCAAACTCCTCGGCTGATCCAGCCGGTGGCGACCGGTCGCTCTGCGCGCGAAGCATCGCGCGAGCGACCGGTCGCTACGTGGCCGGAACGTCCTCCGAGCCCACGGTCGCCTCGGCCGCTTCGGTGTCGAGATCGGTCGCGGCCTGCTCGAACTGAGACTGGTACAGCCGCCAGTAGGCGCCCTGGGCCGCGATGAGCTCCTCGTGCGTGCCCTTCTCGACGATGTCGCCGTGCTCCATGACCAGGATCAGATCGGCATCCCGGATCGTGGACAGGCGGTGCGCGATCACGAACGACGTGCGCCCTTCGCGCAGCGCCGCCATCGCGTGCTGCAGCAGCAGCTCGGTGCGTGTGTCGACCGAAGAGGTCGCCTCGTCGAGGATCAGCACGGACGGCCGGGCGACGAACGCGCGCGCGATCGTGATGAGCTGCTTCTCGCCCGCCGAGACGTTCGAGGCCTCCTCGTCGAGGACGGTGTCGTAGCCCTCGGGCAGCGAGTGCACGAAACGGTCGACGCGCGTCGCCGTGGCGGCATCCACGATCTCCTCGTCGGTGGCGGATTCGCGACCGTAGCGGATGTTCTCGCGGATCGTTCCGGCGAACAGCCACGGGTCCTGCAGCACCATGCCGGTGCGGGAGCGGACGTCGTCGCGCGTGAGCTCGGCGATGTCTTGCCCGTCGAGCAGGATGCGGCCGCCGTCGAGCTCGTAGAAGCGCATGATGAGGTTGACCAGCGTCGTCTTGCCGGCGCCGGTCGGCCCGACGATCGCGACCGTCTGACCCGGTTCGACCCGGAACGACAGGTCGCTGATCAGCGGCCGGTCGGGCGTGTACGAGAACCTGACGTTCTCGAATTCGATGACGCCCTCACCGTCGACCGGTGCGGGTGCGTCGGGTGAGTCGGGCTCCTGCTCCTCGGCGTCCAGCAGCTCGAAGACGCGCTCGGCCGAGGCGGTGCCCGACTGGATGACCGCGGCCATGCCGCCCAGCTGAGAGAGCGGCTGGGTGAACTGCTGCGAGTACTGGATGAACGCCTGCACGTCGCCGAGGCGCAGCTGGCCGTTCGCGACCATGAGGCCACCCAGCACCGCGATGCCGACGTAGGTGAGGTTTCCGACGAACATCATGCCCGGCATGATGATGCCCGAGAGGAACTGCGCCTTGAAGCTCGCTTCGTAGAGCTCTTCGTTCTCGATCTGGAACTTCTCGCGCGAGTCCTTCTCCCGGCCGTACACCTTGACCAGAGCGTGGCCGGAGAACGACTCCTCGACGCGGGCGTTCAGGCGCCCGACCTTCTTCCACTGCGTGCCGAAGGCCTTCTGCGAGCGGGGGCCGATCACACCGAAGATCACGGCCATGAGGGGCAGCGAGATCAGTGCCACCAGTGCGAGCTGCCACGAGATCGAGAACATCATGATCAGCACGCCGATCACGGTGAGCACGGAGGTGACGACGCTGGAGAGCGACTGCTGCATCGTCTGGGTGATGTTGTCGATGTCGTTCGTGACGCGGGAGATCAGCTCACCGCGCTGCACCTTGTCGAAATACGACAGCGGCAGGCGGTTGATCTTCGTCTCGACCGACTCGCGCAGGCGCCACATCGTGCGCACCATGATGATGTTGATCACATAGCCCTGGATCCAGCTGAGGAACGACGAGGCGACGTAGATCGCGAGCACCAGGACGATCACGGTGCGAAGGGCTTCGAAGTCGACTCCGGTGCCGACCGTGAAGTCGTTCATCGCGCCGATCATGTTCGCGAGGTCGGTCTGTCCGGCGGCGTTCAGCGCATCGACGACGACCGCCTGCGATGTGCCGTCGGGGAACTGCTCGGCGAGCGCGTTCGAGGCGACGCCCTCGAAGATGATGTTCGTGGCCTCGCCGAGGATCTTCGGCGCGATCACCGCGAGGAAGACGCCGATCGCGCCGAGGATCGACACGAAGATGAATGCGACGGCGTGCGGCCGCAGCAGACCGACGAGCCGGCCGAAGCTCTTGCCGAAGTCGGACGCCTTGCCGGGCGCGACGCTGTCCCAGTCGCCGGAGTTCAGGCGGGCCTGCTCGGCGAGCTCGAGTTCGAGGCGCTCCTCCTCGGTCAGGGTGTCAGGAGCGCTCATGCCTCCACCCCCAGCTGCGACTCGACGATCTCTCTGTAGGTGTCGCTGGTCTTCAGCAGCTCCTCGTGCGTGCCGACGCCCGACCATGCGGCCGTCTTCGAGCACGACGATGCGGTCGGCATCCGTGATCGTCGACACCCGCTGGGCGACGACGATCTTCGTCACCTCCGGCAGCTCGCGCCACAGCGCCTGCCTCAGTCTCGCGTCGGTCGACAGGTCGAGCGCAGAGAACGAGTCGTCGAAGACCAGGATGTCGGGCTGGTGGACGATCGCGCGCGCGATCGCCAGCCGCTGGCGCTGGCCGCCGGAGACGTTCGTGCCGCCCTGGGCGATGCGCGCGTTCAGCTGGCCCTCCATCTCTTCGACGAAGTCTTTACCCTGAGCGATCTCGAGCGCCTTCCAGAGCTCTTCATCCGTCGCCTCCTCGCGACCGAACCGCAGGTTCGACGCGACGGTGCCGGAGAACAGAAACGGTCGCTGCGGGACGAGGCCGATGCCCTTCCAGAGGTAGTCGAGGTCGGCTTCGCGCACGTCGACGCCGCCGACGCGCACGGCGCCGCCCGTCACGTCGAACAGCCGCGGGATCAACGAGATGAGCGTGGTCTTGCCCGCGCCGGTCGACCCGACGATCGCGACCGTCTCGCCGCGCTTCGCCTCGAAGCTGATGCCCTGGAGCACGGGCGACTCCGCGCCCGGGTAGGTGAACTCGGCGTCATCGAACTCGATCGTGCCCGGGGCGACGAAGTCGCTGACGGCGTTCTCGGCGCGGGTGAGGGTCGACTCGCTCGCGAGCACCTCGCCGATGCGCTCTGCGGAAACGGCGGCGCGGGGGATCATGATCGTCATGAAGCTCGCCATCAGCACGCCCATGAGGATCTGACCGACATACGCCATGAAGGCGAACAGCGTGCCGATCTCGACGGTGCCGGCATTCACCTGGATCGCACCGAACCAGATGACGCCCACGACGGTGACGTTGAGCACGAGCATCGCCACCGGGAACAGCAGCACGAACAGCGAACCCACCTTGCGGCCGACCACCATGATGTCGGTGTTCGCGACCGCGAAGCGCTCCTCCTCGATGTCTTCGCGCACGAATGCGCGGACGACCCGCACACCGGTGAGCTGTTCGCGCATGACCCGGTTGACGGCGTCGAGCTTCTTCTGGAAGCTGCGGAACAGCGGCACCATGCGGCTGATGATGAGGAGCACGAACAGGAGGAGCAGCGGCACCGAGACGGCGATCAGCCAGCTCAGGCCGACATCCTGCTGCAGCGCCATGTAGATGCCGCCGATCGCCAGGAGAGGCGCGGTGACGAGCATCGTGGCGCCCATCATCGCGAGCATCTGCACCTGCTGCACGTCGTTCGTGTTGCGGGTGATCAGCGAGCCGGGACCGAACTTCGAGACCTCGCGCTCGGAGAACCCGCTGACCTTCTCGTAGATGTCGAAGCGGATGTCGCGACCCGCGGCCATCGACGAGCGAGCGGCGAAGTACGTGGCGATGATCGCTGCGACGATCTGCAGGAGCGAGATCGCGAGCATGACCATGCCGGTCGACCAGATGTAGGCGGTGTCGCCCTTGGCGACGCCCTGGTCGATGATGTCGGCGTTGAGGCGGGGCAGGTACAGCGACGCCATCGCGGAGATGAACTGGAAGATGAGCACGCCCAGAAGAAGCCAGCGGTACTTCTTGAGATAGCGGAAGAGGAGTTTGCCGAGCACGGGGTCTCCGAAGAAGGTCAAGCGATGGGGCGCGGCGGCGCCACCGCTCCACACTGCCACGGGCCGCGGACATGCTCACCCGCGGAGGCTCTCTGTACGCTCAGGGCGGAACGCGCTCACTGCAACGCTGAGACGACTGAAAGTGTCACTGGACGCCATGCGTGCAGCATCCCGTGTCGTTTCGGCGCCTCACTGAGGGGCACCAGCCGCGCGCCACGAGGGCTGCCCTCACGCGCTCGATCCGTTCGAGCCGAGCGCCGTTGCGGTGCCGCCGGGTGAAGCGGACCGTGCGCCATCCGAGGCGAGCGAGATCGTCGAGCCGATCGACATCGCGACTGTACTGGGCCGAGTCGGTGCGGTGGTGCTCGCCGTCGTACTCCGCCAGGACCCTGTAGCGCCGGAAGACCAGGTCGCCGTAGGCGACGAGTGCACCGCTCGCGGTGCGGATCTCACCGTTCACCTCGGGCTCGGGCAGACCCGCGGCCGCGAGATCGAGCCGCAGCATCGTCTCCTCCCATGAGTCGGTCCGCGACCGGATCTTCGGGAGCGCGCTCGCAAGGGCGATGCACCCACGGCGGCCACGCCACCGGTCGACGGCATCCGCCAGATCGCCGAGCGTGGCCAGCGGATGCTGCCGGCGAACGAGCGCGTCGCCGACCGCCACCAGTTCCGGCAGTGTCAGCGCGGTCGCCAATTCGCACCACGCCTCCACGGGGTGGGACGCACGAAGGCCCCGAACGGACACCACGCGCGCGAGTGCCGGCAAGACCGAGTGCCCACGGATCCCGTCGCCGCGCGGCCGTCCGGCCGGGAGCACCGCCGTCACATGGACGAGCTCGTCCGAGAACCGCCATGGCAGCGCAAGCCCGTGGGCATGCGCCGCGGAGGAGTGGCTGAAGTGCTCCGCCGGGCGCATCTTGACGGCATACGCGCGGCAGGCGTCCAGATGGCCAGCGGGCGTATCGCCCGTGCGCACACCGTGAAACGGCCGCGCGAGGTCGTTGCCGCGAAGCCGGCCGGGTGTCAGTCCGTGTGCTCGCGCTTCGGAGACGGCGAAGGGCCTGTCACGCAGGGCGGGAGGAAGCGGTTGCGGGCGAGGCATCCTCCACCTCATCGCCCCGCGGAGCCCCCCTCCCGCCCGCTGCCGCAAACCGTGGATACCTCGCCTCCCGCCACGCTTGGGGAGGACCCCACTCCCGAGCGAGAGGACGCGAAGCGCTGGACGTTCTCGGTGAGAGGCGCACTTTCCGTCATCTCACCGGAAGACCGCGCCGGCCAGTCCTCAAACCCCCTCAGACGAAGCGCACGGCCTGCTGGAGGCGCGTGCGGACGTCGAAGATCTCGTTGCCCCCGATCGAGCGCGCACCCGGCACGCCCTGTCGGAGGAGGTTCGCGAGCGCGCCGCGCGCGACGATGACCACCGGGATGCCGCGCACCCGGCCCAGCTCCGTCACCGGCTGCAGGAGGTCCTCGTCGGGCAGCACGATGATCGCTCCCCCGAAGCGCACGCCCGCCGCGCGGGCGACGAGCCGGGTGCGGGCCAGCAGCTCCGCCACGGGCGCGCCGGGGACGGCATCCCCCGTCAGCTCTCCGCGGCGCACGCCGACCGGACCGCCGAAGTCCTCCGAGAGGATCACGTAGAGCCCGGACGGGCTCAGCACGATGTGGTCGAGCTTGTCGTCCCCCGTGCCCCCGCGCACCGGCGCGGCGACGTCGTGCCACACGGTGTAGCCCATCCCGAGGTCGGAGACCACACGGGCGGTGGCCTCCTCGGCGAGCGCGTCGGCCAGCATCCTGCGCAGATGCCGAGGCGCCGACCGCACGAGCGCGGGGTCGTAGGGGTCCTCCACCGTCACACCCCGGCCCACCCATTCGCGGATCAGGTCGAGGTAGCGCTCGCGCCGCCACCCGCCGGGCTGGCCGAACGACCGCGCCCGGGGGCGCGTGTCGGCCGGCCGGGGGCTCGCTCGCCATCCCGACCACTCGGCGGCGGGGGCATCGCCGAAGCCGTGCCCGCGGTCGTACGCGGCGCGGGCGTCGGCCGTGCCGACGAGCTCCCACGCGCGCTGCACCTGGATGAACACCGCGGCATCGCCGCCGGTATCGGGGTGGGTCTGCCGCAGTCGCAGCCGGTAGGCCTTGCGCAGCGACTCCTCGTCGGCCGCCGGATCGACGCCGAGGACGTCGTACGCGGACGCGGACAGCGGACTGTCGAACACCCGACCCACCTCCCCCGCCGCGAACGCAGCGGCATCCAGGCTAATCGCTGCGCGGGTCAGCGGCTCTCGTTGCGTCGCGCGTACGCCGCCGCGCTGCGACTCGACAGGGCGAGCAGGATCAGGATGTCGAGGCCGAGCGAGAGGAATGTCGTGGTGATCCTGATGTCGAGTCCGTCGGCCCACCACTGGACGAACGACGCGCTGATCGAGATCGCGGAGAACGTCATCACGACCACCCGCGCCCAGTTGTGGCCGCTCAGGATGAAGGAGGCCAGCACGGCGTCGATGACCAGGAACACGCCGACCGCCACCATGACGACGGTGAGCGACAGCTCTGCCAGCTGCGGGGTGGTCACGACATCGTCGAAGGACACGTCGATCTCGCGCACCCAGGTCGGCCAGTCCAGCAGCACGGATGCGATCCACAGCGCACCGGCCGTAACGCGGAGGTAGACCAGGAGAGCCCCTGCCACGGTCGAGGCGGGACGCTTCATGTCGGGGTCGTAGCTGACCGGCTTGAGCAGCTCGGAGGCCGGCTCGAAGGCCGGGCGCTTGTTCGGCGCGTTCGTCATGCCGTCGCCTCCTGCACCGCTCGCACGTCGACGATCGGCAGATCGCCGTCGGTGCGGATGCTGTCGCCTCCGCCGTTGCGGGCGTGATAGCCGGTCGAGAAGTCCTCGAGGATCGTGACGACCACGCGCGGATCGGCCGCCGTCACGGTCTGCACGATGTGGTCGCGCTCGATGTCGGTGTCGGCGTCGATGCGGTGCGTGACCTGCAGGGTGAACAGCGAGAGCCCCACAGCGGTGTCGAAGGTTCCCGCCGCAAGCCAGTCCACCCGCGTGCCGCCCGGCAGCAGCCAGCCGTCGGGGCACTTCCAGAATCGGACGTGGTGGCGCTGCGCAGGATTGCCGTCGACCTCCTGCTGGTACGCGAAGTCCTGCTGGTGGCCGAAGAGGAACAGCGGGCTGACCGGGGCCTCGTGATAGCTGCGGCGCGTGAGGGTGGACGAGACGATGCGCCACGACGTTCCGAGGGTGACGGGGTCGGCGCGCGTCCACGCCGCCTCCTGCATCGCGACGTGGATCTGGTCGGCCGTGCCGAGGAACGCGAGGTTGACAGGGTCGCCCAGCAGGCCGTCGCTCGTGCGGGCGCGGCCGATGAAGTAGTCGGGCACGTAGACCGTCGTCAGGATGCGGTGCAGGCGCGGCAGTACGAGATAGGCCAGCAGCACCCAGAACGCGATCGCGAACACGATGCCCCACCATCCGACGTTGAACGTCTCGGTGAAACTCAGGTACGCGAGCCAGACGGCGGCAACCCCCGCGAAGACGAAGAAGAACCAGTCGATCGCCACCCCGATCGAATACCGGCGCCGCCGCGGCTCATCAGTCATCGCTCGTCGCCCCTCAACCCCAGAGTGCGATCGCCGGGCGATACGCGAAGGCGGATGCCGCCGCATCCGGATCCAGCTCGGCGATCGTCGCCGGCTGCCACCGCGGCGCGCGGTCCTTGTCCACGAGCTGAGCGCGGATGCCCTCGATCAGATCGGGCTGGGTGGTCGCGAACCACATCACGAGGGCGTACTCCTGCTCCAGGGTCGCGCGGAGGCCGGGGAGCTCGCGGGCCCGGCGGACGGCTTCGAGTGTGACGGCGAGCCCCGTCGGCGAGAGCTCTTCGAGCACGTCGGCCGCGGCCGACGCTTCGGGCTCGGGTCGGGACCGCAGCCGCTGCACGATCTCGGCGACGGTGTCGGCCGAGAACGCATCGTCGATCCACTCTCGGTGAGCGGCGAGGGACGGCGGGTCGGGGGTCTCGTCGAACAGGAGGACGAGTTCGGTGGGGCTCGACGGATCGGCGCGGGTCTCGAGGGCGTCGCGCAGCCCGTCGAGGTTCGCGGAGGGGACGAAGTGGTCGGCGAGCCCGACGTAGAGTGCGTCGGCGGCATCGATCGACGCTCCGGTGAGTGCCAGGTATTCGCCGAGACGACCGGGTGCGCGGCCGAGAAGCCACGTCCCTCCGACGTCGGGGGTGAACCCGATGCGCGTCTCGGGCATCGCGAGCTTGGACCGCTCGGTGACGACGCGGATCGCGGCGTGCCCAGCGAGCCCGATGCCGCCGCCCATCGTGATGCCGTCGGCGAAGACGACGATCGGCTTCGGGTACTCCGCGATGCGCGCGTTGAGGGCGTACTCGGCGCGGAAGAAGACGCCGGTCTCCTCGGGGTCGCCGGCCTTGATGTGCTCGTACAGGCCGCGCACGTCACCGCCGGCGCAGAAACCGCGATCGCCCGCGCCGTCGAGCAGCACGATCTCGATGTCGGTGTCGTGCTCCCAGGCATCCAGGGCGGCCGCAACGGCGGTCGATCATGCCGAGGTCGAGCGCATTGAGCGCGCGCTGACGATTCAGCGTCACCCATCCGAGGCCGCCCGACGTGCGCGTGAGGACGTTCGGTTCGGCCGGCTGGTCAGGAGCGCTCACGGTCGCAAGGCTACCGCGCACGGCGCCGCCTCCACGCGGCCGATCCGGCGCACTACGGCCGCGCGTCGTGCGAGTGCGGATGCTTTCCGCCAGGATGGGGAAGACCGCCCAATGACGACGAGAGGTTCGGCATGCCCGAAGGACAGGTGCTGGAGTTCTCCGGAATCACAAAGCGCTTCGGTGCCGTCACGGCGGTCGCAGATCTCTCGGCCCGGGTCGAACCCGGCCGCGTCACCGGGTTCCTCGGGCCCAACGGCGCCGGCAAGACCACGAGCCTGCGCATCCTCCTCGGCCTCGTGCGGGCGAGCGGCGGAACGGCCACGATCGGCGGAGCGCCCTATGCCTCGCTCGCACATCCGCTCCAGTCCGTGGGTGCCGTGCTCGAGGCCTCGAGCTTCCACCCCGGCCGCACGGCCGCCAACCACCTGAAGGTCTACGCGCAGGCAGCGGGGCTGCCCGTCTCGCGGGTCGACGAGACGCTCGGACTCGTCGGGCTCGCCGATGTCGGCGGGCGCAAGGTGGGCGGCTTCTCGCTCGGCATGCGCCAGCGTCTCGGTCTCGCGTACGCCCTGCTGGGCGACCCGGGAGTGCTCGTGCTCGACGAGCCGGCGAACGGCCTCGACCCCGAGGGCATCAAGTGGATGCGCGGGTTCCTCCGGCAGCTCGCCCGCGAAGGCCGCACGGTCTTCGTCTCGTCGCACCTGCTCGCCGAAGTGCAGCAGACCGTCGACTCGGTGCTGATCATCTCGCAGGGCAGGCTCGTCTACCAGGGCGCGCTCGAAGACCTCGCCGACCCGTCCGAATTCGCGACGGTCGTCGACTCCCCCGACCGTGCGGCGCTGGCCGCCGCGCTGAAGAGCGCGGACGTGCCGTTCGAACTCCTCCGCTCCGGACTCACCGTGCGCGGACTCGACCCTGCCGAGGTCGGCGCGGTCGCGGCATCCGCCGGCGTCGCGCTGTCGTCGCTGCAGCGGCGCGGTCCGGCGCTCGAAGAGGTCTTCCTCGATCTGGTCAGCGGCGTGCGCGTGCACCCGACCGCCGCCGATGGCGCGGCACGTGGCGGATGCCGCCCTGCCGGCTGCCGGCGCGCCCATCGCCGCCGCTGCGCTGGTCGAGGGGTCGGATGCCGACGCACCGGCGCCCTCCGACGCCCAGGCTGCGGACGATGTCGCCGCTGCCGAGGAGGCCACCGCCGTCGCGGAGAGTCTGGATGCCGAGAGCGCCGGCACTCCCGGAGCCGCCGCCGCGGTGGCCGCTGCCGCACTCGCCTGGAACGAGCCGGATGCGGAGGAGGATGCCGAGCCTCCCGTCGAGGCGGCCGTCGACCCGTCCCCCAGTGCGACGTTCGCCGTCGCCAGCACGGGCGTCATCGACATCGTCCCCGTCGCGGGCGATCCTGCGACCGACGCGTACGACGACGGCCTCCCGCTGGACGGGGATGCCGACGTCGAGGAGCTGGGCGCGATCGACGCCGAGCTGTCGGACCCGGATCCGCCGCAGGATGCCGATGAGATCGTGGCGGGCGACCGGCCGTGGGAGAACTACGTCAAGACCGACGCGGACGTCGAGGCCGACGCGTTCTTCGCGTCGTTCACGGCCCAGGAGGCCGCGGATGCTGCCGAGGCGGCGGAAGCTGCGGAGGCCGCAGAAGCCGCCGAGGCCGCCGAGCGCGTCGACGAAGACGCCGACGCCGAGGTCACCGACACGGCCGACGACGATACATCCCGCGACGACGAAGGGGGTGAGCAGCGATGAGCCTCGCCCACGCCACGCGCTCGGAGGCGACGAAGCAGTTCACGACCTCGATGTGGTGGATCCTCGCGATCGTGCTGTTCGCCTACATCGGCTTCACCGCGGCCGTGCTCGGCTTCGTGTTCACGGCTTCCGCGAGCGGGTCGCTGCCCGGCAACGCTCCGCAGATGCCCGCCGAGGGCCTCTCGACCACGCTCTACAGCACGGCGACCGCGATCGGCTACGTCTTCCCGCTGCTCATCGGAACCCTGATGGTGACCACGGAGTTCCGCCACAAGACGCTGACCCCGACGTTCCTCGCGACACCCAAGCGCGGTGTCGTGCTGTGGGGCAAGCTCCTGGTCGGCATCGTGCTCGGTGTCGTGTTCGGCGTGGTCGGCGTCCTGTCGTCCGTGCTTCCGTCGGCCGCTTTCCTCGCCGGGTCCGGGCTCGAGACGGACCTCGGCTCCAGTGAGACGTGGGCGCTGTTCGGGCGCATGATCCTCGCGTTCGTGCTGTGGGTGCTCGTGGGCATCGGCGTCGGCGCCCTCGTGCGCAACCAGGTCGGCGCGATCGTGGGCGTGCTCGTGTTCACGCAGTTCCTCGAGCCGGTCGCTCGCACGGCCGCCGGATTCGTCGAGGGACTGACGGATGTGACCCGGTTCCTGCCCGGTGCGGCCAGCGACGCGCTCGTCGGGGCGAGCCTGTTCAGCACCGCCGCACCCGGCATGCCGGCCGAGGAGCCGCTCGTCTGGTGGGTGGGCGGCCTGGTGCTGCTCGGCTACGCGGTCGTCCTCGTGCTGCTCGGCCACCTGCTGAGCTGGCGCCGCGACGTCACCTGACGTCCGTCATTGCGGCGTCGCCGCGGCTCAGACCGCGGTGGCGGGCTTCGGCTTGCGAACGCGCGCCTTCTTCACCGGAGGCAGATCGGCGACGGGGATCGTGCCGGTCGCGATGTCGACGACGTCGGCGGGCTTGTCGGTGGCATCCACATCGAGGTTGAGCGCCTGCACGAGCTCGAGGCCGTGCCGCATCGTGAGGATCACGCGCTGGTACTGGGGGTGACCCTCGAGATCGATCACGACGCTCGGGCGATGGCGGCGGATGATCGCGAAGTCGTCGCCGCCGGCGGAGCGCCACGTGCCCATGGCGATCACGCCGCGCAGGTGGGTGCCGGGGCTCGGAACGCCGCGGAGCCATGTCCACGCGTCGTCCGTCAGCTGCACCTTGGCGATGGTCGAGCGCTCGATCGCCACATTCCCCTTGTGGAATGCGAGAGCCCGTTCGGCCCCCGACAGCACGATCTCCAGCTGCGTCGAGTCGAGAAGGAGCGTGACCATGCACCTAGTCTGCCAGCGGCCCCCGGCGCCTACCTGGTGTTTTGCTTACGGACGGGCAACGATCGCGCGGCCGCACGTCGCTCGGAACGGCCCGAGCGGGGCTGGTGGGAGCGGTCGCGGCATCCCTAGGGTGGGGCCATGAATGAGGCGCAGGGTCAGCTGTTCGCGGATGCCTTCCAGAACGATGTGGGCACATGGATGCTCGGATACTCCCCCTATGGCGGCGGCGACTACGGCCAGGTCGCCGCGGTCGCAGCGGCGGTGGGTGACGGCGATGACGGGGCGTTCTACGACGCGTGGCTCGCGGCGGGCGACCGACTGCACGCCGAGGCGCTCAGCGTCCACGCCGCCGGCCACCGCGGCAGCGCGTCCGATCTGTACCTGCGTGCCAGTGCCGCCTATGCGAGCGCGTACCACCCGCTGTACGGCACGCCGGTGGATCCGCGACTGCTCGAGGCGTATCGGCGTCAGGTCGCCGCGTTCGATGCGGGGATGCTGCTGCGCGACGTGCCCGTCCGGCCGGTCGACATCCCCTTCGAGGGGGCCCGCATGCGCTCCTATCTGGTGCCCGCCGAGGGTCGCGAAACGGAGGTGCGTCCGCTCATCATCATGGTGAACGGCTACGACGCCACCGTGACCGACGTGTACTTCGCGATGGGGGTGGCCGCTTCGCGGCGCGGATACCATGTGCTGATCTTCGACGGCCCCGGCCAGGGCGGGATGCTCTACGAGCAGGGGGTTCCTCTGCGCGCCGATTGGGAGGTGGTCGTCGCCGCGGTGATCGACCACGCGGTGACCCTGCCCCTCGTCGACACCGCACGCATCGCGGTGAGCGGCTGGAGCCTGGGCGGCTACCTCGCGCCGCGCGCGGCATCCGGCGATTCGCGCATCGCCGCGTGCATCGCCGATCCGGGGCAGTGGGATCTGGCCGAAGCCATGCAGGGCTTCGCCGAGAGGTTCGGGGCGACCCCGGAGCAGGCCGCGCATCCGGAGCAGCTCGACGACGCGGTGCTCGAGAAGATGATGGGAGCCATCCGCCAGAACCGTGCCATGCGCTGGTCGATCGAGCAGCGCGGGTTCTGGGCCAACGGCGTCACCGACCTGCGCGGGCTGATCGCCAAGACGATGCAGTTCACCCTGCGCGACCGCGTCGGGCAGATCCGCTGCCCGGTGCTGCTGACCCGGGCCGAGAACGACCCCCTCGCCGCCGCGGTCGGCGACTTCGCGGCGGCGCTGCCGAACGCGACGGTCATCGACTTCACCGCGGCCGAGGGCGCCGGGGGCCATTGCGAGATGACGAACCGCTCGCTGGTCAATCGCCGCGCGCTCGACTGGCTGGACGGCGTCTTCGGCGTGAGCGATTCAGCCGCGGCGTGACACCGCGGCATCCGCATCTGCTGACGGACGGGCAACGATCGCGGAGCCGTCGCGAGCCCCGCGGTGCAAGACTGGAACGGTGACCCTGCTCGAACCCTCGCGAGCCGTCGGCCGATCAGCGATCGCCGACGCCCTCGAGCGAGCCTCCGCCGGAGTGCGGCTGGAGGCCGACGACGCCGAGGCGCTGCTGAGCGCGGAAGGCGCGGACTTCGAGCGGATGCTGCAGATCGCGGGCGCGACGCGCGACGCCGGGCTGGCGGCATCCGGTCGCCCCGGCGTGATCACCTACTCGCGCAAGGTGTTCATCCCGCTGACCACGCTGTGCCGTGACCGCTGTCACTACTGCATCTTCGTCGACACCCCCGCGCAGCTGCTCAAGCTGCACAAGCCGACGTACATGTCGCCCGAGCAGGTGCTGACCGTCGCCCGGCAGGGCGCTGCGCTCGGCTGCAAGGAGGCGCTGCTCACCCTCGGCGACCGGCCGGAAGACCGCTGGCCCGAAGCCCGAGCCTGGCTCGACGAGCACGGCTACTCCTCGACGCTCGACTACGTCGGCGCGATGGCGCGCCTCATCACCGCCGAGACCGGGCTGCTCGCACACCTCAACCCCGGTGTCATGACCGCCGACGAACTGCGGATGCTGCGCCCGACGGCGCCGTCGATGGGCATGATGCTCGAGACCACGTCGCGGCGGCTGTTCGAGGAGCCCGGGCAGGTGCACTACGGCTCGCCCGACAAGGACCCCGACCTGCGGCTCACCGTGATCGAGGACGCCGGGCGCGAGCGGGTGCCGTTCACCACCGGGATCCTGGTCGGCATCGGCGAGACGCTCCGCGATCGGGCCGAGTCGCTCATCGCGATCCGCGCGGCGCACGAGCGGTACGGGCATGTGCAGGAGGTGATCGTGCAGAACTTCCGCGCGAAGCCGCGCACCGCGATGCACGACGCGCCCGATGCCTCGGTGCTCGAGTACGTCGCCGCCGTCGCGGTCGCCCGGCTCGTGATGGGCCCGCGCATGCGCGTGCAGGTGCCGCCGAACCTGTCGGACCCGGCCGAGTTCGAGCTGCTGCTGCGCGCCGGCGCCGACGACTGGGGCGGGGTCTCGCCGCTGACGGCCGACCACGTCAACCCCGAGCGGCCGTGGCCGCACCTGTCGGAGCTCGCCGCCCGCACGGCCGAGCTCGGCTTCGAGCTACGCGAGCGGCTCACCGCTCACCCCGAGTACGTGCAGGACGCCGAGACCTGGATCGACCCGGCGCTTCTGCCCGCGGTTTCGGCCCTCGCCGACCCGGCGACGGGGCTGGCCGCCACCGAGAGTGTGAAAGGCCGGGGAGATTCTGCGCCCCAAAGGCGCCTCCAGGGTCGGGAAGGCCGGTTGGTCCCCGACGTTTCACCGCGCACCCTCCACATCCGCCTGGCGGAGCGCGCGGCCGCGGACCCGCTGAGCCTCGACGACGCCGAATGGGCGCGGCTGCTGCGCTCCACGGGCGCCGACCTCGACGCGCTCACCGCCACGGCCGACGACGTGCGCCGCTACACGGTCGGCGAAGCCGTGAGCCTGGTTGTGAACCGCAATCTCACCTCGAGCGGCTTCCGCTCGACCCCGACGGGCGAGCCCGGCACGTTCACGCTCGACGACGTCACCGCGATCGCGACGGATGCCGCCGACCTCGGCGCCACGGAGATCTGCGTGCAGGGACTCATCGTCCCGCCCGAAGACCCCCGCGCGTACCTCGACATCGCCCGCGCGATCAAGGCCGCGACCCCCGCGGTCCACCTGCACGCGTACCGCCCGCAGGACGTCTGGGATCTCGCCGACCGCGGCGGGCTCGGACTCGACGCCGCCCTCGCGGCGATGCGAGAGGCCGGCGTCGACACCGTGCCCGGCACGGGCGTCAAGGTGCTGAGCGAGCGGGTCCGGGCGCTCGTGGCCCCCGGCGACCTCGAGATCGACCGCTGGGTCGAGGGCATCACGGCAGCCCACCGCGCGGGCTTCCGCTCGACGAGCGTGCTCTTCTACGGTCACGTCGAGACCGCCGAGGAGCGCATCGCGCACCTGCGGCGACTGCGGCGCATTCAGGATCAGACGAACGGATTCACCGAATTCGTGCCGATTCCGCTTCCTGGTCCTGACGGCGGCACCGCACTCGTCGCCGGCCGCGCCCCGATCGACGAGCACCGCGCGATGGTGGCCGTGTCGCGCCTGATGCTGAGCGGCAGCATCCCGCACATCCAGATCCCGTGGACCCGCGTCGGCCGCGAGGCCGCCGCGATTCTGCTGCAGTCGGGCGGCGACGACCTCGGCGGCACCCTCCTCGACGGCCGCGTGCTGCCCGAGGCGGGGATCGAGCACGGCCTCGAGCTGCCGCTGGCGGATGCCGCGCGGATCGCCGCGCGCCTCTTCCGGCCGTTCCGTCAGCGCACGACCGACTACCGGGAGCCGGCCCGATGAGCGACAGGGTCGAGGTCGCGATCGTCGGCGCCGGGTTCGCCGGGCTCGGCATGGCGATCGCGCTGCGCAAGGCCGGTCGCCCCGACTTCGCGCTGCTCGAGCGGGCGGCATCCGTCGGCGGCACCTGGCGCGACAACACCTATCCGGGCGTCGCGTGCGACGTGCCCTCGCACCTGTACGGCTTCGCCGACCACCCGAACCCCGACTGGTCGGGGGTGTTCGCGCAGGGCGACGAGATCCGGCGCTACCTCGAGCAGGTCGCCGACAGCGAGCAGCTCGGCGACCGGCTGCGGCTGCGCACGCCCGTGCTGGCGGCGGAGTGGGATGCCGCGGCATCCGTCTGGCGCATCGAGACCGGCGGCGACCAGCCCGGCGAAATCATCGCCGATGCGCTCGTGCTCGCGTGCGGGCGGCTGACCGAGCCCGCGATCCCTCGGATCGCCGGACTCGAGAACTTCGCCGGTCCGCTGTTCCACTCGGCCCGCTGGGATCACTCCGCCGACCTCGCAGGTGCGCGCGTGGGGATCGTCGGGACGGGGGCCAGCGCGATCCAGATCGTGCCCGAACTGGCGCGCACGGCGGCGCACGTCACACTGTTCCAGCGCACACCCGCCTGGATCGTGCCGCGGGGCGGCGACTCGTACTCCGACACCGATCGCGCCCGGTTCGCGGCAACGCCGCAAGCCCTCGAGGAACTGCGGGCCGACCTCTACGCCGAGGGCGAGGCGCGCTTCGCATCGCGCGCAGGCGACTCCGACGCCGCGGCCGAGGCGGAAGCCGTGGCGCGCGCACACCTCGAACGGCAGGTCGCCGACCCGGTGCTGCGCGCGGCTCTCACGCCCGACTATGCCTTCGGCTGCAAGCGCGTGCTGCTGTCGGACGACTTCTACCCCGCGGTGGCCTCCGACGCAGTCACACTCGTCCGCGGTGGGCTCACCGCCGTGGAGGGCTGGACCCTCGTCGGCTCGGACGGCTCCCGCCACGAGGTCGACGCGCTCGTGCTGGCGACCGGATTCGCCTCGACGCGACAGCCCTACGCGGAACTCGTCCGCGGAGAGGACGGCGTGACACTCGCCGAGCACTGGTCGAACGGGATGACCGCGTTCGGGTCGACGGTGGTCGCGGGTTTCCCGAACCTCTTCGTGCTCAACGGCCCGAACGCGTCGCTCGGCCACTCCTCGTCGGTGCTCATGATCGAAGAGCAGGCGGCCTACGCAACCCGGGTCCTGGACCGTCGCGACGGACGCGTCCTGCGGGTCGACCCGGAGGCCGAACGCTCCTACACCGAGGAGATCGGCCGAGCCGCAGCATCGACCCCCTGGATCGCCGGGGGCTGCCGCAACTGGTACGTCGACGAGCGCTCGGGGCGGCTGACCCTGCTGTGGCCCGGAACCGTCGATGCGTTCCGCGCGCGGCTCGCCCGCGCCGACGGCTCGGAGTTCCTGGGCGATGCGAGCAGGACACAGACGAAGAGCGCGCCCGTGGAGGGCGTGCCGAGAGGAGCATCATGACTTTTCCGCTGCGCTTCGGCTACAAGGCCTCCGCCGAGCAGTTCGGGCCCAACGAGCTGTGCGAGTTCGGCGTGCTCGCCGAAGAGATGGGCTTCGACTCGGTCTTCGTCTCCGACCACCTGCAGCCGTGGCTGCACGAAGGCGGCCACGCCCCGGCATCCATCCCCTGGCTCGGCGCGCTCGGCGCCCGCACGTCGAAAGTGCTGATCGGCACCTCGGTGCTCACCCCGACGTTCCGCTACAACCCGACGGTGATCGCGCAGGACTTCGCGACGCTCGGCGTCATGTATCCCGGGCGCGTGATCCTGGGCGTCGGCACCGGCGAAGCGCTCAACGAGGCGAACCTCGGCTACCCGTGGCCCGACCCGCCCGAGCGGTTCCAGCGCCTCAAAGAGGCGATCACGCTCATCCAGCGCCTCTGGACCGAAGAGCGCGTCAACCACGAGGGCACGTTCTACACGACGCGCAACGTCACGATCTACGACAAGCTCGACCAGCCCGTGCCGATCTACATCGGTGCCGCAGGGCCCGCGGCGACCCGCCTGGCGGGGCGCATCGCCGACGGGTTCATCACGACCTCGGGCAAGGCGGAGACCCTCTACACCGACACGCTCCTGCCCGCCCTCCACGAGGGGCTCGAGAAGGCGGGGCGACCGGCCGACGGGATCGACACCCTCATGGAGGTCAAGGTCTCGTACCACCCCGACCCGGCCGTGGCCCTCGAGAAGACGCGCTTCTGGGCGCCGCTCGCCCTGAGCGCCGACGAGAAGATGGGCATCGACGACCCGATCGAGATGCAGCGACTCGGCGAGCAGCTGCCGATCGAGCGCGCGGCATCCCGCTTCATCGTCTCGACCGACCCCGACGAGCACGTCGAGCGGATCTCGCGGTACGTCGACATGGGCTTCCGCCACCTCGTGTTCCACGACCCCGGGCACGACCAGGAGGAGTTCCTCCGCATGTACGGCGCCGAGATCCTGCCGCGCCTGCGCGCGCGGTTCGGAGCGTGACGCAGCCCGCGACCACGGGATCCGAGCCCGGCTGGGCCCTGATCATCCCGGTCAAGCCCGCGGCGATCGGCAAGTCGCGACTCATCCTGCCGGCGGTCGACCGCGTGACGCTCGCCCGGGCGATCGCGCTGGACACGATAGCGGCCGCTGCAGCGTGCCCGGCGGTCGCGCAGGTGTACGTCGTGACGGATGACGGCGCGCTGGTCGCGCTCGCCTTCGACATCCCCGGCCTGCGGTTCGTCTCGGAGGGCGATGCCCGCGGCATCGACGCCGCCGTCGCCCTGGGCGGCGAGGCGGCGGGCGAGCGGATGCCGCGCGCCGCGCTTCTCGGCGACCTTCCGGCGCTGCGACCCGACGACCTCGCGGCCGCCCTCGCCGCCGCGTCAGCCGTGGCCCGCGGCGTGGTCGCCGATGCGGAAGGCACGGGGACCACCCTCGTGACGGCGGAGGCCGGCATCCCGCTTGCTGACCTCGTTCGGCGACGGCTCGTTCGCCCGTCACGTCGACCTCGGGTGCACGCCGCTCGAGATCGAGGGCACGTCGACCCTGCGCCGCGACGTCGACACGCCCGATCAGCTCGACGCCGCCGCCGAACTCGGC
The DNA here is from genome assembly GCA_963792285.1 of uncultured Actinomycetota bacterium. Lineage (GTDB taxonomy): Bacteria > Actinomycetota > Actinomycetes > Actinomycetales > Microbacteriaceae > Microbacterium. Next base: position 40,849 of record CAWBVS010000023.1, on the reverse strand, counting down.
GTGGGCCCGCGCACCGCCGCCGTGCTGGCGGCTCAGATCAGCAGGTAGACCGCACCGATGATCGTGAAGACGATCACGAGCCGCTCGAACACGGCCTGGTTGAGCCGGCCGGCCAGCCACCGGCCGAACAGCGCCCCGCCGATCACGAGCGGCACGAGCACGAGGTCGACGAGCAGCCCCGGCACCGTGATGAGCCCCAGCCCGATCGAGAACGGCAGCTTGCTGATGTTGACGATCGCGAAGAACCAGGCCGCCGTCCCGAGGAACTCCTTCACCGGGAAGCGCATCGCGAGGAAGTACATCGACATGACCGGCCCGGCGGCGTTCGCGACCATCGTGGTGAACCCGCTGATGGTGCCGTAGGTCGCCGCCGCGACCCGGTGCGGGCCTTCGTCGCCGACGGGAGCGGTCATGCGCCGGCGGAAGAGCGTGATCGCGATGACCACGAGCAGGATCACGCCGATCGTCTTCTTGACCCACGCGTCGTCGGCGAAGAAGAGGAACACCACCCCGACGAGGATGCCGGCGATCACGGCCGGTGCGAGCCGCAGCAGCGCCTTCCAGTTCGTGTGCCGTCGGTACGCGACCACCGCGAAGATGTCGGCGACGATGAGCAGCAGCAGGATCGTGCCCGTCGACTGCCGCGCCGGGAGCACCGCGGCGAAGATCGCGACGGCGACCGTGCCCGCTCCGGGCACGGCGGTCTTCGACAGCCCGACGATGACCGCGGCAACACCCAGCAGCGCCCAGCCGAACCACATCAGCTCGGGCACGTCACCCCTCGTCGCGGCGCACGGCGGCGGAGAGCGCCGATTCTGCGAGGGCGGCCGAGGTGGCGGCATCCCGCATCCACAGGGGCGTGACGACGGGGCGGATGCCGAGCCCCTCGATCTCGGCGGCGTGAGCCGCATCCTCCTCGGCGATGAGCCATGCGTCGAGCAGCCCGCCCGTCGAGCGCGCGCCGTAGTGCGCGGCGACGGCGGCCGCCGAGGTCTCGACGCCGATCGCGGTGAGGCACACGTCGGCCATGCCGCGGACGACCCGGCCGCCGATGATCGGCGAGACGCCGACGACGCGCCCGGGAGCCGCGCGCAGCGCCTCGCGGATGCCGGGCACGGCGAGGATCGGGCCGATCGAGACGACGGGGTTCGAGGGCGCGATCAGCACGACGTCGGCCGCGGCGATCGCCTCGAGCACGCCGGGGGCGGGTGTCGCGGCATCGATTCCGGGATTGTCGAAGCGCAGCGGAGTGAGGGTGGCGCGATGGCGCGTCCACCACTCCTGGAAGTGCATCGAGCCGCCGCCCTCGACCGTCACGATCGTGTCGACCTCGGCATCCGTCATCGGCAGCAGCCGCGCGCCCAGCGGCCAGCGCGCCGCCATGCGCTCGATCACCTGGGTCGGCGAGAGCCCGTCGCGCAGCCAGCCGGTGCGCGCGAGGTGCGTGCCCAGGTCGAGGTCGCCGAGCGTGAACCACGGCCAGCCCGCGCCCCACTCCTGCAGCTCGTGGTTCACGCGCTCGCTGTCGCCCGCGCGGCCCCAGCCGCGCTCGGTGTCGTTCACTCCGGCGAGCGCGTAGACGATCGAGTCCACGTCGGGCTGCAGGCGCACGCCCGAGAGCCAGAGGTCGTCGCCCGTGTTGACCACGATCGTGAACGGATCGGCGGATGCCGCGGCCGCGGCATCCGGTCGGCGTGAAAGCGCCGCGCGCACACCGAGGGAGAACCGCGCACCGCCCACACCCCCGGCGAGCACGACGACGCGGATCGGCGCACCGGCGCCGTCGAGGCTGCCGTGCGTCAAGGCGCGAATTCGTCCGCAGCGTGCGGGAGGGTGAAGCGGGCGACGGCGTCGATGAGGGCATCGACGGTCTGGGTCGCGGCGATCACGTCGACCGACAGGCCGGCCCGGCGGGCGTCTTTCGCGGTGCGCGGACCGATCGCGGCGATGACCGTCGTGTCGGGGATGTCCGGGAACTGCAGCTGCACCTGCTCGGCGACCGACCCGCTCGTGACGAGGATCGCGTTGATGCGTCCGCTGCGCACGTCTTCGGCGATCCGATCGGTGACCGGCACCCCGACCGTCCGGTACGCCACGACGCTGCGCACCCGGTGGCCGGCCTCGGCCAGGAGGCGGGTCAGGACCGGCTTGGCGATCTCGCTGCGAAGAGTGAGGATGTCGCGCGGCTCGGGCTCGAGCGCGATCATCTGCTCGGCCATTCCGGCCGCCGAGTTGTCGCGCTCGGGTACGAGATCGACCCGGTAGCCGACGGCCTGCAGCGCGGCGGCGGTCGTCTCGCCGACCGCCGCGACCTTCGTCGCGCCGGGGATGGACGCGCGGTGGGCGAACAGCACGTCGACCGTGGTCGCGCTCGTGACGGTCAGCCAGTCGAACGCACCGGCCTCGAGGTCGGCCAGCGCCTGATCGAGGGTCGCCTGGTCGTTGGTCGGCGCGAAGTTGATGAGCGGAGCCACGACCGGGATCGCACCCTGATGACGCAGGTTCGCCGCGACGCCGTCGCCCCACGGCCCACCGCGGGGCACGAGCACGCGCCAGCCCTGGAGGGGCTTGGGCGACTGCTGGGGGACGTGGTTCATTGGGGTTGACTCTCGTGATACCTCGGTCAGCCGCCCCAACGTTCGAGCAGCCGACAGGCGACTTCCGAACCTTCGGGACAAACGGTTCGCGCCGTCGGCAGCATTCGCACCATCGCACTGCCTGGTTACCGAGCATACCCCCGGCTCAGGGGACCGCGTACGCGCAATCACGCCGACGGCGGGGCCGTGGCTCAGCGGGTGTAGAGCCGGACGGCCGCCCACACGATCGCGCCGACGGCTGCGGCACCGGCCACGACCGCGGCGGTCGCGGCGGTCGGATTCTTCCGGTTGAACGCCCGGGCCTTCGTGATCGCGCGGTCGGTGACGCGAGCGACGCGCCGCGGCACGTTCGCCTTCAGCTCGATCGCGGCGAGAGCGGCCTTGAGCTCGGTGCGCGCCTGTTCGACCGGATCGACGATGCCGAAGGGGACGGCCGTCCGCGGCACCGGGACGGGAGTGCGTGACACGGGAACGGGTGAGTTAGAGCTCATCACGCACCTCCTTGACATCCTGGACGATCGACTGGACGGGGTTCTGGGCCTTGGCGACCTTCTGGAAACGCCGGATGCCGAGCCACGCGAAGAGCGCGGCGAGGAGCAGCAGCAGGATCAGCACCGAGAGAGCGGCGACCCAGGCCGGCAACCACAGGGCGAGCAGGATGACCAGGAACGCCACCAGCATGCCCACGGCCCAGAACAGGAAGAAGAGCGCGGCCGCGATCCACCCCGCGCCGATGCCTGCGTCCTTGGACGTGCGGCGCACCCAGGCCTTGCCGGCATCGACCTCGGCGATGACGAGGTTCTGGATGAGCTCGGGGATCTCGCCGATCAGCGTGAAGAGGCTGTCGTCGTTCCTGTCGCGGAAGCCGCGAGGAGTGGTCACGTCAGGCTCCGTTGCGGGGCTCGCCGGCAGCCTTCGCGATGTCGTCGAACGCGTCGTCGGCGGCATCCTGCACGGCTTCGGCCGACTTCTGCGCAGCGGCGCTCACGTCGTCGACCTGGCTCTTGCCGGTCTTGATCGCGGAGTCGAGCTTCTGCCCGGGCGTGCCCTTCGACGATGCGGCCTTGGTGACCTTGACCGCGCTGTCCCACAGGGTGCTCGGAAGGGCCATGGCGGTCGACTTCGCGAACTCCTTCGCCTTGCCGACCTGCTCCTGCACCGGCTCGAGGTTCCAGACCTTGTCGACCTGGGCCTTGATCTGCTCATAGCGCTCGCGGCCTGCGCGGGTGCCGAGCACGTAGCCCGCCGCGAGTCCGATGACGAGTCCTACTTTGCCCCTCATGGGGTCTCCTCACGCTCGTTGGGACCTGTACCTGATCAAGCGTGGCTTGATTCAGCGGCCTTGATGTCTGCACCCAGGTTAGCCCCGTATGCCGATTCCGACATCCGCTGGTCTCCTGCACGACCCTGTGCTACGCGCGGCGGCACGATCGTGGGCGGGCGGCGCCGCTACGGACGCTCGTCCGCGCTCCCCCACAGCGCGATGCGGCGGATGCGCTCGGCCTCCTCGAGCGCGTCGGGGATCACCTGCGCCACCCCCGTGCCGGCCACCCAGGCGCCGACGACAGCGAGGCCGGGCACGGCGTGGACCGCCTCCCGCGCCGCCTCGGCGGCCTCGCGGTGGCCGATCGCCGAGACCGGGGGCGGCTGGAGGTACCGTGCGCGGTGCGCCCCGCGCACGGCATCGACCTTCACCCCGAGCAGGGCCGCCGCTTCGCTCGCGGCGAGATCGGCCGCCGCGGCGTCGTCGAGCGCCGCCGTTGCGGGCACCGCCCCGGGGGCGCCGAAAGTCACCTTGAGCACGTGCGCATCGGGCCCGGCCTCGCGGCGCACCCACGGCCAGCGCGCGGTGGAGTCGGTGACGGATGCCGCGACCGCGCGCCCCGGAACCGCGTAGACCGCGGTGCGGGCGGGCGCGGCGGTGAGCTCACGCGAGGCGACGACGAGGGTGAGCACCTCGAGCGCGGTGACGGGCATCGGCGCCAGAGCCGGTACGGCGGCGCCGAGCAGCCGGTGCGCGTCGGCGGCCCCCGTGGCGACGATGACGTGATCGGCGGGGTCGATCTCGCGCGCGCCCTCCGCGTCGGCGATGACCGTCCACCGTCCGTGGGCGCCCGCTTCGAGCCGGTCGACGGGCATGCCCACGACGATGTCGGCGCCGAGCGTGCGGAGCCGCTCGGTCAGCGCGGAGACCAGCTGCAGCATCCCGCCGTCGAATCCTTCGAGACCGTCGCCCGTGGGCTGCGCTGCCCGCGCCGCGCGCAGCTGGGCGACGCCGCCCGCGAGCGATCCGGTGCGGGTGAGCGCGGCGCTGAGCCCGGGGGCTGCCGCTTCGACGTCGACGTCATCGGGATGGATCGAGAACGCTCCGAGGCTGAGCGGGGCGACGAGGCGATCGAGCACGAGATCGCCCATGCGCGTGCGCACGAGACGGCCGAGGCTGCGCTCCTGACCGATCGTCAAGGGCGGGCGGAGGCGGTCGAGGTACGCCCGCCACGCGCCGCGCCATCCGATCAGGCGCCGCACGCGCTCGTCCCACGGGTTCTCGGGGATGCCGCGCACGCGTCTCGGGCGGCAGCGCCACCGGACCGCCCGGCAGGCCGCCGATCCACTCCGCGCGGGGGGCGGTGGGTGCCACGATGTCGGCGAGGCCGAGCTCGTCGACGAGAGCGCGGACGGCACCGCCGCGCGTCGCGTAGCCCTCGGCAGCGAGGTCGACCCGGATGCCGCCGACCTCTTCGGTCCAGAGGGCTCCGCCGAGGCGGTCGGAGGCCTCGATGAGCGTGACGCGGATGCCGATCTTCGCGCACGCGTACGCCGCCACCAGGCCGCCGATGCCGCCGCCGACCACGACGACGTGCGTGTCATGGGCTTGGGCGGCGAGGTCGTCGAGGGGGGCGCTGTCCACGCCTCCATCCTCGCACCGCGCGCTGCGGCGCGACTTCGGTGGGTGAACCCGCACGTCCGCGCTCGAGTCCACACCGCCGAGTCGCGCGGGTCTGTGGGTTCGCGCGCGGGTGTGTGGGTTCGGGGCCGGCGGTGCGCTCAGCGCGCGTCGGGCTTCTCCTGCGAAGCGACAGATCGGCGCCTGGCAGGGCGCCCTCGAGCGGTGCGAGACTGGCGGTATGACCCTGCACATCACCGGCGACGCCGCCGCCGACGCCCTGCTCACCGACGACCCGCTGGCGCTGCTGATCGGAATGCTGCTGGATCAGCAGGTCGCGATGGAGACGGCGTTCGCCGGACCGCTGAAGATCCGCGAGCGCGTCGGATCGGTGGATGCCGCGACCCTGGCCCACTACGACCCCGACGCGTTCGCCGAGGTGTTCAAGGAGACCCCGGCGGTGCACCGCTTCCCGGGGTCGATGGCCGCGCGGGTGCAGTCGCTGTGCACCGCGATCGAGGACGAGTGGGGCGGGGATGCCGCCGCGATCTGGACCCGGGACGACCCCGACGGCGCGACGGTCCTGAAGCGACTGAAGGCGCTCCCCGGCTTCGGCGAGCAGAAGGCGAAGATCTTCCTCGCCCTGCTCGGCAAGCAGTACGGCTTCACGGGTGACGGCTGGCGCGACGCGGCCGGCGCGTACGGCGAGGAGGGCTCGTTCCGCTCGGTCGCCGACATCGTCTCGCCCGAGTCGCTCACGAAGGTGCGCGAGCACAAGCGCGCGATGAAGGCGGCCGCCAAGGGCGCGTGAGCGCCGCGACGCCGTCCCGCGACCGAACTATGGTGAGGCCTGTGAAGAAGATCTGGCCGTTCCTCGTTTCCGGCGTGATCCTCAGCCTCGTCGGGCTGGTGTGGACGCTGCAGGGTCTCGACGTGCTGCGCGGTTCGGTGATGAGCGGTTCGTCGCTGTGGGCGACGATCGGTCCGATCGTCCTGGTGATCGGACTGGTGCTGATCGGCGTCGCGATCGTGATCGCTCGCCGTCGCCGACGGTGACCCGCGTCAGTTGATGATCTCGCCGCGCTCGTCGGCGCGGAGTTCTGCCAGACGTTCTCTCCACGTCTGCAGGGCCTCGGGCGTCAGCCGCGTCCAGTCAGTGACCTCGCCGACGACCCGGAGCGGCGCGATGCTGCGATACGACCGGGTGGGGTTGCCGGGGAACTTCCTGTCGGTCACGTTCGGGTCGTCTCTCGAACTCACCGGTCGGCTCGACGATGTAGACGCGAGGGGCGGCATCCCCGGGGGCGAGTTCGGCGGCGAGGCCCGCGCCGTCGGGCAGAGCGGTGAAATAGATGTGGTTCATCACGACGTCGGGCCGATAGTTCGACCGGAAGCCGGCGGTCAGAAGATCGCCGTCGTTGAGGTCGGCTTTCGTGCCGTGGAAGAAGGGCCCCTCATCGAGTGCATGGCTCACGCCGACAGCCTAAGAGGATGATGGAATCATGGCTGCTCCCCACCGCCCCGGGCTGCGGGTCGGGGCGGGGGTCACGATCCCCGAGTCCGAGCTCTCGTGGCGGTTCTCCCGGTCATCCGGCCCGGGCGGGCAAGGAGTGAACACGGCGGACTCCCGCGTCGAACTCGTGTGGGATGCCGCCGCCTCAGCCGCCCTGTCGCCGCTTCAGCGCGAGCGAGTGCTCGATCGGCTGAGCGGTCGCCTGGTGGGCGGGGTGCTGACGATCGCGGCATCCGAGCACCGCGCGCAGCTGCGCAACCGGGAGGCGGCGCGCGCCCGACTCGCCGCCCTGGTCGGCGACGCGCTGCGGCCGCCCTCGCCTCCCCGCCGGCCGACGAAACCCACCCGGGGAGCCAAGGAGCGTCGCCTCAAGGCGAAGCAGCAGCGCACCGACGTCAAGAAGCTGCGCCGGCCACCCCACGAATGAGCTCGGAGCTTGCTGAGCAAGCGCCGACAATCGAGCTATATCGCGTCATGATGTCGCACACTGTTCCCATGTGGAGTTTTCTCAAGGCGGTCAAGAACCGCGAGCACCGCGTCGCACCGACGACGGCGATCGCCGCGATCGCTGCGGTGATCTACACGTTCGCACCGATCGATCTGATCCCCGAACTCGTGCTCGGCCCGCTGGGGTTCGTGGACGACATCGGCCTGTGGGGCATCCTCGCGGTGCTCTTCGCCCGCGAACAGCACCGCTGGCAGACCGGCCAGGCCGCTCAGTAGCCATCGGCGGCGATACCGAGAGGGCGCACGTTGAGCGCGGTGAGTGCTGCTCACGCCCCGATCGTGTTGTGACCCCGCGGGTCGAGGCCCCAGGGGTAGTCCATCCGATCCTTTCCGCACTTGCTGCAGCGCTCGTACCGATCGCCATCCGGCGAGCTCTGCAACTCCCAGTGGTGATGGACGTTCAGCAGGCACAGCAGCGGCTTGCTGCGCAGGACGCTCAACATGGTGTTCCCCTCTCGTTGCGGATGTGACATGGCCGAACGCAGCGACCACGAGGACGCGACGATCTGGAGCGCGTGGGCGGTCTGCTGTGCGCGCGTCATCCCGTACAGCTCTGCGACGAATTCGCGCTTGTAGCGATCACGGACGGAGCCACCGGGAAGCACTCGCCCGCTCAACGCGATCAGAAGCGACGGCACCCGCGCAGGTGCCTGCTGCTGTGGCGTTTCCCCGTCGTTCATGATCTCCGCCGTTCATTGCCCCGGCTGTGGAATCCACGACCCGTGCGGCGCGCGGCGGGACTGGTAGGCCTTGGCCAGCGCGTTGCGCGCGGCCTCTGCGCCCTGGGGATCGATCCGGTAGTACCGGCGGGCGGGTCGGCCCGCGACCGAGGGATCGACATCCTCCCAGCGCGACGACACCCATCCGATCCCCTCGAGCCGCGCCAGGATCGGGTGGACGGTGCCGCTCGGCAGGCCGGCAGCGGCGCCGATCTCGACCCCGTACAGCTCACGATCGATGTCATCCAGCAGAGCGCGGAGCACGAACTGGGTGGGCAAGGTCATTCGCGGGGACTTCGGAGTCACACATGTACTCTACCTAGGGGCTAGGTAGAGTACAACCGGGCAACCTATCGCGGATGCGCGCGGTCAGTCGAGTGTGAGCGCTTCGGTCAGGCGGGGACTGAGTCCGGGCGGCACGTCCACGTCGACGGCGAGCGCGTGCAGGGCTCGGCTGAAGTAGTTGCGGAGGGATGCCGCGAGCGCGATGTCGACGATCTCGCGGTCGGTGAAGCCGACCTCGCGCAGGCGCAGGCTGTCGGCATCCGTCATCGATGCCGAGTCGCGGCTGAGCTTGGCGGCGAAGTCCATGAGTGCGACCTCCGCCTCGGTCAGGCCCGCATCGTGATGGTCGCGCGAGATCCGCGCGAGCTGCTCCTCGTCGAACACCTTCAGCGACTTGCGGCCGTGCGCGTACAGGCACGCCTGCGAGCCGATCGCGGCGGCGGCGGCGAGTGTGGCGAGCTCATAGTTGCGCAGGCCGAGCTGCGACACGATGGTGCGCGCCAGCTGCTGAAACGCCCGGGTGGCTTCGGGGTTGACGGCCATCACCCGTGTGTGGCTCGGGACATAGCCGAGGTCGGCGATGTCTGCGGCGTACAGGTCGGCGACGGTTTCGTCGTCGTCGGCCGGAGTGTCGATGATGGACATCGCGGACCCCTCTCGCTTCGTGAATGGAGCATGTCACCTGCATCGGCGCAGCGATAGGGCCCGCACCCTCTGTCAGCCGCACCGGCACTCGCGGCTGACCCCATTGACGCACCACCCGGCCCCTGCTCTGATGAGCCCATGGACCAGATCGTCGACGTCGACTACCTGGTCGTCGGGGCGGGAGCCATGGGCATGGCGTTCGTCGACGCGCTCACCGGCGCGGCAGACGTGTCGGTGGCGATCGTCGACCGCCGTCACGGAGCCGGAGGCCACTGGCTCGACGCCTACGGGTTCGTGCGCCTGCATCAGGCATCGGCGTTCTACGGGGTCGCCTCGACGCTGCTCGGCGGCGGGCGCGTACAGGCCGAAGGACCGGAACGCGGTCTGCACGAAAGGGCGAGCGCCGCGGAGGTCAGCGAGTACTACGCCCGGGTCCTCGCGCGCCTGACCGGCACCGGCCGAGTCGTCTTCCACGGCCGCAGCGAGTATCTCGGCGACGGCAGGTTCCGGTCGCTGCTCAGCGGCATCCGTTTCCACGCCCCGCGTGCGCGTATCGTCGACGCGCGCTACCTCTCCCCCGACATCCCGGCGCTCACCGCACCGCCGTTCGAGATCGATGAGGGTGCACGCGTCGTGCCCGTGAACGAGCTCGTGCGCATCACCCACGCGCCCGAGAGGTTCGTCATCGTCGGCGCGGGCAAGACGGCGACCGACACGTGCGTGTGGCTGCTGCAGAACGGCGTCTCACCGAACGCGATCACCTGGGTGCGCCCGCGAGACCCGTGGATGCTGAACCGCGCCGTCATCCAGCCCGACCCGGCGGTGTTCCTCGGGATGGCCGCCGACACCATGGTGGCGGTGGCGGGCTCGACCAGCCCGGATGACGCCTTCCTGCGGATGGAGGATGCCGGCATCATGCTGCGGATCGACCCCACGGTCACGCCGACCATGGCCAAGACGCCGACGCTCGCCCTGTGGGAGCTCGAGCTCGCCCGCACGATCGACGACGTCATCCGCCGCGGACACCTGCGCGCCGTCGCCCCCGGACGCCTCGTCTTCGACGACGGCGACGTGCGCATTCCCGCCGACGCGCTCGTCGTGCACTGCGCCGCCGAGGGACTCAAGTACCCCGGCCTGCGCCCGATCTGGACTGCGGATGCCATCACCCCGCAACCCGTCCGGGTCGGGTTCCCCTGCTTCGGGGCCGCCCTCGCCGGCTACGTCGAGGCCACGCGCGACGACGACGCCGAGAAGAACCGCGTCTGCCTGCCGTCGCCGTACGCGAACACGACCGCGGACTGGGCGAGCATGCAGGTGATCGGCGGAGATGCGTCGCTGGCGATGTCGAAGGAATCCGACATGCGCGCGTGGTCGAACCTGACCACGCTCAATCCCGCGCGCGTCCCGCCGGAGCGCGTCGAAGACCCGGCGGTGCTCGCCGCCATGGCGCGACTGAAGGAGCACATCGGTGCGGGTCGCGCGCGGCTCGCGGAGTTCGCCGGCCGGGCGTGAGTGCGCTGGAGATCCCCGTCATTCCGCGAAGCTGACTGACCCACAGGAACTGTTGGTACGGTTCGGACGCCGGCATCTTGTCGGCTTCAGGGTAGAAACCTTCGTCTTGTCGACTCCTCTGTGTTCTCAGAGGAGCGCCATGTCCATCCCCGTCACCGCCGTCGTCTACTGCGAGGCCAACTTCGGCCGGCAGGACGGCAAGACCGCCAACGGCCTCGCCCGCCATTCCGAGAAGTTCGAGATCGTCAGCATCATCGACAGCACGCGTGCGGGACGCGATGCCGGCACCGTGCTCGACGGTGTCGCGAGCGGCATCCCGGTCGTGACCGATCTGGCGGCCGCGATCGCTCGGGCCGGTCACGTGCCCGACTCTCTGATCGTCGGCATGGCTCCCGCCGGGGGCCGGCTCACACCCGGTCAGCGCATCGACCTTCTGGACGGCATCGCCGGCGGGATGAATCTCGTCAACGGGCTGCACGAGTTTCTGGGCGACGATCCCGAGTTCGCCTCCGCCGCGCTGCTGGCCGGGGTCACCATCACCGACGTGCGCCGTACGAAGGACCGCAAGGATCTGCAGCTGTTCACCGGGCGTATCTTCGACGTGACCTGCCCGCGGGTGGCGGTACTGGGGACGGACGGCGCGATCGGCAAGCGCACGACCACCACTCTTCTCGTCGAGGCACTCAACGCCCGCGGCATCCGTGCCGTCATGGTCGGCACCGGCCAGACCGCGCTCATCCAGGGCGCGAAGTACGCCGTCGCGCTGGATGCGACCGTGCCGCAGTTCTGCTCGGGCGAGGTCGAGGCGCAAGTCGTCGCCGCGTTCGAGAACGAGGATCCCGACATCATCGTCATCGAAGGCCAGGGGGCCCTCAGCCACCCGGCCTACCTGACGTCGGCGTACATCCTGCGCGGCAGCCCGCCCGGACGGCGTCATCGTGCAGCACGCGCCCGGGCGCGAGACGCTGGGGGACTTCCCGGCCCTGCCGATGCCGACCGCGGCAAGCGAGATCGCGCTGATCGAGTCCTTCGCCTCGACGCGGGTCATCGGCGTGACGATCAACCACGAGAACATGACCGACGCGCAGATCACCGCTGCGATCGACGAACACGAACTCGCCCTCGGCATCCCCGCCACCGATCCGCTCACACGTCCCATCGAGCCGGCTCGTCGACATGGTGCTGCAGGCCTACCCCGCGCTCCGAGAACGGGCTGCGCTCGCCCTGAGGTAGACGCCGCCGCAGGCGCCGGCGGGGCCTGCACCAGTATTCTGTGCGTGCGGTCGCGATCACGCCCCGCGGGGAGCCGTGCGGGAGGGACGCGATGGTGGGGGCGATGGTCGATGCGACGCCTGTTCTCTCGTCGCTGATAGGGCGGTCCGGGTTCGTGTCCGTGCTCGCTGCGGCCGGATCCGGAAAGTCGACCCTCCTTCGACAGTGGGAAGAAGCCGACCCCCGCCCTTTCGTGTGGGTGGCATCTTCCGATGACCCGACTGCTGCGGCGTCGCTGCGCACGACGCTTGCGAACACCACCGGACCTCTTGTGCTCGTCATGGACGATGCCCACCGGCATCCTTCGGTCGTGACGGACCTGATCTCCACGATCGCCACCATCCGGCTTGCGCCGGGAGTGGCGGTGGTGTTCTCCGGGCGGGGCCTGGAGCGGAGGGCATTGAGCCGTCTGCGTCTTGTGCCGCAGATGTTCGAGGTCTCCGAGGTCGATCTGGCGCTGGACGATGCGTCTGCCGCGCGGGTCCTCGGACCCGGGGTGGACGCCGACCAGGTGAGCCGGCTGGTCCGACTCACGGGCGGGTGGGCCGCGGGGCTCCAGCTGGCCGGAATGGCCATCGTGAACGGACGGATGCAGGCCGACGAATTCACCGGGTCAGACCGCCTGGTGCGGGACTACGTGGCCGCCGAGATCCTCGACGACCTCGACGCCGACATCAGCGAGTTCCTCCTGCAGTGCGCCGTGTTCGCGCAGCTGTCCGGACCGTTCTGCGATGCCGTCCTGCAGACTTCGGGTTCTGCACAGCGGCTCGAGACCCTCGAGCGGCAGCATCTCTTCCTCTCCGCCGTCGACCGGGAGGCAAGCCGTTTTCGCTGGAATCCCCTCGTGCGGGAGGCGCTGGCGGCGGAGTTCACCAGCCGCGACCCGGTGCGGGCGAGGCACTTGCGCACGGTGGGCGCGGAGTGGCTCGCCGCTCATGACGCTCCACAGGAGGCGCTCGCACTGCAGCTGTCGATCGGCGACCGCGAGGCGGCGCTCACTCTGCTCGCTGACGTGGTGCTGCCGATGTTCTACGGGGGCCACCTCGACCAGATCGTGGGCATCATCCATGAACTCGGCCCCGACATCGCCGTCACCCATGGCTATCTCGCGACCATGTTCGCGTATGCCGGGGTGATGACGGGCGATCACGTGTGCGCACGCAGATGGGCGGGGGCGGCGGAGGACTACTACCGCGCACATCCGTTCGCGGAGCTGGATGAGCAGGTCGCATTCCTGACGCTGCGGGCGCATCTGTGCGCCGACGGGGTGCGCCGGATGCGTCTCGACGCGGAAGCTGCCCACGTTCGGGTGAAGGGCTCCAGCCTCTGGCGAGCGCCCACTCTCATGCTGTGCGGAATAGCGGCAGGGCTGTGCGGCGATGACGCGGCGGCCGCGGGACTCCTGGATGAGGCCATTCACGTCAGCCGTGAACTCGACGCGGGCCCGGCGCTGATCCTCGCCCTCGCCGAGCAGATCGAGTTCGGCCACGCCCAGGGCCTCTCACTCGCCGCGGCGGTGGATGCCGCGAGCGACCCCTCGTACGCGCACTATCCGCACGCCGCGCTCGCCTGGGCGCTGCAGGCCGAGGTCGTGGCGCGGTCAGGCGACGTGGATGCCGCGCGAACCGCGCTGATGACCGCCAACCGCTTCCGGTCCACCTCGGGAAGCGAGCTGCCGTGGCTCGGCGTCCAGCTTCGCGTGCACATCGCCCGCGCCATGGCCGCTCTGGGCGACGTGGCCGGCGCTCGGCTCGTCAGCGGCGAGATCGAGTCGCTGCTGCAGGTCATGTCCGACCCCGGCGTTCTCGGGCAGAAGGCGCAGGCGCTGGCTGTCGCACTGCGCCGATTGCCCGCGCAGGGTAACGGCAGCGCGAACCTGCTGACCGCGGCCGAGCTGCGCCTGTTGCCGATGCTCGTCAGTCACCTCTCGTTCGCCGAGATCGGCGCACGCCTCCACCTGTCGAGGAACACCGTCAAGACGCAGGCGGCGTCGGTCTACCGAAAGCTCGGCGCATCGTCGCGCTCCGGGGCCGTCGAGCACGCCGCGCGGTTAGGGCTCGTCGACGCCTGATCGTCTACGACTCGATGTGGCGCGCATGCTGCCCCGCGATCTCGGCGTGGTGAAGCGCAGCCTCCTCGCGCGAGCCGGGCTGGCGCACATCGAAGTCGACGCGATGGATCGTGCCGGTGAAGGCGAAGGGCGCCCGGTCGGCGTACGACGGATCGACCACCTCGCCGTTGTCGCGGCCGATGTCCATGCCGGAGTATCCGTTGAACATGATCGGTACGGTGTGCGACATGCGCCCGCCGCCGACGAACTGGTCGTCGATCCACAGTGACACCTCGCCTGCCGGGGCCATCACCGCGGCATCCGCCTCGAAATCCATCCGCACGGTCACCTCGCCGGTCGGCAGCGGCCGGTCTGCCTGCTGACGGTAGACCTCGACGCCCATGAAGCTGTAGGTGTGGCGCAGGATGCCGCCGTCGACGAAGAGACTGAACCCGCCGAGGTGGTCGAACGCGGCCACGATCACCCCGTCGGCGCCGCCCGGAGGAACGGTCACCTCCGCCGTGATGGAATACGAGCGGTTCATGATCGGCGGGATGATCCCTGCCGGCGAGTTCTGCACATCCGCTCCCCAGTAGGTCCATCGGGTCTGCTCGCGCAGCGGTGGAACGATTCCGAAGAAGGCGGACATGCCGCCGAGCAGCGGGAGCACTTTGTTCGCCTCGGCTTCACGCCACCACAGGTCGGCGAGCTCCTTCACCTTGTCCGGGTACTCGGTGGCGAGATCCCTCGACTGCGAGAAGTCATCGGGCAGGTGGTACAGCTCCCACTCCAGCTGGTCGGGGTCGAACACGCCGGGCGCGAAGCGCCGGATCGTGGCGGGCGTGGCGTCCCACGGGATGCGTGGGAGCATGCACGCCGCCCACCACCCGTCCCGGTAGATGCCGCGGTTGCCGTAGATCTCGAAGTACTGCTGCGCGTGGTGTTCCGGCGCGGCGGATGAGTCGAAGGATGCCGCGAAGCTGGCACCGGCCATCGGCGCCTGATCGATGCCGTCGACGGTGAGCGGCCGCGGGATGCCGGCGACATCGAGCACCGTCGGGCCGATGTCGTTGACGTGAGCGAACTGAGACCGCACGCCTCCGGCATCCGTGATGCGAGCGGGCCAGCGCACGACCATCGGGTTGCGCGTACCGCCGAGGTGCGAGGCGACCTGCTTGCCCCAGCGGAACGGGGTGTTGCCCGCCCATGCCCACGCCGCGGAACAGTGCGGTGCGGTGTCGGGCCCGCCCCAGGCGTCGAGGCCGCCGTGCGCGTCGATCAGGCCGCGCTGCTGTTCAGCCGTCAGCGGGATGCCGTTCTGCATCGTCAGCTCGTTGAATGAGCCGGTCAGGGTGCCCTCGAGCGAGGCGCCGTTGTCGCCCCAGATGTAGATCACGAGTGTGTCGTCCCACTCGCCCATGCGCTCGATCTCGTCGAAGAGCCGACCGACGTTGTGGTCGGCGTTCTCCTGGTAGCCCGCGTACACCTCCATCTGCCGGGCGTACAGTCGCCGCTCATCCTCCGACAGAGAATCCCAGGCCGGGAACGCGTCGTCGCGAGGAGTGAGAATCGCGTCTGCGGGGACGACGCCGAGCTCCTTCTGGCGGGCGAACGTGTGCTCACGGTACGCATCCCAGCCGTCGTCGAACATGCCCTTGTACGCGGCCGACCACTCTTCGGGGACGTGGTGCGGCGCGTGCGCGCAGCCGGTGGAGTAGTAGAGGAACCAGGGCTTGTCGGCTTTGTGCGCGCGGGTGCCGTGCAGCCACGCGATGGCCTTGTCGGTGAGGGCGTCCGGCAGGTAGAAGTCCCGATCGGTCGGCCCACCGTAGGCCCGGTCGACGGCATCGTTCTCGTAGATCATGGGGTCGTACTGGCCGGACTCGCCAGAGAGGAATCCCCAGAAGTAGTCGAAGCCCCACCCGCTCGGCCACCGGTCGAAGGGACCGGCCGGCCCCTGCGCGCGGCTCGGCGTGAGATGCCACTTTCCGATCGCGCCCGTGGAGTAGCCGTTCTGCTGCAGGATCTTCGGGAACGGCGCGCAGTCCTTCGGCACGACTCCCGAGTAGCCGGGGAACGGACCCGACAGTTCGCCGACCGAGCCGAACCCGACACGGTGGTGGTTGCGGCCGGTCAGCAGTGACGCGCGCGTCGGCGAGCAGAGCGCGGCGGTGTGCATCGAGGTGTACCGCAGCCCCTCATCGGCCAGGCGGGTCAGGTTCGGCGTGGCGATCGGACCGCCGAACGTGGACGCCTGCCCATAACCCGCGTCGTCGATCAGAACCACCAGTACGTTCGGAGCACCCGCCGGGGGCATCACGTCCTGCACGATCGACCAGTCGGGCGTCGACTCGTCGAGTGTGCGCCCGGCGGTTCCGGCGAAGACCGCGTCTCTGATCGGAAGGTGGCGGCGGTCGAGGTCGGGTCCGGACATCGTGGTCTCCTCTCGACCGCGATCGCGGTCATCCGACGGCGCTGGTCGCGCGAGGAGAGCATGGCGTCCGCGCTTGCAGCCCCGCATCACCCCGTAAAGGTGAAGCCGGCCCGCGGCCTCCTGCGGGTGCGGCACAGGGGTGATGTGAATGCAACCCGATTGTCGACGAGGCGATGCTGCACTAGCGTGCATGAGGTCGATCGGCACGCGTCATGCGAGTCGGACGCCCTAAACGGAGGTCGCTCATTGTCGGTCGGTTTGCTCGCAGTCGTGGACGACATCCTCACCGCCGCCGTCAAAGCGAGCGCGAAGACCGCCGGCGTGGTGATCGATGACGCGGCCGTCACCCCCCAGTACGTGCAGGGAATCACTCCCGCACGCGAGTTGCCGATGGTCGGGAAGATCGCGATCGGCAGCCTCGTCAACAAGTTCGTCATCATCATCCCCATCGCTTTGCTGCTCACCGCTTTCGCGCCGTGGGTGCTGCCGTGGCTGCTCATCCTGGGCGGCTCATACCTCTGCTTCGAAGGCGCCGAGAAGGTCATGGAGTGGTTCGGCGCTCACCACGGCCCCGGTCAGGATGAACCGCGGGACGAGCGCAAGCTCGTGTTCGGTGCGATCCGCACCGACCTCATCCTGAGCACGGAGATCATGCTGATCTCCCTGGCCAGCCTCGATGCGGACTTCGGGATCTGGATGACCGCCGGCGCTCTGGCCGTCATCGCTCTCGGGATGACGCTGCTCGTCTACGGTGCCGTCGCGCTGCTGGTCAAGATCGACGACGTCGGGCTGGGGATGGCGCAGAGCTCGGCGCGCCGGGGTGCGCAGCACCGGAGAGTGGATCGTGCGGTCGATGCCGACCGTGTTCCGCGTCATCAGCGTCATCGGCACGGTGGCGATGCTCTGGGTCGGTGGCCACCTGGTGATCGCGAATCTGGCGGAGACCTTCTGGGAGGGCCCGTACAACCTGCTGCACGCCGCGACGCACGCGATCGAGTCGCTCGGGCCGGTCGCGGTGTGGATCGTCGACACGACGCTGTCGGGCCTGTTCGGCCTCGTGGTCGGACTGATCATCGCAGGGATCGTGTTCGCCGTGATGAGAGTCGTGAAGCGCGACGCGCCGGTCGGCGCCTCGCATTGAGCCGCCGGGCATAGCCCGCCCGCGGCATCCGCCCGTTCGGAGTCCAGCCCCTCCTGCGTCAGGCCCCGCGCAGGCGCTCCGCGAGGTACGCGTGCAGGCTCTCGAGCGGCACGCGCTCCTGGGCCATCGTGTCGCGGTCGCGCACGGTGACGGCGCGGTCGTCGAGCGAATCGAAGTCGATCGTGACGCAGAACGGCGTGCCGATCTCGTCCTGGCGGCGGTAGCGACGGCCGATCGCGCCGGCGTCGTCGAAGTCGACGTTCCACTCGCCGCGCAGATCAGCCGCGACCTCGCGGGCGATCGGCGACAGCTGCTCGTTGCGCGACAGCGGCAGCACGGCGACCTTGACCGGCGCCAGGCGCGGGTCGAGCTTGAGCACGGTGCGGGTGTCGGTGCCGCCCTTGGCGTTCGGCACCTCTTCTTCGCGGTACGCGTCCACGAGGAACGCCATCATCGCGCGCGTCAGGCCGAACGACGGCTCGATCACGTACGGCGTGTACCGCTCGCCGCTGGCCTGATCGAAGTACGACAGGCTCTGACCGGATGCCTCGGCGTGGCTGCTCAGGTCGTAATCGGTGCGGTTCGCGATGCCCATGAGCTCGCCCCACTGCTTGCCCGGGAAGCCGAACTCGTACTCGACGTCGATCGTGCCGGCCGAGTAGTGCGCGCGGTCTTCCTTCGGCACGTCGTAGCGGCGCATGTGCGGCGGGATCGACACCGAGGTCGATGAACCAGTTCCAGCACGCTTCGACCCAGTGCTCGAACCACTCCTGCGCCTCGGCGGGCGGCACGAAGAACTCGATCTCCATCTGCTCGAACTCGCGCGTGCGGAAGATGAAGTTGCCCGGCGTGATCTCGTTGCGGAACGCCTTGCCGACCTGGCCGACGCCGAACGGCGGCTTCTTGCGGGCGGCGGTGACGACGTTGCCGAAGTTCACGAAGATGCCCTGTGCCGTCTCGGGGCGGAGGTAGTGCAGGCCCGACTCGTCGTCGACGACGCCGAGGTAGGTCTTCATCAGGCCCGAGAACGCCTTGGGCTCGGTGTACTGGCCCTTCACGCCGCAGTTCGGGCAGGGCACGTCGGCCAGGCCGTTCTCGGCCGCGCGGCCCTTGCGCGTCTCGAAGTCCTCGATGAGGTTGTCGGCGCGGAAGCGGCGGTGGCAGTTCAGGCACTCCACGAGCGGGTCGGTGAAGGTCGCGACGTGACCAGAGGCCTCCCACACGCGCTTGGGCAGGATGATCGACGAGTCCAGGCCCACCATGTCGCCGCGGCCGCGCACGAACGTCTGCCACCACTGGCGGCGGATGTTCTCCTTGAGCTCGGTGCCGAGTGGGCCGTAGTCCCACGCCGAGCGGGATCCGCCGTAGATCTCGCCCGCCTGGAACACGAACCCGCGGTGGCGGGCGAGGGCGATGACTTTGTCGAGACGGGACTGCTCGGCCACGGTGGCTCCAATGGTCGGGTGAAGAGTGCGGGATTCCGCAGGATGCCGCGAGCGCGGCATCCGTCAAGTCTAACGGGGGCGGTCCGCGCGCCGAGCGGGCTAGCGTGGCTACAGCATCACCTTCGCGCTCGCCCAGAGGAGGCTCCATGCCCGTT
This sequence comes from uncultured Actinomycetota bacterium, assembly GCA_963792285.1. GTDB lineage: Bacteria > Actinomycetota > Actinomycetes > Actinomycetales > Microbacteriaceae > Microbacterium. The sequence goes on along the minus strand of CAWBVS010000023.1, from coordinate 21,690 downwards.
TCGTCAGCCCACGTCGCATCGCTGATCACCGGCGCCTCGGTGTTCGAGAGCGAGCTGGGCAGCATCGACCAGCTCACCCGCGACTCGTTCCCGATCCTCAAGCGCATGTCGATCAAGCGCATCGTGCTCGCACCGGGGGCGATCCGCGAACCGCAGTGGAACGTCAACGCGAACCAGCTCGCGTACGTCGTCTCGGGCACGGTGCTGGTGTCGATCCTCGGCAACGCCGACGCGTTCTCGTCGTTCGTCGTCGGGCCCGGGCAGATGTACCACGTCGAATCGGGCGCGATCTATCACATCGAGAACATCGGCGAAGGGCCGGCCGAGATCATCGCGGCGCTGCGCTCGAGCAGGCCGCGGCACTTCTCGCTGCAGAGCAGCTTCAACGCGATGACGGATGCCGTGCTGGGCAACACCTACGACCTTCCGGCATCCGCCTTCGACTCGTTCGACCGGCACGGCGCGACCCAGCTCGTGAGGCGCGAGGGTGCGCCGCGGATTCCTGACACGGCCGGCCTGCCGAACGCGAAGCTGTTCGACCTCGGCGGGCAGCTCGCGCCGCTGTCGTACCCGTACGGCAGCGCGAAGCTCGCGCGCAAGCAGTACTGGGCGGCGCTGGAAGACCTGTCGATGTACTCGCTCACGATCGGCGGCACCGGCATGCGCGAGCCGCATTGGCACCCGGTGACCGCCGAGCTCGGGTACGTGCACCGCGGCCACGGCCGCATGACCGTGCTCGCGCCCGACGGCACGATCGACACGTACGAGCTGACCCCCGGCCAGGTGTACTTCATCCCCCGCGCCTACCCGCACCACATCGAGGCGCTCGAGGATGACGGCATCCACTTCCTGATCTTCTTCGACCAGCCCACGCCCGGCGACATCGGCTACCGCGCGACGGCGTCGGCCTTCTCGCGCGAAGTGCTGTCGGCGGCATTCGGGGTGCCCGAGCGGGCGCTGCCGCGGTTTCCGTTCACGCCGGTCGACCCGCTCATCGTCGGGCGGCCGAACCCGCGCGACCCGATCGCCTGACGCCGGGCGGCGGGGTCAGCCCGGGCCGAAGCCGCACCAGTCGGCGACCCAGCGCAGGATCTCGCCGCGCATCGCCTCGGATGCCGCGACCTCGACCACTCCCGTCGCGCCGCCGAGCTCGACGGCGACGTTGAAGACGGTGCCGCGCTTGTCCTCCATCACGGCGTGCGCGTCGCAGCGCAGCGGCACGAGAGGCACCGCCACCTCGGTGGCGGCATCCGTCCCCGTGATCTGCAGCGCGAGCGGGAACGGGCTCGGTTCCTCCGCGAACTTCAGCAGGTTCGTGGTCTGCACCTCGACGAGCTCGGCGGACTCGGCCCCGCCGGCGGGAGTGATCGTGAGCTGCAGCTCGGCGGGCAGCGGCGCGGCCGACGGGGTGAACGACGTCCACTCGAGCGTCGCGACCTGGGCGAGGTCGTGGCGCAGGCACTCCTTCTGGTGGATCAGCGTCGTGAAGCCGAGCGGGTCGGCGACGTCGACGGTCGCGGTCGCGCCGGACTCGAGCTCGAGGGTGACGCGGCTTGTGCGGGAGGCGGCATCCGGCACGTCTTCGCACGCCGACTCGGGCAGCGCGATGCGCAGATCGACGGTGCGGCCGGCCGGGATCGTGCTCGCGCGGTCGCGCACGGTCGTGCCGGTGAACCAGTCGTCGGCGAAGGTGACGCTGGTCACCGCGAGGTCGGTGTCGGAGCCGTTGACGACACGCACCTGCGCGCCGCGCTCGGCGACGTCGGAGCGCAGCTGGAACAGCTCGACCTCGACGCCGGCGGGAAGGGTGGCCGGCGTTTCTGCGGGCTGCGCGCTGCATGAGGCGAGGGCGAACACGAGCGTCGCAGCGGCGAGCGCTGCGCAATTCAGGCTGAATCTGCGACCGGCGGGTGTGAATCCGCGGGAATCCGCGGCGTCACAGACTCGTGCCGCGTAACCAGCCTGAGTTCGGCTGCACCGGCGGGCGTCAGTCATACTCGGAGCCGACCTACCGCCGCACGATCTCGCGGGCGACGGTGAAATCCTCGAGCGCGACCGGGTCGATCTCGACGCCGAGGCCGGGGCCGGTCGGCACCCGCACGTGCCCGTCCTCGAGCACCGCGGGCTCGGTCACGATGTCGCGCGCGTAGAAGCGGTTCGAGGCCGAGACGTCGCCCGGCAGCGTGAAGCCCGGCAGCGCGGCGAGCGCGGCGTTCGCCGCCCGGCCGATGCCGGTCTCGAGCATGCCTCCGCACCACACCGGGATGCCGGCGTCGCGGCAGAGGTCGTGGATCGCGACCGCCTCGAGGTACCCGCCGATCCGCCCGGCCTTGATGTTGATGACGGATGCCGCGCCCAGCGCGAGCGCATCGCGGGCCGCCTTCTCCGAGACGATCGACTCGTCGAGGCACACCGGCGTGCGCAGCTGCCGGGCGAGGGTCGCGTGATCGACGAGGTCGTCCTCCTCGAGGGGCTGCTCGATCAGCAGCAGGTCGAAGCGGTCGAGCTCGGCGAGGGTGTCGGCATCCGCCAGCGTGTAGGCCGAATTCGCGTCGACCTGCAGCGGGATGCCGCCGAACGCGTCGCGCACCGCGGCCGTCTCGGCGATGTCGCGCCCGGGCTTGATCTTGATCTTGATGCGCACGTACCCCTCGTCGAGGTACCCGCGGACGACCTCGACCAGCGCCGCCGGATCGCGCTGGATGCCGACGCTCACGCCGCTCGGAACGCGGTCGCGCTCCGCCCCGAGGTACTCCCCCAGCGCGCGACCCTCGGCACGCAGCGACGCGTCGAGCACGGCGAGCTCGAGCCCGGCCTTGGCCATGCGGTGCCCGACGAACGGCTTGCAGCGCGGGGGCGACGTCTTCGGGAGCGAGCGTCTGCCGGTCGAGGAGCGCGGGGATCGAGCCAGCGGAGCGCGACGTCCCACGCGCCCTGCGTGTACTCGCTGGAGTACAGCGGCGAGGCACCGGTGACGATCTCGCCCCAGCCCTCGCCGTCGGCGGTGAGCGCCCGCGCGATGATGACCTCGCGCACCGTCTCGGTGCCGAACGATGTGGTGAAGGGCGAGACGAGCGGGATCTGCAGGACGCGGAGCTCGACACCCTCGAGGGTGACGGATGCCGCGGGACGGGCGATGGGCATGCGCCCAGGCTACGCCCGAGGTCAGTACGCGAGTGCGGTGCGCGGGTCGAGCGCGACGAACGTCGTGCGCGCCCGGCGGGGGCGGCCCGAGCGCGGGACCAGCCGAACACGGCGGTCGCGGGTGTCGCGGGTGAATCCCGGCACGAGCCTGTCGATGTACGTGCGCATGGTCACTCCTCGGTCTCGGGCGGCGCTGTTCATGCGCCGTCGGGAGGGAAGAGCGCGGGGGGCGCGCGCTGATACGAGGCGGGTCAGCCGAGCTCCGCGTACGCGCGCACCGGGAACGTGCCGAAACCCTCGACCGCGGGCGGCGCCGCCGTGAAGCGCGCGCCGCGCGGCGGCAGGTCGCCGAGGTGCGTCAGGTGCTCCACGACGTGCACGCCGGCCCCGAGCAGCAGCGAGTGCGCGGGCCGCTCGCCCCCGGACTCGGTGTCGTCGATGTTCACCGAGTCGATGCCGACCAGCACCGCACCGGCGTCGATCAGCCACTGCGCGCCCTCGCCCGTGAGGAAGGGCGCGCCCCGGCCGTACTCGGGCATGCCGAACCAGCGGTCCCAGCCGGTGTGCAGGAGCACGGCCGCGCCGCGCACGTCGCGGTCGGCGAGCAGTTCGGGACGGATGCCGCGGCTCTCGCTGCTCCACGAGTCCTCGAGGTGGAAGACCTCGGCGGGCAGCCCGACGAGGGTCGACAGGTCGAGGCCCGCGAGATCGGGGCCTTCGGCGTACCGGTGGTAGGGGCTGTCGAGGTAGGTGCCGGTGTTGCCGATCATCGTGATGACGTCCATCGCGAACTCGGTGCCGGGGGCGTACTTCGCGCGGGAGTCCTCGCGGGTGAGATGCGGGGCGATCGTCGGCGCGGGCAGGCCGGGGTAGGTGACGAGGCCGGCGCGGATGGGGTGGCTGAGGTCGATGACGCGGCGGTGCGCAGGGCGCGCGAGATCCACCCCCCGACTGCCGCGGTGCGGCTCCTCGACGATCCGCAGACCCGTGAGCGTGACCGAGCCGACGAGCGCGAGACCGAGGTGCGCGACGAGCAGCAGCTCGAGCTCGCGCTCGCTGATCTCGGCGGACGGCACGTCGAGCCGGAACGCCTCGCCGGTCAGGCCTCCGCCGTTGGCGAAGCGGATGTCGAAGTCGAAGTGGGCGCGGTGGTCGGGCATGCGGGTCAGCCTAGGAGGCTCGGATGCCGCGGCCCGGCCGATCCGTGGAGATCGGCAGTTCCGCGCGGGCGGGTGGCAGGAGCAGTCCGTCCGTGCGGGCTACGGCCGGACGAACAGGTACCCGCGGTCGTCGTCGAAACCGGCGGCGACGAGCCCTTCGGCGGTGCGGGCGAGGAACTCGTCGCGCACGCGGACGCGCCAGGCCGCGGCATCCGCCGGCGCTTCGCGACGCATCGTCTCGATGTCGTGCGGCACCGCGACCGACGCGACCACGCGGTCGTCGGGCGGAGTCGGCGCCGGTGGGGCGGCGAGGGCCCACGAGACCATGAGCCGGTCGGTCTCGTCGCCGCGGTTGACGCCGTCGTCCATGGGGCCGTAGTGGTCGACGAGGTATTCGGTCACCCGCGCGCCGAGGACGCGCAGGTTGAAGTGCGCGTTGCGCGCGACGAGCGGGTCGAAGGTCCACGTGATGTGACCGACGTCGCGGGCGAACGCCCAATCGCGCTGGTGCTGCTTGAGCAGGCGCCCGAGGCCCTTGCTCTGCAGGCCGGGCAGCACACCGGTGATGTGCGAGTGCATCGACCGCGCGGCCGGCGGGGCGAAGAACGCGATCGACGCGCCGATCATGCGGTCGCCGAGTCGTACATGCCGACGACGTAGTTGCCGGAGTGCGCGAGCGCGCGCATCAGGTTGGGCGGCATCGCGTCGCGGTCGCCGACCCACACTTCGCGCAGGACGTCGGCCGCCTCGTGGATCTGCGCGATCGTCTCGAGCGGGCGGATCTCGATGCGGGTCTCGGCACGGTTTTCGGCGGCGGGCTCGGAGACGTGATCAGCCATGGCACCACGCTACTCGCGCGCGCCCGGGCGAGGGGGTTGTGGCACGGCCACCCGAGGCGGCTGCGTACGGAGATAGCCTGAAGTGATGGGATCACGGGACGAGGACGCACGAAGACGCCTCACCCGGATGCCGAGCCAGGGCGCCATCATCGCGGTGCTGGCCACCGCCGGCCTGTGCTCGTCGTTCATGTTCACGCTCATGGTGCCGATCCAGTCGAAGCTGCCCGAGCTGCTGAACGCGAGCCGCGAGGACACCGCGTGGGTCGTCACCTCGACCCTGCTCGCGGCGGCGGTGATCACCCCGATCTCGGGGCGCCTGGGCGACATGTACGGCAAGCGGCGGATCGTGCTCATCCTGGTCGCGGTGATGGTCGTCGGGCTCGGTGATCGCGGCGCTGTCGCCCGGGATCGTCGGCATCATCGTCGGGCGCACGCTGCAGGGCGCGATCGTCGGCGTCGTGCCGCTGGGCATCTCGATCATGCGCGACGTGCTGCACGAGGACCGCGTGGATTCGGCGATCGCCTTCATGAGCGCGACCCTCGGGGTCGGCGGTGCGCTCGGCCTGCCGATCAGCGCGCTGGTGACCGAGCGCAGCGACTGGCACGTGCTGTTCTGGATGGCCGCCGGGCTCGGCGTCGTGGTGTTCGCGCTCGTGATCTGGATCGTGCCGGTGAGCGTGCTGCGCACGGCCGGGCGCTTCGACTTCATCGGCGCGGCGGGGCTGGCGGTCGGGCCTGATCGGCATCCTGCTGGCGATCTCGCGCGGCAACGAATGGGGCTGGGGATCGCCCGCGACGCTCGCCTGCGGCCTGGGCGGGCTCGCTCGTGCTGCTGCTGTGGGGCTGGTTCGAGCTGCGGATCGCCGAGCCGCTGCTCGACCTGCGCGTCGCCGCGCGCCCGGCCGTGCTGCTGACGAACATCGCGTCGGTGGCGATGGGCTTCTCGCTGTTCGCGTCGAACGTCGTCTACCCGCAGATGCTCGAGCTGCCGGTCGCGACCGGCGCCGGCTTCGGGCTGTCGCTGCTGGTGGCGAGCCTCATCGTGATGCCGTCGGGGCTGGTGATGATGGTGCTCTCGCCGATCGCAGGGCGCATCGCCTCGCGCACCGGGCCCAAGCTCCTGCTGCTGCTCGGAGCGATCTCGCTCATCGCCGCGTACGGCTTCACGCTGCTGTTCTCCTCGGAGGTCTGGCACATCCTGGTGGCGAACATCCTGATCGGCGCGGGCATCGGGTTCGGCTACGCGTCGATGCCGATGCTCATCATGCGCTCGGTGCCGCAGAGCGAGACGGGCGCCTCGAACGGCCTGAACGCGCTGTTCCGCTCGCTCGGCACCTCGACCGCCGCGGCGGTGATCGGAGCCGTGCTGGCCTCCTACGCCGTGGACTTCGAGGGCGTGCCCGTGCCCACGACGCAGGGATTCACGATCTCGCTCATCCTGGGCGGAGGCGCGGCGATCATCGCGCTCGTGGTGGCGCTGTTCATCCCGGCGAAGCGGGCGCCGCAGGAGCTGCATCCGTCCCTGCGGAAGTGAGCCCTCTTCACCGAACCCGGCTCAGCGGGCGCGGCGGTGCACCGACTGCGCGGTGAGGTAGGCCGACAGCCCCTCGATGCCGTACTCGACGCCGAGGCCCGAGTCGTGCCGCCCGCCGAACGGCGCAAGGTGGTTCGAGGCGAAGAAGTTGATGCCGATCGAGCCGGTGTCCACGCGCCGGGCGACACGCAGCGCGGCATCCTCGTCCGCTCCGAACACGATCCCGCCGAGGCCGAACCGGGTGCTGTTGGCGATCGCGACCGCGTCGTCGACGTCGCCCGCGCGCAGGATCGTGATGACGGGCCCGAAGATCTCGTCCTGCGCGATGCGCATGCTCGGGTCGCACGTCGGCGAATACGGTGGGGGCCACGAAGCTGCCGATCGGGAAGGGCGGGGCGATGTCGCCGCCGATCGTCGCGCGTGCGCCCTCCGCGACTCCCGCGCGGATGAGCTCACGCACGCCGCTCTGCTGCGCGGCCGTTGCGACCGGACCGAACACGGTGGAGGGCTCCAGCGGATCGCCGACGGATGCCGCCCCCACGGTCGCCGTCACCATCTCGACCAGCTGGTCGTACCGCTCCGGAGTCGCGATCAGCCGGGTGGAGATGTAGCAGGTCTGCCCGGTGTTGCGCATGCAGCTGCGCAGGAGCACGGCCGACATCGCATCGAGGTCGGCATCCGGCAGCACGATCGCCGCCGACTTGCCGCCGAGTTCGAGGGTCACCGGGCGCAGCAGCTCGCCGCACGCGGCGGCGATGCGCCGGCCGACCGGGGTCGACCCGGTGAAGGCGACCTTGTCGACATCGGGATGCCGTACCAGTGCGTCGCCGGTCGCGGCACTGCCGGTCACGAGGTTGATGACGCCGGGTGGGATGCCGGCCTCGTCGGCGGCATCGAGGAGGAAGCGCACCGACAGCGGGGTGGGGCTCGCGGGCTTGATCACGACGGTGCAGCCGGCAAGGAGCGCGGGGGCGAGCTTGATGACCACCAGGTTGATCGGGAAGTTCCACGGCGCGATGAGCGCGCACACCCCGACCGGATCGCGGGCGACCAGGGTCTCGTTGACGCCGCCGGGGAAGGGGCGGATGTCTGGTTCCTCGAGGAAGACCGACAGGCCGGCGAAGACGTGCAGGATCGCCGCCGCGTTCGCGGCCGCTCCCGACGTCTCGGCGATCGGCGACCCGTTCTCGAGGGTGTTCGTGAGGGCGAGCGGCAGTGCTCGGCGCTCGATCGCGTCGGCCATGCGGCGAAGGGCGTCCGCCCGCTCCCCCGGCGTCCGCGCGGCCCACGCGGGGAACGCCGCGCGGGCGGCCCGCACGGCGGCGTCCACTTCCGCCGGAGTCGCCTCGGGAACGGAGCCCCACTGCTCTCCCGTGGCGGGGTCGATCACCGGTACCGCCGCCCCGGTGGAGGCGACCTCCTCGCCGCCGATCCGCAGCGTCGTCACGTGCGCGTACGGCACGTCCGCGGCGGCCGCGCGGTGCCGCTCCTGCATCCGGTCGATCGTGTCGGCGACCGCTGCGGTCTGCGTCGTCGTCGCGTCCGCGGTGGTGCTCACGAGAGCTGATCCGTCTTCAGCAGCGCTTCGGCGCGACCGAGTTCGGCATCCGCCATCTGCACGGCGGCCTCGGTGAGCAGTTCGGGGATGATCTCGGCCCGCAGCCGGCGACAGTACTCCGCCGGGGTGAGGCCGAACCAGCCCGACGCCAGCGCGATGCCCGTCGGGGTGAAGCGCCACAGGCGATCGGCATCGCGCACCAGGCTGTCTTCGATCGAGTGCGACTGGGGCCGGGTGTCGTGGCCGTCGATGATGTCGGTCACCCGGATGATGAACGCGTCGTCGTACCCGAGCGGCGGGAGCACTTCGCGGGCGATGTCGCAGCCGTGCCGTTCGTGCTCGTAGCGCACGTCGGCCTGGCGCCAGTCGCCGGTGAAGCCCTCGCTGAGGATGCGGGTCTGGTCCACCCGCGCCCAGCCGGTGTCGTGCAGCAGGATCGCCACGCGCACCACGAGCGAGTCCGCCTCGGGGTAGGCGTCGCACAGGCGCTCGGCGAAGGCGAACGAGATCGGCAGGTGGATGTCGTTCGATCGCGCGCGGGACTCGACGACGACCGACCGCCACAGCGGATCGAGGTCGTCACCGGACCCCCATGCCGAGATCGGCGAGGTGTCGACGGGCACTGCGGTGGGGAGTGTCATCGCGGATCTCCGGTTCAGGCGAGCACCGCGGCTGCGGGCTCGACGATGGACTTCTTCAACGGGATGCCGAGATCGGCGGCCGCGTCGGGCGGAACGGTGGCCCCACGGCCGAGGGCGTGGCGGATCGCCATGAACTCGACCGGGTGGTTGACGCAGTCGGCGGCGATCAGCCGCCCGTCGCGGTAGTAGAGCACCGAGAACTTCTCGGTGATCGGGCTCTCCGCGCACCACGACCGCGTCGTAGCCCGTCGAGATCCCGGCGATCTGCAGCTTGAGATCGGCCTGGTCCGACCAGAACCATGGCACCGACGAGTACGCGGCATCCTGCCCGAGCAGAGTCGCGGCGGCCACCTTCGCCTGCTCGAACGCGTTGTTGACGCTCTCCAGACGGATGCGGCCCCCCACACCGAGCGGGTACGGATTGGGCATCATCGCGCAGTCCCCCGCGGCGACCGTGCGCCCGTCGGAGGTGCGGCACGCCTCGTCGACGACGATGCCGCCGTCGACCTCGAGACCGAGCTGATCGGCGAGCTCGACGCGGGGGATCACACCGATGCCGATCACGACGAGGTCGGCCGGCACGACGGTGCCGTCCTCCATCTCGACGCCGTGCACCGCGCCCTTGCCGCCCGCGACCGAACCGTCGTCGCCGACGATGCGGGAGATGCGTGCGTCGAGGACGACCTCGGTGCCGCGGCGCCGATGCGCGTCGAGGTAGAACGCGCTCGTCTCCTCGGCGACGACGCGCCCGACCAGGCGGGGGGCCGCTTCGAGCACGGTGACGCTCTTGCCGAGCCCGCGGGCCACGGCCGCCGTCTCGAGTCCGATGAAACCACCGCCGATCACGACGACACGCTGGGTCGCGGGGTCGCGCAGCGCCCCCTCGAGACTGATCGCGTCGTCGGCGTCGCGCAGGTAGTGCACACCGCGGTAGTCGGTGCCCGGAATCGGCAGTCTGCGCACGGCGGCGCCCGTAGTCAGCGCCAGTCGGGTGAAGGCGATCGTGCGCCCGCCCTCGGTGGTCGCGGTGCCCGCGCCGTCCGCGCCGCGGTGGATCGTGACGACCCGATCGCCGGTCACGAGTTCGATGTCGCGGCCCTGGAACCATTCGCGGGTGCGCAGGATGACGTCATCCGGCTCGAGCTCGCCCTTGAGCCAGCCCTTCGACAGCGGCGGGCGCTGGTACGGCCGGTGGTTCTCCTCGCCGACGAGGACGATGGGGTCGGTGTCGCCGAGCTCGCGCATGACCGAGGCGAGCTGCACGCCCGCCTGGCAGGCGCCGACGATGAGTGTCGCGCCCATCACAGCTGCTCCCTCGGGGTGGTGACGTGGTACTCGCAGCCGCCCTGCAGCTTGATCTGGCACGACAGGCGCGAGTTCTCTTCGCGGTCGATCGCGGTGCCGTCGAGCATCTCGTCTTCGAGATCGTTGGGGCCCCCGACGAGGCCGAGCGTGTCGTCGGCGACGAACACGTGGCACGTGGCGCACGAGAGGCTTCCGCCGCACTCGCCGACGATGCCCGGCACGCCGTTGCGCACCGCGGTCTCCATGATCGAATCGCCCGGTCGGCCCGTGATGGTCGTGATGCCGCCGTCGTCGGCGGTGTAGACGACGAGGCTGTGGGCGCTGTCGACCTGGGCACTGGGGCCCGTGTCGCGCAGCGGCGTCTCGATGATGCTCATGTCTTCTCCTGAGGGGAACTAGAGGAACTGCCGGCCGCCGTCGACCACGAGGGTCTGACCGGTGACGAACGCGGCGTCGGGGCTGGCGAGGAACAGGACGGCGCCGACGATGTCGTCGGGCTGGATGGGCCGCTTGATCGAGCCGCGGTCGATGCCGTACGACTCGGCGTCGGCGATGAGAGCGTGGCTCGCCTCGGTGAGGGTGAAGCCCGGTGCGACGGCGTTGACGGTGATGCCGCGCGTGCCCAGCTCCTTCGCGAGCACGCGGGTGAGCCCGATGACACCCGCCTTGCTGGCGACGTAGTGGGCCCAGTGGGCGGAGCCGCTCATCACGGTCGCCGACGAGATGTTGACGATCCGGGCCCCGTCGTTCAACACCGGCGAGCACGCGCGGGCGACGAGCCACGGACCCTTGAGGTTGACCGCCATCACGCGATCCCATTCCGCCTCGTCGATGTCTTCGAACGGCGATCGGGTGAGGGTCGCGTAGATGGCGGCGTTGTTGACGACCACATCGATGCCGCCTGCGCCGGCGCCCGCGGCGAATCGCGCGAGCTCGGCCGTGGAGGCGGCATCCGTCACGTCCACCCCGGTGCCGACGACCGTCAGCCCTTGTGCGGAGAGTTCGGATGCCGCGCGCTCGGCGCCGGCGCGGTCGATGTCGGCGATCACCACGACGTCGCCGCGGCGCGCGAACGCCTCCGCGAAGGCTCGTCCGAGTCCGCCCGCCGCGCCCGTCACGAGGACGGTGCGGGGGCTGGTCGTGGTGTCGCCGGTCATCGGTGCGCCTCAGTCCAGGATCGTCACGGTGCCGGAGTTGCCGTCGACCCGGAGCATCTGCCCCGTGCGGATCTCGGACGACGCGGTGCCGGTGCCGGTGACGGCCGGCATCCCGTATTCACGGCAGACGATCGCGGCGTGGCTCATCATGCCGCCGATGTCGGTGACCGTCGCCCGGATCTTGCCGAAGATCGGGCCCCAGCTGGGGGCGGTGACCGGTGCGACGAGGATCTCGCCGTCGCGCACGTCGGAGAGCTGGTCGGCGCTGGAGATCACGCGCGCAGGACCCTCGGCGATGCCCGGAGAGGCCGCCATGCCCTTGAGGGTTCCCTCGGGGGTGTCGCCCTTGCCGAGCCAGTTCTGGATCTGATCGTCGGTGATGCCCCACAGCATGAGGGTGAAGGGCTCGGTGATCACGGCGGGCGGGGTGTTCAGCGCCGGCTGCGGGCGAGCGGTCGACAGGGCGTCGACGATGCCGCGGCGGCGCTCGATCTCGGCCGGCCAGTAGTCCGGGCCGATCGCGGGGGCGCCGACCATCCAGCCGTTGATGTAGTCGAACAGGGTCTCGCGCACCTCGTCGCGGCGCAGGTAGAACATGTCGTTCGCCTGCGGCCAGAAGCCCTGCGCGTGCAGCACCGCCGACAGCTGCCGGGCCTTGCGCCAGAACACGCCCATCGTCCAGTGCTCGATGTAGAAGTTGTGGTTCTCGACGTAGGGGTACACGGTGCGGGCGAGCCCGAGCTTGCCGTGGAACGTCTCGAGCACCTCGCCGCTGAGCATCTCGGCGTACTCGCCGGTGATGCGGTCGCGCTCGGCGACGAGCACGTCGACGTGGCGGTCGATGTCGGCGCCGTTCTGCAGGCGCTCGATGTAGCCCTTGATGAACGCGAGCGGCGTCTCGGGCACGTCGCGCCAGTACTCGTCGTGCGCGTAGAACCCGTTGCCGGTCGTGAAGTTGAACCACGGGTCCTGTGCGTCGGCCCACGCCTGCGTCCACGCAGCGCCCGCGGGGTCTGCGGCGATCGCGGCGAGGAGGGATGCGGCATCCGACGTGTCGGCGAAGTGGGCGACCAGGCCGTCGCGCACGGCGATCTTCGCGAGCTTCTTGAGCTCGTCGTCGGGGCGGAACAGCTCCATGTCGACGCCCTGCACCATCGTCGCGATCGCCTGGTCGGGGATGCGGGGGAAGACCTCCTTGCAGAACATGAAGAGGTCGAGGTAGGCGACGTAGCCGAGGTTCAAGAACTCGAAGTGGTACTGCCACGCGCGGTACGCCAGGGCGATGAGCCGGTCGTAGTCGCCGAGCAGCTCGGTCGCGGGGCCGGTGCCCTTGCCGCTCAGCACGTCGTCGAGGGCGATCGCGTCGGGGAGGGCCGTGAACTCGATCGACTCGAGCTCGTCGATCGTCGCCTTGAGCTTGGTGTGCCAGTTGCCCAGCAGGCTCTCCCAGTTCTGGAAGTAGTGGCCGGCACGCTGCATGAACTGCGGCACGCGGGCCTCGATGTGCTGCGGGTCGACCGCGACCGGCGACATGAAGACGTAGCCGTTGTGGATGCGGTACTCGATGCCGTTGGCGGTGGGGATCAGCAGCTGACGGGAGTTGTACTGCCCGAGACAGCCGACCGCGAACTCGAAGCCGATCGTCTCGAAGGGCTTGGTGACCGTCGGCCAGTGCTGGCTGTCGCAGAACCAGAACTTCGCCTCCTCCGTCTCGCGACGGTTGTCCTGGAAGACGAGGTTGTAGGCGTAGAGGTCCTTCCAGCCCTCGGCGCCGGCCGGTGCCGGCTGCTCGTAGGGGCTGGGGAAGGAGTTCTTCACCGGTGCGATGACAGCTGTCGCCTGTGACATTGTCGGGTCCTTTCGGGAGTGCGGGTTCGGGTTGCTGGTTCAGGAGTGCGTCGGCGTGCGGGTGTCCCACGGTGGGACGGTGGGACAGGAGTCATCGCCCGATCTGGGCCATGAGCGACTGGGTGATGCTGGCGATGCCGAAGCCCGAGGTCGTCGGGGCCTTCTCGTCGGACTTCGAAGCCCAGACGGTCTCGGGTCGCGACTGCAGGAGGAGCAGGTTCTCGCCCTCGGGCAGTCCCCGGTCGATCGCCCACTCGATGTCTTGCGGGCTGCCGAAGTGCTTCTCGGCGCGCTTGGCCATCGCCGCGACCGCCGTGACCTCCGCGTCGGTGAGCGAGCGGATGCTGCGCCGCTCGGGCTCGACCTCGCGTTCGCGGATGCCCTTGGCATCGGCATCCGGCACGAGCTCGATGTGCTTGTCGCCGAGGTGCTCGTCGGAGATCGTGAGCATCACCTTGTCGACGTGCAGGTTGTCGGGCGTGACGAGCCCCGAGACGACGAGTTCGCCCAGCCCCCACGCGGCGTCGATCACGATCGTGGAGCGATCGCCGTTGGACGGGTCGACGGTCATCGCCACGCCGGCGGTCTTGGCGTCGACCATCTTCTGGACGGCGACGGCCATCGACAGACCCTCGTTCGGGATGCCGGCCCGCAGGCGGTAGACGATCGCCCGGGACGTGTAGAGCGAGGCCCAGCATCGACGGACGTGCTCGGCGACCTCGTCGCGGCCGACGAGCCACAGGTAGGTGTCCTGCTGACCGGCGAAGCTCGCGTCGGGCAGGTCTTCGGCCGTGGCGGACGAGCGCACGGCGACGGGGGTCTCGTCGGCGAAGCGGGACTGCAGCTCGGCGTACGCGGCGGAGAACTCGTCGTGGATCGCGGCGGGCACCGGGTCGCTTGAGGATCTCGTCGCGGATCTGCGCCGAGACGGCGTCGATGCTCTCGACATCGTCGGGGTCGATCGAGCCGAGGAGGGCGTGGATGTCGTCGGCGATGCCGGAGCTCTCGATGAACGCCGTGTACGCGTCGGTGGTGATCGCGAATCCCGGAGGGACCGGCATCCCGGCGGTCGTGAGCGCCACCAGGGAGGCGCACTTGCCGCCGAGCAGCTCGATCGGCGCGGGGCCGGTCTCGTCGAAGAAGCGGATGAACAGGCGTCATCTGACATGTCAGGCCTCCCAGGTGACGGGAACGGAAGTGGGCACGCGGAACGAGAGGTTCTCGCCGAATGCGATGGGTGCGCCGGTGAGGCGGATGCTCGGCACGGCCGCGGCGGTCTCTTCGAGCACGATGCGGTCCTGGAGCTTGGCGAGCATGTTGCCCAGGCAGTAGTGGATGCCGTAGCCGAACGACATGTGGTTGCGGGCGTCGGTGCGGTCGATGTCGAACACGTCGGGGTGGGCGAAGACCTCTTCGTCACGGTTGGCCGAACCCATCACGAGCAGGATGCCGGCCCCTTCGGGGATCGCCACCCCGCCGATCTCGGTGTCGCGCAGAGCCTTGCGCCGCCACGCCACGATCGAGCCGCTGTAGCGCAGCACCTCGTCGATCGCCGACGGGATGCGGGCGGGGTCGGCGACGATCGCCTCCCACGCCTCGCGATGCCCGAGCAGCACCCGCAGCGAGTTGGCGATGAGGGTCGTGGTGGTCTCGTGGCCGGCGAACAGCAGGCTGTAGCAGAGCGAGGCGATCTCGTGATCGGTGATCTCGGATCCGGCGCCCTGCGCCTCGACGAGGTCGGCGATCAGGCTGTCTCCCCCGTTCTGATGGGCTTCGACGACCAGCCGCTGGCACTCCTGCCAGTACTCGACGAGGTTGTGGGCGTGCGGGATCTGCTGGTCGTCGTCGAGGTCGCCCCACGTCATCGCGCCGCGGGAGTCGGACCAGCGCTTGTAGGTCGGCACCATCGCGGGGTCGACCCCGAGGAGGGTGAGGATCGTGATCGTGGGGATGTCGTACGCGATGTCCATGAGGAAATCGCCCTGACGATCGGGGTGGGCGAGCATGCGCTGCAGCGCCGCACGGGTGTTCTCGCGGATCGTCGGCTCGAGGGCCTTGAAGCGGCGCGGGGTGAAGGCGCGCTGCGCGATCGCGCGGATGCGGGTGTGGTCCGGCGGAATGCGAGCCGACAGGCCGGAGTACGCGGTGAACCCGCCCTCCTTCATGATCCGCGATGCCTCGGCGCCGCGTTCGCGGATCGGGGCCTGCGCGTTCTCGCTCGAGAAGGTCTCCCAGTCGTCGAACACGGCGCGGACGTCGGCCCAGCGCGTGACGACCCAGAGGCCGATGCGCTCGTCGTACATGACGGGCTCTTGCGTGCGGAGACGCTCGTACGCCGGGAACGGGTCATTCATGTCGAAGGGCTCGTAGCCGTGGTGGTTCGCGGTGCCGGTCGCGGAGGCCGTGAACGCGGTGTGGTCGACGGGGCAGGTCGCCGGGGTCGCGGCATCCGTCACGGTCTCCGTGGCTGCTTCGTGCAGATCGGAACGGGATGCTGCCATGACGACTCCTTCGTGTCTGGACCGCTGCGGTGCGGTCCGGCGCCACCCGGGGGCGACAGTCACATCTCACCTCGACGGGCCTCGTCGACGGTAGCCGCCTTCCGCTGAGTGGAAGCGACTTCGTCACTCCGGCGTTTGCCGGCGGGGGTCATGCTGCGCAGGGGGAACGCGCCGACGCTGCTCTCGATGCGGTGCGCGATGCCGCGCATGGCAGGAAGGTGCCGCTCCAATCCGACCGCGGTGTCGGCGGAGGTCACGAGTCCCAGCGCGGCGCCGATGCCGCCGTCGCGCTGGAAGATCGGCACGGCGATGGAGGCCGATCCGAGCCGGACCTCGTCGGCGGTCAGCGCGTAGCCGCGCGCCCGGATGACGTCGAGTTCGATCCGCAGGGCGTCGGGGTCGACGTGCGTCTTGGGCGTGCGGCTCTCCAGCGGCTGGGCGAGCACGGCTTCGCGCAGCCACGACTCCTCGTGGGCGAGGAGGACTTTGCCGACGGCGGTCGCGTGCAGCGGAAGGCGGCCGCCGACGCGCGACGCCTGCGGCACGCGCCGTGATCCGTACACGCGGTCGATGTAGAGCGCTTCGGTGTGCTCGCGCACGGCGATGTGCACGGTCTCCTGGGTCAGGCTGTAGAGGTCCTGCAGCAGTGGCCGGGCGATGTCGCGCACCTGCCGGCCGGCATGCTGGCCCAGCTCCCACAGCCGAAGTCCGATCTGGTAGCGGCCGTTGTCGTCGCGCTGCAATGCGCCCCAGTCTTCGAGTTCGGCGAGCAGACGGTGGGTCGTGCTCAGCGGGATGCCGGTCTCGTCGCTGATCTCGGTGAGACTGCGAGGGGCCAGACTCTTCTCGAACACGGCCAGGATCGAGAGCACCCGACCCGATACCGACTGCCCAGGACTGCTCACTCCACCGGCCATGATGGTGCCTCCGCATCGTCGCGTCGTGTCGGGTCGCGAGAGCTCGCTTCCGATGAGTGGAAGCGTACTGCGCGTCACCGGTCAGCGGCTGAGAGAGTGGAGGCCATGAGCTCGCCGACGAGCACGCGCCTCGGGCGCGACATCCGCGCCCACATCCCCGCCGCTTCCGAGGTGTCGGGTGTGATCAGCCTGCGCCCCGAAGACGCCGCGGTCTGGGAGCTGGCGGCCCCGTATCTGGCGGTGCGCAACAACGACAGCCACACCCTGTACGCGTATGGTCTGGCTCGGGCGCTGCTGGCGTCGCTGCCGGATGCCGACGCCGATGTCGTGCTGCCCGCGATCCTGCTGCACGACACCGGGTGGTCGACCGTCGACGAGGAGCTGATCCTCGAGGCGATCGCGCCCGGCGGCGGGCGCCCCGACCTGGTGCTGCAGCACGAGAAGGAGGGTGCGCGCATCGCGACCGAGGTGCTGTCCGCGCTGGGCAGGGATGCGGAGATCGTGCGGCGGGTGGTGGAGATCATCGACGGGCATGACTCGCGGCTTCACGCGCTGCACGTCGATGACGCGGTCGTGAAGGATGCCGACAAGCTCTGGCGCGTGACGCCTCACGGCATCTCGATCGTGTGCGGCTGGTTCGGGCTGACGCGGGAGGAGTCGCTGCGGATCACGGCCGCCCGCGTGCAGGGCAGCCTGTTCACCGAGCCCGCCCGGGCCATGGCGCACGGGTTCGCGGCGATCGGGTCGATCGATGTGGCGCCGGAGCGCGAAGGACTCGTCTGAGGCTCAGCGCACGGATTCGAGCATCGTGAGGATCTCGGCGATGACGAGGTCTGCGGCATCCCACTGCACGTAGTGGCCGGCCCCCTCGGCGGTGACGAGTCGCGCGTCGTCGTACTGCGCGACGGTGTCGCGCTGGCTCTGCGCCCACGCGGCCTGCAGCCGGGCGTTGAACTCGGGGTCGCCGAAGTCCAGGGTCTCGCTGCGCTCGATGAGCACGACCGGTACTCCCGCGGCGGCGGTCATGCCGTCGGCGCGGACGAAGGCGCCGGGCAGGTCGATGTATTCGATCGCGCCGTAGTCTGCGAGCTGCTCGGGTACGGCATCCACCGCGGTCAGGAAGGTCGCGAGGTCTTCATCGGACAGCAGTCCGGTGATCGACTCATTCAGGGGATCCAGGAGCACGAGCCCGACGACCTCCTCCGCGTGGGCGTCGGTGAAGATCCGCGAGATCAGCCCTCCGAGCGAATGCGCGACGACGACATACGGGCCCGTCTCTCCGGACGCCTCGAGCACCGCTTCCAGCTCGTCGACGACCGACTGGGCGGTGCGCGGCATCGTGATGTCATCGGTGCGGCTGCGGCGGTCGCTGTCGAGGAAGGTGCCGGGCCGATCCCACGCGCACACCCTCGTGCGCTCTGCGACGGCGCCGAACACCGGCTGGATGCCGGGGTCGAGTTCGTCGATCCAGGCCTGAGCGTTGTTGCGGTAACCCGAGACGAGCAGCACGGTCGGCGACCCTTCACCGGCGCATTCGAGGTAGACCTCCCGGCCGTCTTCGATCGTGACCATCCGGCCGTCGTCGACCGGAGCGGGCGGCGAGGAGGCGTGGTGGCGGGGCGTGGAGCCGGCGCCGGAACCACTGCCGGCGGCATCCGCCGAGCACGCGCTGAGCAGCAGGATGCTGACAACCGACAGGACTGCGATTCGGCGTGACGCGGCCACAATGCCCTCCCCCAACGAGAACCGGCGGGTCCGCGTTGCGCCAGGCTAGCCCCCCGCCTTCGGTCTGCATAGGTTCGGGGACGCGAGCGCTGCACTTTCCTGCGAAAGCTGCGTCGCGCAGCGCAGCGCTCGCAGGAAGGTGCCGCACTCGGCTCAGGAGCGCGGCATGTGCTCAGAAGAAGGCGGCCAGCCCCTCGAGCAGGCGGTCGACATCGCTCGCATCGTTGTAGGGAGCGAGCCCCACCCGCATCCCCGCATCGACGGGCAGGCGCAGTGCCCGGAACGGCTCGTACGCGTAGAAGCTGCCGGCTGGGGCGAGGATCCCCCGCTCCGCCAGAGAACGCGACGCCTCGCCCGCATCGTGCGACGCAAACGTGAAGAACAGCGTCGGCGTGCGTTCCGAAGCCCGCGAGTGCAGGGTCACCCGGTCGCCGAAGTCCGCGAGCCCGCCCTCGATCCGCTCCCGCAGAACGAGCTCGTGCTCGTGGATCACCCGGTTCGCCACGATGAGCCGCTCGCGCCGCGTACCCGCGCTCGGCGCAAGCCCGGCGATGAAGTCGACCGCGGCGGTGACGCCGGCCATGATCTCGTACGGCAGCGTGCCGAGCTCGAACCGCTCGGGCACGGCGTCGGTCGACGGCAATAGCTTGTCGGGCCGCAGCGTCTCGAGCAGTGCGGGATCCGCCACGAGCGTCGCGCAGTGCGGCCCGAAGAACTTGTAGGGCGAGCACACGAAGAAATCCGCGCCGAGTGCCGCGGCATCCACCGCGGCATGCGCCGTGAAATGGACGCCGTCGACGTAGACGAGCGCTCCGACCGCGTGCGCCCGCGCAGCGATGACAGCGACCGGAGGGATCGTTCCGACGAGATTGGATGCCGCGGTCACCGCGACCAGCCGCGTGCGGTCGTTGACGACCTCGGCGAGATCGCTCAGATCGAGCTCGGCGGTGCCGGGGTCCATGCGCAGCCAGCGCACGACCGCTCCGCAAGCCTCGGCGGCCTGGACCCACGGCCGCACGTTGCAGTCGTGATCGAGCTGCGTGACCACGATCTCGTCACCCCGCGACCACGTCTTGGCCAGGGCGCGGGAGAGGTCGTACGTGATCTGGGTCGCGCTGCGTCCGTACACAACTCCTCGCGGGTCGGCGCCGAGCAGGTCGGCGATCGCCGAACGGAACTCGCGCACGGCGTCGTCGGCGTTGCGTTCGCTCGCGATCGAGGTGCCGCGGTTGGAGAGCGGGCCGGTCAGCGTGCGGGCGATCGCCTCACCCACCACCCGGGGAGTCTGGGTGCCGCCCGGGCCGTCGAAGTGCGCGATCCCCGATTCCAGCGACGGAAAGTCCTCCCGCAGCGCTGCGACGTCCAGACTCACGATGCCTGCTCTCCTGTCGATCCCGCACGACGCGGCCGCGTCAGTCGGAGATGAGCGTACCGCCGTCGATCACGATGTTCTGGCCGGAGACGAACGCGCCCGCGGCCGAGGCGAGCCAGACCACGGCCCCGGCGACCTCGGCGGGCGTGCCGAAGCGGCCGAGCGGCGTCTTCGCCAGTCGCGCGGCGGCGGCATCCGGATCCGCGGTGATCGGCGCGGCGAAGTCGGTCGCGATCACTCCGGGCGAGATCGCGTTGGCGCGCACCCCGTGCGCACCCCACTGCACCGCGATGTTGCGGGCGAGCTGCGCGTTCGCGGCCTTCGTCACGCCGTAGCCCGACAGCACGCGGTTGCCGCGCAGTCCCGACAGGCTCGACATGATGAGGAACGCTCCGCCGCCACCGTCGGCGATGACCGGCAGCGTCAGCTCGGCGAGCAGAGTGACGGAGCGCACGTGCAGCGCGTACATCCGGTCCATCCGCTCGAGCGCGTCGTCGGCGTCCGGCTGATCCAGCGCTGCGCCGGCGTTGGCGAGCACCGTGTCGATCCGCCCCCAGCGCTGCACGGTGGTCGAGACCAGAGCCGAGAGCTGCCCGGCATCCGTCACGTCGCACGCGACGCCCACCGCCTCGAGGCCCCGCGCGACCAGCTCGGCCGCCGCGACCTCGGGCTGCGACGCGGGCAGACCCGCGAGCACGACCCGGGCACCCGCCGCCGCGAGCGCTTCGGCGCACGTGCGGCCGATGCCGGTGCCCGCTCCGGTGACGATCGCGACCTGGCCCGCGCAGGAGAAGAGGGCGGCGGGCTCGAGATCCATGCGTCCATCCTCCCGCCCATTCACACCGAACGCCCTCGGCAGATGTGATGCCCGCCATCACCGAACCGCCGTTCCGACGAGCGGATGCCGAGGCTAACGTCGAAACGGACGAAGACGCCGCAGACCGGGAGCCGCCATGACCCACGAAGGACTTCGCGACCGCACGATCGTCGTCACCGGCGCCGCAGGAGGTCAGGGGCTCGCCGCCGCCCTGCTGCTGCACGAGGCCGGTGCGCGGGTGATCGCCACCGACATCGCGGATGCCGCCCCCGCGCTGGCCGGCACCGGTGTGCGTGTACCGGCGGCTCGACGTCGCCGACGAGGCCGGTTGGCAGTCGCTGGCCGAAGTCATCGCGACCGACCTCGCGGGCGAGCCCCTGCGCGGACTCGTGAACAACGCCGGGATCACGCACCGCACCCGGCTGGGACAGACCGCCCGCGCGGATTGGGATCGCGTGCTCGCGGTCAACCTGACCGGCGCGATGCTCGGCATCCAGGCCCTCGCGCCGCTCATGGGCCCGGGCTCGTCGATCGTGAACATCGGCTCGTCGGCGGCGCTGACGGCGCACTATCCGGTCGCGTACACGTCGAGCAAGTGGGGGCTGCGCGGGCTCACGCACGTCGCCGCGACCGAGTACGGGCCTCGCGGCATCCGGGTCAACATCGTCCACCCCGGTTTCATCGAGACGCCGATGACCGCGAACGCGCCGGACGCGATGCGCGAGGCGCAGCTCGACCTCACCCCGCTCGAACGCTTCGGCAGCCCCGACGAGGTCGCTCGCGTCGTGGTCTTCCTGCTGTCGGATGCCGCGGCCTACGTCTCGGGCGCGGAGATCCCGGTCGACGGCGGCGCGACCTCGTCAGCCGGCGTCAAGTACATGTCCGACCGCATCGCGCGGGGCTGACGCGCGTCCCGTTTTAGTGGACGCGATCCGTCGCATACCCGCACCGAAGCGACGGCGGGCGCCCACTGAACGCGGCCGCGTCGGCTTCAGTGGACGCGATCCGTCGCATGGGCGCTCGGAAGCGACGGGATGCGTCCACCAAGAGCCCCGACGAGGGCGGACCCGGCCGATGCGACGGTCAGCCCGCCGAGAGCTCCTCGATCGCCTGGCGAGCGCCGCGCACGGCGATCGCGACGCTCATGAGCGTCGGATTCATGGCGTTCGCCG
>CAWBVS010000022.1:0-143579 GCA_963792285.1 uncultured Actinomycetota bacterium | reverse complement strand
CCCAAGCTGCTGATCGCCGATGAGCCGACGAGCGCGCTCGATGTCACGGTGCAGCGCACGATCCTCGACCAGCTCCAACGCATGACGGGCGATGTCGGCACCGCACTCATGCTCATCACCCACGATCTCGGGCTCGCGGCCGAACGTGCATCCCGCGTCGTCGTGATGCACCGCGGGCGCATCGTCGAGCAGGGCCCCGCCCGGCAGATCCTCGAAGACCCGCAGGAGCCCTACACGAAGGCCCTGGTCAAGGCCGCGCCGTCGGTCGCCGTGGTGCGACTGCGTCCGGAGGTCTTCCGCAAGCCGGATGCCGCGGCCCCGCCCGCACCCATCGTCGACGTGCCGCCCCGACCGCCGAGGCGCGCGATCGAGCCCGCCGGCCCCCGATGCGCCGATCGACAACATCGTGGAGATCGAGAACCTCACCAAGGTCTACAAGATCCGGGGCAAGAAGGAGGACTTCCTCGCGGTGCAGGACGTGTCGCTCCGATCCCCCGGGGCCAGACCGTCGCGATCGTGGGCGAGTCGGGGTCGGGAAAGACGACGACCGCGCGCATGCTGCTGAAGGTGATCGAGCCCACGAGCGGAACGATCCGCTTCGAAGGTCAGGACGTGACCAGCGCTGAAGGGCGCGCAGCTGCGCGACTTCCGCCAGCGGGTGCAGCCGATCTTCCAGGACCCGTTCTCGTCGCTGAACCCGATGTTCACGATCGAGCGGCTCATCGAAGAGCCGCTGGCGTTCTACAAGCGCGGATCGGCCAAGGAGCGCACCGCGCGGGTCCGCCGGCTTCTGGATGACGTCGCCCTGCCGCAGTCGATGATGAGCCGCTACCCCGCGGAGCTGTCGGGCGGTCAGCGCCAGCGCGTCGCGATCGCGCGCGCCCTGGCACTGTCGCCCGAGCTCATCGTGTGCGACGAGCCCGTGTCGGCCCTGGATGTGCTGGTTCAGGACCAGATCCTGCGACTCCTCGGCGACCTGCAGAGCGAGTACGGCTTGAGCTACCTGTTCATCTCTCACGATCTGGCCGTCGTGCGACTGATCAGCGACTACGTCTGCGTCATGAAGGACGGCCGCCTGGTGGAGGCCGCCACCAGCGAGGAGATCTTCACCAACCCCCGCGACGAGTACACGCGCCGGCTGCTCGCATCGATTCCCGGCAACGAACTCGACATCGCCGTCTGATCCCGGCGGCGCGCGTCAGCGCTTGCGGGTGCGCGGATCCATCGCTTCGCGGAGCGCTTCGCCCAGCAGCGTGAAGCCGAGCGCCGTGATCGTGATGCAGATGCCGGGCAGGAAGGCGAGCCACGGTGCCACCGCGAGCTCGAGCTGTGCGTAGGTGAGCATGCGGCCCCACTCCGCCGTCGTCGGCAGCCCGCCGCCGAGGCCGAGGTAGGACAGCGCCGCGGCCTCGATCACCGCGGTCGCCAGCGACAGGGTGCCCTGCACGATGACGGGTCCGACCGAGTTCGGCAGGACGTGGCTCATCGTGATCGTGCCGCGGCCCAGGCCGAGCGTCTGCGCCGAGAGCACATAGTCGGCGCCGCGCTGCTGGAGCATGGAGGCGCGCAGCAGTCGTGCGAACACCGGGATCTGCGCGACACCGATCGCGATCATCACCGAAAGCTGGGTCTGCCCCAGGATCGCGGCGATCGAGACGGCGAGCAGGAGGCTCGGGATCGACAGCATGATGTCGACGATCCGCATGATGAGCGTGTCGACCCATCCGCCGAACATCCCGCACAGGAAGCCCAGGATCATTCCGCCGAGCAGGCCCACGGCCGTCGAGACGACGCCGATCAGCAGCGAGGCCCGCGCTCCCCAGATGAGCTTGGACAGCACGTCGCCGCCGAAGCGGTCGAGCCCCAGCGGGAACTGCGGGAGCTCGCCCGGGCCGGGGATGTAGGTCGGGGTGATGTACTTCTGGCCCGGCAGCTCGTTCGGGCCGTAGGGCGCGAGCCAGGGGGCGAAGACGGCGATCAGGATGAAGATCGCGATGATGACAGCGCCCACCCACGCGCTCGGGTTGCGCACGAGTCGACGCAGCACGCCGCGCCAGAAGCCGCCGCTGCCGGACTTGGCCGACAGCAGTTCGCGGTCGTCGATCGCCGTGTCGTCGACCGGTCCGCCCAGGGGGGCCGGTGGGAGCATGGCCGATGTCATGACACCCTCACTCTCGGGTCGATGAAGCTGTAGGAGATGTCGACGATCAGGTTGATCAGTGCGTAGCCGATCGCGATGAAGATGATGAACCCCTGCAGCACGGGATAGTCACGCGAGAAGATCGCACGGTACATGAACGAGCCGATCCCCGGGAACGCGAAGACCGTCTCGGTGAGCACGGCACCCGAGATGAGGAGCCCGACCTGCAGGCCGATCGTCGTGATGACGGGAAGCAGGGCGTTGCGCAGGATGAAGCGCTGCCGGATGGTGCCGCGGGAGATGCCCTTGGCCATGCCCGTGCGCACGTAGTCGGAGCCCTGGGTCTCGAGGACGGACGCCCGGGTGATGCGCACGATGATCGCGAGCGGGATGGTCGCCAGCGCGAGCCCGGGAGGATCAGGTGCAGGAACGCATCCCATGCGGCATCCCATTCGCCGGTGATGATGCCGTCGAGCACGTAGAAGCCCGTGTAATGGGTCGCATCCAGGCGAGGGTCCTGGCGCCCCTCGGACGGGAGCCAGCCGAGCTGCACCGCGAAGACGTACTTGAGCATGAAGGCCAGGAAGAAGACGGGGATCGTGATGCCGAGCAGGCTCGCCCCGACCAGCACGTGGTCGGAGGTCTTGCCGTGGCGGCGGGCAGCCCAGTAGCCGAGCGGGATGCCGACGCCGACCGCGACGATGATGGCGAACGTGGTCAGCTCGATCGTGGCCGGCAGGCGCCGGATGAACTCATCCACGACGGTCTGGCGGGTCTGGATCGACTGGCCGAAGTCGCCGGAGAGCAGGCGTCCGAGCCAGATGAAGTACTGCTCGATGAGCGGGCGGTTGAATCCGTAGAGCTCGTCGATCTCGGCGATGGCCTCGGGCGTCGCACGTTCGCCGAGGAGCGCGACGGCGGGGCCGCCCGGCAGGGACCGGACCCAGACGAAGAGGAGGACGGACAGACCCAGCAGGGTCGGGATGAGCAGGAGGAGCCTCTT
Source organism: uncultured Actinomycetota bacterium (assembly GCA_963792285.1). GTDB lineage: Bacteria > Actinomycetota > Actinomycetes > Actinomycetales > Microbacteriaceae > Microbacterium. The sequence continues at coordinate 140,436 of CAWBVS010000022.1, read as the reverse complement.
GCCGATGGCGCGTAGCACGGGGGTGATCTCCGGGGTGATCGTTCAGGCGAGTGCGCGGGTGCGCTGAGCGGATGCGGATGCGGTGCGCGCCGCCGAAACGGCGCGCACCGCATCACTCAGGTGCTACTCGTTGAGGACGATCAGGTTGTAGACCTCGTCCTGCACGGGGCTGGCCGGGTAGGACTCCACGCGCGAGTCGAACGCGAGCGTGGGCACCGGGTGGGCCAGCGGGATGCCGGGGAGGAACTCCATGATCTGCTCGTTGATCGCCTGGTACGCGGCGGTCTGCTCCTCCGTGGTCGCCAGGCCGCGCGCGGCGGTCAGCGCCGAGAACAGCTCGGGGTTGTCGAAGCCCCACTCGTTCGTCGGCCAGACCGAAGAACGTGCCCACGAAGTTGTCGGGGTCGTTGTAGTCGCCGGTCCAGCCGAGCAGGTGGATGCCGTGGTCACGGCTTCCCTGCATGAGGTCGAGGTACTCGCCCCACTCGTTCGACACCGGGTTGAGCACGATCCCGACGGCCTCCAGCTGCGAAGCCAGGTTCGTGTAGATCTGCTCGGGGTTCGGCATGTACGGACGCGAGATGTTGACCGGGTAGTTGAACGTGATGGTCAGCGGGTTCGCCTCGGTGTAGCCGGCCTCGGCCAGGAGCGCGATCGCGGCATCCGGGTCGTAGTCGTACGTCGTGACGTCCTCGTTCCAGCCGATCACGCTGTCGGGCATGAACTGGCTCGCCGTCTCGGTGCCCTCGGGCAGCACCTGCGTGATGAGCTGGTCCCGGTCGATCGCGTGGGCCAGCGCCTGACGGACCTTGATGTCGGCCAGTGCCGACGGCGTGGGCTCCTCGACCGTGCCGGTCGACTGGTTCATCGCGAGGTACAGCACGTTGAACGGGTCGCGGTTGGTCAGGGTGAACCCGGCCTCCTCGAGCGCGCCGAGGTCGGCGGGCGCGACGAGGTCGTAGCCGTCGATGCTGCCCGATTCGAGCGCCTGGCGGCGCGCGGTCGGGTCGCCGATCACCTGGAAGATGATCTCCTGGACCTGTCCCTGCTCGCCCCAGTAGTCCTCATAGGCGCTCAGGGTCGTCGACTCGCCGACCGCCCACTCGTCGAAGACGAACGGACCGGTGCCGGTCGGGTGGCCCTGGCCGTACTCGCTCTGGACGGGGGCGTCCGCCGTGCCGCCGACGTCGTCCGCGCCGAACTCCTCGAGGGCCGCGGGGCTCTGGATCGAGAACGCGGGCAGCGACAGCGCCGGGATGAAGCCGGCGAACGGCTCGGTCAGCGTGATCGTCGCCTCGGTGGCGCTGGTCGGCTTCGCAACCGCCGTAGATCGACGGTGCCGGATTCTGCGAACCCGCGCATGATGACGCCCCAGTAGTACGACATGCTCTGGCTGGCGGCGACACCGGTGAACGTGTTCCGACGGTCGAAGTTGAAGCAGACCGCTTCGGCGTTGAACTCGGTGCCGTCGTGGAAGGTCACGCCCTCTTTGAGCTGGAAGGTGTACGACAGGCCGTCCTCGGACTGCTCCCAGCTCTCCGCCAGCAGCGGTGCAGGATCGGCCGTGCCCGGCTCCGTGCCGACGAGGCCCTCGAAGATCTGACGGACGACCCGGAACGACTCGCCGTCGCTCGCGAAGGCGGGGTCGAGGCTGCGAGAGATCGCCGGACGCTCCGAAGACGAACGTGGAGTCGACGTCGGACGAGTTCTCCTCCGCCGCCGCCGTCGTCACGCTGACTCGCGCACGCGGTGAGAACGATCGCGCCGATCGCGACGATCGCGGCGCCGGACAACCAGCGCTTTCTCGAACTGTGGAGCATGTGCTGTGCACCTTCCATGAATGTGCGGGCTGCCAGGGGGAGCAGGTCACCCTCCCTCGCCCGCGAGGTGTGTGATCCCTCGACGCTACCTTCGCGCGGGGGCGGCGGCCATTACGCCTGGGTCTCGATTGTGTTTCGGCTCGGACGCATGAGACTCCGTCTCACCGGCGGTGGAACGCCACCCGGGATAGCGTGGGGGCATGGCCCGCGCACGCTTCGAGGCGTCCCCCGCCTCCGTGCGGCTCTCCGACGGCACCCTCGCACACGTCGTGCGCTCGGAGTACGCGGGCGGCTGGGAGCTGCAGGTCGACGGCACCCCGCAGTCGCACGTCGATCTCGACGACCCGACGCACCTGCATTTCGAGTACGTCGCGCGGATGGGCGCGGTGATCGACCTGCTGCGGATGCCGCGCCAGCCGCTCACCGCCGTGCACCTGGGCGCCGGCGCCCTGACCCTGCCGCGCTACGTCGATGCGACCCGGCCCGGTTCCCGCCAGCAGGTGATCGAGCTCGAGCCGGCGCTGATCGAACTCGTGCGCACCGAGCTGCCGCTCCCCCGCGGCGCGTCGATCCGGGTGCGCATCGGCGATGCGCGCGAGGGGCTCGGGCCGCCTGCCCGCCGCGCTGATCGGCAACGTCGACCTGCTCGTCTCGGACGTGTACGCCGGTGCGCAGACGCCCGCGCACCTCACGACCGTCGAGTTCTACACCGCCGCCGAGCGCCTGCTCGGCCCCGAGGGCGTGCTGCTCGTGAACGTGGCCGACGGCGCCGGGCTGGCGTTCGCGCGCCGGCAGGTCGCCACGGTCCGCGCCGTGTATCCGCACGTGATCGTGCTGGCCGAGGTGCAGGTGCTCAAGGGGCGCCGCTTCGGCAACCTCGTGATCGCGGCATCCCGTTCGGCGCTCCCCTCCGAGTGGCTCCCCCGCCTGATGGCGGCAGGGCCCCACCCGGCCAAGGTCGCCCAGGGCGTCGAGCTCGACGAGTTCGCCCGCGGGGCGCGCGTGGCGACGGATGCCGACTCCACGCCGTCGCCGAAGCCCGCGGCATCCGTCTTCGAGAAGCGATAGCGGCGCGTCCCGTCGTGGCTTCGGCGGGTGCGGGGCACACTGGAGGAGCGAGCTGGTCGCGCGGAGAGGAGTCACGGTGAGCTACATCCACGGGTATGACCCCGACACCCTGCGCGAGCAGGTCGATGCGCGCGAGTGCAAGGACCGGCTCGACGAGATCGGCGAGCAGCGGAGCCTGCCCGCGCTGCTCGAGCGGGTGTGGCTGCTCAAGGTGCTGGGCCGCCTCGAGGACTCTCTCGTGCTGTCCGAGCAGTCGGTGCGCGTCGCCCGCATGGCCGGCACGCGCAAGGATCTGCTGCGGTCCCGCATTCTGCACGCCTCGGTCCTGCAGGCCCGCGGCGCCTATGCCGCCGCCGAGCAGGAGCTCACGTCGTGCGCGTACGAGGCCGAGGGTCAGGACTGGAACGCGATCGCCGCGTTCGCGTATCAGCACCGCGGCAAGGTCTTCTACGACGCCGGCGACTTCGTCTCGGCCCGGGCCGACTTCAAGCGCGCGCTGTTCCTGCGCCAGGAGTCCGGCGCGTCCGACGACCAGCTCGAATCGACCCTCCTCGCGATCGACGCCGCCGACCGGCGGCGCAGCAGCGCCTCCGTCGCCAGCTGAGCCCGCCCGCGCCACGCTCACCGGTGTCGTAGGTACGTTCTAGTCTCGCCGCCATGTCGGATCTTCATCGTGTGCGCGTCTGGGCTGACGCGCTGATCGCCCATCACCTCGACGACTCGTGGTCGTTCGGGTTCGACAACGCCAAGCGCCGCGCCGGCCAGTGCGACTACACGCGCAAGCGCATCAGCGTCTCGCGCTACCTCGCCGCGCGCTACGACGACGACACGAACCATCAGACGCTGCTGCACGAGGTCGCGCACGCGCTGGCGGGGGCGTCGGCGGGCCACGGGCCGAAGTGGAAGTCCGTCGCCCGCGAGCTGGGCTACGTCGGCGGCACGACCCATCACGGCGAGACCGCGACCGAGCTCGCGCCGTGGATCGGCGTGTGCCCCGCCGGGCACCTCGCCTACCGGCACCGCAGAGTGACGCGGCCGACCTCGTGCGCGAAGTGCGCACCGCGGTTCGACGAGCGCTTCGTCTTCACGTGGGCCCGGCGCGAGATCAGCCCGGCCGCGCGGCTCGCGGCGATGACGCCCCGCTGACGCGGCTCGAGATCAGAGCGCGCGGAACACCCCGTCGCGCAGGACGGGCACGACGGATGCCGCATCCACGGCCGCGGCGGCGAGCACCTCGTCCCGCTGCCCGCGTGCGATGAGTTCGAGCCCCGAACCGCTCGCGGTCAGCAGGTGCTTCACCGCGCGCCGGAGGGCGCGGAACGACTCGGAGGCGACCGCGGCATCGGGCGAGGTGTGGTCGATGCCGAGCGCTCCGAGCGCGTCGACGATCGCACCCGCCCCGAGCTGGTCTTCGACGGCGAAGCGCACCGTGGCCCCGGCATCCCGTCCCGTGAGCTCGCCGGCGGCGATCACGGCGATGCTCGTGCGGGCGCCGCGGCGCTCCTGCTCCGCGAGCACCGCGCTCGCGACCGCCGAGGCGTTGCGCAGGGCGCCGAGCAGCACGACGGCGCCGGTTCGGGCGGCGGCCTCGGCGACCGCGACGCCGTTGAGCGACACGGCGTGGGCGGCGGCATCCGCCGGGTAGTCCTCACCGCGCGCGACCGCGTCGATCACGGTCGTCGAGAACCGCAGCACGTCCACGACCACGACGATGTCGGCCGGCGCGAGTCGCGCGAGCCCGTCGACGCCCCACTCCAGGCGCACCTGGTACGTGGACTGGTCGAAGGGACTCTCGGGCATCCGACCAGCGTAGGCCGCGGCATCCGCCCCGCGTGCGCTGCCCGGCCCGGATGTGGACGAGACTGGGGGGATGCGCATCCTGCTCAAGCTCGTGATCGACTGCGACGCGGATGCCGCGTGGCGGGCCGTGCACTCCCCCCGCGCGGTCGCCGAGCTCTACGGCCCGCTCATGGACCTCTCGCCCCTCGACCCGGCGGGGCTGCCGACGACGTGGGAGCCCGGCGGCGACGTGCCGGTGCAGCTCTCGCTCGCCGGACTCGTGCCGATGGGCCGGCAGCTGATCCACTTCAGCGAGCGCACGGTCGACGAGGCGAACGGCCGGGTGCGCATCTTCCGCGACAGCGGCATCCCGCTCACCGGCCCGCTCGCGAGCCTCGACGTGTGGGACCACCAGATGGCGATCTCGCCCGCGCCGGGCGATCCGTCCAAGACGCTCTGGCGCGACCGGCTCGTGATCGGCGGTCCGACCGCGCTCGCGCTCTGGCCGATGCTGTGGGCGACCTGGCAGTGGCGCGCCGCGCGGATCACCGCGATGGCGCCGACCTGGGCGCACGACCCCGAGCTCGCTCGCGCGGCCGAGGACGCCTGACCCGCAGCCCCCTCCGCTACTCGGCGAGCGCCTCGACCGGCGCCACCCGCGTCGCCAGACGCGTCGGCACGACCGCCGCGACCAGCGTGAGCACCGTGGTCGCCGCGACGATCACGACGACCGGCCAGAACGGCACCGCCGGCCACACCAGGGTCGGCGACTGCCACGACGGTGGAATCGCCACCGATCCGAGCAGCGACTGCGCCCCCGCCCACCCGTACGCGACCCCGAGCACGAGACCGGTCGCGAGGGCCGCGATCGTGACGTGCGCCGCCTCGAGCAGCACCATGCGCCGCACCTGGCCGTTCGAGACGCCGAGCGCACGCAGCAGGCCGAGTTCGCGGCGGCGCTGCACGACCCCGATCGTCAGCAGGTTCACGAGCCCGACCCCGGCGATCACGGCCGAGACGCCGACCAGGCCCATCATGATCGCCGAGAACGAGTCGAGCAGCGTCGCCATCTCGGCCGGCATCTCTCCCCCGCCCGAGGCGGCGATCACGGCCTTCACCGACTCGATCGCGACCGCGAACATCGTCACGAGCGTCACCCCCATCACGACGCCGATCGCCATGCGCGACGAGCGCTCGGGGTGGCGCAGAGCGTTCTCGGCGGCCAGTCGCGCGGTCGCCGATCGGCCGAAGAGCCGCCCGACGAGCCGCAGCACGGGCGGCATGACGAGGGTCGCGCCGAGCGCGAGGCCGGTGAACGACAGGATGCCGCCCGCGAAGGCCACGACGACCCCGAGCGGTGAGACCAGACCCACCGCGATGCCCGGCCGCCAGGAGCGCGCCGCCGGCCAGGAACAGCGCGACCGCCGCCGTGTTGCGGCCCGTGCGTCCCGCGACGTGGTCGTGCGACGCCTCGACCGAGCCGCCGAGCGCCTGCAGCGGCGTCACGGCCAGCACCCGGCGCGATCCCGCCCACGCCGCGGCCCAGGTGGTGAGCGCGACCACCGCGGCGGGGATCAGCAGAACCGCCTGCACGAGGTCGAACGGCAGGTCTTCGAGCCCCAGCATCCGGCCCGCGATCTCCACGCCGGCAGCGGCCAGCGCCGTCCCGCCGACCAGGCCGAGCAGGGCGCCGATCACGCCGACCGCGAGCCCCTGCCGGGCGACCTCGGCGCGCTGCGCGCGGGCGGATGATCCGATCAGGCGCAGCAGCGCGATCCGGCGCGTGCGGCCGGCGATCACGGTCGAGAACGTGTTGGCCGTCACGATCGCGGCGACGTACACCGCGACGCCGACCAGCAGCACGGTGAGGATGCCGAGCACGAACGCGAGCATCTCGCTGTCGCCGATGTACGGGTCGGCCCGCAGCATCGCCGCGATGTAGCCGGTCGCCGAGATCAGCACGACGCCGAACGCGCTCGAGATCGCCGCGACCAGGATGCTGGCGCCCATGCCGCGCTCGCGCAGCCAGGCGAAGGGGACGGATGCCGCAGGCCGGCGCGACAGCCGGTGCCGCGAGCGTCGCGACCGCGCTCACGCGACGACCGCCGTCGCGTCGGCGCCGAGCGACGTGCCCGCCGCGGACGGCGACCCGAGCTCGGAGGCGAGCATGTACGCCGCGATCTCCTCGGCGCTCTGCCGGGGCTTGTCGGCCACGACCGTGCCGTCGCCGAGGAAGACCACGCGATCGGCGTGGCTCGCCGCGATCGGGTCGTGCGTGACCATCGCGATCGACTGTCCGTGGTCGCGGCTTGCGGCCTGGAGCAGTGCGAGCACCTCGCGCCCGCTGCGCGAATCGAGATTGCCGGTCGGCTCGTCGGCGAAGACGAGATCGGGCGCCGTCGCCAGCGCGCGGGCGATCGCGACGCGCTGCTGCTGCCCGCCGCTCAGCTCGTGCGGGCGGTGCCGCAGGCGGGAGCCGAGTCCGAGCGACTCGATCAGGCCGTCGATGCGCGCGCGCTCCAGCGCGCTGGGCCGGCGGCCGTCCAGGTCGAACGGCAGCAGGATGTTGCCGAGCGCATCCAGGGTGGGCACCAGGTTGAAGGCCTGGAAGACGAAGCCGACACGGCGACGCCGCAGGATCGTCAGCTCGAGGTCGGACAGGGCGGTGATGTCGGTGTCGCCGATCCACGCGCGGCCCGAGGTCGCGGCATCCAGGCCCGCCATGATGTGCATGAGCGTGGACTTGCCCGACCCCGACGGCCCCATGATCGCGGTGAACTGCCCGCGGCGGATGCCGACGCTCACATCGTTCAGCGCCCGCACGGCGCTCTCGCCCCGGCCGTAGGTCTTGGTGAGGTTCTGCACGCGGGCGGCGAGCCCGAGGTCTGTGGAGGAGAGGTTCATGCCTTCGACGCTATGAACCGCGAGCCGCCCACCGCGTCGGCCGCGAGGGCCATCCGCGTACATCGCAGGGATGACCTGGCTTGCCTTCGCGCGTCAAAACTCGGGGACGAATCGCCCGTGGGGGCGGCCTGAGAGGACGAAATCGCCAGAATCTCCCCGCGCTTTTTCACCGGGGGTGGGAGTCCAGGACCTTCTCCTCCCGCGACGGCGCCGGGGCGTAGACGCGCAGCGCCTTCGGGATGATGCGGCAGGCGAGCGTGTAGCGGCCGTCCTCGCCGACGGCGGGCCGGCGTTCGAGCTCGCCGTCGTGCGCGTAGAACGTCGCCTCGCCCGGGCGGGGCTCGACCGAGATCGCGAGTTCGGTCGCCGTGATGTGCTCGATGTCGGATGCCGGCGGCAGCAGTCGCAGCGCGCGCAGCACGGCACGCGTCGCCGAGCCGAACGACAGCGCGGCCACCGCCTGCAGGCGCGAGCCGCGGGCGTGGAGCACCCGCACGTCGAGCACGTCGTCCGACAGGGTCCGCCGCTGGAAGGTGGCGACCTGGCCGGGCGTGTTGCGCCCGACGCTCGCGAAGACCGACCACACCCGCGCACGGCGACCGGCGATCACGACGTCGATCGGCTCGGCATCCCGCAGCCCCCGCCACGTGGCGACGACTCCCGCCGATCCACTTGCCGAGGCGCGCCTTGCGCTTCGTGCGCTCGGCGACGAATTCGGGGTAGATGCCGATGGATGCCGCGTTGAGGACGGTCGTCGACCCGCCCGCCCGCGGTCAGCTCCCCGACGCTGGCGGCGATGCCCGACCCGGCCTGCAGCGCGTCGATCGCGAGGTCGACGGTCTCGATGCCGGCCGTCCGCGAGAAGTGGTTGAACGTACCGCCGGGCAGCGGCATGAACGGCACGTCGAACTCGAGGGCGAGCTGCGCCATGCGCGAGACCGAGCCGTCGCCGCCGTACACGCTCAGCACCCGCGGCGGGTCCTCGCCCGTCATGATGTCGCGGACGACGTCGGCCATGCCCTCGTCGGGCTCGAGTTCGCGCACCGTCGCCGCCGGCAGTCGCTCGGCGATCGTCGGTCGCGGGTCGAGCCGGATCACGGCGGTGCCGGCGCCCTTGTTCATCACGATCAGCACCCCCGCGCCGTCGGGCGACGGCGGCAGGTCGATCATCTCGACGACCTGTTCGACCTCCGGCTCGGGCGCCGTGCCGGGCTCGCGCGGGAACGAGGAGCTTGCCGACGACCGCCACGCCGGCGCCGATCGCCACCCCGCCGACGACGTCCGAGAGCCAGTGGGCGCCGACGTGCAGCCGCGAGTAGGCGACCGCGGCAGCCAGCGGCGCGATCACGATGCCCGCGGGCGCGGATTCGAGGGCGACTCCGGTGGCGAAGCCGGCGGCGCTCGCGGAGTGGCCCGACGGGAAGGAGGGGTTGGCCGGATAGATGCGCAGCCGGCGGATGCCGGGAACGTCGTCGACCAGCGGCCGAGGGCCGTCGAAGAAGCTCTTGACGACGACATCCGACACGAGGGCGGCCGTCAGCATCGAACCCAGCCCGCGCACGGCCGCACGACGCTGCCCGAGGAGGGCCAGTGTCGCGGCGACCGTGTACCAGAGCACGCCGTGATCGCCCGCCCGGCTGAGCAGGGCGTACCCGCGATCGTGCACGTGCCACGACCGCGACGCGTTGATCTTCCGGGCGGCCGCCCGATCGGCGCGCCGGACCCACCGGGGCAGTGTCCGGGCACGATGGGCGTCCGACAGAGGATCCCGCGTTGTCAGGCGCATCCCCCGAGGGTAGTTCGCCCGCGCCGGATCGCGCGCACCGCCGGCCCGTCGTGGGTCTTCCCTCGGACGGCTCCGCGGGTCTATCGTCTCGACCAGCACCGACGGAGGGGGCCGGATGCCTGCCACACCACTGCCGCCGAGCGGCGATGCTCCGGTCGCGAAGACCTGCGACGCGAGCGGCATGATCGACATCCATCGCATGTTCCGCCGGAGCTTCGGCGAGGGGCCGGCGCTCGTGCGGGCGCGTGACGGCGGGCGACATCGCCCACGCGGAGGTCGTGGCGGTGCAGCTGTCGACCACGTCGCGAGGGCTGCACGCCCACCACGAGGGCGAAGACGAGCGCCTGTGGGACGCTCTGGAGGAGCGGGCGCCGTCGTGCGCGATCCACGTCGAGCGCATGAAGGAGCAGCACGCCGTGATGCTCTTCCACCTGACCGGACTGGATGCCGCGCTGCCCGCATGGCGCAGGAGCGCATCCGAGCAGGATGCCGCTCCCGTGCTGGCGGCCCTCGACGGCATCAACGCGGCGCTGGAGGTGCACCTGCCCGATGAGGAGACGAACATCGTGCCCGTGATGGAGACCACGATCACCCAGCGGGAGGTCGACTGGTTCTCCGAGCACGGCCGCCGGTCGGTGCCGAAGGGCCAGACCTGGAACCAGCTCGGCGAGATCCTCGCCGCGCAGCCCGACGGCGGCGACGCGTGGATGCGCACGCACCTGCCGGCTCCCGTGCGCGTGCTGTGGCGATGGGTCGGCAGGTCGACGTACGAGAAGCACCGCGCGGCGCTCGAAGGGCGGTGACCCCTCAGGCGAGACCGTGCTCGAAGGCGAAGACCACGAGCTGAACGCGGTCCCGCAGGGCGAGCTTGCCGAGGATCCGGCTGATGTGGGTCTTCACCGTGGCCTCGGAGAGGAACTCGCGGCCGGCGATCTCGGCGTTGGACAGCCCGCGGGCGGCGAGCGCGAAGATCTCGCGCTCGCGCTCGGTGAGGGTGCCGAAGGACGGCGGAACGGGGCGGGGCGCGGCGTCGGCGAAGTGGGCGAACAGGTCGCGGGTGGCGGATGCCGCGATCACCGCCGACCCGGCATGCACGGTGCGGATCGCCGCGAGCAGGAACTCGGGGTCGGCGTCCTTCAGCAGGAATCCGCTCGCCCCCTGCCGGATCGCGCGGGCCGCGGCCTCATCGAGGTCGAACGTCGTGAGCATCACGATGCGCGGCGGTTGCGTGCCGGGCGACTCGTCGCGCAGCAGCTCGGCGGTGGCGGCCAGGCCGTCCATGACCGGCATCCGGATGTCCATGAGGACGACGTCGGGGCGTTGTCGCGCGCACGACGGCGAGCGCCTCGCGACCGTCGGATGCCTCGCCCACGACCTCCAGGTCGGCCTGGGAGTCGATCAGCATGCGCACGCCGGCGCGGAACAGCGCCTGGTCGTCGACGAGCACGACGCGGATCGGGGCGCGTCCGCTCACGCGACGCCCCCGATCGGCAGAGTCGCCGACACGACGAACTCGCCGTCGCGGTCGGCGGCGTTCAGCCGGCCGCCGACCAGGCTCGCCCGCTCGCCCATCCCGATGAGACCGTGCCCCGACTCGGCCGGCCGGTCGCCGGGCCGCAGGCGGTTGCGCACCTCGAGCTCCACCCGGTCGGCGTGCCACGCGAGGGCGACCGTGACCGGACCGCCGTCGCCGTGGCGCAGGGCATTCGTGAGCGCCTCCTGCAGGATGCGGTACACCGCGAGCTGCACGGCCGCCGGCGGCGGCAGCGCCGGTGCGGGGTCGATGTCGACGCGCAGCTCGACGCCCGCCGCGCGCACCTGGGCGTAGAGCTCCTCGAGGTCGGCGATCGTGGGCTGCGGGCCCTCGGACTCGGCGTGCCGCAGCTGTGTGAGCAGCAGCCGCACGTCGGCCAGCGCCGCGCGGGCCGTCGTGGAGATCGTGCCGAGCGCCGCCGTCGCGGCGGCAGGGTCCGCGGATGCCGCATAGCGCGCACCGTCGGCCTGCGCGATCACGACCGCGAGCGAGTGCGCCACCACGTCGTGCATGTCGCGGGCGATGCGCACGCGCTCCTGCTCGGTGGCCGCCTCCGCCTCGGCGCGCTCCTGCGCGGCGCGGTTCTCGCGCGCGCGGACGCGCGGTGCGCACCAGCGCGCCGACCGTCCACGACAGCATCAGGGCGAACGCCGGCCGCGACCAGCACGGCGACGGCGAGCGGCAGCGTCTGCCAGCGAGAGGCCGCCGCCCGCGAAGGTGGCCCGCACGAACAGGTAGACCGTGATGACCACGAGCGCCCGACGATCGTCGAGGCGAAGCCCGCCCAGTACACCCGCCGCGTACCCGTAGGCGGCAGTGGCGTACAGCACGCGCGAAGATCGCGATGTCGGCGACACGTCGGCGGGCGCCCGAGCGCCATCTGCAGCACGGCGCGCCGACCCACACGAGTCCGAGCGCGAGCGCCGGCGAGCCAGCGGCGGATCGCGAGCGCGCCGCTGAAGATCAGCCGCGATCGCGACGCCGGACCAGCGCGACCGGCGGGCCCGAGCAGGCTCACCATGCCGGTCTCGCCGACCAGTGCAGCTTCGACGGGCAGCGCCACGAGCGAAGAAGACGACCGCGATGCACGATGTCGACGACGACCTGGACGGTCTTGAGCGGGCGGAACACGGCTTCACGCTACGTGAGACCCGATCCCACGGCATCCGTCTGAAGATGTATCCGGCAACCCCTTGCCGCGCATCGCCCTCAGGCTTTACTGTCCGGACACAGGCTGAAATCGACGGGAAACGTCGAAGGACCAAGATCGAACAGCGGGGGTGATCCCCACCGGCACCCGAACCGGTCCCCGTCGAGAGCAGCACGAAGAGGATCACTCGAGCACGGACGGAGACCGGCATGACGACGGTACGCGCGGCAATCACCCAGACCACCTGGACGGGCGACAAGGACTCGATGCTCGACAAGCACGAGCAGTTCGCGCGGGATGCCGCAGCCCAGGGCGCGCAGGTGATCTGCTTTCAGGAGCTCTTCTACGGGCCCTACTTCGGCATCACGGAGGACAAGAAGTACTACCGCTACGCCGAGCCGGCCGACGGGCCGATCGTGCAGCGGTTCGCCGCCCTGGCGAAAGAACTGAACATGGTGATGATCCTGCCGATCTACGAGGAGGACATCACCGGCGTGTACTACAACACCGCCGTCGTCGTGGATGCCGACGGCACGATCCTCGGCAAGTACCGCAAGCACCACCTGCCGCACCTGGACCGGTTCTGGGAGAAGTTCTACTTCCGTCCCGGCAACCTCGGCTACCCGGTGTTCGACACGGCCGTCGGCAAGATCGGCGTCTACATCTGCTACGACCGGCACTTCCCCGAAGGCTGGCGCGAGCTCGGCCTGAACGGCGCGCACATGGTGTTCAACCCCAACGCGACCAAGCCGGGCCTGTCCAATCGGCTCTGGGAGGTCGAGGGGCCGTGCGCGGCCGTGGCGAACGGCTACTTCGTCCTGCAGCCGAACCGGGTCGGGCTCGAGGACAACGAGTACGGCGAGCTCGCCGTCGACTTCTACGGCACGAGCCAGGTGATCGACCCGCGCGGCAACTTCGTCGGCGAGCGCGGCTCGAGCGAGCACGAGGAGATGCTGATCCGCGACCTCGACATGGACATGGTGCAGCAGATGCGCGACGACTGGCAGTTCTACCGCGACCGTCGGCCCGACTCGTACACGATGATCGCGAAGCCGTGACCCGGTGATCGAGTAGCGACGAAGGAGCGTATCGAGATCATGGCCACCACACTCATCACCGGCGGCACGGTCGTCTCGGCGACCGGCCGCTCGCAGGCCGACGTGCTGATCGACGGCGAGACGATCGTCGCCGTGCTGCAGCCGGGCTCGGCGCTGCTCGGCACCGACGTCGCGGCATCCGTCGACCGCGTCATCGACGCGACCGGCAAGTACGTCATCCCCGGCGGGATCGACGCGCACACCCACATGGAGCTGCCCTTCGGCGGCACCGCGGCGATCGACACGTTCGAGACCGGCACGCGCGCGGCGGCGTGGGGCGGCACGACGAGCATCATCGACTTCGCCGTGCAGAAGTACGGCGAGCGCGTGCAGGACGGCCTGGCCGCCTGGCACGCGAAAGCGGCGGGCAACTGCGCGATCGACTACGGCTTCCACCAGATCATCGGCGGCGTGGACGAAGGCGCGCTCGCGGCGATGCCCGGCCTGATCGACGAGGGCGTCACGAGCTTCAAGCTCTTCATGGCCTACCCGGGCGTCTTCTACTCCGACGACGCGCAGGTGCTCAAGGCCATGCAGGTCTCGCGCGAGACCGGCCTCATGACGATGATGCACGCCGAGAACGGTCCGGTGATCGACGTGCTCGCCGCGCAGCTGATCGAGGAGGGCAAGACCGATCCGTACTTCCACGGCATCGCCCGCGCCTGGCAGATGGAGGAGGAGGCGACCCACCGCGCGATCATGATCGCGAACCTCACCGGCGCTCCGCTGTACGTCGTGCACGTCAGCGCCAAGCAGGCCGTCGAGCAGCTCGCGGCCGCCCGCGACAAGGGCCAGAACGTGTTCGGCGAGACGTGCCCGCAGTACCTGTACCTGTCGCTCGAAGAGCAGCTGGGCGCCTCCAGTGACGAGTGGGGCCGGTTCGAGGGCGCGAAGTGGGTGTGCTCCACTCCCCTGCGCTCGCGCGCCGAGGGCCACCAGGACCACATGTGGCAGGCGCTGCGCACGAACGACCTGCAGATGGTCTCGACCGACCACTGCCCGTTCTGCATGAAGGACCAGAAGGAGCTCGGCCGCGGCGACTTCCGCGCGATCCCGAACGGCATCGGGTCGATCGAGCACCGCATGGACCTCATGTACCAGGGCGTGGTCACCGGCAAGATCACGCTCGAGCGCTGGGTCGAGCTGACCTCGACCACGCCCGGCGCGCATGTTCGGCCTGTACGGCCGCAAGGGCGTCATCCAGCCGGGGGCGGATGCCGACATCGTGGTCTACGACCCGAACGGGCACACCTCGATCGGGGTGGGAAAGACCCATCACATGAACATGGATCACTCCGCCTGGGAGGGCTTCGAGATCGACGGGCACGTCGACACGGTGCTCTCGCGCGGCAAGGTGATCGTCGACGACAGCGAGTACCTCGGCGCCAAGGGCGACGGCCGCTACCTCAAGCGCGGCCTCAGCCAGTACCTGACATAGCCCACACACGACAGAGGGAGAACCATGGACTTCGGCGTCGTCCTGCAGACCAACCCGCCCGCCGCCCGCACGGTTCAGCTCGCCAAGCTGGCCGAGGCGCACGGGTTCAGCCACGTGTGGACCTTCGACTCGCACCTGCTCTGGCAGGAGCCGTACGTGATCCACTCGGCGATCCTCGCCGAGACCAAACGGGTCACGGTCGGTCCGTTCGTGACCAACCCCGCCACGCGGGACTGGACGGTCACGGCATCCGTCTTCGCGACGCTCAACGAGATGTACGGCAACCGCACGATCTGCGGCATCGGCCGCGGCGACTCGGCCGTGCGCGTCACGAACGGCAAGCCGGTCACGATGAGCGAGCTGCGCGAGTCGATCCACGTGATCCGCGAGCTCGGCAACTCGCGGCCCGTCGAGTACAACGGCGCGACGATCCGGTTCCCGTGGAGCCGCGGTTCGGAGCTGGACGTGTGGGTCGCCGCGTACGGCCCGCTCGCGCTCAAGCTCACCGGAGAGGTGGGCGACGGCTTCATCCTGCAGCTGGCCGACCTCGACATCGCGGCGTGGATGATCAAGACCGTCCGCCAGGCCGCCGAGAACGTCGGGCGCGACCCCGACTCGATCGCGTTCTGCGTGGCGGCACCGATGTACATCGGCGACGATGTGGCGCACATGCGCGACCAGTGCCGCTGGTTCGGCGGGATGGTGGGCAACCACGTCGCCGACATCGTCGCGAAGTACGGACACCACGGCGAGGTTCCCGAAGCGCTCACCGACTACATCTCCGGCCGCACCGGGTACGACTACAACACCCACGGCAAGTCCGACAACGACCACGTCGACTTCGTGCCCGACGAGATCGTGGACCGCTTCTGCATCCTCGGCACGGCGGACGAGCACATCGCCAAGCTGCAGAAGCTGCGCGACATCGGCGTGACCCAGTTCGCCGGCTACCTGCAGCACGACAACAAGGAAGAGACGATGCGCGTCTACGGCGAGACCGTGATTCCGGCGCTGTCCGAGCACCTGACCGCCAAGGAGTGACGCGCCCGATGACGTCGACTCTCGAGCAGACCCGCGCACCCGACGCGCCGCCCCGCGCCAAGCCGCCGCGCACCGGACGATCGAGGACCGCATCGGCGTGGGCCTGGGGCGCGATCGGGATCGTGCTGCTCGTGCTGGCGTGGGAAGCGTACAGACTCGTCGCCCCCGCTGACGGCGTGGTGGTCGGCGGCGTGCGGATCCTGCCGCGCAACACCGACCTCGCGATGCCGCACGTGTGGGACATGTTCGGCCGCCTCCTCGAGCCCGTCACGCGCGCGGAGGGGTCGCCACCGCTGTGGGCTGCGGTCGCGATCGCCTGCCTCACCACGCTGGGCATCGCCGCCGTCGGCTGGCTCGTGGGGCTCGTGGTCGGCGTCGCGCTCGCCCTCGTGATGCAGCGGTGGCGCCTCGTCGAGTGGGGACTGCTGCCGTGGATCATCTTGAGCCAGACCGTCCCGCTCATCGCGTTCGCCCCGATCGTGAAGAGCTGGGGATCGCGCATCGAGATCGGCGGGGTCGAGTGGCAGGACTGGATGTCGGTCGCCCTGATCGCGTCCTATCTCGCCTTCTTCCCGATCGCCGTCGGGGCGCTCCGAGGACTCCAGTCGCCCGACCGCATCCACACCGAGCTCATGCACACGTACGCCGCCGGGTACTGGCCGACCCTGCTGAGGCTGCGGTTTCCGGCATCCGTCCCCTACCTGCTTCCCGCGCTGAGGCTGGGCGCGGCCAACGCCGTGATCGGCGCTGTCGTGGCCGAGGTCTCGACCGGCCTGCAGGGCGGGATCGGGCGCCTGCTCATCCAGTTCGCCGGCCAGGCGTCGGGCGACCCGTCCAAGGCATGGGCCCCGATCTTCGGCGCGATCGCCCTCGGGCTGGTGGCGGCCGGCTCGGTGGCGATGCTCGGACTGCTGCTGAAGGACTACCGACGAGGAGAGGCGACCTGATGGTCTCTGCGCAGGCTCACGACGACGCGGACGCGACGACCCGGACGGGCACGGGAGCGGATGCCGTCACCGTGCGCGGTGTCGGCAAGCAGTTCGCGACCAAGACGGGCGACGTGAGCGCCCTCGAGGGAATCGAGCTCACCGTCGCGGCGGGCGAGTTCGTCTCGCTCATCGGGCCGTCCGGATGCGGAAAGTCGACGCTCCTGCGCCTCATCGCCGACCTCGACGCGCCGACGTCGGGCACCGTCGAGGTCTTCGGCAAGCCCGCCTCGCGCGCACGGCGGGATCAGGACTACGGCATCGCGTTCCAGCAGGCCGGGCTGCTGCCGTGGCGTACGGTCGCGGCGAACATCGCGCTGCCTCTCGAGCTGCACGGCGTGGGCTCCGCCGAGCGCAAGTCCCGCGTGGCCGAACTCGCCGAGCTCGTCGGGCTCACCGACTTCGCCGACCGGCACCCCGACCAGCTCTCGGGCGGGATGCAGCAGCGCGTGGCGATCGCGCGCGCGATGGCCGAGCGGCCGCGACTGCTCCTCATGGACGAGCCGTTCGGGGCCCTCGACGAGATGACGCGCGAGCGGATGCAGGCGGAGCTGGCACGGCTCGCCGCCGAGACGGGAGCCGCGGTCGTGTTCGTCACGCACTCGATTCCCGAGGCGGTCTTCCTCTCGGATCGGGTGATCGTGATGTCGCCGCGCCCCGGGCGCATCACCGAGATCATCGCGACCGGATTCGGCAAGGACGCCGCGCGCGACGACTCGCTGCGGGAGTCGCCGGCCTTCTTCGACCGCGTCACCGCTGTGCGCGAAGCGCTGCACGGTGCACCGGTCGCCACCGGCGGGCGGGAGCAGCGATGACGACCGCCGCGTGGAGTGCCGCGACCGAGCGCCGGCTGCGGGTGATCGCACCCGTCACGGTGGGCGTCCTCGGGCTCGTCATCTGGCAGTTCCTGGTGAGCGTCGTCGGCGTCTCGGACTACCTGCTGCCCAGCCCCGCGGCGATCGCCGAGCAGTTCGCGCAGTTCGGTCCGGTCATCTGGCAGGCCGCCCTCGTCACCGGCACGAATGCGCTGATCGGACTCGTGGTCGGCACGATCCTCGCGATCCTGCTGGCGGCGCTCGCAGCACGGTGGCACGCGGTCGACGGCATGTCCGCCCCCATCGTCGCCGCGCTCGCCGTGGTGCCGATCGTCGCGCTCGCACCGGTGCTCAACTCGATGTTCGGTGCCGACAGCCAGTTCGGCCGCCAGGCGATCGCGGCTCTGGCCTCGTTCGTGCCGGTGTTCATCAACACCTTCCGGGGGCTTCGACAGACCCGGCCGGTGCACCGCGACCTCATGCGCAGCTACGCGGCCTCCGGCTCGCAGTCGTTCCGCACCGTGACGCTTCCCACCGCCCTGCCCTACCTGCTGACCGGTGTGCGCATCGCCAGTTCGCTCGCGGTCATCTCGGCACTCGTCGCCGAGTACTTCGGCGGGCCGCGCGGGGGCCTGGGCAGCGCGATCTCCACGTCGGCCGCGACGAGTGCGTACGCGCGGGCGTGGGCGTACGTCGTGGCCGCGATCGTCGTCGGCCTGCTCTTCTACCTCGCGACGGCACTCATCGAGCGCCTCGTGCTCCGCCGCATCCCGGTCGGAGGCACGCAATGACGCGTGCCGCGACGGATGCGGCGGGTCGGCGTCCTCGCCCGTCGAGGTCGGTCCCGCATCACCGCACCGAACTCCCGCAAGGGAACCCGAAAGGAACGTCATGAGACACAGCACACGTCGCGGACTCACCGCAGGCGCGTTCGCCCTGTCGGCCGCGCTCATCCTCACCGCCTGCTCCGGCGGCGGCGACACGGGCTCGACGGATGGCGACGACGACGCCACCGGGGAGCTGACCCCGGTCAAGCTCCAGCTCCAGTGGCTGCCGCAGGCGCAGTTCGCCGGCTACTTCGCGGCCGTCGACCAGGGCTTCTTCGAGGAGGAGGGTCTGGAGGTCGAGATCATCCCCTCCGGCGGTGACATCGTCCCGCAGGATGCCCTCGCGAACGGCGACGTCGACTTCGCGATCGCCTGGGTGCCCAAGGTGCTCGGATCGATCGAGGCCGGCGCGAACCTCACCGACATCGCGCAGATCTTCCAGCGATCCGGAACCCTCCAGGTGTCGTGGGCCGACTCGGGAATCGATTCGGTCGCCGACTTCGAGGGCAAGAAGATCGGCTCGTGGGGCTTCGGCAACGAGTGGGAGATCTTCGCCGCGATGGCGGCGGAGGGGCTGGACGCCACCACGGTTCAGATCATCACGCAGGACTTCAACATGAACGCCTTCCTGCAGGGCGACATCGATGCCGCGCAGGCGATGACCTACAACGAGTACGCCCAGCTGCTCGAGACGACCGACCCCGAGACCGGCGAGCTGTACCAGCCGGAGGACTT
Source organism: uncultured Actinomycetota bacterium (assembly GCA_963792285.1). Lineage (GTDB taxonomy): Bacteria > Actinomycetota > Actinomycetes > Actinomycetales > Microbacteriaceae > Microbacterium. The sequence goes on along the minus strand of CAWBVS010000022.1, from coordinate 121,456 downwards.
CAACGTCATCAGCTACGAAGACACCGTCGGCGCCATGCTGCAGGACGCGATCTGGGCCGACACCGAGCGGCTCGAGTCCGACGAGGCCTACGCCGAGACGACCGTGAAGTTCCTCAAGGCCGTCATCAAGGGCTGGGTGTTCTCGCGCGACAACCCCGAAGAGGCCGCCGAGATCACGCTGGCTTCGGGCTCCGGCTGGGGGCCCAGCCATGAGCTGTGGATGATGAACGAGATCAACAAGCTCATCTGGCCGGCGCCGGACGGCATCGGCATCATCGACGAGGCCGCCTGGACGCGCACGGTCGAGGGCGCCCTGGCCGCGGTGAACGAGACCGGCGCGAACCTCATCACCGAGGAGCCGCCGTCGACCGCCTACAGCAATGAGTACATCCAGCAGGCGCTGGACGAGCTCGAGGCCGAAGGCGACATCGACATCCTCGGCGAGGAGTTCACGCCGCTCGAGGTCGAACTGCAGGAGGGCGGCAACTAGCCGCATCCCGTGCCCGGTCCCTGGGCCTGTCGAATGGTCGATCCTTCGACAGGCCCAGGGACCGAGTGCGCGCCGGCTGCCCTCTCCGGACGCTTCGACGGGTCCGGCATCCGGATCAGAACACTCCGTGGCTTGACCGGCGGCGCTCGAGCGACGAGCGTAGCGAGGGGACGATCGCGTCTCCCGGAAGGAACCCCCGACATGACCGAAGACCTCGACGCACAGGCGAAAGCCCTCGATCGCGAGTTCGTGTTCCACTCCTGGCTCGCGCAGGCGAACCTCGACCTCCCCGTGATCGCGGGCGGCTCCGGCGCGACCGTGTGGGATCACGCCGGCAATCGGATGCTGGACTTCGCGAGCCAGCTGGTCAACGTGAACATCGGGCATCAGCATCCGGCCGTCGTCAAGGGGATCCAGGATCAGGCCGCGACGCTCGCCACGATCGGCCCTGCCACGGCGAACCTCGTGCGCGGCCAGGCCGCACAGCGCATCGTCGAGAAGGCGCCCGACGGCTTCGCGAAGGTGTTCTTCACCAACGGCGGCGCCGACGCGAACGAGAACGCGATCCGCATGGCGCGCCTGCACACCGGCCGCGACACGGTGCTGTCGACCTACCGCTCGTACCACGGCAACACCGGAGCGGCGATCGTCGCGACGGGCGACTGGCGACGGATGCCGAACCAGTACGCCCGCGGCCACGCGCACTTCTTCGGCCCCTACCTGTACCGCAGCGAGTTCTGGGCGAGCACCCCCGAGGAGGAGTCGGCGCGCGCGCTGCACCACCTCGAGCGCGTGATCCAGTCCGAAGGCCCCGCCACGATCGCGGCGATCCTGCTCGAGTCGGTGCCCGGCACCGCCGGCATCCTGCTCCCCCCGCCCGGGTATCTCGCGGGCGTCCGCGAGCTGTGCGACCGCTACGGCATCATCCTGATCCTCGACGAGGTGATGGCCGGCTTCGGCCGCACCGGCCGCTGGTTCGCGTTCGAGGGGTACGACGTCGTGCCCGACCTGATCACCTTCGCGAAGGGCGTCAACTCCGGCTACGTGCCGGTCGGCGGCGTGATCATCTCCGACGACATCTCGGCGACGTTCGATGACCGCGTCTTCCCCGGCGGGCTCACCTACAGCGGCCACCCGCTGGCAGCGGCATCCATCGTCGCCTCGATCGACGCGATGGAGGCCGAGGGCATCGTCGAGCACGCGCGGCGCATCGGCGAGGACGCGATCGGCCCCGGCCTGGCCGAGCTCGAGCAGAAGCACCCGAGCATCGGCGAAGTGCGCGGCGAGGGCGTCTTCTGGGCGATCGAGCTCGTGACCGACCGCTCGACCCGCGAACCGGTCTCGGCGGCGTTCATCGGGCAGCTGAAGAAGGAGCTGCACCGCGCGCGGTCTCGTGCCGTTCTCGGCCGACAACCGCATCCACGTCGTGCCGCCGTGCGTCGTGACCGCCGACGAGGTCGCGCAGGCGATGGCGATCTACGACGAGGCCCTCACCGCCGTCGAGGCGTAGACCCCTATGCGGGGCAGGATCACCGACCTACCCTGGAAGACACGTGCCCACGAGGCGGAACGAAGGAAGACCATGACCGACACCACCACCCTTGAGCCGGCGACGACGTCGGCCACCACGATCGTCGACCACTGGGTCGACGGTGCGGCCTGGAGCGGCGCATCGACGCGCACCTCGCCGGTGTACAACCCCGCGCTCGGCACCGTCCAGCGCGAAGTGCGGCTCGCCTCGACGGCCGACGTCGACGACGTCGTCGCCTCGGCCACCGCGGCCTGGGCGCAGTGGCGCGACTCGTCGATCGCCAAGCGCCAGACCGTGCTGTTCAACTTCCGCGAGCTGCTGAACCAGCGCAAGCAGGAGCTCGCCGAGATCCTGACCTCCGAGCACGGCAAGGTCATCTCCGACGCGCTCGGCGAGATCGCCCGCGGCATGGAGGTCGTCGAGTTCGCGTGCGGGCTCGGGCACCTCACGAAGGGCGCCTACTCCGAGAACGTCTCGACCGGCGTCGACGTCTACACGGTGAAGCAGCCGATCGGCGTGGTCGGCATCATCAGCCCGTTCAACTTCCCGGCGATGGTGCCGCTCTGGTTCTTCTCGATCGCGCTCGCCGCCGGCAACGCCGTGATCCTCAAGCCGTCGGAGAAGGACCCGACCGCGGCGAACTGGATGGCCGCGCTCCTGACGGAGGCCGGGCTTCCCGACGGCGTGTTCAACGTCGTGCACGGCGACAAGGAGTCCGTCGACGCGCTGCTCGAGCACCCCGACGTGCGCGCGATCTCGTTCGTCGGCTCGACCCCGATCGCACGCTACGTCTACGAGACCGGCACCTCGCACGGCAAGCGCGTGCAGGCCCTCGGCGGCGCCAAGAACCACATGCTGATCCTTCCGGATGCCGACCTCGACCTCGCCGCCGACGCCGCGGTCAACGCGGGCTTCGGCTCGGCCGGCGAGCGCTGCATGGCGATCTCGGTCGTGCTGGCGGTCGACACGATCGCCGACGAGTTCGTCGAGAAGGTCAGCCAGCGCATGGCGACGCTGCGCACCGGCGACGGCACGCGCGGCTGCGACATGGGGCCGCTCATCACGCAGGTGCACCGCGACAAGGTCGCCTCGTACATCGACGTGGCGGCATCCGACGGCGCTTCGGTGGTCGTCGACGGACGCGACGTCGAGATCGACGGCGACCCCGACGGGTTCTGGCTCGGACCCACCCTGATCGACAAGGTGCCGACCTCGTCCGACCGTCTACACCGACGAGATCTTCGGCCCGGTGCTGTCGGTCGTGCGCGTCGACGGCTACGAAGAGGGCCTCGGCATCATCAACGGCAGCCAGTACGGCAACGGCACCGCGATCTTCACGAACGACGGCGGTGCCGCGCGGCGCTTCCAGCGCGAAGTGCACGTCGGCATGATCGGCATCAACGTGCCGATCCCGGTGCCGGTCGCGTACCACTCGTTCGGCGGCTGGAAGGCCTCGCTGTTCGGCGACGCGAAGGCCTACGGCCCGCACGGGTTCGACTTCTTCACGCAGGAGAAGGCCGTGACCTCGCGGTGGCTCGACCCGTCGCACGGTGGCCTGAACCTGGGCTTCCCCCAGCACGACTGACCACCACGCGCTGACAAACCACTTTCAGCGCGAGACATCATCCCCAGCGGTGTGTTTCGCGCTGAAAGTGGTTTGTCGGCAGACCGGGTGAGGTCAGAGCGCGATCGGCCGGTTCTCGTAGAACGTCTGCAGCACCACCGTGGTGCGCGTGCTGACGGATGCCGCGAGGCGGATGTCTCTGATGAGCGCCTCGAGGTCGCGCGGGGTCGAGACCCGCACGAACAGGATGTACGCCGCGTCGCCCGCGATCGAGTGGCACGCCTCGATCGCCGAGAGGTGCTCGAGCAGCTCCGGGGCGTTGTCGGGCTGCGAGGGGTCCAGCGGCGTGATCTCGATGAACGCCGACAGCGACCTGCCGACCGCTTCGGGGTCGAGCAGCGCGCGGTAGCCGACGATCACGCCGGTGCTCTCCAGCCGCCGCAGCCGCGCCTGCACCGCCGAGACGCCGAGCCCGACGCGCTCGGACAGCTGGGCGAGGGTGGCGCGGGGATCGCGCGAGACCTCCGTGAGGATCGCCGTGTCGACGGAATCGTCCATGACATGGAAGAATATCGGTTGAGTCCGGCATTCGCCGGAATGTTTCCGCCTCATCCGCAGATCGGAGGTTTCCCATGTCCCTCAGCCAGATCCACCACACCGGTGAGCTCCAGGCCGTCGTCGGCGAACCCGAGGTCGTCGAGGACACCTCCGCGTGGCTCGCCCTCAAGGATGCGGCGATCGCGCTGCAGGGCATCCAGGTGCAGGACGGATCGATTCCGGATGCCGCCGCACCACGGCGACGCGCGCGCCCACGTCGAGACGATCGTCGAGTGCGATCCGCGCAGCTGCGCGCCGTGCTTCCCGCACGACGACGAGTACCTCGCGCGCCATCGCGTCACGGACTTCGAGCGCTGGGCCGACGGCGGCTTCGGCATCCCGGACTTCTACGACTCGCTCATGGCGTTCCAGCCGCAGCAGCACCGCGTGGACGGCATCCGTCATCTCGTCGTCTTCCCGATGTACACGCAGAACGGGTCGCGCGATCGGCACGTCGAGGCGCTGCTGGTCGAGGTCATCTGGCCGGAGTTCATCGCCCAGCTCGAGACCGAGTACGTCAACCGGCTGTTCGTCTCGCTGCGCCTGATCGACTTCACGCCCGGCTACGACACCAACTCGGCCGTGCTGTTCCCCGAGACGGTGGCGATGCGCGAGATCCCGACGTTCACGTGGGGCGCGATCTTCCAGGACCGCGAGGCGGCGCGCTACCGGCGCGTCGTGCGGGCGGCATCCGAGATCACCAAGCTCGAGCTGCCCGACGAGGCGGCGCGGATGCTGGATGACCAGACTCTGACCGAGAAGACGTTCGTGATGTGGGACATCATCCACGACCGCACGCACATGCGCGGCGACCTGCCGTTCGACCCGTTCATGATCAAGCAGCGGATGCCGTACTTCCTGTATTCGCTCGAGGAGCTGCGGTGCGACCTGACCGCGTTCCGCGAGTGCGTGGCGATCCAGAAGCGGCTGACCGAGCGCCGCGAATCGGGTGCGACGCTGACCGACGCCGAGACCGAGATGCTCGAGCACGCGCGCCTGGTGCAGTACGCCGTGATCTTCGACCGGATCTTCCGCTTCTCGATCACCGGCACCCGGGTGCGCAACTACGACGCCGTCGGCGGACAGCTGCTGTTCGCCTGGCTGCACCAGCGCGGCGTGCTGCACTGGACCGACACGTCGCTCGCCTTCGACTGGGACGCCGTGCCCGCCGCCGTCGTCGAGCTCGGCGACGCGATCGACGAGCTGTACTGGCGCTCGATCGACCGGCCGAAGATGGCGCACTGGCTCGCCGCGTACGAGCTCGTCCGCGGCACGCTGACGCCGCACCCCGCCTCGAAGTGGGCCCGCGGCCTGCCGGACGAGGTGCTCGCCGGTGCGCCGAAGGGCTACACCGACGAGGTGCTGGACGACGAGTTCCCGCTGTCGATGTTCTTCGAGGCACTCGAGAAGAAGATGCGCCCCGTGATCGCCTCGACGGCCGGCATCCGCGGCGACAGATGACTGAGCACCCCGTCGCCGGACGCGTCGTGCTCCTTGCCGGGGCGACGAGCGTCAGCGGTCTGGCAGCGGCCCGCGCCCTGGCTTCGGCCGGGGCGCGGGTCGTCGCCGTCGGGCAGGGATTCGGACAAGCTCGACGCCCTCGCGGGTGACGTGCCCGGCATCCGGGTCGAGGTCTGCGATCTGACCGACGAATTCGGCGTGCGCATGCTCGCCGAGCACGTCCACGCGACGGTCGGCCCGGTCGACGGCATCCTGCATCTGGTCGGCGGCTGGCGCGGCGGCGGAGGTCTCGCGGGCCAGAGCGAAGAGGACTACCGCTTCCTCGAGCGGTCGTTCACTGCACTGCGGTTCGTCACCCGTGCCTTCGACGCCGATCTGCGCGCGTCGACGGCCGGCCGGCTCGCGATCATCTCGTCGACCGCCGTCGCACGCCCCCTCGCGGGCGGCGCGAACTACGCGGCGGTCAAGGCCGCGAGCGAAGCGTGGACGCGCGCGGTCGCGCAGGGCTTCGCGAAGGGCGCGCGGGATGCCGGTGCGGCGCTCACCGCCGCGGCGGTCGCGTTCCGGGTGAAGAGTCTGGAGGGCCTCGAGGACGCCGTCGCCGCGCGCTTCGTGCGACCTCTGGGCGGAGGATGCGTCGTCGCTGAACGACACCGTCATCCCCGTCGAAAGCTGACGAGCCCAGCCACATTATCCCGCCTGCGTCAAGCCGTATCCGCCGCTCGACGGAGTGGATACGCTTCGCGCTATGACTACCCCCAAGGGCGCGGCCCGAGCCGCCCAGGATTCGACAGCCTTCCGCATCGTCGCGCGAATCGGCTACGTCGTGCTCGGCATCCTGCACATCGTGATCGGCGTGATCGCGATCTCGATCGCGACCGGTGGCGGCGGCGAGGCCGACCAGGGCGGCGCGATGGAGCAGATCGCGAAGAACCCCGTCGGGGTCTTCCTGCTGTGGCTCATCGTCGTCGGGCTCTTCGCACTCGCGATCTTCCAGATCACCGAGGCCTTCCTCGAGCGCGACCCCGACACCAAGAAGAAGTGGGGCTACCGGGTCAAGTACATCGGCACGGCCGTCGCCTACATCGCGATCGCGATCACCGCGCTCGTGTACGCGATGGGCGGCCAGTCGGACTCGTCGGAGTCGTCGGAGAGCTTCAGCGCCCAACTGCTCGCCACTCCGGGCGGCGTGTTCCTGCTCGTGCTGGTCGGACTCATCGTCGCCGGGATCGGCATCGCCTTCATCGTGCGCGGCATCACCCGCGCCTTCAAGAAGCACCTCGATCTTCCGCCCGACCCTGCCGGCGACGGCATCGTGACATTCGGCGTCGTCGGCTACATCGCGAAGGGCATCGCGATCGGCGTGGCCGGAGTGCTGTTCGTCGTCGCGGCCGTCACCGCAGACCCGGAGGCTGCGGGCGGCCTGGACGATGCGCTGCAAGGCCCTGCTCGCGCTGCCGTTCGGCCCGATCATCCTCTGGATCGTCGGCGGCGGGCTCGTGATCTACGGCGTCTTCTGCTTCGCCCGCGCGCGCTACGCCAAGATGTGAGGCGATGGGAGGATGGAGGGGTGACCCCGCTCCATGACACCGCCCTGCGCGGCTTCGCCTCCGACAACTACTCCGGCATCCACCCCGAGGTGCTCGCCGCGATCGCGGCCGCCAACGACGGCCACCAGGTCGCCTACGGCGAGGACGAGTACACCGCCCGCCTGCAGGAGGTCTTCGCGCACCACTTCGGCGAGGGCGTCGAGGCGTTCCCGGTGTTCAACGGCACGGGCGCGAACGTCGTCGGGCTGCAGTCGATGCTGCCGCGCTGGGGCGCGGTGATCGCGGCATCCACCGCCCACATCAACGTCGACGAGGGCGGGGCGCCCGAGCGCGTCGCCGGCATCAAGCTGCTCACGGTGCCCACCGACGACGGCAAGCTCACCCCCGAGCTCATCGACCGCGAGGCGTGGGGCTGGGGCGACGAGCACCGCGCGCAGCCGCTCGTGGTCTCGATCACCCAGTCCACCGAGCTCGGCACGCTGTACTCGGTCGACGAGCTGCGCGCGATCGCCGATCACACCCACTCGCTCGGCATGAAGCTGCACCTCGACGGTGCGCGCATCTCCAACGCCGCGGCATCCCTCGGCGTGCCGCTCCGCGCGTTCACGCGCGACATCGGCGTCGACGTGCTCAGCTTCGGCGGCACGAAGAACGGCGCGATGCTCGGCGAGGCGATCGTCGTGCTCGACCCCGAGGCCTCGGCCGGCCTGACGTTCCTGCGCAAGCTCAACATGCAGCTGTCATCGAAGATGCGGTTCGTCTCGGCGCAGCTCATCGCGCTGCTCGAGGGCGACCTGTGGCTGCGCAACGCCTCGCACTCCAACGCGATGGCCGCGCGCCTGCGCGCCGGCGTCGAGGCGGGGATCGCCGACGGGTCGATCAGCGGTGTCGCCTTCACGCAGCCCACCCAGGCCAACGGCGTGTTCGCGACGGTGCCCGACGGGGTCGCCGATCGCCTGCGCGAATCGTTCCGCTTCTACGACTGGGATGCCGCGAAGAACGAGGTGCGCTGGATGTGCAGCTTCGACACCACCGAGGCCGACATCGACGCGTTCATCGCCGCGATCGCGCGGGAGACTTCCGCCTAGCTCTCCACGCGCTCCAGCTCGGCCGACTCGGCCGACTCGTGGATCTCGACACGGCTCGGCGGCCTCGTCCGTGCTCGTCTGACTCGGCCTCGCCTCGGCGGACTCCGCCGGCGCGGCATCCGACGCGTCGTAGGCGGACTCGGGCCGGATGAGATCGGCGACCTCGGACATGAAGCTCGTGAGCTGCTGCTGCTGCCAGCGCAGCTGACGCGTGCGGTCCTCGGTGTCGCGCAGCACCGACTGCGAGTGCGACGTGACCATGTCCATGATCCTCTGCGCCTTGTCGCGGGCCCGGTCGAGCTGCTCGTGCGCGCGGATGTTCGCGTCGGCCTCGATCTGCTGAGCCTGGGCGCGCATGAGCCGCTCGAAGTCCTCGGCCTTCGACGCCACGCGCTGCGCGTGCTCGAGCGACGCGGCGACCTGCTCGTTCGCGTCCTGCGTGATGCGCTCGGCGTGGGCGACGGCCTGGTTGTGCAGCACGAGGAACTCCTGCTGCGCGTCGTCCTGGCGACGGGTGAGCGACGCCTCGAACTCCATCGCGCGCACGCGCAGCTCGCGCACGGCATCCTCCGCCTCGGCGCGCGCGTGCTCGGTCTCGCGCGCGACCATCGAGCGCAGCGCCGCCGCGCCCTTCTCGGCCTCGGTGCGGATCGCGGCGGCTTCGCGCTCGGCCTGCGCGACCTTCTCGGCGGCGTGCGCGGCCTCGCGCTCGATGCGGGCCTGGTGGGCGGTCAGCTCGGTCTCGATGCGCAGGTGCGCCTGCTGCGCGTCGTGCTGAGCCCGCGACACGATCGCCTCGGCCTCGGCCTGCGCCTCCTTGCGGCGATTCGCGATCTCTTCGCGCGCGGCGTTCAGCAGGCGATCGCCCTGATCGGTCGCGTTGCGCAGCAGCACGCCGGCCTGGTCTTCGGCGACCCGCAGCACCTCTTCGAACTTGTGACGGCTCGGGCGTGCCGTCAGGAGAGTCGCTGAGCTCTTCGCCGAGCGCGCGCAGCCGGTTCTCGGCATCCGTCGCCTTCGCCTCCGCCGTGGCGAGCTCGGCCTTCGAGCCGATCCGCGGCCTCGTCCGCCTCGGACTTCGCCGCGGCGAGCTCGGCTTCGAGCCGCTCCGCCGACTGCCGGCTGCGCACGCTCTGGGCGCCGATGCGCCGCTGGCGGTCGGTCAGCTGGGCGACCTGATCGGCCTCGGCGCGCACGCGGGCCGAGAGCTCGGCGATCGCGGCGTCGACCTCGTCCTTGTCGTAGCCGCGGAAGGCGGTCGCGAACGACACGGCCGGCGGATTCTGGCCCGCGGCGCTGATCAGCTGCTCGAAGGGGCTGGGGTCTTCGGCGGGGTTCGGTCGGGTCGAGGAGGCGTGTTCGGACATCGGGTTTCTCGCTTCGGTGTGCTGGGTGTCGGCGCTCGCGGGCGGGTCCGCGGACGCGGCGCGGCACCTCGTCACGGCGACGCACACGGTCGACGGGAGCGGGGAATCGCGGCGGGGCCGACGACACCAGGGGTAGTGATCTGCGCAAGGGGGTGCGCTTCGGGTAGTGGAAGGATACTCCCCGCTCCTGTGTGCCTGAAACGGCGGCGGTCGCTCCCTTACGAGAGCACGTCCTTCGTCACGAAGCGCGCGATCGCGGCCGCGCCGAACACCGCGATGTAGCCGCCCTGCAGCAGCGCGTTGCCGACGAACGAATCCCACACGATCGGCGAGCGCAGCAGGTCGGCGAAATCGAGCCAGCGATCCGTGAACAGCCACGGATGCAGGGCGTCCAGCTGCGGGATCGCTCCGACGATCTGCGCGGCGACCGCGAGGATCGCCGTCGCCGCCATCGCGCCGACCGGCACGGAGGTGAGGGTCGAGAAGAACAGCCCGATCGCGGCGAGGCCGAGCAGCGACACCGAGACGTACGCGGCGATCGCCAGCAGCCTCAGCAGCCCCTCGCCGACCGACACCTGGGCTCCGGTCAGCAGCGTCACCGGGCCGACCGGGAACAGGATCCACCCGACGAGCGTGCCGACGACCACGACGGTGAGCGTCGCGGCGACGCAGAACGCGGCGGCGGAGACGTACTTGACGATCAGCAGCCGCACGCGCCCCGCGGGGGCGATCAGCAGGTAGCGCAGCGTGCCGTGGCTCGCCTCGCCGGCGATCGCGTCGCCGGCCGCGACGCTCACCGTGAGCGGCAGGAAGAGCGGGATCGCCACGGTCATCGCGGCCAGGCCGACGAAGAGCCCGTTGTTCGTGATCTGGTCGAGGAACGCCGGCCCGCGGCCGGGGTTCGACCCGCCGACGAGCCGGATCGCGACGCCGATCAGGATCGGGATGAGCGCGAGCGCGCCGAGCATCGCCCACGTGCGCCACCGCCGGAACTGCGTCGCGAGCTCGTTGCCCAGCAGCTGCAGCGTGCCCGAGCCGCCGGCCCGCCCGCTCGCCGGTGCTTCCGCCGCGGCATCCGCCCGCGTCCCGACCTCAGGCGACGACATCGAAGCCCTCGCCGGTGAGCTCGACGAACCGCTGCTCGAGGCTCTCGCCGACGAGCTCGAAGCCGCGCACGCGGACCCCTGCCGTCACGAGCGCCGTCACGATCGCCTCGGGCGCGACGTCGTCGGGGAGCATGCCGGTGACGACGTCGAGATCGGATGCCGCGTCTCGCCGCGTCGGCCTCGACCCCGAGCGCGGCGAGCACGGCGCGCGCGGCCTCGACGTCGGGCGTGCGGACGAGCGACGCGGGCGCGGGACCCGGCGCGGCGGAAGTCGTCGAGGGTGCCCTGCGCGACCAGGCGCCCGCCGCTCATGACGCCGACGTGCGTGCACAGCTGCTCGACCTCGGCCAGGAGGTGGCTCGAGACGAACACGGTGGTGCCGTCGGCGGCGAAAGAGCGGATCAGCGCGCGCACCTCGCGCGTGCCCTGCGGGTCGAGTCCGTTGGTCGGCTCGTCGAGCACGAGCAGCTCGCGCGGCATGAGCAGGGCGTCCGCCAGCCCGAGTCGCTGCTTCATGCCGAGCGAGTACGCATGGGCCTTCTTCTTCGCCGCGTGGCTCAGCCCGACCCGATCGAGGGCCGTCGCGACGCGGGCGGTGCGCGTGCGCGCGAGGGAGTGCCGGTCGGCGGCGTCGAAGCGCCGCAGGTTCTGCTCGCCGGTGAGGAACGGCGAGAACGCCGGCCCTTCCACGAGGGCCCCGACGCGCGGCAGCACCGCGTCCAGCGAGCGCGGCATGGGCGCGCCGAGCACGCGCGCCTCGCCGCCGGTCGCGCTGAGCAGGCCGAGCAGCATGCGGATCGTCGTGGTCTTGCCCGAGCCGTTCGGCCCGAGGAAGCCGAAGACCGCCCCGCGCGGCACCGCGAGATCGACCCCGTCGACGGCGGTCTGCGCGCCGAAGCGCTTGGTCAGTGCGGAGGTCTCGATCGCGAGCTCGGCCGGCGGGCTCGTCACTGCGGTCCGCTCAGCGACCGGACTGCGCGGCTTCGACCAGACGCTCGGCCGGCACGGCGCCGGCGAGCACACGCCCGTCGTCGGTGATCAGCACGGTCAGCAGAGAGGTCTGCAGCACGCGGCCTCCGTCGACGGCGGTCGTGACGCTTTCGAGCATCGCGAGCTGCTCGGGGTCGAGGCCGGCGAACACGTCGGTGCCCGCGTCGGTCGCGTTCGGCAGTTCGATCACGGTCGACCAGCCCTCGCCGATCATGACCGGGGTGGCGGCATCCGTCATCGTCGCGCCGTCGTGCCCGTCGGCGGACGGAAGCGGCAGCTCCTTCTCGGTGACGGCCATGCCGTCGGCCGGCGCGAAGGCGAACACCGCCGGGTCGGGTGCGGTGAAGTCGACCTGCGTGAACGCGATCTCGAAGGCGGGATCGCTCGCCCCGCGTGCGGTGACGGATGCCGCGAGCGCGACGCCGTTCTCGCCGTCGACCGCGAAGCGCACTTCGCCCACCAGGGTGTCGTCCGTGCGCGGAGCCAGGATCAGCTCGTAGACCTCGCGCCCGGCGACGCGGGAGTCGGTGCCGACGGTGACCTCGGTGGACTCGTCGAGCGAGGCCAGCGCCTGGTCGAGGAGCTCGTCGGGGGTGGGCATCGCGGCATCGCCGGGTGCGGCATCCGCCTTCTCGCCGGCGTCGGCCTTGAGCTGCTCGAGCTCCGCTTCGCTCGGCAGGATGAACTTCGTGGCCGAGACCGACTCGCTGTCGACGTACCAGACCTCGCCCGCATCCCCGTCGACGTACACGTTGCGCTCGGCGAGCTGATCCAGCACCTGCAGCCGCGCGTTCGGGCCGTCGAGGTAGACCTTGGCCGTGTGGGATCCGGTGACCAGCGCCATGAGGTCGTCGATGTCGGCCGCCTCGGAGCCGCCGTCTTCCGAGCCGTCGCCCGCACCCATCGAGCCGGTCAGCGCACCCAGGTCGGGCAGCCCCAGCTCGGAGGTCTGCTCGATCGTGCCGCTCAGCGCGTCGACGTCGCTCGCGGCTGCGAACTCGATGAGCTCCTGCGCGGATCTTGTCGGGCAGATCGACCGCGCCGCTCGCCGCGACCGGCACGAGGATCGCCGCCCCGGCGACGAGCGGCACCGCGATCGCCGCAGACCACACCAGAGCACGTCGGGAAGAGCGCATACGGCCAGGCTACGCCGGTCGCGGCGTCTCGGGTCAGGTCACGGGGAACACTCAGGCAGCGGGCTCGCGCGGCCGCCGCGGCAGGAGGTCAGCGCAGCGCGCCGACGCTCGCGAGGGCGAGGCGGATCAGGCTGCCGCGGCCGCCCTCCATCTCCGCCGAGAGCGCGTCGGATGCCGCTTCGGCCGGTGCCATCCACGTCACTTCGAGCGCATCCTGACGCGGCTGGCACGTGCCGGTCACGGGGACGACGAAAGCGAGCGAGACGGCGTGCTGACGGTCGTCGTGGAAGGCGGACGCGCCCGGCATCGGGAAGTACTCCGCGACGGTGAACGGCACCGGCTGCGGGGGCAGCAGCGGGAAGGCCATCGGCCCGAGGTCGTTCTCGAGGTGGCGGAACAGCGCGTCGCGCACGGCCTCGCCGTAGCGCACCCGGCCGCTCACGATCGTGCGGGTCATCTCCCCGAGGGGCGTCGCGCGCAGCAGGATGCCGACCTCGGTCACCGCGCCCACACCGTCGGTGCGCACCGGCACGGCCTCGACGTAGAGGATCGGCATCCGCCGGCGCACCTCGGCCAGTTCGACGTCGGTCAGCCACCCCGGGTTGGATGCGCTGTCGCGCGTCGGCGAGCCGAACGATCCGTCGCCGAGCGGGTTGCCGCGCCGGCCGTAGGACGCGCCGATCCCGCCGAGAGGATCCTGCGGCGTGCCGCTGTCGTCGTTCTCATTCGGGTCGGGATCGGGGGTTCGGACAGCCATGTCTCTTGTATACCCCAGGCACCCCGCGCATGCCGCACGTCGGCGTCCGCCCGGCCGGGCTCGCTCAGGCGGTCACGGCTGTGGAACCGAGTCGATGAGCAGCCGCGTGTAGGGGTGCTGAGGATCATCGAGCATGGATCCGGTTGCGCCGTACTCCACGATCTCGCCGCGACGCATCACGACGGTCTGATCGCACACGCGCCGCACCACGGCAAGGTCATGACTGATCATGAGCACGGTCAGTCCGCGCTCGCGACGGATACGGGCGACGACCTCGAGCACCTGAGCCTGCACCGAGACGTCCAGAGCGCTCGTCGCCTCGTCGAGCACGAGCACGTCGGGATCGATCGCGAGTGCACGGGCGATCGCGACACGCTGACGCTGACCGCCCGACAGCGTGCGCGGACGCGCGAGGGCATGGCGGGCCGTGAGACCGACCGCCTCCAGCAGTTCATTCGCCCTCGCAGCCGCATCCTTCGCCGGAAGTCGATGGTGCAGTCGAAGTACGTCTTCGATCGCCCGCCCAGCGGGGATGCGCGGGTCGAGCGACAGATACGGGTCCTGGAACACCATCTGCACGCTCCGGGCGCGCGCGAGTCGTTCATCGCGGGTGCGCGGCGCGGCGGTCCGCTCGCTTCCGTCGATCAGGATCTCGCCGGAGTCCGGCTGCTCGAGCCCGACGATCATGCGCGCGAGCGTCGACTTGCCCGAGCCCGATTCGCCGACCACGGCCAGAGCCGTACCCCGCTCGATCTCGAGTGAGGCGGAGACGACGGCGGCGACCGGCGGCTTGCCGTTGCGGTGGTACGTCTTGGACAGGTCGCGAACGGACAGCATCAGCGACAGCGGCTCGGGGATGGTCTCGCCCACCCGAGCGGCGGTCGATTCGTCGGCATACAGGCTCGGCGTCGCGGCGACGAGCTTCTTCGTGTACTCGGCACGCGGATGCCGCAGCACCGAGCGCGCCGGTCCCTCCTCTTCGATCCTTCCCGCGTTCATGACGAAGATGCGATCGCACAGCGAACCTGCGAGGTTCAGATCGTGGGTGATGAAGAGCATCCCCATGCCCCGTGAGACGCGCTGCTCGCGCAGCACGGCGATGATCTCGGCCTGCGTCGTCACATCGAGCGCGGTCGTGGGCTCGTCGCAGACCAGGAGCTCGGGCGAGGACGTGAGCGCTCCGGCGATCATGACCCGCTGGAGCATTCCGCCCGAAAGCTCGAAGGGATACTGGCGGAAGTGGTCCTCGGGGTTCGGCAGCCGAACTGCCGCGAGGAGCTCGATCGCACGGTCGCGGGCCCGCGCCCGATCCCAGCCTTCGCAGAAGCGCAGCGATTCGGTGAGGTGGTCGCCGATCGTGCGCATCGGGTTGATGCCGGCCCGCGGATCCTGGAAGATCATCGCCGCGCTGCGACGGCGGATCGCGAGCAGCTCCTTGCCCTTCGCACCCAGCGCTTCCCGGTCCCGCACGCGGACGGAACCGCTCGTCTCCGCACGAGCGGGCAGCAGCCCGAGGACGGAGCGGGCCGTGAGCGACTTGCCCGAACCGGATTCGCCCACCAGGCCAACCGTCTCGCCGGCCGCGACGGACAGCGAGATGCCCTCCAGCAGGCGCGGGCCGCCGGGCAGGTGGATCGTGAGTGCGTCGATCTCGAGGAGTGTCATGCCGGCATCCCCCCGCCGATCCGATCCGACAGCGCCTCGCCGACGATGTTGACGGCCACCACGACGATCACGACAGCCAGGGCCGGCACGATCGCCGGAAGGAAGTGGCCGCCGCTCAGTCCAGCCTGCGCCTCGTTGATCATCGCGCCCCAATCGGCCGTCGGCGGCTGCACGCCGAGTCCGAGGAACGACAGCGCCGCCAGTTCCGCCAGGACGTATCCGAAGTTCAGGGTCGACTGCGCGCCGACGACGGGCGTGACGTTCGGCAGTACCCGGCGCAGCGCGATCCATGCCCCGCCGAACCCCTGTACGCGATACGCCGCGACGTAGGGGCGAGTGCGTTCCGCCGCGACGAGCGATCGGGTCAGGCGTGCCACGAACGGGGCGTACGCGATGCTCATCGCGACGACGGGCGCCACGAGTCCCTTGCCGAACAGCGCGACCGCCATGATCGCGATGAGCAGCGACGGGAAAGCGAACACCACATCGAAGATCCGGCCGAGGCCGGCATCGATCCAGCCACCGCGCCAGCCGGCCAGCAGTCCCAGCAGGATGCCGATCGCGGTCGAGGCGATGACCACGATGAGCGGCGCGACGAGCGCGGTGCGGGCGCCGAAGATCATCCGGCTCAACGTGTCTCTGCCGAGGCCGTCGGTCCCGAGCGGGTGCGCCCAGCTGGGCGCCGCGTAGATCGCCGAGAAGTCGACGGCGTCGGGCGGATAGGGCGCGATGAACGGGGCGAAGACAGCCGCGAGGGCGATCGCCGCAAGGACGACGATGCTCGTCGTCACGACGACTCCCGGACGCGGCGCACGCGGTGTGCGCATCACCTCCATGGCGATGGTGGGTGTGATCGTCACCGTGCCCCCTCTCCTGCGGCCGAGCGCGGGTCGATCCAGGGCTCGAGGACGTCGACGACGGCGTTCACGACCACGAAGACGGTCACGACGAGGAGGACGATCGCCTGCACGACCGGGAAGTCCAGCCGATCGACCGACTGCACGAGCAGCGAGCCGATCCCGGCCAATCCGAACGCGGACTCCACGATCGAACTCGCGACGATGAGACCCGCGACGAGGATGCCGCTGACGGTGATGATCGGCCCGAGCGCGTTGCGGAGCACATGGCGGCGCACCACCGTGGGACGGGCGAGACCCCGGCTGGTCGCCACTTCGACATGCTCACGATCGAGCTGCGCGACCATCGCCGAGCGGGTGACCTTTCCGACGAGGACGATGAACACGATCGCGAGCGCGATCGACGGCAGCACGAGGTGGTAGATCGTATCGGCGAACCCGTCGCCCGAGCCGAACGAGGGGAACCATCCGAGCTGCACGGCGAACACGGCGATCAGCACGATCGAGCCCACGAACGACGGGATCGCGCCGAGCACCGTGAGCCCGATGAGGGTCAGGCGGTCAAGCGCCCGGCCACGGTTCAGCGCGGCGATGATGCCGGCGGCGACACCGACCACGGCGATGATCGTCCCCGCCATGATCACCAGGATCAGCGTCACGGGCAGGCGTTCGCCGATGACGACCGTGACGTCCTGGCGGTATTGCAGCGACCGCCCGAAGTCGCCGTGCAGCACACCGGCGAGCCAGTCGAGGTACTGCTGCCACGGTGGCAGGTCGAGCCCGTACTGCGCCGTCACTTCGGCGATGGCTTCGGCGCTGGCATCCCGGCCACGCAGCAGGAATCTGACCGGGTCGCCCGGCACGAGGAAGCGCGAGAAGAACACCAGCAGCGACGCGAGGAAGAGCGTCAGCAGCAGGCCCCCGAGCTTTCCCGCGACCCGGCGGACGGCAGCCGAGGTCCGTCCGCCGCCCACCGTGGTGCGCGGCGGGGCGGCGCTACCGGGCGCCAATCGTGGCCGCCCATGGGTAGTAGAGGAACGCGATGGAGGGCGCGATGCCGGTGATCCGCTCCCCCATGAACAGTGACATCGGCGCGGTGTACAGCGGCAGCCACGGCAGCTGCTCGTTCGCGATCTGCTGGGCGTGCGCGGTCTTCTCGCTGCGTTCGGCCGGGTCGTCGATCGCCACGGCCTCGTCGACGATGGCGTCGAAGTCCGGGTCGCTCCACCCGCCGTAGTTGCTGAACTCGCCGGTGCGCAGGACCGCATACATCTCCAGCGGATCCGGGCTGGACAGGTACCAGCTCGTGTAGAAGAGGTCGATCCCCTCGCGAGCCACGGGGTCGAAGAACAGGGCCCCGTATGCGCTCGGCGAGACGGACTCGATCGTCGCGTCCAGCCCGATCGACTGAGCCGCCGCCACGGTCGCCTGCGAGGTCACCGCGAAGTCGTTGCTGATCGGCGAGGTCGCGATGACGATCTTCTCGCCGGTCGCTCCAGCCTCTTCGACGAGTGCGCGGGCGGCCTCCACGTCGTAGGGATAAGCGTCGACTTCCTCGAAGGCGGAGGTGAGTGCGGACGGACTCGCGCCCGCCCAGACCGACTCGGTCGTCAGGACGTCGGTCTGCTCGGCGACCCCCTTGGCAGCGGCATCGATGATGCCCTGCCGATCGAGGGCCATCAGCAGCGCCTGGCGCACACGCAGGTCACCCAGCGGCCCGGTCATGTCGCTGACAATGAGGCTCGAGACGGCGGTCGTCAGCCCGAACAGCAGATCGCCCTTGTCGGAGTCGCCCAGCTGCGAGTACGCCTCGGCCGGGATCATCCAGCCGCCGTCGACCTCTCCCGAGCCCAGTGCGTTGACCCGGGCGGTCGCGTCGTTCATGAACAGGAACTCCACCGCGCCCGCACGCGCACGCAGCGTGTCGTCCCAGTAGTCGTCGTATCGGGTGAGCGTGATGGACTCGCCCGCCTTCCAGTCGGTGAGCTCGAACGGCCCGGTGCAGTTCACGCCGCCGGTCGAGTTGCCGTAGTCGGCTCCCGCCGACGCGAGGGTGGCGGCCGACTCGACGACACCGGCCGAGCCGCCCATCGCGAGGTTGAACTGCGAGTCGGGCTGGGCCATCGTCACAGTGACCTCGCGCTCGCCGGACTTCTGGATCGAGACGACGTTCTGGTACGCGGAGTACCAGGATGACCCGACCCCCGGGTCGAGATGGCGGTTCATCGAGACGACCACGTCATCGGCGGTGAGCGCAGTGCCGTCATGGAACGTGACGCCGTCGCGAATCGCATAGACCCACGTCGTGGGCGTCGGATGCGCGAACGACTCGGCCAGCCCCGGAGACAGCGAGTAGTCCGGGTTCAGACGCAGCAGCGACTCGCACACGTTTGCGAGCACCTGGTTGTCGGAGTAGTCGAACGCGTACGCGTAGTCGAGCGAGTTGGGCTCGGCGTAGCTCACCCAGCTGAACGAGTCGATGTCCTCGGACGGGGCAGCGGTCGAGTCGGTGAGCGACCAGTCGATCGTGTCGTCGGCTTCGGATGCGGGCGCCGAGCAGCCGACGAGGGCGAGTCCGGCGATGACGACGAAGGCGATCGCCATCGCGGGGCGGCGGGTGGGGCGGAAGCGGGTCATGACAGCTCCAGTGCGTGGTCGGAGGATGCGGAGTAGACGAGGGTGCCGTCGATCCAGGTGGCCACGACGGTTGCGCGGTGGATCTGATCGGCAGGAAGGGTGAACGGATCGGGTTCGAGGATGATGAGATCGGCGAGATATCCCGGACGGATGCTGCCGGTCTCGTCGTCGCGATGATTCACATACGCGCTGCCGGAGGTGTACGCGGCCATCGCCGTGGCGAGGTCGATGCACTGCTTCTCCCCGCCGAGCGCGGGCGTGGCCGATCCGGGGTGCTGCCGGTTCACAGCCGTGTGGATGGCATCCATCGGGTCTGCGGTGGTCACCGGCCAGTCGCTTCCCGCGGCCAGTCGAACCCCTGCGCGATCGAAGTCGCCGAAGGGATAGTGTCGCTCCTCCGCGCCGTCGCGCAGGAACGGCAGAGTCAGCTCGTCCAGCTGATCCTCGTGCGCCGCCCACAGCGCCTGGATGTTGGCGATCGCCTCGAGTTCGGCGAAGCGGGGCACGTCAGCGTGGTCGACGACCTGCAGATGCGCGAGGTGGTGCCTGCCATCGGTCGACCCGTTCGCCTCGCGGGCCGCGGCGACGGCATCCAGCGCCTCACGCACGGCGCGGTCGCCCAAAGCGTGGAAGTGCAGCTGCATGCCGGCGGCATCGACTGCCGTCGCGTAATCGCGGAGCAGCTCGGGGTCGACGAACGACATCCCGCTGTTGGCGGTGTCGTGGCCGTGGTGGTCGCGGTACGGGGTGAGCATCGCGGCGGTCTGGTTCTCTGCCACGCCGTCGACCATGATCTTGACGGTGCCCAGCCGAAGCCGGTCGTCCCCCCGAGCAGCGATCTCGTCCCGGAGTGACACGAAGCGCTCGACCTGGTCGATGCCACCGGTGCGCTGCCACCACTGTGCACCGACCACACGGGCGAGAAGGGTGCCCTCGTCGCTCGCGCGGAGATAGGCCCCGAGAGGATCGGGAACGCCGCTGACGGTGCCGACCATCGCGTCCTGCCACGCGGTGACCCCCAGCGCGAGCAGTTCGCTCTGTGCCCGCAGCAGGCCCCGGTACGCGAGCTCGGGGCTGAGTTCGGGCCTCACCTCGGCGAACAGCTCCATCGCACCCTCGTGGAACGTTCCGGCGGGAAAGCCGTCGGCGTCACGCTCGATGCGGCCGTCTAAGGGATCCGGCGTGGACGCGTCGATGCCGGCCGCTTCGATCGCGGCGGTGTTGGCCCAGGCGCTGTGGTGGTCACGGCTCAGAATCATGACCGGACGATCTGCGACCACTTCGTCGAGAAGACCACGCAGCGGGGCGCCCCCGGGAAAGTGATCCATCGACCATCCGCCGCCGAGGATCCAGGGCTCGTCCGGGTTCTGCTCGGCATACTCCTGCACAGCAGCGACGGATGCGGCGGCATCCGTCGCCTCCGTGAGGTTGCACTGCAGCAGCTCCACGCCCCCGCCGACCGGATGGATGTGCGCGTCCTGGAATCCGGGAGCAAGGAGAGCGCCGTCGAGGTCGATCACACGCGTCGACGCGCCGATCTGACCCTCTGCTTCGGATTCGGGCACGACGGCCGTGATCCGATCCCCGGTGACCGCGACGGCAAGGCCGTGGGCGGGCTCACCGGTTCCGCTGAAGACGGCTCCGTTGATGAACACGACATCGCTCGTCGGCATATCGACCCTTTCGTCGTCGAGGAGGTTTCAGCGACCGTAGCGCGTCGAAACACCGATGTCAACACTGTTGA
The DNA here is from genome assembly GCA_963792285.1 of uncultured Actinomycetota bacterium. Lineage (GTDB taxonomy): Bacteria > Actinomycetota > Actinomycetes > Actinomycetales > Microbacteriaceae > Microbacterium. The sequence goes on along the minus strand of CAWBVS010000022.1, from coordinate 100,916 downwards.
CATCGGTGTTTGCAAGTGCGGTAGGGTGGACGCGAAGAGCTGCACTGCGGGGCGCGCGTTCGCACGCGACGATCGGTGCTCAGGAGGCGGGAAGGTGACGATGGCGACAGCATCCGAGGCGGCAGGCGCGACGAAGCCGCGGCTGGACCGCGAGACGATCATCACGGCCGGTCTGGAGCTGGCCGCCACTCCCGGAACCACGTCGATCTCCGTGCGGGATCTCGGCAGCCGCCTGGGCAGCGATCCCACCGCGATCTACCGCCACTTCCGCAGCAAGGACGACCTCATGGCGGCCCTGCTCGATGAGCTCGGCGTTCGCGCGGTCGCCGAGGTCGACGAGGATCTCGACGATTGGGAGGGCAGACTCCGGCACCTTTCCCGCTCGACGCTCGACTGGTTGTCCCGCTACCCCGCGATCGGCACCGAGGCGATCGTGCTCACCACGCACGGGCCGGGCGAGCACGCGGCGATCGAGCTCATGCTGGATGCGTTCCGGCGAGCGGGCCTCAAGGGAGACGACGTCGTCCGCCATTACGCCCTCCTCGCGTCGCACACGCTGGCAAGTGCCGCCGGCATCGCCCGCGCGCGGGCTGAGCACGGCGATCATCCCGAAGGCGATTCGCCGTGGTTCGACGAGCCTCTGCTCGTGGATCCGCGCCGCTTCCCGCTGATCGCCGAGCACAGCGCACGGCTGGCCGAACTGCAGGACACCGACCTGTACTTCCTCGGGGTCGATCTGATCATCGACTCCGCGCGGCGCACCGCGGCCGGGGCCGGCTGACCCTCTGCGACGCGGGAGGCTGCGGGCATGATGGAGGTGTGCCACTGATTCCGTCACTCGATGCCGACGCCGCTCTGTGGTCCGCCGAGCCTTCCGACCGCGCCGGGCGACCACTACTCGTGCTGCTGCACGGCTACGGCGCCGACGAGCGCGACCTGTTCGGCCTCGTGCCGTACCTGCCGCCCGAGTACGTCGTGGCGGCCGTCCGCGCTCCGCTCACGCCGCCGTTCCCCGCACCGGGGTTCTCGTGGTACCCCATCGAAGGGCTCGACGGGCGCGATCCGCAGCACGTGACGGATGCCGCATCCCTCGTCGGCGCCTGGGTCGACGTCGTCGCTCCCGACGCGACCGTCGGGCTGCTCGGCTTCTCGCAGGGCGCGGCGGTCGCGCTTCAGGCGATGAGGCTCCGGCCCGAACGGTTCGCGTTCGCCGTGAACCTCAGCGGCTACGCCACCCCCGGCGCTCTCCCCGGCGACGCCGCGCTCGCCGCGCGGCGCCCCCCTGTGTTCTGGGGCCGCGGCACTCGCGACGACGTCATTCCAGCCTTCCTCGTCGAGCACACCGTCACCTGGCTTCCCGAGCATGCCGAACTGAGCGGGCGTGTGTACCAGGGGCTCACCCACAGCGTCTCCGAGCCGGAGCTCGACGACGTGCGCGTCTTCCTCGAGAAGCAGCTCGCTTCGGAGAGCTGACCGGGTGCCGCAGCGCGGCATCCGCTATTCTGGGGGTTCTTGTCCCCGACGTGAGGATCCTCCGGTGAGACTGATCGACGCTTCCGCGCCCGCATCCGCGCGCTGATTCCGTCGCTCACCCCTTCCTTCTGAGCGCAGCCCCTTCGATCTGAATCGAAGCCGGGCGACCGGTGTCAGTGCATCTGACTCACCGGGAGGCCTCATGCCTGCTCACACCCTCACCCCCACCGTCCTGCTCGATCGCGTCTCGTTCGCGTGGCCGGACGGCTCCCTCGCCCTGAGCGAGGTCTCCGGCGCGTTCGGCGCCGGTCGCACCGGACTCGTCGGCCGCAACGGCTCGGGCAAGTCCACGCTGCTGCGACTGATCGCCGGCGAACTCGCGCCGACGGCGGGGCACGTCGCGACGTCAGCCGAGGTCGCCTACCTGCCGCAGCGGCTCACCCTCGACGTCGGGCGGCCCGTCGCCGAGCTCCTCGGCGTCGCCGAGCCGCTCGGCGCGCTGCGCGCGATCGAGTCCGGCGATGCGGATCCGCGGCACTTCGACGCGGTCGGCAACGACTGGGACATCGAGGCGCGCTCGCACGCCGCCCTCGCCGAGGCGGGCCTGCGACCCGACATGCTCGAGCGCCGGGTGGGCGAGCTGTCCGGCGGCGAGGCGGTGCTGACGGCGATCGCCGGCATCCGTCTGCGCGGTGCGGGCATCACGCTGCTCGACGAGCCGACGAACAACCTCGACCGCGACGCGCGGGCGCGCCTCGCCGATCTGGTGCGCGCCTGGCGCGGAGCGCTCATCGTGGTCAGCCACGACCTGAGCCTGCTCGAGCTCATGGACGACACGGCCGAGCTGTACGAGAACCGGCTGTCGGTGTTCGGCGGGCCGTACTCGCAGTGGCGGGACTGGCTGGATGCCGAGCAGGATGCCGCGCGCAACGCCGAGCGGCAGGCCGCGCAGGTGGTCAGGCGCGAGAAGCGCGACCGCATCGAGGCCGAGGTGAAGATCGCCCGGCGAAAGGCGATGGGGCGAAAGGCGCAGCTGGAGAAGCGCGTGCCGCCCATCGTCGCGGGCGGACTCAAGCGGGCCGCGGAGGTCTCGGCGGGCAAGATGCGCACCGAGATGCGCGACCGCGAATCCTCGGCGCGGGAGTCGCTCGATGCCGCCGAGCGGCGCGTCCGCGACGACGACGCGATCCGCATCGACCTGCCCGATCCCGGCGTCCCCGCCGGTCGGCGCATCGCGACGCTCGGCGACGGCGAGCGCGCGTGGGTGATCCAGGGGCCGGAGCGCGTCGCGCTCGTGGGACCGAACGGGGTCGGCAAGTCGACCCTGCTGGAGCGGCTGGTCCGTGATGCGCAGCATGCCGAATTCAGGCTGGGTGCACGAGACCGAGGGCAGTTCCGCGGAATATTCGGGGAGTCCCGGCCGAGCGCACGGCATACAGCCTGAGTTCGGCATCGGCGGAGGCGCACACCGACCGCATCGGCTACCTGCCGCAGCGGGTGGACGGGCTCGACGAGCAGGCCTCGGTGCTCGAGAACGTGCGGGCCGCGGCATCCGCTCTGCCCGACCGGGAGCTGCGCAACCGGCTCGCGCGCTTCCTGATCCGCGGCGACGCCGTCGACCGGCAGGTCGCCACGCTGTCGGGCGGCGAACGCTTCCGCGTCGCACTCGCCCGGCTGCTGCTGTCCGAGCCCCCGCCGCAGCTGCTCGTGCTCGACGAGCCGACGAACAACCTCGACCTCGACACGGTCGACCAGTTCGTCGAGGCCCTGGCCGCCTACCGCGGCGCCGTGCTCGTGGTCAGCCACGACGACGCGTTCCTCGACCGGCTCGGGATCGACCTGACCATCGAGTTGAGCGGGGACGGCACGATGAGCGGGAGGTGAACCGCGGGCCCCTGGCGCCAGGCCGACGAGGGCGGGATGATGGCGGCATGGGTCAACTCGTCCGCCCGCATCAGGGTCGCCTGCTCGCCGGAGTGTGCCGCGGTCTCGCGGATCGCTTCGGCTGCAGCGTGATCCCCGTCCGCATCCTCATGCTCGCGGGGGCGGTGTTCTTCGGCCTCACGCTGTGGATCTATGTCGTGCTGTGGATCCTGATGCCGTCCGCGCCCTGACCCGGCGTCCGTGGCGGCATCGCGCCTGTCCGGTCGAGGGGTGGGCGGACGAAGGCGTCCGCCCACCCCTCGATCAGTTCAGCTCACTCGCTGTCGTAGTGGCGATCGTGGTCGTGACCGTGATCGTCGCCGCCCAGCGGGCCGGCGAAGGTGTGCTCGGGGCCTGCCGGCGCGGGAACCGGGAAGTTGCCCGGGATCTTCACGCCCTTGACGCCGTTGACACTCTCGGTCGAGGCCGCGTACGTCGAGACGGCGAACGCGACGGCATCGGAGTTGACCTCGAGCGCGTGAGCGTCGAAGTTGGCGATGTCATCGCACACCAGGTGGTAGCACGGGTCGAACTGCTGTCCTGCTTCACCGCCCCAGATCGTCTGCTGTTCGGCCGTCTTGACCTGCTCGGCACCGGTGAACAGTCCGCCGGAGGCGATGCCTGCATCGATGAACGCGGCGTAGTCGCTACGACCGCTGAACGCCGAGTCGTCGTACGGCTCGCCGAGCAGGGTGTAGAACTCCTCGAAGGTCTGCTCGATGTCGGTCGACCCGGTGGGAACGGTCACGGGGGCTTCGAAGCTCGACTCGTTCGCGTCGTACACGCCGAAGTAGTAGTTCGGCGAGCCGATCATGTCGAAGTTGAGGTACAGCGCGATCTCGTCGAGCTCGGCCTGGCTGCGCTGACCGACCCACTCCGTCGAACCGATGAGTCCCAGCTCCTCCGCGCCCCACCATGCGAAGCGCACGGTGTTCTGCGGCTTCGACTTGGCCATCTGCTGCGCCACCTCGAGCAGCGCGGCCGAGCCGCTGCCGTTGTCGTTGATGCCCGGGCCTGCCGGCACCGAGTCGAGGTGCGCGCCGGCCATCACGACGTTGGAGGCGTTCTTGCCCGCCAGCTCGCCGATGACGTTGAAGGACTCCGCCTCGAAGAAGTCGACCTTCACCTGCGCCGTGGAGCCTGCCGCGGCGAGCGCCTCGCCGGCCGCGAACGTCGTGCCGACGACGGGGATATCGAGCCCGAACGGTGCCAGAGTCGGGTTCACCGGACCGAACCGGTCGCCCGTCGTCGTCGACGGATCGCCCTGGTTGAACAGCACGACGGCCTCGGCGCCCGCCGCCTGCGCGTTCTGCGCCTTCGTGCCGAACGGCGCAGGTGCCGCGCTGCAGCAGAGCGATGTCGGTCGGGTCCGGTGAAGTCCAGCCCGGCGAAGTCGCTCGGCCTCGCAGCCACTGCTGTTGGCGCGGTCTCCGGCGAGGTTGATGTCGACGGGAATCACGGTGCCGGTGACATCTCCCTCGCCCGTTCCGGCTGCGTCGTAGCGCGATGTAGTCGGCGGCCGGACCGGGGCGAGCTGCCGGAGGATCACGTCCGCGGCGTCGTAGGTGAACGGCACCACCTCGGCAGACCATCCCGCGCCTTCGAGAACGTCGACGACGTAGTCGACACTGGCTTGATAACCGGGGGTCTGGTCGGCACGGGTGCCGCCGTTCGCGTCGGCGATCTTCTGGAACTGCGTCATGTGCTCGACGACTCCGTCGACGCGGACGCACTCCAGGAGCTTCTGCTGGGTGTTGTTGGTGCGGGAATCGCAGCCGTTCTGGGCGGGTGCGGCGGCGCTGGGAGCGGCGGCGATGAACGTCATGCCCACCATCACTCCCACCACCCCCACAGTGCCGACCGTACGCTTCATGCTCTTCACGCGTTCCAGGGGGGATCTGGTCACGAGGGGCTCCTTTGCCGTTCTCTGAGGGTGCTCTTGTGGGCACCGATCGGGGTGCTCTTTTTGGGCACCGAGTTCCCGACGGTAGTTCGAATGTGTGCGATCGGCTAGGGGTTGCGATCTGAGCGGGAGTGCGCAAGCCCCGCCCGGATGTCGCACCCAGCGACGAAGATGGACGGGTGAGTGACGTGCTCGAGCGGTTCGGTCCTGCGACGCAGGACTGGTTCCGCGGCGCGTTCGCCGATCCGACTCCCGCGCAGCTCGGCGCGTGGGACGCCATCTCGCACGGCAAGCACGCCCTCGTGGTCGCGCCGACCGGGTCGGGCAAGACGCTCTCGGCGTTCCTCTGGGCGATCGACCGGATCTTCCATGAGAAGGATGCCGCGCCCCCGGCGGCCACGTCGAAGAGGCGCGGCGCGGGTGAGGCGGTGGCCTCACCGACAAGAGTCCTCTACATCTCGCCGCTGAAGGCGCTCGGCGTCGACGTCGAGCGCAACCTGCGGTCGCCGCTCGTCGGCATCGGGCAGTCGGCGCGCCGCCTGGGGATCACGGTGCCCGGAGTGACCGTGGGTGTCCGCTCGGGCGACACGACCTCCTCCGACCGGCGCAAGCTCGTCACGGCCCCGCCCGACATCCTCATCACGACCCCCGAGTCGCTCTACCTGATGCTGACCAGCCAGGCCGGCGAGACGCTCACGGGCGTGCACACCGTGATCATCGACGAGGTGCACGCCGTGGCGGCGACCAAGCGCGGCGCCCACCTCGCGGTCAGCCTCGAGCGCCTCGACGCGCTCCGGCAGGAGCGCAACCCGGGGGCGCGCCCCGCCCAGCGGATCGGCCTGTCGGCGACGGTGCGTCCGATCGACGAGGTCGCGCGCTTCCTCGGCGGCTCCGCGCCGGTCGAGATCGTGGCACCGCGCTCGACGAAGGCCTTCGACCTGCATGTCGTCGTCCCCGTCGACGACATGCTCAACCCGCCTCCTCCGCCAGGCGCCGAGCCGGACGTCAACGCAGTGATGCCGGATGCCGCCGCAGAGGCCCCGATCGACGAGGACTGGTTCGGCGACGGGGGCGGCAAGAGGCAGCCGGAGGTCACGGAGATGACGGGGTCGCTGTGGCCGCACGTCGAGGAGGCGATCGTCGACCGCATCCTGCAGCATCGCTCGACGATCGTGTTCTCGAACTCGCGGCGCCTCGCCGAGCGGCTCACCGGGCGGCTCAACGAGATCTACGCGGAGCGCCTCGGGCATCGGCGTTCCGGATGCCGCCATCCCGGCAGCCATGATGGCTCAGGCCGGCATCAGCGCCGGCGCCGACCCCGTGCTCGCGAAGGCGCACCACGGGTCGGTGTCGAAGGAGCAGCGCGCACAGGTCGAAGAGGAGCTCGAAGTCCGGCATCCTGCGCTGCGTGGTCGCCACCAGCAGCCTCGAGCTCGGCATCGACATGGGCGCGGTCGACCTCGTGATCCAGGTCGAGGCGCCGCCGAGCGCGGCGTCCGGGCTGCAGCGCATCGGCCGCGCCGGACACCAGGTCGGCGAAGTGAGCCGCGCCGCGCTGTTCCCCAAGCACCGCGGCGACGTGCTGCACACCGCGATCGTGACCGAGCGGATGCTGGCCGGTCAGATCGAGGCGATCGCCGTGCCGCAGAACCCGCTCGACATCCTCGCGCAGCAGACGGTCGCCGCGTGCGCCCTCGGTCCGGTCGACGTCGAGGGCTGGTTCGAGACGGTCAAGCGCAGCGCGCCGTTCCGCTCGCTGCCGCGCTCGGCGTACGAGGCGACGCTCGACCTGCTGGCCGGGCGCTTCCCGTCGGACGAGTTCGCCGAGCTGCGCCCGCGGCTCGTCTGGGATCGCGACAAGGGCACGCTCACCGGCCGGCCCGGCGCGCAGCGCATCGCCGTCACGAGCGGCGGCACGATCCCCGACCGCGGGCTCTTCGGCGTCTTCATCGCGGGCGAGACTCGCAGAACGCGCGCGTCGGCGAGCTCGACGAGGAGATGGTCTACGAGTCGCGCGTCAACGACGTGTTCACCCTCGGCACCACGAGCTGGCGGATCGTCGAGATCACGCACGACCGCGTCAACGTGCTGCCGGCCTACGGGCAGCCCGGCAAGCTGCCGTTCTGGCACGGCGACGGCCTCGGCCGCCCGGCCGAGCTCGGCGAGGCGCTCGGAAAGTTCTCGCGCGAAGTGTCGGCCGCGGCACCGGCGAAGGCCCGCGATCGCCTGCGCGAAGCGGGCCTCGACGACAACGCCACGACGAATCTGCTCGCCTACCTCGCCGAGCAGCGCGAAGCCACCGGAACCCTTCCGACCGACAAGTCGCTCACGGTCGAGCGCAGTCGCGACGAGGTCGGCGACTGGCGCGTGATCCTGCATTCCCCGTACGGCATGAAGGTGCACGGGCCGTGGTCGCTGGCCGTCAACGCCCGGATCCGCGAGCGCCTCGGCGTCGAAGGATCGGCGGTCGCGAGCGACGACGGCATCATCGCGCGGGTTCCGGATGCCGCGGCCGAGCCGCCCGGCGCCGAGCTGTTCGTCTTCGAGCCCGACGAGCTCGAGCAGATCGTGATCGACGAGGTGGGCGGATCGGCGCTGTTCGCCTCGCGCTTCCGCGAGTGCGCGGCGCGCGCCCTGCTCATGCCGCGGATGAACCCGAACCGCCGGTCGCCGCTGTGGCAGCAGCGGCAGCGGTCGGCGCAGCTGCTCGAGGTCGCCCGCCGGTACCCGACGTTCCCGATCATCCTCGAGACCCTCCGCGAGGTGCTGCAGGACGTGTACGACGTCCCCGCGCTGCTGCGCATCGCCCGCAGCATCGGAGATCGCAGCATCCGTCTGGTCGAGACGACGACGACCTCGCCCTCGCCGTTCGCCCGCGACCTGCTGTTCGGCTACGTCGGCGCGTTCATGTACGAGGGCGACTCGCCGCTGGCCGAGCGCCGTGCGGCGGCGCTCTCGGTCGATCCGGCGCTGCTGAGCGAACTGCTCGGCAAGGTCGAGATGCGCGAGCTGCTCGACCCCGAGATCATGGCGCAGTTCGAGCGCGAGGTGCAGCGGCTCGATCCCGACCGGCGCGCCCGCGGCCTCGAGGGCGTCGCCGACCTGCTGCGGATGCTCGGACCCCTCGACGCCGAGGAGGTCGCGGCGCGCCTCGAGCCGGCCGAGGCTTTCGAGGAGATCGAGGATTCCGAGGCGGATTCGGGCGGAACCGATCCTCAGGATCCTCGATCACCGCAGGATGCGGCGCCGCAGCGCACCGCGACCGCCGCGGAAGCCGCCGCGCACCTGGACGAGCTCATCGCGACCCGCCGGGCGATCCCGGTCACGATCGCGGGCGTCGCGCGCGTCGCGGCGATCGAGGATGCCGGGCGGCTGCGCGATGCGCTCGGCGCGGCGCTGCCCGTCGGCATCCCGAACGCGTTCCTCGAGCCGTTCGCCGATCCGCTCGGCGACCTCGTCGCCCGCTACGCGCGCACGCACGGCCCGTTCACGAGCACCGCCGTCGCCGAGCGGCTCGGCGTCGGCGTCGCGGTCGCGCGGCTCACGCTGCAGCGACTCGAGTCGCAGGGGCGCATCTCGAGCGGCTTCTTCCTGCCCTCGACAGGCTCGGACCGAGCGACCGACCGACGAGACCGAGTGGTGCGACACCGAGGTGCTGCGGCGCCTGCGCATGCGCTCGCTCGCGGCGATCCGCGGCAGCGTCGAACCCGTCTCGCCCGAGGCCTTCGCCCGATTCCTGCCGGTCTGGCAGCACATCGCGCGCCCGCTCGAGGGCATCGACGGCGTCGCCGCGGTCATCGAGCAGCTCGCCGGCGTGCCGATCCCGGCGAGCGCGTGGGAGTCGCTCATCCTGCCCGCGCGCGTCGCGGACTACACCCCGGCGATGCTCGACGAGCTCACCGCCACGGGCGAGGTGATCTGGTCGGGGCACGGCTCGCTGCCGGGTCGCGACGGCTGGATCGCCCTCCATCCCGCGGATGCCGCGCCCCTGACGCTGCTGCCACCCGAAGACGAGCTGATCCCGGGGTCGCTCGAAGAGCGCATCGTCGCCGCGCTCGCGAACGGCGGCGCCTACTTCGCCGCGCAGCTGCGGCAGCTCGCCGACGCCGAGAACGAGCAGTCCGTGATCGACGCGCTCTGGAGCCTCACCTGGGCGGGCCGGGTCACGAACGACACGTTCGCGCCGGTGCGGATGCTGCTCGGGGGCGGCTCGCAGGCGCACCGCACGGCGCGCAAGGCGCCGCGCGCCCGGATGTACCGCGGAACCTCGGTGCCGCAGGTCAAGACCCCGCCGCGGCCGCCCGCGATCGGCGGTCGCTGGTCGCTGCTGAGCGAGCCCGAAGCCGAGCCGACGCTGCGGGCGACCGCCGCCGCGAGCCTGCTGCTCGACCGGTACGGCGTCGTCACCCGCGGCTCGGTGCAGTCCGAGGGCCTCCCGGGCGGGTTCGCGCAGGCGTACCGCGTGCTGGCGGGCTTCGAGCAGGCCGGGCACTGCCGTCGCGGCTACGTGATCGAGAAGCTCGGCGCGGCCCAGTTCGCGGCATCCGCCACCGTCGACCGGCTGCGCGAGTTCGCCGGCCTCAGCGACCCGCCGCCGCTGCGCACGCACACGCTCGCCGCGACGGACCCTGCGAACCCCTACGGCGCCGCCCTCGCCTGGCCGGCGCTCGAGGGCGTCACGCATCGCCCGGGGCGCAAGGCGGGCGGGCTCGTCGCGATCGTCGACGGCTCCCTCGCGCTGTACCTCGAGCGCGGCGGCAAGTCCGCGCTCGCGTTCACCGACGACGAGGCGGTGCTGGCCGCGGCCGCGCACGATCTCGTGGCGACGGCGCGGGCGCGAAAGCTCGCCACGCTCACGGTCGAGCAGGTCAACGGGGTGTTCGTCTACGGCACCGCCGGTCGGGCGTGCGCTGCGGGATGCCGGTTTCGTCGAGTCGCCGCGCGGGCTCACGCTGCGCCGCGCCACCGCGGGTGACGCCCTGCGGGAGTCGGCGCGTGCCTGAGGGCGACACCGTCTACCGCACGGCCCGGCGGCTCGACGACGCGCTGGCCGGCGCCGAGGTGACCCGCTTCGATCTGCGCGTGCCGCAGGCCGCGACGATCGACCTGCGCGGGCAGACCGTGCACGGCGTCGTCTCGCGCGGCAAGCACCTCCTGCACCGGATCGGCGACTGGACGCTGCACTCCCACCTCAAGATGGAGGGCGTCGTGGCACGTGTACCCCCGGGGCGGGCGCTGGCGCGCACCGGCGTACACGGCGCGCGCGATCGTCGGAACGAGCGAGTGGGACACGGTCGGGTTCGACCTCGCCGACATCAAGGTCGTCCCCACCGCGCGCCGAAGATCAGCTGGTCGGCCACCTCGGCCCCGATCCGCTCGGCCCGGACTGGGATCCCGCGGAGGCCGCGCGGCGGTTCGGAGCCGATGAACGGCCCGCGCACATCGCCCTGCTCGACCAGCGCAACGTCGCCGGGTTCGGCAACGAGTTCGCCAACGAGATCCTCTTCGTCCGCGGCATCCTGCCCACCACGCCGGCCGTGCAGACCGACGCCGCCGCGGTGATCGACCTCGGGGCACGGATGCTGCGGGCCAATCGCGACCGCAGCGGCCGCACCTTCACCGGCGATGCCCGCCCGGGCCGGTCGACGTGGGTCTACGGGCGCGAGGGGCGGCCCTGCCGCCGGTGCGGAACGATCATCCGCGAGGGGTCGCTCGGCGCCGACCCGACCCGCGAGCGCAACACGTTCTGGTGCCCGACCTGCCAGACCTGACCCCGTCGGCTGCGCCGCGCGACAGGAGATCTGGCTGAAACAGGCGGCGATCCGGCCGAATCGTCCTGTCTTGGCGAGAACTCCTCGCCTCGACCCGCGCGCACCCCGCAGAATCGAAGCAGCACATACGACAGGGAAGTGATACCCGTGGGCACGACCGTCTTCGAGCGACAGCGGCCGGCAGCATCCGTCATCGAGCGCAGCCTCACCGGCACGCGCCAGAGCGTCTTCTGGCTCGACGACCTCCCCGACCAGCCCCGCCGGCCCGCCCTGCGCGGCGACCACGACGCCGACCTGGTCATCGTGGGCGGCGGCTACACCGGCCTGTGGACGGCGCTGCTCGCGCGGCGACGCGACCCCGACGCCCGCATCGCCCTCGTCGAGGCGCGGACGGTCGGGTGGGCGGCATCCGGTCGCAACGGCGGCTTCTGCGAAGCGAGCCTCACCCACGGACGCGACAACGGACTCAGCCGCTGGCCCGACGAGATCGATCAGCTCGACCACCTGGGCATGGCGAACCTCGATGCGATGGGCGCCGACATCGCCGAGTGGGGCATCGACGCCGATTGGGAGCGCGTGGGCGCGCTCGCGGTGGCGACCGAGCCGCACCAGCTCGAGTGGCTCGACGAGTGGGCGCAGGATGCCGCCTCCCGCGGCGAAGAGGGCGTCATCCGGCTGAACCGCGCCCAGGTGCAGTCCTCCGTCGCCTCGCCCACCTACCTCGGCGCGGTCTTCGAGACCCACTCGAACGCCCTCGTGCATCCCGGCAAGCTCGCCGCGGGGCTCGCGCGGCGCGGCCGAGGAGCGCGGGATCGAGATCTTCGAGCACTCCCCGGTGCGCCGCATCGACACCGCGGGCGACGGTGTCGAGGTCATCACCGACGGCGGGCGCATCTCGGCGCGCAAGGCCGTGCTCGCCACCAACGTGTTCCCGTCGCTCCTGAAGCGCAACCGGCTCATGACCGTGCCGGTGTACGACTACGTCCTGATGACCGAGCCGCTCTCGGCCGAGCAGCGCGCCGCGATCGGCTGGAACGACCGCCAGGGCCTCAGCGACCTCGCGAACCAGTTCCACTACTTCCGCCAGAGCGCCGATGACCGCATCCTGTTCGGCGGCTACGACGCCGTGTACAACTACGGCGGACGCGTGCGGCCGCAGTACGAGAACCGGCCCGAGTCGTTCGAGAAGCTGGCGAGCCACTTCTTCACGATGTTCCCCCAGCTGGAGGGCCTGCGGTTCACGCACCGGTGGGCCGGCGCGATCGACACGTGCTCGCGCTTCTGCGCGTTCTACGGCAGCGCCCGCGACGGCAAGGTGGCGTACGCGTCGGGGTTCACGGGACTCGGCGTGGCCGCGACGCGGTTCGCCGGCGAGGTCATGCTCGACCTGCTCGACGGCGTTCCGACCGAGCGCACGGAGCTGCGGATGGTGCGCGAGAAGCCGCTGCCGTTCCCGCCCGAGCCCGCCGCCTCGATCGGCATCAACGCGACCCGCTGGTCGCTCGACCGCGCCGACCACGACCGCGGCCGCCGCAACCTCCTGCTCAAGACCCTCGACGCGCTCGGTCTGGGGTTCGACTCATGACCGCGCGCCTGCCGGCCGGTGCGATGACGGATGCCGCGAGCCTGGCCGTCGTGCACGAGCTCGTCGACCCCGACCAGATCGTCGCGGGCGCGCCGACCACCGGCATCCACGAGCTCGACGAGTCGACCGGCGTCTGGGAGATGAGCCCGGGCGCGATGAGCGACGTCGAGGTCGACGAGGTGTTCGTCGTGCTCGCCGGCGAGGCGACCGTGGACTTCATCGACCCGGCGCTGCCGTCGATCGAGCTGCGACCGGGGTCGGTCGTGCGGCTCGAGGCCGGCATGCGCACGGTGTGGACCGTGCGCGAGACGCTCCGCAAGGTCTACGTCGCGCTCTGACACTCCGGGACGCTCCGCTCCCGCCTACCGGCCGGCCGACCGCCGCACGAGCAGCGCCAGGTGCAGGGCGGTCTGGGTCTCGCCGTCGTCGAGGTCGACGCCGAGCAGATCTTCGATGAGCGCGATGCGCTGGTAGAACACCGAGCGGGACAGGTGCGAAGCGGATGCCGCGGCCGTGCGGTTGCCGGGATGCGCGAGCATCGCCTCGAGCACGTCCAGCAGGTCGCCGCCGCGCTCCAGGTCGTGCACGATGAGCGGCGTGAGCACCCGCTCGCCGTGGTCGAGCAGCCGGTAGTCGTCGCGCAGCGACGTGACCAGCTGCACGAGCGGCCGGTCCTCCACGCGCCGCAGCAGCGGTCCGCGCACCGCTCGGCGCCGACGGCCGCGCGCCAGATCGACGGCCTCCTGCAGCGAGACCAGCGCTTCTTCGAGCCCGGCCGCGGCGCTTCCGATCGCGGCCACGGCGCGCTCGGCATCCTCGCCGGTCAGCGCGCGGACGAACCTCAGGGCGGTCTCGTCGTCGAACGCGACGTCGGCGGGGAGCGACAGCAGCAGGGTGGTCGCCGGCGCCGCGACGCCCTCCGGCCCGGTCCCGGCGAGCGCGCGCCCGCGCAGCGCGCGGGCAGCGGCATCCGCCTGCTCCGCCGTGACCGCCGCTCCTGCCACGACCACGCCGTACAGCCGCCCGCTGCCGCACCGGCAGGCCCGCCGCTTCGAGCCGCGCCTCGGCGCCCGCGATGCCGGCGAAGCGCCCGGCGAGGAGGCCGTCGAGCAGCCGCCGGCGCCCGATGCGCGCCCACTCGTCCGCGTCGCCGTCGGCGAGCCGGCCGATCGCGAGTGCGATCGCCCCCTGCTCGAGCACCGCGGCACGACCCGCGGGGTGGGCAGGGCCGGGCAGCGCGATCAGGCTTCCCCAGCGGATGCCGCGCGCCTCGACCGGGACGATGAGCCAGTCCTCGCGCGCAGAGCCGCCGCGCTCGCGCTGCGCTGCGGCGTCATGCGCGGCACGCGAGCGCCGCTCCCAGTCGGCGAACAGCTCCTGTTCGAGGGCGAGCGGCGTCTCGCTCGCGACGACCTCGTGCGCGAGGTTCTCGAGGATCACCGGCGAGCCGAGCGTCTGGGCGAGCTGATGCACGATGAAGTCCGCGGGCGCGCCGCGCAGCGAGAGCGCGGTGAACCGCTCGCGCACCTCGTCGCGTGCGCGCAGCGCCTCGGTCTGGGCCGAGATGATCCGCCCGTGCACCGCCTCGGTCAGCGACACGAACTTCACTTCGCGATGCAGGGCGATCAGCGCCAGGCCCCGCTCGCGGGCCGTCTCGGCGACGACGACCGGCACCGATCGGTGGGCGGTGCCGAGCTCGACGACCAGGCCCGAGAGCCCGGCATCGACGAGTTCGCCGATGAACCGGCGCAGATCGTCGTGCCCGGTGGGCCAGGCCGACCCGGTGGACAGCAGCAGCTCACCGCCGTTGAGCAGACGTGCGACTCCCGCACTGTCCGACACGTGCACCCAGCGCACCCGCGCGTCGAGAGCGTCGCCGCCGACGAGCACTTCGGGCACGCCCTGGGCGACGGCGTCGAGGCCCGATCACCTCGCGCACGGTGGGCAGCGTCTCGTGGCTGTCGACACTCGCCGGACGATCCGTCCGGGGCTGAGCGCGCTCGCGGTCGGCAGTCATCTTCACGCACGCTCCTGCTTCGACACACCCGGATCCGCACAGCCTAGACGATGGCCGGTCGATGTGTCCGGTGCCGCCCGCCGCAGGCACGCAGGCCCTGGGAATCCGATCCCGCCCCTGTCTCGAATATCAATTGCGTCGCGATGCATCCAAACAGACCGATGCGCGGGAATGAATAAGCAAGGGTTCAGGTTATTCCTGTACTCGGCACTACCGGGCCGCAGGAGGGGATCGTGGGCAAGAACTACGTCGACATCGAGAACGACCGTGGCGAGTCGCTGCGCTATCGCAAGCACCAGAACGGTCGGGGACTGATCGCGCACGGCGCGAAGGTCCACCCGAGCGCGATCGTGGAGGCCGGCGCGTACGTCGAGCCGGGCGTCCAGATCGCCGCGGGTGCGCACGTCGGCCGCGGAGTGTGGGTCGAAGCGGATGCCGTGATCGGCCCCGAGGCCGACATCGCGCCGCACGCCCACATCGGCTCCGGCGCCGCGATCGGAGCGGGAGCCAAGATCGGCGTGCGCACGTACGTCGGCACCGGCGCCCGCGTCGCGGTGGGGTCCCTCATCGGCGACGACGAGACCATCGGCGACGGCGAGCGCGTCGCGACCGATCGTCGCGGTCTGCGCCTGGCCGCCTGACCCCCGCGCTGCGCAGGAGAGGCGGCTGTCGCGGGCCAGGTCTAGGCTTCCAGGGTGATCAGACGCGCCGGGATCGGCATCCTGTGCCTTGCCGCCCTGGCGATCGCGATCTGGTGGTTCGTCCCGCGCGAAGACGCGGCGACACGACCCCGTGACCGCGCCGCCCGCGACGGCGACGGCACTGCCCGGCATTCCCGCCGACGCGTTCGAGATGACGGTCGAGAGCGTCCACGACGGTGACACCCTGCGCGCCCGCGTCGCGACGCCGAACGCCGTCGTGACCGACCTCGAGTCGACCCGCGTGCGTCTCATCGGGATCGACACCCCCGAGATCTCGCCCGCCGTCGAGTGCTGGGGCGCGGAGGCGACGAACAGCCTCACCGCGCTGCTTCCGCCGGGCTCGAGCGTGTGGGCGGCGGCCGACCGCGAAGTGCTCGACCAGTACGGGCGGCACCTGCTGTACCTGTGGACGCCCGACGGCCGGTTCGTCAACGCCGAGCTCGTCGCGCAGGGCGCCGGCGGGGTCATGGTCTTCGCGCCGAACACGCTGCACGAGCCACTCTTCCGCACGCTCGAAGCAGAGGCCTCCGCGGGCGGACGCGGCCTCTGGGGTGCGTGCTGAGCGCCGGCGTGCTGATCGCCGTCAGGCGAACAGGAACAGCACGAATCCGATGAGCGGCAGCGTGCCCTGGATCAGCGCGGGCCGCAGGTACCTGCCGCCGCTCGTCAGCAGCACGAGCGACGCCGCGAGCATCGAGCCCAGGCTGAACAGCACGAGCGTGAACCCGGCGACCCGCAGTGTGGTGTCGTCGGCGCCCGCCCAGTAGAGCACCAGGCCGATCACCGTGCCGATCGCGAGGAACAGGTTGTAGAAGCCCTGGTTGTACGCCATCGGCTTGGTGGTGTCGGCGGCGGCCTGATCGGTCACTCCGAAGCGCTTCCACACCCGCGGCTGGGTCCACTGCACGCTCTCCATCAAGAAGATGTACACGTGCAGCAGTGCCGCCAGCGCGGCGACGACGGTGGCGATGACGGCGATCATGAGCGAACCATATCGCCCCGACTACGCTGGCGGAATGGCGAAGAGCGGCGGGTCACGGGGTCGGCCGCGTCGCCTGACCGGCGGCCAGGCCCGACCGAAGCGGGATGCCGCACCGAAGCACGCCGGCAAGCCTCCGGCCGCGAAGAAGGCGAAGACCCCTCCGTCCCCGCCGCCCGCCGTGGAGCCCCTGCCGGCGGTGTTCGTCGCTCGGGGCGATCCCGGGTGCGACGCCCGGCGGCTGGATCGACGCGTGGAGAGAGCGGATGCCGCAGACCGAGCTCGAGCTGCGACCCATCGCCGTGTCGACCCAGCGCGCGGCACTGCTCGACGAGGGCCTGGATGCGGCGCTCGTCAGGCTGCCGATCGACCGCGACGGGCTCAGCGTCATCGCGCTCTACGACGAGACCGCCGTCGTGGTCGGCCCCCGCCGACTCGCACCTCACGGCGGTCGACGAGCTCGAACTCGACGACCTCGCCGGCGAGATCCTGATCGTGCCGCAGGATGACGTGCTCGGGCTCGAAGTGCCCGGGCACGGTCGCGCCGACCTTCGCAGCGCCCGAAGACACCGAGCAGGCGATCGCGACGGTCGCGGCGGGCGTGGGCATCGTCATCGTCCCGATGTCGCTCGCGCGGCTGCACCGCCGCAAGGACACCGCCTACCGGCCGCTGCGCGGCGCCCCGGTCTCGACCGTCGCGCTCGCGTGGCCGACGGAGCGCACGACCCCCGCTGTCGAGGCATTCGTCGGCATCGTGCGCGGTCGCACTCCGAACTCTTCGCGCTGAGCCTCGCGGATCCGCACGGCACGAAGCCGGGGGATGTCGCCGACCTGGGTCTCTGCGACATCCCCCGCGGAACAGCCCGGTGAGATCCTCGCGCCCCGATCGCGCCCCATGGATCTCGTACTGCCCCCAGTGTTCGGTACCCCCCGGTGCCGACCTGCTGAGCTGTTCCATGTGTGAAGAGTCAGTTCGAGCGCCCCTGATACACGCGACGCGAGAAAGTTTCAGAACCCCGCCCCGTGCGCCTGGAACGGCGCGATGATCCCCGTGCGCTCGGATGCCGCCGCCAGCGCGTCGCTCGGCGTCTCGCCCGCCGCCAGACCGGCGTGCATCGCGCCGAGCAGCTCGCACGCGTCGTCGTCGGCGACGACCACGGGCGCGGCGACGACGCAGCGTGTGCCGGCGTGCAGCCAGATGCGCGTCATCCCGATCGCCTCCTCGCCCCAGCGCACCGACGAGCGTCCGACCTCGCACGCCGAGAGCACGACGGTGTCGGGCACGTGCGGGCATCAGGTCGATGTCGTAGCCGAACAGCGTGCCGTCGGCGAGCTCGAGGCCCGAGAACAGCGGGTTGTCGACCGCGTGACGACCGTGCGCGGCGACGTGGAGCACATCGACCTCGTGACGCGAGCGCCGTCACGGCCGCGACCGATGCGACGTCGCCGCGAAGCACGGCAGTGGAGCACGGCCATGCGCGCCGCGGCGACGGCCGACCTCCTCGTCGCCGCGCGCGACGCGCGGACCGACGACGAATCCCGACCGTGGTCACCGCCGACGCGGCCGCTCGTCCGCGCGCCCGCACCCAGCGCGTCGCCGACACGGCGAGCGTGAACGCGCGCCCGCGCATCGCCGGCAGCATTCCCCACGGGATGCCGCTCAGAAGACCTGGAGCGGTGATGACGATCCTGCGCACGTCGCCCGCGGCCGAGAGCGGCACATCCAGCAGCGCCGACGAAAGATCCGCAAGTCGCTCGTCGAGGCTGCGGCGCACGACACCCGCCATCGCGCTCCCCCGGATGGACGCCGCCATGTCCAGATCGGCGCGCAGCCCGGGCAGGGCGCGTCGCACGGCAGGGAACCCGTCGACATCGACGAGTCTGGCGCCGGTCGCCGTCACCACCAGTGCCGACAGGCCGAGCCCCGAGTACACATAGGCCACGAGCGCGGTATGGGCGTCGAGATGCGCGCGCACCTCATCCAACGTCGTACGCTCCTCGATCGACGCCGCCAGCGTTCCCGACCACTGCCGCTCACGCGCGTGCTCCCGCAGCTCCGCAGCCCGGGGCGAGTCGATCCAGGCAGGATCCTCGGAACGCAGGCGACGGAGCTCGGCCAGTTCATCCGCGAGCTCGGCATCCGGCGGAGGACGCAGGGGAACGACCTGCTGGCTCAGATGCCGCGTGCGTTCCGACCACTCGAATACGACATCAGGGCGCCGACTGCGCAACGCCGACTCGAGGCCCGACAGGACGAGCCCCCGCCCGTGCATCGCAACCGACGTCTGCAGGTCGAGACTTCCGAACGACCCCTGCCACGTGCTCAGCACGTCGAGTCCGCGTGCCGCGTGACGTCGCGCATCCGCTTCGCGGCCGCGGGCCGCGGCACGACTCGCGCGCACTTCGTGCGCGAGCATCCTCACCTCGACCGTCGCCTGGGGTGGCACCCGGATGACGCGCCCCGTCGCCGTTCGCCCCTGCCGGATCAGCCACACTTCCCGTGACATGCGCACCGCAGCGGCTTCGCTACGGAAGCCGTGCATGACAAGTCTCGATGCTGTCGCTTCGACCTCATCCTCGCTGGGCACACGGCGGGGATCGGTCGAGTGCGACTCCCCCGGGCAGGAGCCGCCCGCCCGCAAGATCCGCGCGGATCCGCAGACCGTCGGCGCGCGCGGCCCACGGCTCGTTGCCCAGCGCCTCGAAACGTCGCGCGCTCGCTCTGGCCACGCGGCGTGCGGCGTGGGGGTCGTGCGACAGCAGGGACCGCGCGAGGTGGAACTCCGCCTCGGCACGTGCCCGCGGCATCCTGTTGGCGCCGAGCGAGGCCGCCGCGCGCGCGAGCAGAGCCTCAGCGTCGCGGATGAGCCCCGCGTCGCGCAGCACTTCGGCTCGATCGACGTCCGTCACCGCGCCGACGACCTGAGATGCGGCCGCGATCACGCCGTGAGCGCCGGACATCTCCCGCAGGGCGATCACAAGATCACCTCTCAGAAGGTCGATGTAGCCGAGATTGTGGCGCGCCTCCGCCGCATCGACGGTTCGACCGTCGGCTGTGAAGGCCGCAGCCGCCGCAGCCGTGTCGCGGGCCGCGTCATCCAGCCGCCCGCGCTGCATGCGCACCACGCTGCGGTTGATCAGGAGGTTCGCCTGCGCGACGGGGTCCTCCACGTGCTCGATCGCGCGACTCAGCCAGCGGTCGGCTTCATCGAGACGACCGCCGAGCTCCATGATCGACCCCATCTGACCGGACAGCAACGCGATCGTCCCCGCGTCGAGGCCCGGCGTGCGCATCGCGTCGATGCACATCTGCTCCGCTTCGTCGATCGCTCCGCGGTGCGCCCGGCCGACCGCGATCGTTCCGGCGATGCGCGCCAACAGCGCCGCGTCGTCCGTACGCTGCGACGCCTGCACCAGCATCCGCTCGGCCGCCGTCCTCCGGCCGCGATTGGCAAGCTCGACGGCCGCGCGATGGAGAGCTTCGGCGGATCGGACCACCCGACCATCATGGCGGCAGTCGGCCCCCAGGTGTTCCGCGCGATTCTCAGGCCGGCGTGGGGCCCTTCTCATGGAGCACCTTCAGCGCGTTCCGCTCGGCGGCGCGCAGCGCCTTGATCCGCTCGGGCTCCGACGGAAGCGAGCCGGTCATCAACGGCTTCGACAGATCACGCGCGAGCAGTCCCGCCAGGTAGGGCGCGGCGAACGACGTACCGCTCCACAGGCCGAAGCCGCCGCCGAAGTCGTCGGGATCGATGGTCTCCCTGCGGTATCCGTCTCTGTCATCGCGGCTTCCCGCCTGAATCCCCCCGTTGAAGCCCGGGAATGTGCTCACGATCGCCGCGCCCGGGCGCGTACGTCCGCACCCACGGCCCGAGATTGCTGAACAGCGCCATCGTCCCGTTGGGATTGAGCGCACCGACGGAGACGTGGGGTGCGGCATCCCTCGGATCCGGCACGACGAAGTCGGCGCCCTGCCATCGCCACAGCGCCGCCGGGAAGCTCGGTCGGTCTGTCGCATCGTTGCCCGCCGAGCAGACGATCGCGCAGCCGCGCCGGCGGGCGGCGAGGAGCAGCTCGGTCAACGTGCGGTCGAACAGCTGATCCTGCGGCGTCTCGTGGTAGTAGCCGAACGACAGGTTGATGACGTCGATCGCGCGACCGCCTCTGCGCGTGGGCAGTGACATCATCTTCACAAGACTGCGCACGGCGAGCATGAAGTCACCCTCGAGCAGGGTGCCCTGGCTGTCGGCGACCCGCACGGCGATGATGTCGGCCTCGGGGCTCATCTGCCGGATGACACCCGCGATGAATGTGCCGTGTCCCGCGGCGTCGTCGAGGAAGCCGTCGAACGGGCCGGCGATGTCGCCGATCACCTCCGACTCGGGTACCGACTGGGGGATCCCGACGACTTTGTCCTCCAGCCGCGGGTAGCGGGTCACGATGTCATCGGGGAGCCAGCGGTGCGCGCCGCACCCCGTATCGAGGATCGCAACGACAGGTCGCCGGCCGCCGCGGGCGAGGGACACGGACCGCTGCGGTTCGGATCCGATGAACTGCACGACCTGGCGGCCTCCGCTGCCGGGTTCCAAGTAGCTGTCCGAGCCAGGGGCGTTGGTCTTCCCCCCGACCGGGTTGGTCTTGCCACCCACCGGGTTGGTCTTGCCACCGACCGGGTTGGTCTTGCCGCCCACGGGATCGAGGGACAGCACATGATCGAGCCCGACTCTGTCGAGGGCGCGCGTGCGTGCGCGATCGCCGTGTGCCCGCGCGCGGGCCCGCTGCAGAAGCCGCCATGCGTCCACGGGTGGCACCGGCAGGTCATCGCGATCGTCCCGCGGGTTCCGGAAGATCAGCAGCCGATGGATCGTCGGGATGTCGAAGTCCTTTCGCGCGCGACGCTCGCGGGCGAGTGCCTCCTGCGGCTCCAGTTCGGTTCCGTCGAGGTTCTGGAGCCTCACTCCCCAACCGAAGTCGCCCGCCGCGACCCCCAGCAGCTCGAGCAGTCCATCGAGTCGCTCAGCATCGGTGACGAGCAGGTGCGCAGGGTCGTAGTCGGTGGGGTACGCGGTGACTCCATCGACCGGCTCGCTCTGCGGATCGAGCGGCACCCCGCGCCCTCGTGCGGCTTCGTAGCGCTGGCGCCAGGTGAGCAGCGGCTGCTCGGCGGGGTCGGTGGGTGTCTCTTGCACCATGCTTCATCTCTCCTCGGGGCTCCGCGACGAAACTCCCCCACGGGGTCATCGCGCGTCGGGTCACACTTCGAACTGCGGGGTCTGGAAGTCGCGCAGGTCGCCGTCGGCGCCGCGCACGACGAGCCGGAGACGCGAGACGCCGGGAGGGACGCTCTCGAACGCGAACCGGCCGTGCTCGCCCGGGTCGGTGCTCCACTCGCGCTCGCCCTGGATGAGGCGGATCGCGAGGGCCGCGGCATCCACCCACCCGTCGATGCGGCGCGAGCCGTCTTCGGTCGCGGTCACGTGCACGAGCACGCTCGTCGTGCCGTCGCTGAACTGCAGCGTCGCCGTGTCGGTCTCTCCGCGCACGGCGGCCAGATCCCCCGACACGAGGGTCAGCAGCGCGTACTCGCGCGAGAGATCCTCGACCGCGACCGCCGCGACCATCCGGTCGACGAGATCGGCGGGCATCGGATCCACGTCCTGCCACATGGCGCGCATTCGCGCGAACAGAGCCGCATCCGCGGCGAAGTCTTCAGTCTCCATCGGAATCATCCCCTCCCCAGCCGTCACCCTCGAGGAGGGCGCGGAGTTTGCCGAGGCAGCGCTGACGGGTCGGCCCGATCGAGCCGATCGGCATCGCCATGTCCTGGGCGATGCGTGCGTAGTCAGGGCGCTCGTCGAAAGCGACGATGCGCAGCAGTCGCTGGCACCGATCGTTGAGCTGTGCGACAGCGAGCCACAGGCGACGGGACTCGTCGTCTGTGGCGGCGGTCTGCTCTGCGGACTCCTGGGCGGGCAGGTGAGGTTCGAGGCTTTCGGCCTCGGTCGGGTCGGCACGGCGCTGCAGCTTGCCCACACGCCATGCCTCGCGCCGGGCGACCATCGTCAGCCACCCGGATACCGCTTGCGGCTCGGTGATCGACTCGTGCCTGCGCACGAGCGTGAGCCACGTCGTCTGCACGACGTCCTCGGCGAGCGCACGGTCGAGACCGTACGCGCGCACCACGTGCCACAGCAGCGGTGTCATCAGACGCACGAGGTCGTCCATCGCGCGCGCGTCTCCGTCGCGCCAGCTCAGGAACAGCGTCGCCGCGCGCTCCCAGCGCGTCGGCTCCGCAGAGTCGACCGAGGTCTCGGCGCCCCCATGCGTCATGGTGCCCATTGTGTCCACATCTGGAGGAGTGCGAAAGCACATGTCTGATACATCCGCGTCGAGACGAGTTCCCACGATGATCGACGCCGCCGGCCGACCGTCTAAACTCGCGCCATGACGACGGCGCCGCTGCTCTACGTGTGCGTGCGGCCGCAGCAGGGGGCGGCCGCGGCCGAGTACGAGTCCTTCCGTGCGGCGGCGCATCTCGAACCGTCGCAGCTCGCGCAGCTCGACCTCGTGCGCGACCCGCTGCCGCCGGACGTGTTCGAGCGCTACAGCGGCTTCTTCGTGGGCGGCAGCCCGTTCAACGTGACCGACCCCGAGTCGACCAAGACCGAGGTGCAGCGCCGCCTCGAGGCCGACCTCGAGCGCATCGCGGCCGGCGTGATGGAGTCACCGTCGGCCACCTCGCCCGCGGCGCTGTTCACCTGCTACGGCATCGGCGTGCTCACGCGCATGCTCGGCGGCGAGGTGAGCCGGGCGTTCCCCGAAGACACCGGACCCGTCGCGGTCGACCTCACCGCCGCCGGCGAGAGCGACCCGCTGCTGGGCACGCTCGCCCACCGGTTCACGGCGCTGACGGCGCACAAGGAGGGGTCGGCGGAGGTGCCCGACGGCGCGGTGCTGCTCGCGCAGAACGACGGATGCCCCGTGCAGGCGTACCGCGTCGGCGACCGGCTCTACGCCACGCAGTTCCACCCCGAGCCGACGACCGCGCGCCTTCACCGAGCGCATGGCCGTCTACCGCGACGACGGGTACTTCCCGGCGAACGACTTCGACACCGTCGCGGGCCGCGTGCTCGCGGCATCCGTCACCGAGCCGGTGCGGCTGATCCGCGCGTTCGCCCGCGCCTTCGGACCCGCCTGAGCCTCACGCACCGCCCGGCGGGTGCCGCAGCAGCTCGATGCGCTCGTCGAGGTAGGCCGCCAGCGGCACGTAGCCGCCCGCGGCGCTCCACCGCACGCTCGGCACGCCGTCACGCAGGGCGAGGGGGCCGGATGCCGCGCCCCGGTCGACAGCCTCGACATCGAGTCTCTCCCACCCGACGTGCACGACCTCGCCCTCCGCGATGCCCGCCGCGGCGGGCGGCGGCGGCCAGCTCGGCGCGTCGCCGCTGCGACTCGGCGGTGAACCCGCGCCGCACCTCTTCACGCGCGCGGACGATCTCTCCCGTGGCGAGCACGGCGTCGTCGGTCAGCAGCAGAACGCCGAGGTGCCACGCCTCTCCTCGGCGGACGATGCGCGGCGATCGCCCGAGCCCCAGCACCCGCCGCGGCACGACGAGCTCGCCCAGCGCCTCGCGCGGCGCACCGGCCAGGCGCGCGCGGGCGGCGTCCAGCACCGCGGCGGTGCTCACGCGCAGGTCGTCCTCGAGGGGCGCGCCGACCGGCACCTTGCGCTCACCCCGCAGGCTCATCGCGATGAGGGGGAACAGCAGCACCGACAGCATCCCGGCGCCGACGAGCAGGGCGGCGTCGGAGGTCTGCAGAACGCCCTCGCTCACTCCGATCGCGGTGACCGCGACGATGATCGGCAGTCCGGTCGCGCCGAGGAACGCCATCGAGAGCCGCTCGCGGCGGGTCGATCCCGCGGGCGCGGCGAGCATCGACGGCACGCCGCGCACGACGAACAGCACGACGAGCACGAGCGGCACCAGCGCGAACAGCCACGGGTCGGCCAGCAGCGCGGCGAGGTCGAAGGTGATCCCGGTGTAGATGAAGAACACCGGCACGAGGAACCCGAACGCGACGGCCTCGACCTTGCTCTCGACCGCCTCGCGATCGGCCTCGTCGGCGTCGCGCATGAGCAGCCGCCACACGATGCCGGCGGCGAAGGCGCCCAGCAGCATGTCCAGATCGAGCACGATGCTCAGGGCGACGAGGGCCGAGAGGATCAGGAACACGACGCGGATCGCGAACTGCCCCGACGTGTGCAGCGTCGCGTTCACGACCCGGTGCATCGCACCCCGCGGCATCTTGAACGCGAGCCAGATCGCCAGGCCGGCGACGAGGCCGAACAGCAGGAGGACGAGCGTCTCGATGCCCGGGTTGCTCGCTCCGAGGAAGAGCGAGATCGCGATGAGCGGCCCGAATTCGCCCACCGCGCCGACCGCGCCGACGGCCCGCCCGAACGGCGTGCGCAGCTCGCCGGCGTCGCGCAGGATCGGCAGGAGCGTGCCGAGGGCCGTGGAGCACAGGGCGATGCCGATCACGATCGCGATCTCACCGGGCGCGATGAGCCAGGTGATGCCCACGCCCACCGCGATGCTGATCAGCCAGCCGAAGACCGCCGAGCGACCCGTCCGCCCGCGGAAGACGGTGAACTCGATCTCCGAGCCGGCGACGAAGAAGAGCATCGCCAGGCCGAACTCCGACAGCGCGCCGACGAACTCGGAGGGCACCGCCCAGCCGAGCAGCGACGGGCCCACCACGATGCCGAGCATGAGCTCGAACACGACGATCGGGATGCGCACCCAGCGGCTGAGGCTGCGCGCGAACAGCGGAGCCAGCACCGCGAGCAGCGGGATGATCAGCAGCGTCGGCTCGAGGTCGTCCACGCGTTCACCGTAGCGGGGCGCGCGGGTGCGGAGGTACCCGCGGGGTCAGGGCACGACGCGATCGAGCCACGCCATCAGCCCGGGGATCGCGAAATACGCCACCGTGCCGTGCGTGGCGAACGGGATCTCCTGGTACGTCACCCGGATGCCGAGGGAGGCTTCGTGCTTCACGAACTCGGTCGTGTCGCTCGGCACGACCAGTTCGTCCTCGAGCCCCTGCGCGATGAACAGCGGCGCATCGAAGGCGGTCGAGCCCGCGGAGTTCTCGGCGAGCAGCTGCTCCCACGGGGCGGTGGTGGTCGGGTCGCTCCGCGTGAAGTCGCCGACCAGCGGCTGGCCGATCCGGTGCAGCTCGGAGATGTTGCTGAGCAGGCACAGCTGGTTCATCTCGGGCACGAGCTGCGAGCGCGGCCGGGGTCAGGATGCCGTCGATCGGAGCCTCGGGGTACACCGAGGCGAAGGCGGTGAACGCGTACGAGCCGATCGTGACGCCCGAGATGTCGTCCAGGTGCGAGCCCATGAGGGCCGTGAGGTCGGCGGCGGGGGCCGCCGCCGCCACGGCTTCGATCTGCAGCTCGGGCGCGTAATCGGCCGCGCGCTCGGCGGCGAACAGCACGGCCTGGCCGCCCTGCGAGTGCCCCCACAGCACGACGCGATCACTCGCCTGCGTCTCGGGCACCGCCCGCGCGGCCCGGACGGCGTCGAGCACGGCATTGCCGCCGGTGATGCCGACCAGATACGAGTCGGGGCCGTCCGTGCCCATGCCGACGTAATCGGTCGCCACGACGGCGTACCCGCGATCGAGCAGGGAGCGGAGCCCCTCGATCAGCGCGAACGGATCGAAGCCGTACGAGGGCGCGCACTCCAGGGCGGCGCCGGTCGTCGGGTGAGCCCACGAGACCACCGTGCGCCCTTCCGGCGGCGCCGGCAGCCAGCGGCACGACGAGCACGCCCGTCGAGACGACGGGCTCGCCGTTCAGATCGGTCGTGCGGTACATGATGCGCCAGGCCCGGGCCGCGAGGGGTGCACCCAGCAGCGGATCGAGCTTGACGATCGTTCCGGGATCGCCGTTCGCGGCATCCGCCGGCTGCTCGTAGAACGCCTCGATCCCCGGACGCTCCAGCGCATCGCCCGCGAAACGCAGCGCCTCGACCGCGACCACCCCGCTCGCGACGGCGAGCACGGCGGCCACGAACACGGCCACGAAGCGATGGCCGGGCCTCCTCACGCGCTGCCCTCGGGCAGTGCACGGCGCGCCGTCTCCGCATCGCGCTCCGCGGCGCGGACGCGGGCGGCGGCATCCGTCCTCTCGCCGTCGAGGCGGCCGATGTCCTGCGCGACCTTCTCGGCGTCTGCTTCGAGCTTCGCCAGCTCCGAGCGCAGGTCGTCGATGCGCTCGGCCAGGTGGTCCGCGCGTTCGCGGGTCTTCGTGAGCGTCGCGTCGACCTTGGCCAGCTCGCGGTCGGCTTCGCCCGCGGCGCGCTCGGCCTCGCGCAGCGCCTTCTCGGCGGCCTTGCGGGCGCGGCGCTCGGCGAGATCGTCGCGGTTCGGAGCCGGAGCATCGGGAACGCCCGGCAGGCTCCCGCCGACCGCCTCCGACACGTCGACCGCATCGAAGCCGGTGGCCTCGAGCGGACGGACCAGGCGCGCGGTCATCACGGCCGCCGCGGCTGCGGCATCCATCACCGCCGCGTTGATCGTCTTCTCGACGTCGGCCCGCGCCGCCGCGCTGATCGTCACGCCCTTGTCTTCGGCGAGCCCGACGGCCTGCGTGGCGAGGGCGGCGACCAGAGCGCGGCGCTGGCGGCTGAGGCGCGCGAGTTCGGCGGCGTCGAGGTCGTCCTGCGCCTCGCGGAGCGCCCCGGCGAGCTCGAGCGCTTCGGCGAGCTGGCCGTCGCGGGCGAGGAGGTCGACGGCCCACGCCGCGGCGGTCGGCTTGCGCAGCGCCTTCACCCGCGCGGCCAAGGACCGGTCGGATGCCGCGGCGCGCGCATTGCGGGCCGCGGTGAAGTCGTCGGGCGGCGAGGGCGTAGAGCTCCACGGCGATCGCATCGAGCCGGGCGGAGTCCTGCGCTGCGGAGGACTCCTGCGCGGAAGGGGGCACGTGCCCATTCTGTCGGGCGATGCCGCTATACCGCGACCACCCGGCCGTGACCCGCCGGTCCGTGCAGTTCGCGGTGCAGGCGCTGCATGCGCTCGTCGAGCTCGGCGGCCGTGTCCGCGGCATCCTTCAGGCTGGTGAGCAGCTCCGGCGGAACCTGGCGGTCGTACTTGTAGTAGATCTTGTGCTCGAGGCTGGCCCAGAAGTCCATCGCGATCGTGCGGAACTGCACCTCGACCGGCACGGCGACGCGGCCGCTGGAGAGGAAGACGGGCACCTCGACGATCGCGTGCAGGCTCTTGTAGCCGTTCGCCTTCGGCTCGGCGATGTAGTCCTTCACGGCGACGACGGTCACGTCGTCCTGCTGGGTGAGCAGGTCGAACAGGCGGTAGGCGTCCGTCGTGAAGCTGCAGGTGATCCGCACGCCGGCGATGTCGGTGATCGCCTCGCGGATCGAGGCGAAGTCGGCCTCGATGCCCCGGCGGACGACCTTCGCGACGAGACTGTCGGGCGATTTCACCCGGCTGGAGACGTGCTCGATCGGGTTGTAGTCGTGCATGTACTGGAACTCGTCGCGCAGGATCGCGACCTTCGTCTCGATCTCCTGCATGCCGAAGCGGTACTCCAGGAGGAAGCGCTGCATCTCGTCGGCCATCGCCCGCAGCTGTTTCGTGGAGTACGGGACGTGATCATCCAGCTCGGCGAGGGGGTCTGGGTCGATCGGGCGGGCCATGCTCCCGAACGTACGGTCCGGGGCTACGAGATGCCTGTGAGACCCGGCGCTACTGTGCCGGTCGTCGGGAGCGACGTGACTCATGAGGCAGAAGTGGCTCGATCAGGACCGTGGACGTGGCAGCTTCCTACAACCGGCACCGTACCGGCCACCGATCGTGCCAGCGTGTCGGGGTTCAGGCAGGACGGATGCGGCCTGCCGCGCGGCACCGAGCGCGACGTACTCCCCCGGCTCGGGGACCTCGACCGGCATGCCGAGCACGAGCGGCGCGATCAGGCGCACGGCCTCGGACTGCGCCCCGCCGCCGATCAGCAGCGCCCTCTCCAGCGGCACGCCGAGGGCGCGCAGCGCCTCCATTCCCGCGCCGAGTCCGCCGAGCATGCCCTCGACGGCGGCCCGCGCGAGGTTCTCCCGGGTGGTGGAGGCGAGCGTCATGCCGGTGAGGGCCGCCGTCGCATCGGGCAGGTTGGGAGTGCGCTCGCCCTCGAAGTACGGCACGAGCGACAGGCCGCCCGCGCCGGGGCGGGCGGCGAGGGCGAGGCGGCTCAGCTCGGCGTGGTCGACGCCGAGCAGTCGCGCGATCGCGTCGAGCACGCGCGCGGCGTTGAGGGTCGCCACCAGCGGCAGGAAGCGTCCGGTGCAGTCGGCGAACCCGGCGACCGTGCCGGTCGGGTCGATCGTGCGCTGCTCGCTGACGGCGAAGACCGTGCCGCTCGTGCCGATCGAGACCACGACATCGCCCGGGCCGGCGCCCAGCCCGAGGGCGGCACCGGCGTTGTCGCCCGCGCCCCCGCCGACACGGCGACCGGCTTCATCCTCGACCCACTCCCGAGGTCCGAGCACGCGCGGGAGGATCGCGTCGTGTCCGAGCGCGGCGGCGAGCAGATCGCGATCGTAGCCGTCCGTCTCAGGGTTCCAGTAGCCGGTGCCCGAGGCATCCGATCGATCCGTCACGAGCTCGTCCAGCACCGGGCCGAGCGGCGACTCGCCGCGCGGCCCGAACCCGCGCAGGCGCCAGGTCAGCCAGTCGTGCGGAAGCGCGACGGCCGCGACGCGCGCGGCGTTGTCGGGCTCGTGATCGCGCAGCCACCGCAGCTTCGTGATCGTGAAGGAGGCGACGGGCACGAGGCCGGTGCGCTGCGCGAGCGCTTCGGCGCCGAATTCGGCGATGAGGTCGGTCGCGGCTCCGGCCGAGCGGGTGTCGTTCCAGAGCAGTGCATCGCGGATCACCCGGCCGTCTGCGTCGAGCACGACCATGCCGTGCTGCTGCCCGCCGATCGCCCACGCGGCGACGTCGGCGAGGCCGCCGGCATCCGCGATCGCGGCGCGCAGCGCCGACCACCACGCGCCGGGGTGCACTTCGGTCCCCGACGGGTGCGATGCGCGGCCCTGCCGCACGATCTCACCGGTGTCGGCATCCGTGATGACGACCTTGCACGACTGCGTCGACGAGTCGACCCCCATGACCAGCGTCATCCTGCCCTCTCCCTCGAAGCCCTCAGTTACCTTGTCGACTTGCCGTATACGCAGGCCGCGTTGCGGCGTGTCACCCACATATACGGCAAGTCGACGACAGGGAACGTGTCAGCGCGCGCCGAGCAGGTGCTCGGTCGCGAGCTGCTGCAGCCGCACGAAGCCGAAGCCCTTGCCGCCGAGGTAGACCGACGTGTCGAAGTCCTCGTAGGCCGAACGGTCGGCGAGCAGGTCGTCGTAGGTCTCGCCCGGGTTGAGCGTCGGCACCGAGAGCTCGTCGACCTTCGCGGCGGCGAGCGCCTCCTGCACCTCGGGGTCGGCGCGGAAGGCCGCGGCGCGCTCCTTGAGCAGCAGGTAGGTGTTCATGTTGGCGGATGCCGAATCCCACACGCCCTTCTCGTCCTCGGTGCGCGAGGGCTTGTAGTCGAAGTGACGCGGGCCGTCGTAGGCGGGAACCCCTCCGGGGCCGCCGTTCTCGAGCAGGTCGACGAGGGCGAACGCGTTGTGCAGGTCGCCGTGACCGAACACGAGGTCCTGGTCGTACTTGATGCCGCGCTGGCCGTTGAGGTCGATGTGGAAGAGCTTGCCGTGGTACAGCGCCTGGGCGATGCCGGCGGCGAAGTTGAGCCCCGCCATCTGCTCGTGGCCGACCTCGGGGTTCAGGCCCACGAGCTCGGGACGCTCGAGCGAGTCGATGAACGCGATCGCGTGACCGAGCGTCGGCAGCAGGATGTCGCCGCGCGGCTCGTTCGGCTTGGGCTCGATCGCGAAGCGGATGTCGTAGCCCTTGTCGGTGACGTAGTCGCCGAGCAGGTTGACAGCCTCGCGGTAGCGCTCGAGAGCCTGACGGATGTCCTTGGCCGAGTCGTACTCGGCGCCCTCGCGGCCGCCCCACATGACGAACGTCTTCGCGCCGAGCTCGGCGCCGAGGTCGAGCTGACGGAAGACCTTGCGCAGCGCGAAGCGACGCACGTCACGGTCGTTCGAGGTGAAGCCGCCGTCCTTGAAGACGGGGGCGCTGAACAGGTTGGTGGTGACCATCGGGATGATCATCCCGGTGTCGGCCAGAGCGCCCTTGAGGCGGTCGATCTGGGTCTGGCGCTCGGCATCGGTCGAACCGAAGGCGAACAGGTCGTCGTCGTGGAACGTGAGGCCGTAGGCGCCGAGCTCAGTGAGCTTCTCGACGGCGTGCACGACGTCGAGGGGCTTGCGGGTGGGGCCACCGAACGGGTCGGTGCCGTTGTAGCCGACGGTCCAGAGTCCGAACGAGAATTTGTCGGCAGTAGTAGGGGTGGGCATGACGCTCCTTCGCGGGAATTGTTGCGGTTAACAACCTATACCATCACGGATGCCGCGTCCAGCCGTCCGGCGACGACTTCACTCCAGCGCGCCGATATCAACGCGGTCGACGTCGACGTATCCGTCACCGACGGCGAACGGGCCGACCCAGCAGCCGAGGAACGAGCCCGCACCACCAGGGCTCAGCGGGCGCAGATCTGCCGAGCCGACGAGCGTTTCGCCGACCCAGGCGTCGGCGCGGAAGCCGTCGATGCGCAGCCGGAGATCGACCTGCGCTGACGGATCGCAGGCGACCTCGCCGACCGGATGCGTCTGTCCGCCGGCGGTCAGGCGCATGCGCGCCATACCGTCGGCACCCGCGGCGATCTCGAGGTGGTCGGATTCGGAGATTCGCAGCAGGATGCCGGCGCGGAGCGCTCCGGATGCCTGCAGTTCGACACCGGCGCGCACCTCCGCCCGCGAACAGGGCAGCCGGCGACCGAGGAAGGCGAGCACTCCGAGGTCGGAGGGCTCCCCGCCCCCGTGCAGCCGCACGTGTCCGGGCCGCGCCCGGGTGTCGGCGATCAGGGTCGGGTGGTGGCGAGGAGTGGACCAGTCGAGTCCGAGCGCCGGCTCATCGAAGTCGTCGACCCACGCTCGCGCGAGCGGCGCCTGATCGGGCACACCGTCGGCAACGACCACCGCCTCCACTCGTCCGGCGCCGGGAGCGAACAGCGGCCGGCCGTCCTCCCACTCGACCGGCACGAGGTGGGTCTGGCGCCCGAGCAGTCCGTCGACGCCGTCGTCGGTGTGGGTCGCCAGCAGGGTCGCCCAGGTGCGGCCGTCCGGCGCATCGACGAGATCGGCGTGCCCCACCGACCAGATGGCGGCGCGCGAACCCAGGTCGCGATGCGTCAGGCGCGGGTTGCCGGAGTCCCCGCGGTACGGCCCGGTGATCTCGTCGGCGTAGGCGATGCTGATCGCGTGGTCGCCGTAGGTGCCGCCCTCCGAGGCGAGCAGCATCCAGCCCCCGTCGGGGTGGCGGTACAGGTGCGGCCCCTCCGCCCACACGGCGCCCTCGACGGCGCCGTGCCACAGGATCGACTCGTCGCCGATCACGGCGAACGTGGCGGGATCGAGTTCGCGCAGCCACACCTCGGTCTGCTGCCGCCAGAGGCCCGGATCGGCCAGACGCGTGCCGCAGAGCCACACCCGATCGCCGTCGAACGTGAGGGACGGGTCGATCTCGTCATGCCCTTCGAGCCAGATCGGATCCGACCACGGCCCGCGAGGATCGGTCGCGGTCACGATGAAGTGGCCGGAGCGTCCGGGCCAGGCCGCGCCGTCGACGGCGGAGGGCGCCACGACGGTGCAGACGATGTAGAACGTGCCGGCGTGATGGCGGATCGTCGGCGCGAACAACCCCTTGGATGCCGGGAGTCCGGCGAAGTCCAGCTGGTCGGGGCGGTCGATCGCGTGAGAGATCAGCTGCCAGTCGACCAGATTCGTCGAGGCGTGCACGGGAAGACCGGGCAGGTACTCGAACGTGGAGGTGACCAGGTAGTACGTGTCATCCACCCGGCAGATCGACGGGTCGGGATGACACCCCGGAAGGATCGGATTGGCGTAGCGGCCCACTGTTCCTCGATCGTGATGTGTGCCCGAAGGCGACGGGTGTGGTCGACCATACGGGTGGGTCCGGTGACCTGCAACCGCACCGCGGACGGCAGGTCGGCACTGGATCGGCCCGGTTTCGTGGTCGTGGCCGACAAATGCCGGGCACGAGCCGCCCGCTCTCATAGGGTGGACGCGTGAGTGAACCCACCGCCGAGGGCGTGCGCCAGCGCAATCTCGCGCGCGTCCTGCGGCTCGTTCACCTCGACGGCCCGCTCCCCCGGGCCACGCTGACCGAGACGACCGGCCTGAACCGCTCGACGATCGCCGACCTCGTGGGCGAACTGGTGGCCCAAGGGCTGGTGAAGGAGCGCGCTCCCGATCCCTCGCGACGCGTCGGGCGCCCCTCGCCCCTCGTCTCCGCGGCCGCCGACGTCGTGGCGATCGCCGTCAACCCCGAGGTGGATGCCGTGACGATGGCGGCGGTGGGGCTCGATCGCAGCATCTCGCTCCGCGCGCGGATCGACGTCGACCGCCTGATCACTCCCGCCGACGCCACCGCGATCGTGGCGGCGCAGCTGGCGGCCTGGAAGGAGGGCGGACTGGCCGCATCGCGGATCGTCGGGGTAGGCCTGGCCGTGCCGGGCCTGGTGCGCGCCGCCGACGGCCTGGTGCGAAACGCTCCGCACCTGCGCTGGATCGATGAGCCACTGCGCGACCTGGTCGCCGCGGCGACGGGCGCTCCGGCCGTCGTCGGCAACGACGCGATGCTGGGCGCGATCGCCGAGCACCTGTTCGGCGCCGCGCGCGGCGTCGACGACGTCGTCTACCTCAACGGCGGCGCGAGCGGCATCGGCGGTGGGCTGATCATCGGCGGAGTTCCGGTCCCGGGCGCCGGCGGGTACGCCGGCGAGTTCGGTCAGAACCGGCCCGGCATCGCCTCGGCATCCGACCGCCGCGCCGGCGACGGCGTCCTCGAGGACGAAGTCAGCCGGGCGCGCCTGCTGGCCGCCGTCGAACTCATGTCGGCCGACGAGCCCACGCTCGCCGAGGCGCTGCGGGCGTCGAGCTCGGTCACGGTGGCCGAAGAGCTCGCCCGCCAGCGCCGCATCCTCGCGACGGCTCTGGCGAACGCGGTCAACGTGCTCAATCCGTCGGTCGTCGTGCTGGGCGGGTTCCTCGCGATCCTCGCCGAGCACGATCTGGACGGATTGACGGATGCCGTCGCGGCTCAGGCGATGCCGGCCAGCATGGAGGGCCTCAGCATCCGCACCGCCGTCCTTGCCGAAGACCGCCTGCTGATCGGCGCGGCAGAGCTGGCGTTCGCCGATCTGCTGCGGGATCCGGCGGCCTTCGCTCCCTGACGCCGCACCTCAGCGCAAGGGAGGTGCGGTAGTCGCGCGCGGAGCCAGCCGGGTGGGCAGGCGCACGTGGGTCTGCGCAGGAGTCTCGCCGTTCATGAGGGCGATCAGCAGCTTCGTGGCCACTTCTCCCAGTCGCTGCATGGGCTGGCGCACGGTGCTGAGCGGCGGTGAGTGCCGCGCGGCCTCGGGAATGTCGTCGAAGCCGATCACCGACAGCTCGTCGGGGACGGAGATGCCCAGGTCCGAGGCGACGCTCAGCACCGCGATCGCCGACAGATCGTTCGCCGCGAAGATCGCGGTCGGACGGTCCACGAGTGAGAGCAGGTCGTGCGCGATCTCGCGGGAGGCGTCCTCCTGGTAGCGGCCGACCACGACGAGGGCCGGGTCGAAGGCGATGCCGGCCTCGAGGAGGGCGCTGCGGTAGCCGGCGTCGCGCAGCACGGAGGAGCGCAGGTCGGGGCGGCCCGAGACGAAGCCGATGCGGGTGTGCCCGAGTTCGATGAGATAGCGCGTCGCCAGCTGGGCGCCGTGGAAGCTGTCGGATTCGACGGTCGGCATGTCGGCCGGCCCGGTGTGCGGATCGATCGCGACGATGGGCACTTCGCCCGCGACGTTGACCACCGACGGAGTGACCATGATGACGCCGTCGATGAGCGTGCCGCTCAAGCGACTGACCGACCGGCGCTCCCACCCCTCGCCCGTGCCGTCCTGCGATCCGCTGTAGGCGAGCAGGTCGAATCCGGTGCCGCGCACCGCGGCGCCGACACCCTTGAGGATCTCGGCGCTGAACGGCTCGAAAGCCGGCACGAGCACCCCGATCACGCCCGTGCGGTGGGAGCGCATGCTGCTCGCGCCGAGGCTCGACTGGTAGCCGAGCTGCTCGACGACCTCCAGCACACGGCGCATCGTGTCGGGCGAGACGCCGTAGCGGCCGTGCACGGCTTTGGAGACCGTCGAGACCGAAACGCCTGCTGCGGCCGCGACGTCGTTGATCGTTGCCCGGCGTCCCATGAGCCCGATGATAACGAATGGAAAAGGTTTTCGAAAACGTTTGACACAATATGTTGTCGGTTGCAACACTGAACGCCAGCCTGGTTGACGAAGATCCAGGTCCAACGCACAGCGGTCCCGAAACACGCCGACGGTGCGGGTTTCACGCCACCTCCGCGAGCGAGGGGCGACTCGAAGAAGAGAACGGAAATCACATGAATGGCAAGAGACTCCTGGCGGGTTCTGCCGTCCTGGTCGCGGGCGCGCTCATCCTGAGCGGTTGCGCCGGCGGCGGTGACGGCGGTGGATCGGCCGACGGCGACGTCACGATGACGTTCTGGCACAACTCCACCACCGGCCCCGGCAAGGCGTACTGGGACGACACCGTCGCAGCCTTCGAGGAGGCCAACCCCGGTGTCACGATCGAGGTGCAGTCCGTCCAGAACGAGGAGATGGACGGCAAGCTCCAGACGGCGCTGAACTCCGGCGACGCACCCGACATCTTCATGGCACGCGGCGGCGGCAAGCTCGCCGACGTCGTCTCCGCCGGTCAGGCCATGGACCTGACGAGCGGGATCACCGACGCCACCGAATCGGCTCTGGGCGGCGTGCTGTCCGCCTTCGAGGTCGACGGCAAGGTCTACGGCGTGCCGACGGCCGTGCTGCCCTCCGGCATCTTCTACTCGGGCGACGCGTTCGAGGCGGCAGGCGTCACGCCTCCGGCCACGATCGACGAGCTCGAGGCCGTCGATGAGGCCATCGCGGCGACGGGGATCGCACCGATCGCCGTCGGCGCGAAGGACGCCTGGCCGGCCGCGCACTGGTACTACAACTTCGCCCTGCGCGCCTGCGCGAAGGAGACGATGGACGAAGCCGCGGTCAGCCGCGAGTTCAACGACCCGTGCTGGCTCGAAGCCGGCGAGAACCTGCAGGCGTTCCTCGAGACGGAGCCGTTCAACGACGGGTTCCTCACGACCGCCGCACAGCAGGGCGCAGGCTCGTCCGCGGGTCTGGTGGCCAACCGCCAGGCGGCGATGGAGCTCATGGGCGCCTGGAACCCGGGCGTCATCGCATCGCTGACTCCCGACGAGAAGCCGCTGCCCGACCTGCTCTGGTTCCCGTTCCCCGAGGTCGACGGCGGAGCCGGCGAGCCCGGCGCCATGATGGGCGGCGTCGACGGCTACAGCTGCTGGGTGAACGCTCCCGAAGAGTGCGTGGACTTCCTCAACTTCATGGTCGAGAAGGCGAACCAGGAGGCATACGCCGAGGCGTTCGTGACGCTGCCCGCTTCGAAGGACGCCCAGTCCGTGGTCACCGACCCCGCGCTGCAGGATGTCCTCGCCGCGTACAACGAGGCCCCGTACGTCGTGGTGTGGCTCGACACCCTCTACGGCCAGAACATCGGCAACGCGCTGAACGTCGCGGTGGTCGACATGTTCGCAGGGCAGGGCGACGCGCAGGGCATCGTGGATGCCGTGAACGACGCGGCAGCGAAGTCCTAGGGGAGGGCCACTGATGGCTACCGCGCGCGATTCTTCGCAGATCGCCGAAGACGTGCCCGGGACGCCGGTCGCCGATGGGGGCAGCGTTCAGACGCTGCCCCCATCGGGCCAGCCGCCCGTCGGCCGGCCCACCGCCGGCCGACGCTCCCGCGGCGCAGGGTGGGGACCCCGGCTCGAGCTCGCGATCCTGATCGGACCGGCTCTGCTCGTCTTCGTCGCCTTCGTGATCTTCCCCGTCGTGCTGGCGGCGTACTACGGGTTCTTCAGCTGGAACGGCTACGGACCGGCCGTCGACTTCGTGGGCCTGCGCAACTACGTCGTCATCCTCACCGACCCGGCCTTCCACGAGGCCCTGGGCCACAACGTGTTCATCGCGGTGATGTCGCTCGTGATGCAGGGGCCGATCGCCCTGGGCCTGGCGCTGCTGCTCAACCGCAAGATGCGCTACCAGTCGGTCATCCGCGTGCTCATCTTCGTGCCGTACGTCATCTCCGAGGTCGTCGTCGGCATCGGCTGGAGCCTCATGCTCCAGTCCAACGGAGCGCTCAACGGCCTCCTCGAGAAGATGGGCCTCGGCGCCCTCGCCACCGACTGGCTGTCCGATCCGTCGATCGCGATCTGGACGCTGATGGTGATCATCACCTGGAAGTACATCGGCTTCGCCGTGATCCTGTTCCTCGCAGGGCTCCAGGGCATCCCCGACGAACTCACCGAGGCGGCCGCGATCGACGGCGCCTCCTACTGGCAGATCCAGCGCCACATCGTGCTGCCGCTGCTCGGCCCCACGATCCGCATCTGGGCGTTCCTGTCGATCATCGGCTCACTCCAGCTGTTCGATCTGGTGTGGATCATCTGGGGTCAGTA
The DNA here is from genome assembly GCA_963792285.1 of uncultured Actinomycetota bacterium. Taxonomy (GTDB): domain Bacteria; phylum Actinomycetota; class Actinomycetes; order Actinomycetales; family Microbacteriaceae; genus Microbacterium. The sequence continues at coordinate 63,756 of CAWBVS010000022.1, read as the reverse complement.
CGTGGCCTCCACCGCCGGCACATCGACGATGGCCACCTACATGGTCGCCAACGGCCGCAATGCCGCCAGCTACGGCTACGGCAATGCCGTCGCCGTCGTGATGTTCCTCATCTCACTCGCCGTCGCGCTGCTCTATCAGCGCTTCCTGCTCCGCCGTGACACGGCCGGCGCCATCACAGGAGGGAAGGTCTGATGGCCGCGACCATCATCGAGGCGCCGCCCGCTCGGCAGCGCCCGGCACCCCTGCAGAAGCGCTCCGGCGGCGGACTGCTCATCTACTTCGTCGCGCTGGTGCTGATCGGGCTCATGCTCGCGCCGATCGCGTACATCATCCTCGGCGGCTTCCGCTCGAACTCCGAGATCACGGTCGACCCGTCGGGATTGCCGACGCACGTGGAACTGGCAGAACTACGCCGACGTGCTGGTGAGCCCCGTCTTCTGGACCCAGGTGGGCAACTCGACGATCGCGGCGGTCGTGACCACCGTGCTGGCGGTGGCGCTCGGACTCATGGCCGCCTTCGCCCTGTCCCGCTACTCCTTCCGCGGGCGGGGGCTGATCTACGCGGTCTTCGCCGCCGGGCTGATGTTCCCCATCACCGTGGCGATCACCCCGCTGTACATCGTCGTGCGAAACCTCGGCTTGATGAACTCGCTCGCGGGGGTCATCGTCCCCCAGATCGCGTTCGCGCTGCCGATCACGATCATCATCCTGGTCCCGTTCCTGGCGGCGATCCCGAACGAGCTGCAGGAGGCTGCGGCGATCGACGGATGCAGCCGGCTCGGCTTCTTCTGGCGCATGGTGATCCCCCTGGCGATTCCGGGAGTCATCACGGTCGGCATCCTCGCGTTCATCGGCAGCTGGAACAGCTATCTGCTTCCGCTGTTCATCCTCAACAACGAGGGGTCGTTCACGCTCCCCTTGGGAAACCAGGCATTCGCGTCGCAGTATTCGGTCGACACCGCGAGGGTCCTCGCCTTCACGTCGCTGTCGATGATCCCGGCGCTGGTGTTCTTCAGCCTGTTCGAGCGACGCATCGTCGGCGGGCTGACCGGAGCGGTGAAGGGCTGAGTCTGCGAATGGATGCATCGAACGGTTCGGCGCGCGTCCGCGCGCTCGTCGCGCAGATGACGCTGGAGGAGAAGACCGCCCAGCTGGGTGGCTTCTGGGTCGATCAGGGCGACGAGCTGGTCGCGCCGATGGCGGGCGAGCTCGCCTCCTCGACGAGGTACGAAGACGCGTCGCGCTTCGGCATCGGCCACCTGACGCGGGTGTACGGCACCCGCCCGGTCGATCCGGTCGAGCGGGCCGCATGGCTCTGGGGCGAGCAGCGACGCCTGCGCACGCAGACCCGCCTCGGCATCCCCGCGATCGTCCACGAGGAATGCCTGACGGGCCTGGCGGCCTGGAAGGCGGCGACCTTCCCCACGCCGCTCGCCTGGGGGGCGTCGTTCGACCCTGAGACGGTCGAGGAGATGGCGCGGCTGATCGGCGAGTCGATGCGCACGCTCGGCGTGCATCAGGGTCTGGCCCCGGTGCTCGACGTGATCCGCGACCCCCGGTGGGGGCGCGTGGACGAGTGCATCGCCGAGGACCCCTACGTCGTCGGCACGATCGGCACCGCGTACGTGCGCGGCCTGCAGGACGCCGGCGTCGATGCGACGCTCAAGCACTTCGTCGGATACTCGGCTTCGCGATCCGGCCGCAACCACGCGCCGGTGTCGGCGGGTCCGCGCGAAGTGGCCGACGTGCTGCTCCCCCCGTTCGAGATGGCCGTGCGCGACGGCGGGGCGCGCAGCGTGATGAACTCCTACGCCGAGATCGACGGGATGCCGGTCGCCGCGTCGACCGCCTACCTGACGGAGCTGCTCCGCGACACCTGGGGCTTCGACGGCGTCGTCGTCGCGGACTACTTCTCCGTGCTGTTCCTGCACACGATGCACGCGATCGCCGAGGACGCGGGAGATGCCGCACGGCTCGCCCTGACCGCGGGAATCGACGTCGAGCTGCCGAGCACCGAGGCGTACGGCGCTCCGCTGCGCGAACGGGTGGAGTCGGGCGAGGTCGACGAAGCGCTCATCGATCGCGCCGTCATCCGGGTGCTCGCGCAGAAGGAGCGGCTCGGGCTGCTCGATGACACGTTCGAGCAGCCCCCGACCTCGGTGGACCTCGACTCGCCGGCCCATCGGGCGCTCGCCCGGCGGCTGGCCGAGGAGTCGGTCATCCTGCTGTCCAACGACGGCACCCTTCCGCTCGACAGGCCGCGCCGGATCGCCGTGATCGGCCCCAACGCCGCGCACGCGGAGCCGCTGATGGGCTGCTACTCGTTCGCGAACCATGTTCTGGCGCACCACCCCGAAGTGGAGATGGGGTTCGACATCCCGAGCGTGTTCGATGCTCTCGGCGCGCAGTTCTCCGACGCGCAGGTGCTGTTCGCGCCGGGCTGCTCCGTCGAGGACCTCGACCGGTCCGGCATCCCCGAGGCGGTCGAGGCTGCCGCCGAGGCCGATGTGGCGATCGTGGTCGTCGGCGACCGCGCCGGCCTGTTCGGCCGCGGCACGGTGGGCGAGGGCAACGACGTCGAGAGCCTCGAGCTGCCCGGGCGTGCAGCGCGAGCTGGTCGAGGCGGTCGTGGCGACCGGCACACCGGTCGTGATGGTCCTGCTGACCGGCCGGCCGTATGCGATCGACTGGGCACTGGATGCCGAGACCGCGCCCGCGTGCGGTGCTGCAGGCCTTCTTCCCCGGCGAAGAGGGCGCTCCGGCGATCGCGTCGATCCTCGCGGGCGAGATCGCCCCGAGCGGACGCCTGCCGGTCTCGCTCCCCCGCTCCGCCGGATCGCAGCCGTTCTCGTATCTGCATCCGATCCTGGGCGGCCCGAACGAGATCACGAGCGCGAGCAGCGCACCGATCCGTCCCTTCGGCTTCGGGCTGTCGTACACGTCGTTCTCGCACAGCGACCTCGGTGTCCGAAGCCACGCCCGCGACCGACGATGCCTTCGCGGTGTCGGTGCGTGTGCGCAACGAGGGATCCCGCGCCGGCACCGACGTCGTGCAGCTGTACGCGCGCGATGTCTACGCCTCGGTCACGCGGCCCGTCGCTCAGCTGCTGGGCTACGCCCGGGTCTCGCTCGAGGCCGGCCAGGAGGCCGTCGTCGAGTTCGACGTGCCGACGGCGCGGCTCGCGTTCACCTCGAGCGCCGGGGAGCGCATCGTCGAGCCCGGCGCGATCCGGCTGTGGGTGGGAGCCTCGTGCGCCGATCACGAGACGACCGGCGAGGTCGAACTCACCGGACCCGTTCACGTCGTGACCGCCGACGATCGCCGGCTGACCGGCGTGAGCGTGCGGACGGTGGTGCCCGCGAGCTGATCGGTGCGGCCGGGCCGTCATTCGCAGACATTCCGTCTTGCCCGAGGTCATCCTGCGGCGTAATGGACGCGAGTATCGTCGGGGACAACCGGCAGGAAGGCCCGATCGATGTCCATCTCGACCGAAAGCACGCAGCGCACCGAGGCAGAGCTCCAGGCCATGGCGCGCGACCACCTCTGGATGCACTTCTCCCGCCAGTCGGTGATGACCGAGGGCCCGGGCGTGCCGATCATCGTCAAGGGCGAGGGTCACCGCATCTGGGACTCCGCGGGCAAGGAGTACATCGACGGCCTCGCCGGCCTGTTCGTCGTCAACGCCGGGCCACGGTCGCCGCCGGCTCGCCGAGGCCGGCGCGCGGCAGGCCGAGCAGCTCGCCTTCTTCCCGATCTGGTCGTACGCGCACCCGGCGGCGATCGAGCTGGCCGACCGCATCGCGCGACCTCGCCCCGGGCGACCTCAACCACGTGTTCTTCTCCACGGGCGGCGGCGAGGCCGTCGAGACGGCGTTCAAGCTCGCCAAGCACTACTGGAAGCTCGTCGGCCAGCCCACCAAGCACAAGGTGATCTCGCGCTACATCGCCTACCACGGCACCCCGCAGGGCGCCCTCGCGATCACCGGGCTGCCGGGGATGAAGTCGATGTTCGAACCGGTGGTGCCCGGCGGGCTTCCGCGTGCCGAACACGAACTTCTACCGCGCCGGCGAGATGGGCTTCACCGGCGGCACGCAGGAGGAGTTCGGGGTGTGGGCGGCCGACCGCATCGAGGAGATGATCAACTTCGAGGGTCCCGAGACCGTCGCGGCCGTCTTCCTCGAGCCGGTGCAGAACTCGGGCGGATGCTTCCCCCCGCCTCCCGGCTACTTCCAGCGCGTGCGCGAGATCTGCGACAAGTACGACGTGCTGCTCGTCTCCGACGAGGTCATCTGCGCATTCGGCCGCCTCGGCCAGTACTTCGGCGCGGACGTCTACGGCTACCAGCCCGACATGATCACCTTCGCCAAGGCGGTCACGAGCGGCTACTCGCCGCTCGGCGGCACGATCGTCAGCGACCGCGTCTACGAGCCGTTCGCCCACGGGCAGGTCTCGTTCCCGCACGGCTACACGTTCGGCGGGCACCCGGTCTCGGCGGCGGTCGCGCTGGAGAACCTCGACATCTTCGAGGAGGAGGGACTGCTCGCGCACGTCCGCGAGAACTCGCCCGTGTTCCGCTCGACGCTCGAGAAGCTCACCGATCTGCCGATCGTCGGAGACGTGCGCGGCGACGGCTACTTCTTCGGGATCGAGCTCGTCAAGGACAAGGCCACGAAGGAGACCTTCGACGACGACGAGTCCGAGCGGCTGCTGCGCGGCTTCCTCTCGAAGGCGCTGTTCGACGCGGGCCTGTACTGCCGCGCCGACGACCGCGGCGACCCCGTCATCCAGCTCGCCCCGCCCCTGACGATCGGCCCGTCCGAATTCGACGAGATCGAGCAGATCCTGCGCGGCGTGCTGACCGAGGCGTGGTCGCGGCTTGTGACGCTCACGGCGTAACCGGGGAATAGCGCGGCGGTCGCCGCGTTCCATCCCCGCATGACACGTATCGGAATCATCGGCGCAGGACACATCGGCTCCACCCTCGCTCGCGGCCTCACCGACCGCGGCTACGACGTGGTGATCAGCAACTCGCGCGGCCCCGAGTCGCTCGCCCCTCTCGTGGCCGAGCTCGGCGAGCACGCGACAGGCGGGCACGGCGACGGATGCCGCCACCCTCGGCGACGTCGTCATCGTGACGGTGCCGCTCAAGGCCTACCAGGACGTGCCGGTCGCGCCGCTCGCCGGCAAGATCGTGCTCGACACGAACAACTACTACTGGGAGCGCGACGGCCGCATCGCGATCCTCGACGAGAAGCGCGCCACCACGAGCGGGCTCCTCCAGGAGCACCTGCCCGACGTCGAAGGTCGTGAAGGCGTTCAACCACATCATGTCGGAGGACATCCTCACCGACGGAAAGCCCGCGGGCGATCCCGACCGTCGCGCGCTCGCGACGGCCGGCGACGACGCGGAGGCCGTGGCCTTCGTCACCGCGCTGTACGACGAGTTCGGCTTCGACACGGTGAACGTCGGCTCGCTCGAGGACAGCTGGCGCGTCGAGCGCGACCAGCCCGCGTACGTCGTGCGCCAGACCCGTGACGAGCTGGTCGACAACCTCGCCCTCGCGACGCGCTGATCGGCCCGGTTTCCACAGGGATGCTGTGCGTGGTCGCGATAGGGCTTAGGGTTGCCCGGTGGGCACTATCTACTACGGCGGATCGGCTACCCCGATCCACATCGACGACCGCGCTCTGGCGCACCTGAAAGTCGTCATCGCGACGAAGCTCCGGCGCAGCGAGAGCTTCACCGTGACGTGGCAGCACCCCGAGGATCAGCCCCGCGGGCGCAGCACCATCTGGCTGCATCCGTCCATTCCGCTGCGCTTCGTCTTCGACGACCCCGAGCCCACCGAGCTCAGCCGCGCATGGATCGAAGAGCTCGCGAGCTCGGCGAACTCGTCGGGCGGCATCACCCTGGTCGCGGAGCACTTCGACACCGGACCCATCGAGGTGTACACCGAGGAGCGCGATCAGGCCGACGTCGCGGTGGGCAAGGTCGAGGTCGAGGAGCTCACGATCGACAAGCTCACCGTCGCCGGCAACGAGGTCCCGCCGACGCCGGCGCGACGAGGCAGCCAACATCCTGCAGACCGCGGAGCTGCCCGCTCAGTCCGAGAACTGATCACTCTTCGGCGGGGGTGTCCTCCGCCGGCTCGGGCGTGATCGTGAGCCCGTTCGGTCCGCTGGCGGCCTGCATGAGGTCCTCGATCCACGCGCGATTGATGCGCGGACTGCGGCTGCCGAAGAAGTGGAACTGGATCGGCACGGACGGGTGCATCCAGAAGCTGCGCCGGCCGCTGCCGTCACCCACCTCGACGTCGAACATGAACGCCTCGGTGCGGCGCAGCTTGTTCATGACCACGATCCGCAGATGCGCCAGCGTGCGATCGTCGATGTCGACCGAATTCGCCATGGTGTCGTAGATGAACCTGCCCATGCTCCGAGCCTACCTTCGCGCGCTCCGCCGGTGTGATCAGCGCGGCGTGAACGCCGCCCGGAACAGCGCCCGCGCCCGGCGCGCGACCTCGGGCCGCTGATCGGGGTCGGCGCGGGCGAGCTCGGTGGCCAGCATCCCGGTCGCCATGGTGACGTCCTCGACCTCGATGTGACCGCCGACGTGACCGAGCGCGTGCTCGCGCGCGAGCAGACGCTCCACGACGGTGCGGAAGCGGATGCCGAGCGATGCCACCCGCGGATCGTGCAGGTCCGCGGTGATCAGGTCGATGAAGGCGGTCGAGACCATGGCCTGGGCGACGACGCGGTCGAGGAGGTCGTCGATCGTCCGATCCGCGGGGGCGGTGAACTCCTCGAGGTCGACGAGGTTCTCCTCGAACACCGCCACGGCCAGCGCCGTCCGATCGGGAAAGTGGCGGTAGAGGCTCCCCTGCCCGACGCCTGCCCGCTTCGCGACCGCGCTGAAGGGCGCGCTCAGTCCCTCGGCGGCGTAGACCTCGCGCGCGGCGGCGATGAGCGCCGCGCGATTGCCGGGTCCTGCGGCCGGGCCGCGGTTGGCTCTTCGCAGCTCTGGCTCGTCGGTCGGCACGGGTGTAGCCTAATACCGGACACAGTTGTCCGGTAGAAAGGAACACACCATGGGCACCGCGCCTCTCACCGCCGACTCCTCGATCGCCACCTGGCTCGATGACCCGACCGGCAACGCCATCCTCACCGACATGCTCGCCCAGGGCGGGCAGTCGCCGGAGGTCTTCAAGCCCATCAAGCGCCTGGCGATCAAGCGCCTCGTGAAGATGAGCCGCGGTGCGTTCACGCAGGAGATGCTCGACGACCTCGTCCGTCGCGCGGCCGCCGGCGACGTGCCGAGCGGCGCGAGCGCTGCACCCGCCGCGGCAGCCCGAAGAGCGCGGCATCCGCGTCGGCCGTCGCGCTCCGCGAGTGGACCGAGCGCATCGACCAGGGCCGCTTCACCGGCCAGACCGTGATCGTCACCGGAGCGGGATCGGGCATCGGCCGGGCCACGGCATCCCGCATCGCGCGCGAGGGCGGCCGCGTGATCGCCGTCGACGTCAGCCAGGAGCGCCTCGACGACTTCGTCGCCGAGCACGCCGGAGCAGACATCACCTCGCTCACCGCCGACATCACCGACGACGCCGGAGTCGCGCGCATCGTCGAGGCGGCGGGCGGCACGATCGACGGCCTGGCGAACATCGCCGGGATCATGGACGACATGACGCCCGTCGGCGACGTGACGGATGCCGTGTGGGACCGCGTCTTCCGCGTCAACGTGACCGGCACGATGAAGCTCATGCGCGCGGTCATCCCCGCGATGCTCGCGCAGGGCGGCGGCTCGATCGTGAACACCGCGTCGGAGGCGGCGCTGCGCGGGTCGGCCGCCGGTGTCGCGTACACCGCCTCGAAGCACGCCGTGGCCGGGCTCACCAAGAGCAGCGCGTTCATGTACGGCCCGTCGGGCATCCGCGTGAACGCGGTCGCCCCGGGGCCCACGATCACCAACATCGAGGCGAGCTTCGGCTCGCCGCTGGGCTCCGAGCGCATTCAGACCGCGATGGCGGTCATGCCCGACCCGGTCGAAGCCGACGCGCTCGCGGCATCCATCACGTTCCTGCTGAGCGACGACGGCGTCAACGTGAACGGCATCATCATGGCCAGCGACGGCGGGTGGTCCGCCGCCTGAGGTCAGTCGCGCGGGGCGCGGCGGAGCATGATCGAGCCCGCCGTGACCGTCGCCGCGAGCACGAGCACGGCGAAGACCAGCAGCACCGCGACCGGCGGGGCGAAGGCGAGAGCGACCCCGACGGCGAGCACCGGGATCACCGGTCCGGCGTACGCGATCAGGAACAGCAGCGCCAGCGTCTCGCCGGCGTGGCCCGGCTCGGCGATCGCGAGCGCGGTGGCGATCGCGCCGCGGAAGAGCACGCCCACGCCGAGGCCCGCGACGACTCCACCGCCGAGGAACAGCGCGATCTGCGGCAGCACCGCGCCCGCGGCCACGAGCGTCAGCCCCACCGCGCACGCCACGATCGCGATCGTGAGCTGCGTGCGCAGGCGCGCTGAGGCCAGCACGAGCTGCCCCACCGCGGCGGAGGCGAAGATCGCGAAGACGGCGACCCCGGCCAGCAGGTGGTCCTTGTCGCCGAACGTGCCGGCGAGGAAGGTCGGGATGAGCGAGCTGAAGAGCCCGAACACCGCGAAGCCGGCGAACGCCCCGAACGCCGCGACCAGGAAGATCGACCGGTTCGCGCGGGGCACGGAGAGCTTCTGGGGCCGGTAGCGAGGCGGAGTCTGTGGCGCGACGACCGTCTCGGGCACCGTCAGCAGCGCCAGGGCGCCGACGGTCAGCAGCACGAGGAAGATCACGTGCGGCAGCACGAGGGGGTCGGGGAAGAACTCGGCCAGGAGTCCGCCGATCAGGGGCCCGAGGGCGAGGCCGCCCAGGTTCGCCGCACCCGCGACGGAGGTGGCCACCGCCGCGTTCTCCGTCGGCCGGGCGACCGCGCGCAGCTCGCCCAGATGCGCGGTCGCCGTCGCGGAGAGGATGCCGATGCTCACCCCGTTGACCAGCCGTGCCGCGATCAGCCCCACCGACTCGGGCCACAGCAGGAACATCACCGCGGAGAGGATCGAGATCGCGACCGCGACCAGCAGCATCCGCCGGCGGCCGAGCCAGTCGCTCACGTGACCGGCGAGGTACAGGCTGAGCATGACGCCGACCGCGTACGACGAGTAGATCACCGTCACCAGGCTCACCGGAAAGCCGTCGCGCTGCTCGTAGAGCGGGTACAGCGGCGTGGGCACGGTCGAGTACGCCATCGTGGTGAGGAAGACGGCGGCGACGATCCAGAATCCCGCGGCGTGACCGGCCCCGCCGAGTGCGAACCTGGCCATCAGAAGTGCCAGATCAGCGGCACGTAGAGCACCGCCACCGCGATGAACAGGAGCGCCAGCGGCAGCCCGAGCTTCCAGTAGTCGCCGAACCGGTAGCCGCCCGGCTCGAAGACCATGAGGTTGGCGGGCGTCGCGATCGGAGTGAGGAAGGATGCCGCCCCGGCGACCGTCAGCGCCATCATGAACGGCTGCACCGACAGGCCGAGGGTCGCCGCGACCGAGACGGCGATCGGCGCGACGATCAGCACCGTCGCGGTGTTGCTGATGAGCTGACCGAGGACCACGGTGAGCACGACGAGCGCGAGCAGCGCGACGTGCGCGCCGGCGTCGCCGATGAGCGACAGCAGCCACCCGGCGACGAGGTCGGCGGTGCCGGTCTGGATGAACGCGGTCGACAGCGGGATCATGCCGGCGATGAGCACGACGGTCGTCCACGAGATCGAGTGATATGCCTGCGTCACCGTGACGGTGCGGGTGAGCACGAGCGCGCAAGCGGCCAGCAGCGCCGCGACGGCGGGCGGGACGAGGCCGGTCGCCAGCAGCAGCACCATCACGGCGAGGATCACCATCGCTCGCCGGGCGCCCTTGCCCAGCGGCACCGACCGGCGCAGCTGAGTCGGCGCGTCGACGACGAGCACGTTCGGCCCGGCGGTCTGCTTCGTGAGGTCATCCCACGTGCCCTGCAGAAGCAGCACGTCCCCCACCTGGACGGTGAACTCCGCGCCCTTGAGGTGCTCTTCGCCACGGCGTGCGGCGAGCAGGACGAGGTCTCCGCTGGGCGTCACCATCCCGGCGCACAGCCGCACGCCGATCAGCGGCGAACGCGGCGGGACCACGACCTCGGTGACGCCGCTCGCGGGGCCCAGAATCGTCGCGGTGTCCAGGCTCAGCGAGTACTGCTGGCGCAGCAGCCGGGCATGGCGCACGAGATCCATCGGCATGAGCGCGCCGTTGCGCTCGGGGAGGAGCCGCTTGCCGAGAAGGACGAGGAGCAGGATCGTGCCGACGACCAGCGGAAGCCCGACGAGGGCGAACTCGAAGTAGCCGAACGGCCGGCCGCCGTTGTCGGCGGCGAACTCCGAGACGATGATGTTGACCGGGGTGCCGGTCAGCAGCAGCATCGAGCCGGCGTGCGCGGCGAACGCGAGCGGCATCAGCAGCTGCGAGGTCGGGATGCCGGCCCGCGAGGCGACGACGACCACGAGCGGCAGCAGCGCGGCCACCGCGCCGTTCACGCTGATCAGCGCGGTGACGCCCGCGACCAGCAGGCAGATCACCAGCAGCACCGTCGTTCTGCGGGTGCCCGCCCGGGCGATGACCTTCTGCCCGGCCCACGCGGTGACCCCGGTCGCGTCGAGGGACTCGCTCACCACGAACAGCGCTGCGATGAACAGGACGGTCGGATCGCCGAAGCCCGCGAGCGCCTGCGGGAGCGTCAGGACGCCCGTGAAGAAGAGGGCGAGCGACACCCCGATCGCCACGATGCCGAGCGGTACCCGATTGCTGACGAAGGCGGCGATGGCCAGCACTAGGATCAGCAACGTAGCGACGACGGGGTCCACGTGGCTCAGCGTAGCCACACCGCCCCAGGAGTGGGCTTCGGCGGGCGATCGAAGGCTGGAGACCATGACAGGTGCGAGCGCGGCAGGCACGTCCCCGGCAGGTGCAGCGCTCGAGAAAGCCTCCTGGCTGCCGCTCATCGTCGTGGTGCTGACGCAGATCCAGGCATCCTTCGCGGTCAACGCGCTGACGGTCTCGATGGCCGGCATCACGACCGACCTGGACACGCCCGCGACATCGGTCGGCACCGCGATCACGGCGGGCACGTTCGCGATGGCGGCGTTCATCCTGCTCGGCGCGAAGGTCGGCGCACGGTTCGGCACCCGCGGAGTGTTCCAGATCGCCGTCGCGATCCACGCCGTCGCGATGGCCGGCGTCGCGCTCAGCCTCAGCCCGGCGATGCTGTTCATCGCGCAGGCCTCATCGGGCGCGGTCATCGCGCTGATCGCACCGGCCCTGACCGTCTTCATCGCCACGAACTACCACGGCGATCGCCAGGCCAAGGCGATCGGCCTGCTCGCGGCGGCGATCCCCCTGGCCGGAGTGATGGCGCTCATCCTCGCGGGGTGGTTCGCCGAGACGATCGGCTGGCGGTGGTCGTTCGCCCTCATGGTCGCGCTGGGTGCGGTGAACCTGCTGCTGAGCTTCCGGCTCAAGAAAGTGCCCGCCCAGCCCGACCTCGCGATCGACTGGACAGGTGCGATCCTCGCCGCCGTCTCGATCATCCTGCTGAGCTTCGGCTTCTCCGGTCTCAACTCGTGGGGCGTGTGGTTCGCCACCAGCCAGGCGCCGTTCGACATCATGGGGATCTCGCCCGCACCGCTGCTGATCATCCTCGGCGTGATCGGCGGTCAGATCTTCTTCGTCTGGATCGCGAGGCGGCAGCGCGAGCACAAGTCGCGCATCTTCGATCTGCGCGTCCTCGCCACCCGCAGCGAGCTGGCGGTCACGGCGTGCATGGCGACGATGCTGTTCGTCGGAACCGCCGCGAACTTCCTGATCCCGCTGTACATGCAGGTGGTTCAGGGGCTCTCCGGCATCCAGACCTCGTTCTCGATCATCCCGTACACGATCTCGATCTTCCTGGCCTCCACGTTCGTCGCCTACCTCTACAAGATCGCCGCGCCCCGGGTGCTGGGCTCGATCGGGTTCGTCGTGGTCGCCGCCGCGCTGACCCTCATCGCCTTCACGATCCGGGGCGAGTGGGGGCAGTTCTTCATCGTGGTCGGACTGATCCTCCTCGGTCTCGGGCAGGGCTCGATCGTCGCGCTCGTGTTCAACACGCTCCTCTCGTCCGCGCCGAAGCAGCTCGCCGGCGACGTCGGCGCCTGGCGCGGACTCGTGCACAACCTGAGCGGCTCGATCGGCATCGCCGTGGCCAGCGCGTTCGCGGTCGGCATCCTCGCCGCCACCCTGCAGGCCTCCGCCGACGCCCACCCCGAGATCTCCGACCAGCTCATCAGCGAAGTGAACATCAACGAAGCCGACTTCCTCACCAACGCGCAGCTGGAGGCCGTCCTGGCCGACACGAGTGCGACCGAGAACGAGGCGCTCGCCGCCGTCGCCATCAACGAGGCCGCCCGCCTGGTGTCGCTCAAGATCTCCCTCCTGGCCCTGGCGGGTATCGCGCTCCTGGCGATCGTGCCCGCCACGCGGATGCCGGGCCGCATCGCCGGCGAGCTGCCCGAGCAGGTCGAACCCGACGACCCCGACCGCATCGACGAGACCGTGCCGCTCAACCCCGTGGCGGCATCCGACGAGGAGACCGTGCCATGACCCGCAGTGCGAACAAGCTCATCCCCGCAGACTTCGCGACCCTCCCCGGCCTGGATGCCCTCGCGGCCTTCACCGTCCTCGCCGCCGCTCCCCCGGCCGACGCCGAGGCCGTCGGCTACACCGTGTACGCCGACGGGCCGGTGCCGCCCGAGCTCGGACTGGACCGCACTGCGCTCGTGCGTGCGGGATTCGACCCGAAGGTCGGTCAGGCGCTGGTCATCCCCACCCAGAGCGGGCCCGACCTCGTCGCCGTCGGAGCGGGGTCGGCCGCCGACCTCGGCACAGCCCAGCTGCGCGACCTGGCCGCCGCCTTCACCCGGGCGACCGCGCGGCGGTCGCGCCTCGCACTGATCATCGGAGCCGTCGACGCCGAACCGGAGGCCGCTGCTCGTGCTGTCGTCGAAGGCGCAGCGCTCGCGCGCTACCGGTACCTGCCGCTCAAGTCCGACCCGAAGCACACGCTGCTGCGGACGCTGTCACTGCAGATCGCCGACGTGGACCCCGGGGCGATCATCCGAGGCTCGGCCGCGGGCTTCATCTCCGCCCGGGCGACCATCGTCGCCCGGGACCTCGCCAACACCCCTCCCGGCCACCTCACGGCCACCGACATGGGCGAGATCGCCGCCGCGCTCGGCGCGCGCTACGACTTCGGCGTCGAGCTGTTCGACAAGGACGCGCTGATCGCGCTCGGCTGCGGGGGCCTGCTGGGCGTCAACCAGGGCTCGGTCGAAGAGCCGCGCATGATCAAGCTGACCTACCAGCCGCAAGGGCGCGGCATCCGGTCACCTCGGTCTGGTCGGCAAAGGCATCATGTACGACTCGGGCGGCATCAGCCTGAAGCCGTCCGACCCGATGCACCTGCTGATGAAGATGGACATGGGCGGGGCCGCCGCCGTGCTCGGCGCCTTCACCGCCCTGCACGACATGGGCGTGGACGCGAAAGTCACCGGGTGGCTCATGTGCACCGACAACATGCCCTCCGGCACGGCGTACAAGCTCGGCGACGTGCTCGTCGCGCGCGGCGGGACGACCGTCGAAGTGAAGAACACGGATGCCGAAGGACGCCTCGTGATGATGGACGCGCTCGTGCTCGCGAACGAAGACGCCGTCGACGCGGTGATCGACATCGCGACGCTCACCGGCGCGGCACTCATGGCGCTGGGTGGGGCGACCGCCCCGGTGTTCGCGAACGACCAGCGCATGGCGGATCTCGCCCTGGCCGCCTCCGTCGAGACCGACGAGCCGCTCTGGCAGCTGCCGTTGGAGAAGAAGTACCGCCCGCAGCTGGACTCCGACATCGCCGACATCTCGAACCTCGGCGGCAAGTACGCCGGGGCGACGACGGCCGCGCTGTTCCTCGCGCACTTCGTCGGCGACACCCCGTGGGCGCACCTCGACATCGCGGGCACGATGCAGACGGAGAAGGACGACTCGTGGAGGTCGGCGGGAGCGACCGGCTTCGGTGCTCGGGTGCTGCTGGAGATGGCACGCGAGTTCCGGCTTGTAGGGCGGCCTGTCGGGCAGTCGTCGCTCACGGGCTACTCCCGCTACGCGGTTCGTCCGTCCGCTCAGCATGCCCCGGCGGCGGCCTTCGGCCGGCGCCCCCGCCAGACCCGATGCCAGCTTCGCGGACGACGAACCGCTCCGCTGGGTTCCGAGATCGGTCAGCCTCGGAGGGTCGCCATTCCGGCGACGTCGTAGGCGAGCTCGACGGCCTCGAAGATCGCCGAATCGATCGTGCGAGGGGAGAAGGCATCGCCGATCGTCACGATGCGTGTCGGCGCGGCGTCGGACTCTTCGACGACTCCCGCAAGGGTGACCGGGGAGCGGGGTTCGATCGCGACGATCGCGTTCAAGCCCTCCAGGCTCGTCGACGGAGCCGGTGAGCGAGTCGGTGAACTCCAGTGAGCTCTCGCCGAGGCTTGTGACGCGGTGGGAGGGGAAGCGGGTGAAGCCGGGATGGGTGGCGAGGTGCTCGAGCAGGAGCGGCCGGTCGTAGCCGGAGCCGACGTGCGGGAAGATCGTCTCGAACGGCGTGATCAGCGTCAGATGCATCGACCGTCTGCAGGAGGGTGAGCACGATGCCCGAGGCGTAGGCGGTGCCGTCGGCGTCGACCACGGCGATCCGGCCGCCGAGCGCGGTCGGATCGGTGGCTGCGGTGAAGGCGTCGATCGTGCCCGTGGTGGGGAAACCCGACGCGTACGCGCCGCCGATCGCGAGGGAGGTCGTCGCCGGGGCGACCGCGCCGGTCGCGATCACGACTCCGTCGGGTGCCGCCTCGGCGACGAGGGCGGCCGTCGCCTCGACGCCGAGCCGCACATCGACGCCGGCCGCCACGAGGTCGCGGATCAGGTCGGCGATGAGCAGGTCGATGCTGTCGCGACCGGGCACCGCCCGTGCGAGCCGCAGCTGACCGCCGAGCTCCGGCTCGCGCTCGAGCAGCGTCACCGCGTGGCCGTCCGCGGCGAGTTCGACGGCAGCCCGCATGCCCGCGGGCCCGCCGCCGACGACGAGCCACCGCTGCGGACGGACCGCCGCGGGGCGGGGCGGTCGGTCGAGCTCTCGACCCGCCAGCGGGTTCACCGTGCACGACATCGGCAGCCCCCGGCTCCCGCGACCCAGGCACCCCTGGTTGAGGCGGATGCAGTGGGTGATGCTGCTCTCGCGACCCTCGCGCAGCTTGAGCGGCGAGGTCGGGATCGGCGATCTGGGCGCGGGTGAGCGCGACCATGTCGGCGATGCCGTCGCGCACGACTTCTTCGGCCTGCTCCACGCTCAGCGCCGCACCGACGCCGAACACCGGGATGTCGGGGTGGGCGGCCTTGACCGCGGCCACCTCGTCGCGCAGCCACGCGACGGGCATCGCGGCCGAGGGGAAGACGTAGTGGACGTTGTGGTACCCGCCCGGCGGCGAGATCGAGGAAGTCGATCCGGGTCGAGGCGCGCAGCGCGTCGATCGCGGTGCGTGCGTCCGCGGCATCCATCCCCTGCGGGTGGAATTCGTTCGCGACGATGCGGATGCCGACCACGAAGTCATCGCCGACGCGCTCGCGCACCGCGCCGAGCACTTCGCGCGCGAACCGGCTGCGTCCTTCCAGATCGCCGCCGTAGGAGTCGGTGCGCGCGTTGTACAGCGGCGAGAGGAACTGGTGCAGGAGGTATCCGTGCGCGATGTGGATCTCGACGCCGTCGAATCCTCCCCGCTGGGCGATCTCGGCCGAGTCCGCCCACGCCGCGGTGAACCCGCGGATGTCGGCGACGCTCATCTCGCGGGTCGCGTGGGCCGTCGACGGCGACAATATGCGCGAAGGGGCATACACCGCGCGCGGCCCGTCCGGCCCGTCGGGCATCGCCTGTGCGCCGTGGTGGTTCAACTGGACGAAGATCCTCGCCCCCGCCTCATGGACCGCATCCGTCATGCGCCGGTCTGCCTCGACGGCTTCGGGTCGGAACGCGTCTTCGAAGCCGCGGATCGACCCGGACGGATGGACGAACTGATTGCCCGCGATGAACAGACCGCACCCGCCGTGCGCGCGGCGCACGAAATAGGCGGTCTCGCGCTCGGACTCGACGCGATCGGAGTACTGCTTCGAATGCGCCGTCTGCATGACGCGGTTGGGCACCTCGACCCGCCCGATCCGCAGCGGCGCGAACAGCGGCGAGGGCGGGTGCCGGTCGATCGTCACGCCACTCATCCTCGCGCGGCCCGGCCGCGTTCGCCTAGAGACCGACCAGTTCTGCGCTGCGCTCCCAGAACGCCCGCGCGAGTTCGGCATCCGCCGCTTGCGGGTTGGTCTTGGCGACCCGCAGCTTCTCGTAGAACTCCCCGGACTCCCACGCGTCTCCGGGCGCGGTCTCGGCGAGCCAGACGAGGGTGATCGCCCCCTGTTCGGGCGAGATCAGGCCGACGAGGTGCTTGAGGGGCGTCTGGTAGACCCACCGCATCAGACTCGTCGACCCGGCCGCGAAGCCGGTGGCCACCGGTCCTGGATGGAACGCGGCGGCCGAGAGCCCCGCGGGGTGGAAGCGGCGGTGCAGCTCCTTCGTGAACAGCACGTTGGCGAGCTTGGAGTCGCCGTAGGCCTTGTTCGCCGAGAACCTGCGTTCGTTGTTCAGGTCGTCCAGATCGATGTTGCCGAAGAGGCGGGCCGCGGCACTCGAGGTCGTGATCACGCTCGCGCGGGACGCGAGCAGCTTCGGCATCAGGAGGTTGGTGAGCAGGAACGGCGCGAGGTGATTGATCTGGAGGGTCTTCTCGAACCCGTCGGTCGTGCGGTCGCGGTTGCCGAAGATGCCGCCCGCGTTGTTGACGAGCACGTCGATCGTCGGATACTCGGCGTCCACGCGCGCGGCCAGTTCGCGCACCTGAGCGAGGTCGGCGAAATCGGCGGTCAGCGAAGGGGAGTCCAGCTCATCGGCGATCCGCCGCGTCTTGTCCGCTGAGCGCCCGACGAGGACGACCGCGTGGCCGTCGTGCCGGAGCTGTCGCGCTGCGGCGGCCCCGATGCCGTCGCTGGCCCCGGTGATCACGATGGTCTTGGTCTTCGTCTTGGTCTGCTCGGTGTCCACGCTGTCGACTCTCGCACGAGTTCCGGGGCGTCGGGGCCGCCCCACGGGACCTTCGGCCCTGAGGAGCGGGCTCGAAGTCTTCTAGCGTGCGCAGTGGCGGCACGATCTCGGGCCGCCGGGGGACCGAGGAGGCGCACGGTGGAGACGATCGTGGTGGGGTTCGACGGCAGTGAGACCTCCGTCGTCGCGCTGGATTGGGTGGCCGAACGCGCCGCGCATCGACCGGTGCGGGTCGAGATCGTCACGATCGGCGGCACGATGCTCCAGGACGGTCCGGATGCGCCGCTGCGGGATGCGGCGCGCCGCATCACCGATCGGGCGCCGGACACCGAAGTCGATGCGCATCGCTTCGCCGGCAGGATGCCCGATGCCCTGCTGGAGCGCGCGCGCGGAGCGGATCTGCTGGTGGTCGGGTCGCACAGGGGGCGGCCGGTCTGGTCGGCACTCGCGCGATGGATGCCGCTGCGCGTCGCGTCGCGCTCCTCCTCGCCCGCGGTCGTGGTGCCCGACGACTGGGAGGCCACGAGCGGCAAGGTCATCGTCGGCATGGACGACGACGACTCGTCTCTGGCCGCTCTCGACTTCGCCGCCCGCGAGGCCGCGGCCTCGGACGTGCCGCTCGTGCTGGTGCACACCTGGAAGATGCCGGTTCCGCAGATGGAGGGATCGGTCGCCCTCCTCGCCTCGCCGATCGAGGCGAGAGCCGGGCACCGCAAGATCCTCCGCGAAGCGACCCAGCGCGCGCAGAGCGCCCACCCCGACCTCGTGGTCGAACACGTCCTGGAGCAGGGCAACCCCGTCTCGGCACTCCTGCACGCCGCACGCGGGGCCTCGATGCTGGTGATCGGAACCCACCACCGTGGCCGCTTCGCGGGCGCCCTCCTGGGCTCGATCGGTCAGGATCTGCTGACGCAGTGCAGGATCCCCGTCTGCGTCGTTCCGGGCGATCCCACGAGCTGATCCGTGCTCGCGCCCCCACGGTCACTAGAATCGCGTCGACGGGAGGCGGCGATGACCGGTGACCTCGACCGAACTCGGCGCATGCCCGACGGGGCGGCGGAGCAGGCGATGCACGCTCAGCAGCGGCTGCGCGATCTTCTGCGGGCCAGCGCTGCCGTGGTGGAGCGTCTCGACCTCGAGGTCGTGCTGAAGCGCATCGTCGAGTCGGCGATGGCACTCGTAGACGCCCGGTACGGCGCACTCGGCGTGATCGCCCCTGACGGCAATGGCCTCGAGCGCTTCATCCACGTCGGAGTGGACTCCTCGACGGTCGCGCACATCGGGCACCTGCCGACCGGCAAGGGGCTCCTGGGAGCGGTGATCGATGCGCGCGCGCCGATCCGGCTCGAGCACCTCACCGACGACTCACGGTCGATCGGCTTTCCGGCTCACCACCCCGCGATGGACTCCTTCCTGGGCGTACCGGTGCGGGTCGGAGATCAGGTCTACGGAAATCTCTACCTCACCGAGGGTGCGCGCGGACCGTTCAGCCCCGACGACGAAGAGCTCGTCCTCGCCCTCGCAGCCACCGCGGGCATCGCGATAGAGAACGCCCGCCTGTACGACATCGCCCGCGCCCGCGAAGTGTGGAGCGCCACAGCCGCCGACGTCATGGCCGCGATGCTGGAGGCGACCGGCGACGACGTGCTCGACGTGATCGCCGAGCACGTCGGCGCCCTGATCGACGTCGACCTCGTCGCCCTCGCCGTGCCGCACGGAACCGACGAGCTGCGCATCACGACCGTGCGCGGATCGAACGCCGATCAGTGGCGCGGGAGGATCATGCCGGCGGCCGGCTCGCTCGCCGCGCGCGCGCTGTCCAGCCGCCGTGCGGCCAGTGTCGACGGTCTCGCGCCCCTCTTCGACGGACAGACCGAGCTCGGACCGACCGTCGCGATCCCGCTCTTCGCGGAGGACGAGCCGCTCGGTGTGCTCACCGTCTCGCGTCGTCCGCACAGCCCCGGCTTCACCGATGCCGACCTCGAGATGGCATTCGCCTTCGCCGGCCAGGCCGGGGTGGCGATCGAAGTGGTCCGCGCCCGCGAGGACCGGCGACGGCTCGAGCTCTCACGCGATCGGGCCAGGATCGCGCGCGACCTGCACGATCATGTCATCCAGCGGCTCTTCGGCGCCGGTCTCTCGCTGCAGGCGATCTCGGCCACCGTCGATGCCGACGCATCCGCGGCGATCGAGCTGCAGGTCGACGCGGTCGACGCCGCGATCAAAGACATCCGGACGGTGATCTTCGCCCTCGGCTCGGGCGACCGCGCCCGCAGCCGGCACCCGCGCGACCGCATCCTGAACGTCGTTTCGGAGATGTCCACGGGCATGCCGATGACCCCGCGCATCACGTTCGAAGGCCCCCTCGACTCTCTGGTGTCGGCACCGCTGGCCGACGATCTGACCGCGGTCCTGCGCGAGTGCCTGACCAACATCACCAAGCACGCGGATGCCGAGACCGTGGCTGTCGACCTCAGCATCGAGGCGGGCACGGTGACGCTGATCGTCGAGGACGACGGTCGCGGCATCCCCCCGGCGGTTCCCCTGAGCGGGCTGGCCAACATGACGGAGCGGGCGCAGCTGCGCGGAGGGACCTGCACGATCGCACCGCGCGCGGGCGGCGGAACGCGCGTCTCGTGGTCGGTGCCCGCCGCGATCGATCAGGAAAGGGGTGCGTCGTGATCCGTGTCTTTCTGGTGGACGACCACGAGATCGTGCGGCGCGGCATCGCGCAGCTCATCGATGCCGAAGCCGATCTGAGCGTCGTCGGCGAGGCCGGTTCGTTCCACGAGGCCGGGCGGCGCATCGAGGCCACTCTGCCCGACGTCGCCGTGCTGGACGTGCGGCTGCCGGACGGCAACGGCATCGACCTCTGCCGCGACATCCGCTCGGCACACCCCGGCATCGCGTGCCTGATCCTGACCGCGTACGACGATGACGACGCCCTCCGCTCGGCCGTGCTCGCCGGCGCGAGCGGGTACGTGCTGAAGGACATCCGCAGCCGCGCGCTCGTCGATGCGGTCCGTCGCGTCGCCGCGGGCGGCACGATCCAGTCGGCGGCGGTGCTGCGCCATGCGGCGACGACCCTGCAGCCGGACGTGCACGACGAGGCGCCGGGGCCGGCGCTGTCGCTGCGGGAGAGCCAGGTGCTCGGCCTCATCTCGGAAGGGCTCACGAACCGCGAGATCGGGACGCGCCTCGGGCTCGCCGAGAAGACGGTGAAGAACTACGTCAGCGGACTGCTGGCGAAGCTGGGCATGGAACGGCGGACCCAGGCCGCCGTCTACGGCGCCGAGCGCAAGCACGACCACCCCTGAGCCGCGCTCCGGCAGGACCTTCGGCCCTGTGCGCCCTCCCCCGATCCGACGAGACTGCGAATGCAGTCGATCGAGAGGGAAGGTCATGCGCGCACTCGTGGTCTATGAGTCCATGTTCGGCAACACCCGCACCGTGGCGAAGGCGATCGCCCGCGGCCTGGAGGGCGTGGGAGTGGCGACCACCGTGACGGCGGCGACCACGGCACCCGATCCCTCCGGCTACGACCTCGTGTTCGTCGGCGCGCCGACACACGCCCACACGCTGCCGCAGCCCTCGTCGCGCGCTGAGGCCGCCGCGTGGGCGAAGCACCCCGAGAAGGCCCTCAGCCTCGAGCCCACCGCAGGTGACGCCGGCGTGCGCGAGTGGCTCAAGGGGCTCGGCGCGATCGAATCGCCGCCGCGCTTCGCGGCGTTCGCGACGCGGGTGGACATGCCGCGCATCTTCACCGGCGACGCGTCGAGCGCGATCGCGAAACGGCTCAAGGGTGCCGGCATCCGCGACGTGGCCAAAGAGTGCTACCTGGTCAGCAGCGTCAACGTGCTGCTGGACGGGGAGGCAGATCGAGCGGCGACGTGGGCGGCGAACCTGGCCGCTCCCGCTCCGGTGACGCGATGAGCGTCCGCTCGCTCGCCCGGCCGACGCTGCTCACGGTGCTGGCCTTCGTCGCCGTGACCGCCTTCCTGGGCGGGCTCGCGCTCGTGCTCGGCGCCCTGGTGCCGAGCCTGGCGACCGTGCTGAGCCCGCCGCCGGAGTATCTCTCGGGAACCCCCTTCGCGAGCTATCTGCTGCCCGGACTCGTGCTCGGCATCGTCGTCGGAGGCATGCACGCCCTCGCGTTCGTGCTGCTCCTGCGGCGGCATCCCTGGGCCGATCTGGCCTCCGCCGCGGCGGCTTTCGCCGTCCTCATCTGGATCTTCATCCAGATGATCTACATCCCCTTCAGCTTCCTGCAGGCCGTCTACTTCATCGCAGGAGTCGCCGAAGCCGGACTCGTCATGGTCAGGCTCGATCTCTTCGGCCGCCTGGCCAGAACCGCCTGACACGCAGGATATGGACCGAACGGAGGAGTCATCATGCAGGATTTCGCAGACGACGTGGTCACCGAGATGACGCCGCAGGAGTGCTGGCATCTTCTCGAGCACGCAGAGGTGGGCAGGCTCGCACTCAGCGTCCGAGACGACGTCGACATCTTCCCGATCAATTTCGTCGTGTTCGAGGGCGCGCTCTACTTCCGCACATCACCCGGCTCGAAGCTCGCCGAGCTCACAGCCAATCCGCGCGTCGCTCTCGAAGCCGATCGCTACGACGACATCGCCGCGGCGAGCGTGATCGTGAAAGGCGTCGCCGAGCGCCTCGAGCTGCAGAGCGAGATCGACGCCGCCGATGAGCTGGAGCTGCGCCCGTGGATCCCGACCCTCAAGTACCGCTGGGTCCGGATCGTCCCGACGCGGGTGAGCGGGCGACGCTTCACCCGGGCTCCCGAGCCCGACCGCTACGACGTGGTCGACGCGGGCCCGACGAGCTAAGACGTGGGCCGTGGGGGGAAATGGGGGATCGGGAACGGTCCCCCATCTTCGGCGCGGTCGGATCCCGGCCACTGCTTCTCGTCCTCGGGCGGCCGCGAGGGTGTGTGGGCGCCGGTCGATGTGTGAACGGGTGCGACCGGCGGCGCCGCGGCATCCGCATCCTGTTTGCGGAAGCGCCGACCCGTCACGGATGCCGGGGTGATGCAGATGAAGTCCTGCTTGCTGGTGGGGCTGGCCGAGATCAGATCCTCGACTCCGGACTCGTGGATCTCGGCGTCGTCGTCGAGACGGCGCGCGGCGCCCTTGATCACGACGCTCCAATGGAACAGCGGGTCTTCGCCGTCGATCTCGAACGCGACCCCGGGCCGGGCGGCGATGTCCATCAGCTTCGATCCCGGCGCGGAACGCACATAGAGGGATCCGCTGTGGACGGTGAAGTTGACCGGGAACACGTCGGGGACGCCCCCCGGCCCCTCGACGGCCAGCCTGCCGAGCGAGCTGCTCTCCAGCAGGCGCCAGCATTCGGCGGTCCCGAGGTGTTCGATCCTGCGATTCGCGGCGGCATCCGTGGCGGTCATGGCGTCTTCCTCTCACTCACCGCCAGTACACACCTGCGGGGGCCGCGCCGCCAGAGTCCAAGGTCCCTGCCGATCGCGCGTCAGGTCGCCGGCGGCGCCTCCGCCTGCGTCTTGTCGCCCTTGCGCGGCGCGAGGAACAGGTTCGCGAGGTAGCCGGTGAACGTGCCGAAGATCCCGACGCCGACGACGATGATGAAGCTGCCCCACAGACGCCCGGCATCCGTCACCGGGAACCGGTCGCCGTAGCCGACCGTGGAGATCGTGACGATCGTGTACCAGAGGGCATCGGAGGCCGACGTGATGTTCGCGCCGGGTGCGTACTGCTCGAGGTAGAGCATGAGCAGGCTCCCGAACTGCAGCACGAGGATTCCCATGAGCAGGAGCACGAGCAGCGCGCTGCCGGCCCGATCGTGGATGAGTGTGCGCCAGATGGCTCGCGGACCCATGTCGCGCATCAGCCGGTAGACGCGGACGAGCCGGAAGATGCGCAGGATCTTCAACTGGGGGAACGGCAGGCTCGCCAGCAGGTCGGCCCACCCGAAGTGCTTGAAGAAGTACGCTCCGCGCGCGGGAGCCGTGGCCAATCGGAAGATGAAGTCGCCCAGGAAGATCGCGCTGAACAGCGCGTTCATGACCGACAGGACCGTCTCGAGGGACTCGTCTCGGAGAAGAAGGGCGAGAACCAGGTTGAAGATCGACAGCACCGACAGGACGCCGATGAAGATCTCATAGCCCGGACTCTTCAGCTCTGTGCGCACGCTCATGTGAGGAGTGTGGCATGCGCGAATTCATCGCGGCCAGTCGCGCAGACGACGACCCGGAGGGCCGAGCGCCTCGCGGCGCTCGGCCCTCCGGCTGTCGCGTGCCGACTACTTCGGCTGAACGATGCCGAAGTCGGTCGTCGCCGCGCTGCGGTACAGCAGCAGCAGACCGGTCTGCGTCGACGGTCGCCGTCGAGCCCGTGGCCTGGACCGGCACGGTGAGGGCGGATGCCGCCGGAACGGTGACCGTGCCCGTCGACGGGGTGTACTTCGACTCGCCCCACGTGAACGACTGCCCCTCGATGGCGTCGGTGACGGCGCCCGAGAAGTAGTTGTCGAACGCGTAGACGCTGTAGGAGAACGTCTGACCGGGAGCGATCCCCAGCGCCGCGAGCGGAGCCGTGAAGATCTGCGTCGACGAGTCGAACCCGCCGTCGACGTAGAAGTACGCCGTCGATGCGCCGGTCGCCAGGTCGGCGACGTAGACGACCGTCTGCCCGGTGACGGCGAACCCGCCCAGCTCGGCGTTGTACAGGACGTAGTCGTCGGCGCCGTCGTTGTTCGAGTCGACGTAGACGTCGAACTCCGCCGGGTAGTTCAGCACGGTCCGCCGATCGTACGTGGCGATGCCGAACTGGATGGTCCCGTCCCCGCCGTCGCGGACGCCGATCGCCGCGAGGTCGATGATCGCCGCGTTGCTGCCGGGCGAGCCGGGCTCGCCGGGCGCCGGATCCGGAAGCTCCGGACTCGTCCCGGTCAGGGCGAACAGCTCGACGTCGCCGGCCGCGACGGTCGATCCGTTCTTGAGCTTCAGCGTCGCCGGCTCCCGACTTCTTCAGCTTGAGCGACGAGGAGGTGCTCACGTCGGCCGCCTTCTTGGGCAGCACCGTCCAGCCCACCTGCACGCTCCTCGCCGTCGGAGGTCGCAGTGATCCAGCCGTCGAACTCGGGCCCGTTCAGCAGCGCTCCGGTGCCGCCGGTGGCGCCGACGTTGTCGAACGGCCAGTCCTCGAGCTTCGAGCCGTCGATCGTGACCGTGCACCTTGACCTTCTGGGTCTTGCCCTTCGGCACCATGACGCTGGTCGGTGCGAGCCTGGATCGAGACGGCGCCGCGGCCTGGTCCGCCTCCTCGCGGAAGCTCGCGTCGAGCTCGTACCGGCGATTCGCGTCGGACGTGTTCGTGAGGGTCAGCTCGACCTCGGTCTTGTAGTTGCTTCGTCACCGACGGGATGCCGAGGCCGATGTTTCCGCCCGACGCCCGTCGTGGCCAGCACGCTGACCGCGTCCGCTGCCGGGGCGACCCGCACCTCGCCGGCGCCGATCCGCGAGATCGGCGTCGTGATGAAGCCGTCGGCGGTCGGAGTGCGGTTGGTGTTGTCCGCGCCGTTGAGCAGGCGCGCCTTGATCGTCGGCGGGGGTCGCGTCGGGGAACTTGTCGATCAGCAGTGCCGCCGCCCCCGAGACGACCGGAGCCGCACCGGACGTGCCGCCGAAGTTCGTCTCCTCGGTGGCCGTGCCGGTCTCGGCGGACAGCCACGCGCCGGGTGCGCCGATGTCGGGCTTGGCGCGGTGGTCGCCCATCGTCGTGCCGCGGCTCGAGGTGCCGACCATCGTGTTGGTCAGGGAGATCGCGTTCGGCCGGGTCGATCGTGACGGTGACCGGTCCGGCAGCCAGCGCCGTCGCGAGCGCCTGACCGGCGGCCTGCGAGATGCTGAACGTCGGGACGATCACCGGCACCGTGCTGCCGAAGCTGAAGCTCGGCGGGTCACCCGGAGCGTTGTTGTAGATGATGACCGCGATCGCGCCGGCCGTCTGCGCGAAGACCGCCTTGTCGGAGATGTTGCACGAGCCGCGCGGGATGAGCGCGATCGAACCGGCCGGGAAGGACGAGAACGCCGCCTGCGAGCACCCGATGCCACCGGCATCCGTCGGTCGAGCGAGACCCGCGGAGAGGACCCCGGTCGGAGCCGGCGACCAGGACTGCAGCACCGCGTTCGTGATGGCGGGGCCCGCGGCTGGTCTCGATGACCCACTGCAGGTCGTCGGGGAGCGACGTCTGCGCCACGCTGATCACGCCGGGAGCCGACGACGGCGACCCGACGATGAAGGGACGGTCGGCCGAGTTGCCTGCCGAGGCCACGACGACGACGCCGGCCTTCACCAGGTTGTCGGCGGCGACCGCCGAGTCGTCCTGCGCCTGGCCGTACGACGAGCCGAGCGACATGTTGACGACGTCGACGGCATCCGAGATGTCGCCGTCGCCGTTCGGGTCGAGCGACCAGTCGATGCCCGAGCAGCATCGCCACGCCGTTGCACGAGGTCGAGACGGCCGAGCAGACCTTCACGGCGTAGAGCGAGACGCCCGGGGCGATGCCCTCGTGGGTGCCGTCGGCGCTGCGTCCGCCGATGATGTCGGCGACGTGCGTGCCGTGACCGGCGGCCGAGCCCGCGTCGATCGGGTTGGGGTCTTCGGTGCGGTCGGTGTTGGGCCAGCCCTCGCCGACGAAGTCGTATCCGCCCTTGACCTTCGGGGCGCTCTCGCCGAACAGCGTCGCGCAGACGCCGGTCACGGCGACCGCGGCACCGGCGAAGCACGTCGTCGGTGACCGCCTGGTCACCGGGGCCGCCGAGATTGAAGTGGGTGAAGTCGATGCCCGAGTCGAGCACGGCGACCTTGACGCCCGTGCCGTCGAAGCCGGCGTCGTGCAGCGGCTGGGCCTGGACGTAGTCGATCGCCTGCGCGAGGCTGCCCGACTCGACCTCGTCGGCCTGCGTGCCGGGGTCCTTCTCGTAGGTGCGGATCGGAGTGACGGAGATGACGTTCGGCAGTTCGGCGAGCTGCTCGAGCTGACCGGCATCCACCGACACGGCGACGATGTTCGCGGCGAGATCGGTGCGGCCGAGCTCCGTGCCGCCCAGGTCGCCGGCCGCGGCGACGAAGTCGTCCTGCTGCGCGGTGACCTTGTCCTTCTTGGCCCGCTGCTCGGCCTTGCTCGGGCACCGTTGCCCTCGGCCAGAGCGCCCTCCGGGAGGGTCTCGGCGATCGCCGGCTCGGCCAGGCGGACGCTGACCTCGACGGTGCCGCTGGCGCGCTTCAGCTCGTCGGCCAGGCCCGCGCGGGCCGGGTGCGGTCGAGCCGTCGTCGGTGACCGATTCGGGCAGCGTGGGCGGCGATATCGGGTCGGCCGACCATGCCGGCGATGAGCCGAAGACGAGGGCGGGCACGGCGACAACGGCGACGAGGCCGGTGACGAGGGCGCGAAAACGACGGTTCATGAGACTCCTGGGGGGAAGGGGGTCTGGACGAACGCGAACGAATGGCGAGATTCGACACACGGCTGGAGGCCAGCGATCTCGAGTCTATGTATCGACCATGAGACTGGCAATCGGTCGATTCGAATCGGTGGACCGCAGTTCCTCGCACGATGGGATCGAGTCGCATCGACCCGGGCCCCTGACGCGTCACGTCGTCGAGCGTGTCGAGGATGCCGGTGAGCGTCTCGAAAGTCGTCAGCGGGCTGATGATCGCGAAGCGCAGCACGGTCTCGCCGGCGTGCGAACTCGGGACGACGAACGCCCGCTGCTCCTCGAGCAGCTTCTGCGACCACGCCTGGTAGTCGGCGAGCGCCCACCCCTCGCGACGGAACACCACGACCGACAGCTGGGGCTCGCGCACGAGAGACAGGGAGTCGCGCGACGAGATCTCGGCGGCGATGCGCTCTGCCAGCAGGATGCTGCCGTCGATGGCCGCCCGGTAGTGCTCGGTGCCGTGGGTCGCGAGCGAGAACCACAGCGGGAGTCCGCGAGCGCGGCGCGTGAGCTGGATCGCGAGGTCCGACGGGTTCCAGTCGGCGGACTCGGTGAGGGTGTCGAGGTACTCCGCCTTCTGGGTGTGGGCGGCCAGGGCGACCGACGGGTCGCGGTAGATGAGCGCGCACGCGTCGAACGGGGCGAACAGCCACTTGTGCGGGTCGACGATCACCGAATCCGCCTCGCCGACGCCGGCGAACGTCGGGCGCATGCGTTCGACGAGCATCGCCGCGAGCCCGTAGGCCCCGTCGACGTGCAGCCAGACGTCGCGTCCGCGGGTGACGGCGGCGATCGAGGCGATGTCGTCCACGATGCCGAAGTTCGTGGTGCCGCCGGTCGCGACGACGGCGAACACCGCGGCGCCGTGCTCGTCGAGGGCGGCTGCGACGGCGTCGCCGTGCAGCCGGCCCCCGGCATCCGGAGCCGCCGTGGCGACGTCGACGTCCATGACCGCCGCCGCCGCGGCGATCGACGAGTGCGCCTCGGCGCTGCACACGATGATCCAGCGCGGCGGGTCGGTGATGCCGGCGGCGCGGTTGCGGCGGCGCGCCACGTCGCGGGCCGCGACGAGAGCCGACAGGTTGCCGATCGTCCCGCCCTGGACGAAGACCCCTCCGGCGCCCGCGGGCAGCCCGAACTCGCTCGCGAGCCAGTGCAGCACCTCGTTCTCGGCGAACACCGCGCCGGCGCCCTCCATCCACGAGCCGGCGTAGATCGCCGAGGCCGACACGACCACGTCGAAGGCGAGCGCGGCCTTCGTCGGCGCGGACGGGATGAACGACAGGTATCCCGGGTGGTCGGTCGAGATGCACGCGGGGGCGAGCACGTTCTCGAACAGCCCGATCGCACGCCGAGCGCCGATGCCCTCCGCGGTGATCGAGCCCGACGCGAGCCGCTCGAGGTCGCGCGGCGACATCGCCTTGTCCAGCGGCACGTTCGCGAAGAGTGCGCGCCGCCGGGCGTAGTGCAGCACCTCGTCCACGGTGTCTCGGGTGTCGTCCGAGATCGCGTGCATCATGCTGAGGATCGTGCGACGGGGTCATGGTGTTCTCCTCTTCGCGGCCGCGGGCTCGGGCGGCTCGACGCGATCGACCCTCACAGTCTGCTCGCCTGCGGCGCCGGTGGCGAGTGCCCGGCGGATGCCGCGCCGGGCTCAGCGTTCGAGCAGGCGGGTGAGCCACGCGTCTCGGGCCGCCGCCGCGGCGCGGGAGATCCGCGCAGCGGGCGCGAAGTTCTCGAAGCCGTGGAAGCCGCCGGGCCAGACGTGCAGCTCGGCGTCGCCGCCGCTCGCCCACATGCGTGAGGCGTACGCCACGGCCTCGTCGCGGAAGACCTCGGCGCTGCCGACCGAGATGAACGCCGGCGGCAGGTCGGCGAGGCTCTCGGCCCGGGCGGGCGCCGAAGCCGCGGCGACGTCCGTCCCGCCGCGGCGGTCGCCGAGCAGCGCCGTCCAGCCGGCGACGTTGCTCGCGCGGTCCCACACGCCGATGCCGTCGATCTGCCGGGCCGAGACCGTGTCGTCGCGGTCGTCGAGCATGGGGCTGACCAGCACCTGTGCGGAGATTGCGGGCCCGCGTCGGTCCCGCGCGAGCAGTGTGACGCCCGCGGCCAGCCCGGCTCCCGCGCTCTGGCCGGCGACGATCAGCCGGCTCGGGTCGATGCCGAGCTCGTCCGCGTTCTCGGCAGTCCAGCCGAGCGCGGCGAAGCAGTCCTCGACCGGAATCGGATCGGGGTGCTCCGGTGCCAGGCGGTAGTCGATCGCCACGACGACGGCGCCATGGCTCGCTCACGAACGGAAGGTAGGGCCCGACACCGCCGAACCGATTTCCGAAGACCATGCCGCCGCCGTGCAGATACAGGATGCCGGCACCCGGCGCGGACGGCGCCGGGTCGCGGAAGATCGAGGCCTCGATTGCTCGCCTGCCGCGTAGCCCGGGCAGAGTGCGCTGCTCGTGCACGACGCCGGTCGCCTCGACCAGTCCCCCGACCGTCGGATCAGGCGGCGAGCGCGCGGAAGCGCCCGATCATGTCGGGAGTGAACGTCGAGGGGACCCGGTCGGCCAGATCCGCCAGGACGGCGGCGAGTTCGGGATCGAACGGCGGGGCGGGATGATCCGGCATCGCTAGCCGCCGGCGGGCGCTCCCTGGGCGAGGTCGCCGCCGTCTGCCGCGGCGCGGCTCGGCATGCCGGCGCAGCGGCTCGTCGGAGCGGCACTCGCCGGCCGTGGCTCGGTGACGCTCGACTTCTCGGCGTGCCCGGTCGCTCGAGTTGCCGCTCGCGCTCGAGCGGGCTTCGCGGCGCCGTTGCGCTCGGCGACAGTCGCCTCCGCGACGCGTGCCGGCGCTCGCCGTGCGCGAGGCGTCGCCGTTCGCGTTCGCGTTCGCCGTTCGCGTTCGCGCCTCCGTTCGCGTTCGCCGTTCGCGTTCGCGTTCGCGTTCCCGTTTCCGTTCGCGTTCCCGTCTCGCGTTCGCGTTCGCCGCCTCCGTTCGCGTTCCCGCCTCGCGTTCGCCGTTCGCCGTTCGAGTTCGGGTTGGCGTTCGGGTTCGCCTTCTCCGCAGGAGCTCGGGCTCGCCTTCTCGCCGACCGTCGACTTGCCGTTCCCGCCCGCGTTCGGCTTCGCGTTCGCATTCGCAGCCGGGGTCGGGTTGCCACTCGCATTCCCGTTGCCGTTCGCCGACCGGTATTGCCGTTCTTGCCTGCGTCCGCCGCTGTCGGCAGGGCCGTCGTCCGACCCGCCCGTATCCCCGTCGTCCGAGGATGCGTCGCTCTCGGACTCGTGCGCGACGGGTCGCCTGATCCTCGACCGCAGGAGTGTGCACGACCAGAGTGTCGAGGTGGAGGAAAGCCGTGAGGTCGGAGGAGTGCGGCGGTCGTCGTGCGACGGTCGCCGCGTGCTGCGGCGGGATGCTGCGCCGCCTCGATCAGCAGCTGCGTCGGCGGCACGATCATCGTCGCCACCAGCGCGCAGGCCGCCACCTTGCCGACCACCGAGAGCGCGGCCGCGCCGGTGGCGGCGCTGCTGCCGCCCACGGTCGCGACGACCGATGCGGTGGACGGCGCGATCGCGGTCGCCGAGGCCAGCACCGCCGATCCGCCGCCGTACTTCGCGGCGAACGCGGCGAATCCACCGCCGGTCAGCACGACCGGCAGCAGGATGAGGGCCAGGCGACCCGGGGTCAGCAGCTCGGACAGCTCGCCCACGACCGACGTGCAGTGGGCGCAGCCGTTCACGTGGTGCTCGACGCGAAGTCGATCGCGCCGGGAGAGACCCTGCCGCGAGTACGCCCCGAGCATCGGAGTGATCGCCTCGCACCCGCGATCGAGGTCGGAATGGGTGCTGATGTGCTCCTGCAGCCAGGCGGTCCTCAGCGCCTCCCGCGCGCGGAACGAGAGCGCGGACACCGCGTTCGCATTCATCCCCATCAGGGAAGCCGTGTGCTCGCGGCTGAGTCCCTCGACCTCGGTGTACCAGAGCACTTCCTGCCATCGGGCGGGCAGCGAGAGGAACGCACGCGCGGTGGCGGAGCCGTCGAAGCTGCGCACCGAGGCGACCTCGGCGCCGCGGTCGCCGATCACGTCTTCGATCGCGTCGCCGGCCGGGGCGGTGCGGCGGGCGCGGACCATCGAGACGTAGGTGTTGCGCACGGCGGAGCGGATGTAATACCGGAAGTCCTCTTCGGGCCCGCGACCGGCCTTGATCGCCGCGTAGACCTTGAGGAACGCCTCGGACACGACGTCATCGGCATCCGACGCGGTCAGCGTCTTGGCGTATTTGAGCGCGCTGACGGAGTGGCGCTTCCACAGCGCCGCGTACGCACGTCGAGATCCGTCTCGGGTCGCGCGCACCAGTTCGGCGTCGCTCAATTCCCCAAAATCGGTGCGAACATGCGACGATCCCACATCGTCAGCCATGGAGCATGCCTATCACGGAGAGTGCCGCAAAGGAAGCGAGAAATGCCCAACCGCACGCCCGGGAACGAATAAGGGCCGCCGCTGACTTCTGGGGATGAAACCAAGCAACGACGGCCCAGGCACTGTTGGGGCAGCACCGCGAAGCATTCAGTTCTCTACTTCACACTCCTAGGACGCGCGACCGAGCGATCCATTACGCGGATTCCGAGAAAAGTTTCCGAATGGCCCGCCGGGCTACGGTTCGAGGATCCGCTCGAGCAGTTCGAGGCTCCGGGCGATGTCGACGTCCGGGTCGAGCAGCCATTGGGTCTGAAGGCCGTCGGATGCTGCGATCACCAGTGCCGCCATCGCCTCCGGTTCGATCCCGCGGCGCATCGTGCCTTCTTCCTGGCCGATCCGGATCAGCTCCGCAAGACGCTCGCGGATGCGCGCGAACCGCTCGGAGAAGAACTCCCGCGAATACTCCCTGTCGGGCTCCAGCGACCCCGCGAGCAGCGACGTGTAGAGCGACACGAACCCCGGGATGGTGACGTTGCGCTCCGCGGCGCGCACCATCGCCCCCACCACCTCGCCATGCTCCGCGCGGATCACTGTGCCGCCGCTCGCCCTCGCGCAGCACCTCCACCAGCAGCTCCTCGCGCGAGCCGAAGTAGTGCAGGAGCGCCGCATGCGACACCCCGATCTTCTCCGCGATCGCGCGCAGCGAGGTTCCCTCGGCGCCCTTGTCGGCGAACACCTCGATCGCCCGGTCGAGGATCTCCTGCCGTCGCGCGACCCCCTTCGCGTACGAGCGCGGGCGGTTCGGCGCGTGCGACTCGCCGTCCGGCTCCGGGGTGCTGACGTCCATGTCCGGAGCCTACCAACACAAAACCTCCATGTGGTGGTTTTTCTGGTACCGTTCTCACAACGCAACGACGCCCCGCAGAAAGCAGGAAACCCATGACCACCCCGGCGATCTCCATCCAGCTCTGGACAGTGAGAGACGAACTGACAGCCGACCTGGACGGGACGCTCGCGCAGCTGAGCGCCATCGGATATCACGAACGTCGAGGCCTTCGGCTTCGTCTCGCGCGCCGATGAGCTCGCCGCCGCGTTCGCCCGCCACGGCATCTCCTCCCCCACCGGCCACGCGTCCCTCGCCTCCGGCACCGAGAACCCCTTCGACTCGTCGATCGCGGTCCCCACTCCCGATGAGGTCTTCACTGCGGCGCAGAAGCTCGGCATGACCACCGTGTTCGATCCGTTCGTCGCGCCCGACCGCTGGGAGAGCGTCGAGGAGATCCGCAAGACGGCCGAGGCGCTGAACGCCGCCGCCGCGATCGGCGCGGGCTACGGCATCTCGGTGGGCTACCACAACCACAACCAGGAGTTCCTGACCAAGATCGACGGGCGCTTCCCGATCGAGATCTTCGCCGAGCTGCTCGACGAGGGCGTCTCGCTCGAGCTCGACCTCTACTGGGCCTCCGCCGGAGGCGCGGACGTCGTCGCGCTGCTGCAGCGCCTCGGCGACAAGGTCACCGCGCTGCACGTCAAGGACGGCACGCTCGAGCCGCTCCCCAGCCTCGGCGCGATCCCGACCGACCAGGTGCCCGCGGGCGAAGGCGTCGTCGCGCTGTCGGCCGCGCTGGATGCGGCCCCGAGCGCGCGGTACGCGGTCGTCGAGTTCGATGCCTACCCCGGTGACATCTGGCAGGGCGTCAAGGTCGGCTACGAGTTCCTCGCGGCGCGGGGCCTGTCCTGATGGCCGCGTTCGCTCCCGTCGGATCGGGCCCGGTCGGTGTCGGCTTCGTCGGCGTCGGCAACATCAGCGACACGTACATCGAGAACCTGAAGAGCTTCCCCGACATCGAGGTGCTGATCCTCGGCGACCTCCTCACGGACCGGGCCGCCTCGCAGGCGCAGAAGCACGGGATCCCGGCATCCGGCAGCACCGCCGACGTGCTCGCCCACCCCGGTGTCGAGCTCGTGATCAACCTGACCGTCCCCGCCGTGCACGTCGAGATCTCGTCGCAGGCGATCGCGGCCGGCAAGCACGTGTGGAGCGAGAAGCCGATCGGCATCGACCGCGAGAGCGCGCGCGACCTGCTGGCGCAGGCGGATGCCGCGGGCCTTCGGGTCGGCATCGCCCCCGACACGGTGCTGGGCCCCGGCATCCAGTCGGCCAAGCGCGCGATCGAGCGCGGCGACATCGGCCGCCCGCTGTTCGCGCAGACGAGCATGCAGTACCAGGGCCCGGAGGTGTTCCACCCGAACCCGGGCTTCCTGTTCGCGAACGGCGCGGGACCCCTGTTCGACATGGGCCCGTACTACTTCACGACGCTCGTGAGCATCCTCGGCCCGGTCGCGGCGGTCGCCGCACTCGGCCTGAAGGCGACGGACGAGCGCGAGATCCTGGTCGGGCCGGATGCCGGGCAGAAGTTCCCGGTCGAGGTCCCGTCGACGATCAACGTGCTCGCGTCGTTCGAGCACGGCGCGCAGTCGCAGTCGTTCCTGAGCTTCGACTCTCCGCTGCGCCGCCAGGGCGTCGTGGAGATCTCGGGCACCGAGGGCACGATGGTGCTCCCCGACCCGAACATGTTCACCGGGCGCACCGCGATCACGCGGGCGTTCAGTCATCGCGGCAGCGACCCGGCCCACG
Source organism: uncultured Actinomycetota bacterium (assembly GCA_963792285.1). Taxonomy (GTDB): domain Bacteria; phylum Actinomycetota; class Actinomycetes; order Actinomycetales; family Microbacteriaceae; genus Microbacterium. The sequence goes on along the minus strand of CAWBVS010000022.1, from coordinate 29,941 downwards.
CCGCCGTCGCCGAACAGCCGTGGGAGGACGTGCCCGAAGAAGGCGTCGTGGTCGGCCGCGGCCTCGGCGCGCTCGACATGGCCCGCGCGATCCGCAGCGGCCGGGCGCACCGCGCCACCGGCGAGCTCGGCTACCACGTGCTCGACACGATGGTCTCGGCGCAGGAGTCGGCCGCGCGGGGCGCGTTCGTCACCGTCGAGAGCACGGTCGATCCGATCGAGGCTCTGCCCGTCGACTTCGACCCGTTCGCCCGCACCCTGTAGGCGCCTCGAGACGACGCGAAGTGCTGTGACCGGCAGGTGCCGGGAGCACTTCGCGTCGTCTCGGCGAGGTACGTCGGCTCTACACGGTCGCGTCGCGCTTGGGCAGCACCCAACCCGGACGCACGAAGTGGCACGTGTAGCCGTGCGGGATCCGCACGAGGTAGTCCTGGTGCTCGGGCTCGGCCTCCCAGAACGGGGCGGCGGGCTCGATCGTCGTGACGGCCTTGTTCGGCCACAGGCCCGAGGCGTCGACGTCGGCGATCGTGTCGCGCGCGATGCGCTCCTGCTCGGCGTCCAGCGGGAAGATCGCCGAGCGGTAGCTCGTGCCCCGGTCGTTGCCCTGGCGGTTCAGGGTCGACGGGTCGTGGATCTGGAAGAAGAACGCCAGGATGTCGCGGTACGTCGTCTTCGTGGGGTCGAAGACGATCTCGACGGCCTCGGCGTGGCCGGGGTGGCGGCGGTAGGTCGCGTGGTCGTTCTCGCCGCCGGTGTACCCGACGCGCGTGTCGAGCACGCCGGGCTGACGGCGGATCAGGTCCTCGACGCCCCAGAAGCAGCCTCCGGCAAGGACGGCCGTCTCGGTGCCGGGCGTTCGGGTGACGGTTCCGGTGTCGCTGGGTCCACTGGTCATGATGCGTTCTCCTCGTTCGCTGAGCTTGTCGAAGTGTCGATCGGGGCGGCCTCGAAGAGGCTGCGGTACTCGCCGTATCCCTGCGCGTCGAGCTCGGCGACGGGGATGAAGCGAAGGGCGGCCGAATTCATGCAGTATCTCAGGCCCCCGGCATCCCGCGGGCCGTCGTCGAAGACGTGACCCAGGTGACTGTCGGCGCCCGCGGAACGCACCTCGGTGCGCTTCATCCACAGCATCCCGTCGACCTTCTCGGTGACCGCGTCGGGCGCGAGCGGCTTGGTGAAGCTCGGCCACCCGGTTCCGCTGTCGTACTTGTCGGTGGATGAGAAGAGCGGCTGGCCGGACACGACGTCGACGTAGATGCCGGCCTCGTGGTTGTTCCAGTACTCGTTGCGGAACGGCGGCTCGGTGCCGTCGTCCTGCGTGACCCGGTACTGGGCGGGGGTGAGGCGACTGAGTGCATCGGCAGTCGCGCGGTAGTCCTGTGACATGTTCCTCCTCCGGTTGCGACGCGGCTGGCTGCAGCGTCATCTATGAGAACGGATGCCGGGCCCGTTTTGGTCCCGCGAAGCTGGGAGCGGGCCGTGAGTTCACAGCTCGGTGCTGCTGAGGACGTCGCTCGCGGCGATCTTGAGCACACCGCCTTCGTCCACGAGGCGGTAGAGCGTCACCTCCTGCACCACGCGGCCGTCGCTGAAGTAGTAGGTGAGGGTCGCCTGCGCCTGATCGGCGGCGGGCGCGCTGACGTCGGCGACCTCGACGCCGTCGACGAACCCCCAGAAGGATTCGTACCCGCCGCGGCCTCCGGCATGGTTCTCCTGATAGTCGGCCGTCATCAGCGGCCACGCGCCGTCGAGATCATCCGGGAGCATCGCGTAGTAGCCGGTGACGGTCTCCACCGCGCGCTGCTCGGGAGTCGGCGGCGCCGGCGCCGCGGCATCGGCGGGCGGAGCGGTCGTCTCGGCAGCGGACGGAGCGGCCGGCGAGGTCGGCGTTCCGGTGGCGGCGGGCGAGGGAGCGGCACTGCGCGGTTCTGCCACCTGGTCCACGGTCGACCCCCACGGGTTCCACAGCACGAGTGCACCCACGACGAGGATGCCGATGATGCTCAGCAGCCCGACGACGACGGCCGCGGGGCGACCCCGGCGGGACGGCTCCGGGGAGGGCTGCGGCGCCTGCCCGGCATGTTGCGGCCGGAGTGGAACGCCGCCGCTCAGCGGTTCCGTCTCGGCCGTGCGCGATTCGGCGGGCGCCGGCTGCGCGAAGCGCTCCGTCTCGGCCGTCGGTTCCGGGGTCGCGGGCGCCGGCCGGGTGGGCGGGTCCATCGCGACCGTTGCCGCGGTGGGCGCGCTCACGGAAAGCGGCTCGGTCGCGCCGGGCGCGGTCTCGGAGAGCGGCTCGGTCGCGCCGGGCGCGGTCTCGGAGAGCGGCTCCGTCGCGCCGGTGTCGGCATCACGCGGCCCGCCGAACGGCCACGGTAGCCCGACGGGTGCGGCGGACGCCCGCGACTGGTCCGGGATGACCGTCAGCGACTGGACGACCGACTCCATGCTGGGGCGCCGCTTGGGATTGCCCGCCAGCATGCTGCGCAGCAGCGGCGCGAGCGGGCCGGCATGCGTCGGCGACGGATACCCGCCGCGGGCGACCTTGTGCAACAGCGCGATCGCGTTGTTCTCGGTGCCGAAAGGCGGAGCGCCTTCCAGCATCGCGTAGAGAGTCGAGCCCAGCGAGAAGACATCCGACGCGAAGCTCGTCGGCAGCCCCCGTGCCACTTCGGGCGCCAGGTAGGCGGGGGTGCCGTGGATCAGGCCCGTCGCGGTGATCGTCGTGTCCCCGAGGGCATGCGAGATCCCGAAGTCGCTGATCATCGCTGACCCGTCTTCGGTGATGAGGATGTTCCCGGGTTTGACGTCGCGGTGCACGATCCGCATCCGGTGGGCTGCGGCCAGCGCCGAGCCGACCTGCGCGCCGATCCGGGCCGTCTCGGGCGGTGTCAGCGTGCCGTGCTCGCTGAGCAGATCCGACAGCGGTGTGGACTCGATGAGCTGCATCACGATGCACGGCTGGCCCTCGTGCTCCACGACGTCGAACACGGTGACCGCATGCGGGTGGTGCAGACCCGCAGTGATGCGCGCCTCGCGCATGCCCGAGCCGTCGCCTGGTCGCGTTCGGCCTCGGTGAGTTCCGGCTGCGTCCGCAGCAGCTTGAGGGCCACCGGGCGGTGCAGGCGCTCGTCCTGGGCCTGCCAGACCACTCCCATTCCGCCCGCGCCGAGCATCTTGACCAACCGATAGCGGTCGGCGACGAGCGTGGACGGCGTACTCATGCGGTGCACTCCTTCGGCGGACTCCGCAGAACGCTACGCGCGCCGGACGGCCGATTCAGGGGCCTTGCGCGAACGGTCGGGGTGTGGAAGCGGCGCGAGCGGCCTACAAGGCGGGGCGCTGCCACCGGTTGGACAGGCTCGACCCGGCGAGCACGCCGAGCGCGATCGCGACCATGGTCGACAGCGTCGCGACGAGGGATGCCGTCGCCGCCGCGTCCCCGCCGAGCACATCGGCGACGCCGACCAGACCGAGCGCACCCGGCACGAGAAGCCAGAACGCCGGCGTGAAGCTGACCAGGGCGGCCGGGCCTGACGGCCGGCGGGCCACCAGCGCGGTGATCGGCGTGACCACCAGTGCCCCGACGAAGGCCGACAGCACGCCGCCCAGCGCGAGGTCGCCGAGAACCTGTGCCGAGTAGGCGACATACAGCACGAGCAGGATCCACGGGAGCGAGCGCGGTGGGGCGCACCGATGCACCGAGATCGCGATGCCGAAGACCGCGACGGCGATCCACGGCGCGATCGGACCCAGCAGTTCGGGCTGCTCGCTGAAGTCGAAGTCGGGGACGCCGACCAGAGCGCCCGCGGTGACGATGCCCGCGCCGAGGAGGACGAGCTGCATGCCGCCGGCGGCGAGGCGGCCGGCTCCCGAGATCATCTGCCCCGTCGACAGCTCGAGGACGGCGGTGGTGAGGAGCGCTCCGGGCAGGAGAACCACGAGCGGCGCCAGCAGGGCCGAGAGGATGCCGGAGCCGAGCCCTCCCCGCAGCAGCAGGAACACCACCAGCGCGACGAAGAACGCGATCGCGACGGTGATCAGCGCGCCGTACCGCCGGGGCAGTCGCTCGCTCACCAGCAGTGCGGCGCCGGTGATGAGCCCGAGCCCGGCCGCGAGCGACACCCCGGTCCAGGAAGCGCCCAGCAGCACCGAGAGCGCGCCGCTGAGGAAGGCGTAGCCGACGACGCGCACGACGCGCCCGTACGGAGGCGTCATGGCGCGGATGCGATCGATCCGCTCGACCGTCGAGCGGGGATCCAGCACGCCGGTGCGGGCGGCATCCACCGTCCGCTGCACTTCGTCGATCTGCGAGAACAGCAGCTGTCCGTCGCCGCTGGTCACGGCGCCGGTGCGGTGCTGCCCCTGCCCGCGCGCCGAGACGAGCAGCGCGTTGGGGAACACCAGCACTTCGCTCTCGGGCAGTCCGTTCACCCGCGCGATGTCGCTGAGCACGTCCTGCACGGTCTCGACGGAGTACCCCGCCTGGATCATCGCGCTGCCCACCGACTCGGCCGCGGCGAGCGCCGCCGCGGCATCCGGCGCCTCGCTCGAGGCGACCGGCAGCGATCCGGTGATCATCGCCTCGCGGCCGCTGACCGCGATGTCGCGCACCGCACGACCGCGGGTCGCGATCAGGACGATCGCCGCCACGGCGAGCACGGCGATCGCGGCGAAGGTCGGGATCACAAGCGAGTCCATCTCTACGGGAACGTCTGATTCTCACACGTCGGCGCCGCCGTCGTCAGGGGTGCCGGATGCGGGGGGAATGTGCTGAGCGCAATTCGACTTGTCGCTCCGAGAGAGCCCGAGGAGAATGCTTGCGTACATGGCCGAGTTGACGATCATCCAGCGCTCGCCCGACCCCGAGCAGGTCGTCGCGCGGTCGCGCACGCGCCGCTCGATCGCGGAGAAGATCCGCGCGATGGGCCAGAACCGCATCGGCGCGCTCATCCTGCTGCTGGCGACCGTGGCCGCGATCGTCTGGGCGAACGTCGCCACCCTGTCGTACGAGGCGTTCTGGGAGACGCACCTGACGGTCGGCGTCGGCGACCTCCAGCTCGATTTCACTCTGCACGCCCTGGTCAACGACGCGCTGATGGCGATCTTCTTCTTCACCGTCGGGCTCGAGGTGCGCCGCGAGTTCGCGATCGGCGAGCTCACGAGCTGGTCGCGCGCGATGGTGCCGGTGATCGCCGCCGTGGCGGGGCTGGCGATCCCCGCGCTGCTGTTCGTGTGGATCGCGGCCGACTCCGGCCACGCGTACGCGTGGGGCATCGTGATCTCCACCGACACGGCGTTCCTGGTGGGCGCGCTCGCGCTGATCGGCCCTCGCGTGCCGGGCCGGCTCCGGGTGTTCCTCCTCGCCCTCGCCGTCGTCGACGACATCGGCGCGCTCAGCATCATCGCGCTCGTCTACACCGAGAACTTCACCCCCATGCCGCTGCTGATCGCGGCGGCGGGGCTGGTCGGCGTCTACTTCACGCGATACCTGCGCGGCGGGCGCGGCCCGGTCTACGCGACCCTCGCGATCATCGTGTGGCTGGCGTTCCTCGCCTCCGGCGTGCACCCGACCCTGGCCGGCGTCGCGATCGCCCTGCTGGTGCCGGTCTACCGGCCCGACCGGCGCGACGTCGAGCACGCCCTGGACCTCGCCCGCACGTTCCGCCAGTCCCCGAACACCGAGTACGCCCGCGCCGCCGCGAACAGCCTGCGCGAATCGATCTCGATCAACGAGCGCCTGCAGTCCGCGTACGCGCCGTACGTCGCCTACGTGATCCTGCCGCTGTTCGCCCTCGCGAACGCCGGCGTGGTCATCAGCCCCGAGATCCTCGCCGGCGCGATGACCTCCGCCCTCACCTGGGGCATCGTGATCGGGCTCGTGGTCGGCAAGTTCGTCGGCGTCTTCGGCTCCGCCGCCGTGCTCCGGCTGCTCCGGCTCGGCGAGTTCGGACCAGGTCTCACCCTCGATCGCATCGCCGGCGGCGCCGCCCTGTGCGGCATCGGCTTCACGATCTCGCTGTTCATCGTCGACATCGCGATCGACGACGAGGCCGCGCAGAACGAGGCGCGGGTCGGCGTGCTCGCGGCATCCGTCATCGCCTTCGTCATCGCGACGATGATCTTCCGCATCTCCGACGCCGTCCGCCCCGACCTCGAGTCGGGTCAGACCCTCGCGCGTCCGGTCGACGCGCAGCGCGACCACGTCTTCGGCGCGGCGGACGCGCCGTACACGATCGTCGAGTACGGCGACTTCCAGTGCGGGTTCTGCCTCAAGGCGTCCGGCTCGATCCAGGAGGTGCACAGACGAGCTCGGCGACCGGCTGCGCTACGTCTGGCGGCACGCACCGCTCACCGCGTACCACCCGAACGCGCTGGCCGGAGCGGAGGCCGCCGAGGCGGCATCGCTGCAGGGCAAGTTCTTCGAGTTCGAGCGCGGGCTGTTCGCCGACCAGGAGAACCAGCGGCCGTCCGACATCATCCGGCTCGCACGCGAGCTCGAGCTCGACGTCGAGAAGTTCGAGCGCGACCTGACCTCGCCCGAGGTCACCGGCCGGGTGCGGGACGACATGCTGGATGCCGAGGCGATGGGCATCACGTCGGTGCCGACGCTCTTCATCAACGGACGGCGGCACACCGGTCCGTACGACGCGCAGTCGCTCATCCGCGCGCTGTCGCAGCCCGAGCCGGGTGCGGCGACGACCCGACCGCCGACCCGCCGACTCGTTAGCCTGATCTCACCGATGGGAAACGAACTCGATCCGATCCAGTCGCCGCCGCTGACCGACGCGCAGTGGGCGCGTCTGCTCGCGTTCGGCGGCGAGCCCGAGGACGTCGCGGCGGGTGACCACCTCTTCCGCTCCGGAGACCGCGACTACGACCTGATCCTCGTCGAATCGGGCGAGGTCGAGGTGGTCCGCGACGCGCTGCGCTGGATGGGCGAAGAGGTGCTCGCGCACATGGGTCCGCGGCGCTTCGTCGGCGAGCTCGGCCTGCTCAACGGGCAGGGCGCGTTCCTCTCGACGCGCGCGACGCAGGACAGCCGCATCCGGCGGGTCACGCGCGCCGAACCTCCGCAGGCTCATGTCCGAAGACGACGAGCTGTCCGACATCGTCCTGCACGCGCTGTGGGCGCGTCGCGAGGCCCTGCGCAAAGGCCCTGCGGCGATGACGCTCAAGTTCGTCGGCTCGACGTCCTCGAGCGACATGCTCGCCCTCCGCCGCTTCGCGGAGCGGCTCGATCTCGTGCACAAGGCCGTCGAGTTCGACCCGAGCCAGGCGGCATCCATCCCCGGGCACGACTACACCGTCGAGGACCTGCCGATCGCCTACATCCAGGGCGAGCCGATCCTGCGCGCGACGCCGGGCATCGTCGCCGAGCGGCTCGGCCTGAGCTACCAGTCGCAGGCCGACGAGGTCGTCGACCTCGTCGTGGTCGGCGGAGGACCGGCCGGGCTCGCTGCCGCGATCTACGGCGCCTCCGAGGGCCTCAGCACCGTCCTGCTGGATGCCGTCGCCCCCGGCGGCCAGGCGGCGGCGACGTCGCGCATCGAGAACTTCCTCGGCTTCCCGTTCGGCGTCACCGGCGGCGACCTCATCGGGCAGGCCTCGCTGCAGGCGCTCAAGTTCGGCGTGCGCGTGTACGCGCCGTGCGAGGCGGCCGCGCTCGAGCAGGTCGGCGACGAGCTCGGCATCACCCTCACCGACGGCCGCATCATCCGCGCGCGCACCGCCATCGTGACCTCGGGCGCGGCGTACCGTCGGCTCGACTCGATCGGTGGAGCGACTTCGAGCGCGCCGGCATCTACTACGCCGCGACGCAGCTCGAGCTGCGTCAGGTCAGGGAGTCGCCCGTCGTCGTGGTCGGCGGGGCGAACTCCGCGGGCCAGGCGTCGCTGTACCTCGCCGCCAACGGCTGCCCGGTGCGCCTCGTCGTGCGCGGCAGCGACCTCGGCACCCGCATGTCGTCGTACCTCGTCGACCGTCTGCGCGAAGAGCCGCGCGTCGAGATCCACACCGGATCGCGCGTCACCGGCCTCGACGGCGAGACGTCGCTCGAGCGCGTGCGCATCGACAGCGTCGGCGACGTGGACGCCCGGGGACTGTTCTGCTTCATCGGCGCCGAACCCGCGACGTCCTGGCTCACGTCGCTCGACCGCGACACCGACGGGTTCCTGCTCACCGGATCCGACATCGAGGTGCAGTCGCTCGCGCAGTGGCAGGGCCTCGGGCGCGAACCGCTGCCGTTCGAGACATCGACCCCGCGGGTCTTCGCCGCGGGCGACGTGCGGCGGGGATCGATGAAGCGCGTCGCGGCGGCCGTCGGCGAAGGCTCGAGCGCGGTCGCGTCGGTGCACCGCGCGCTCGCCGGGTGACGGCATCCGTCCGCCGGCGGCTCAGTCGAGCGACTCCGGCGTCCACTCCCCGGAGTCGTGAACGGCGCATCGCGCACGACCAGTGCGTCCTCGCCCACCGTCGCGATGCACATCAGCAGCGAGTACGACGGGATCCCCTCGAAGCTCTGACGCCGGATGATCGCCGCGTCGTCGTCGCCGGGCAGGTCGGCGCTGCGCTCGACGATGTCGAGCCACGCCCGCCACCATGCGGCCTCGTCCGCCGGCGGCTCGGCGGCCGTCGCCCGGAACTCGGGGAGCCAGCGGGTGATGCGCGCGGTCGCCGGGTCGTCGACGTCGTCGTGCGCGACCATGTGCGTGCCCGGCGACAGCTCGATCGTGCGCGATTCGAGGCCGTTCCACGAGACGACCCGCGCAGTGTGCGCGGTCACCTCGACCAGGTTGAAGCCGCGCGTCGGCGGCCGGTCGTCGGGCGAGCGGCCGGCGACGGACTCGAGCGCGACGGTGCCGCGGGTCTGCACCTGCGCGTCGGGGCGATCGGACAGATCGTGCCGGTTCAGCAGCACGGCGAGGCGGCGTTCCGCGGGCGCGGCCGCCAGCCACGCGCCGCCGGCGCGGGCATCGCGGATGCCGACGACTCCCGGGTACTCGTCGGGCCACCACGCGCCGAGCCGATTCCACTCGCGCGCAGGGTCCTCGTCGCGGACGGCGAGCAGCCGGACCGGCCGGGAGTCGTCGTCGGGGACCGTGATGATCACCGTGCACATGAGGGCGTCCTCCCCGATCGGATGGCGCCGCTTCGGCCCGCGCATCGCCGTGCCAGAATCGACCCGTGTACGTCATCGTCGGAGTGACGGGCGGGATCGCCGCCTACAAGACCGTGCAGCTCGTGCGGCTGCTCGTGCTGGACGGTCACGAGGTGCACGTGATCCCCACCGACGACGCGGTGAGCTTCGTCGGCATCCCGACCTGGGAGGCCATCAGCCGCAATCCGGTCACCACCTCTGTCCACGACGATGTCGCGAAGGTCCGTCACGTCGCGCTCGGGCAGGCGGCGGATCTGGTGATCGTGGCGCCCGCCACGGCGAACTTCCTCGCGAAGATGGCCGCCGGGCTGGCCGACGACCTGCTCGGCACGAGCCTACTGGCCACCACCGCACCCGTCGTCGTGGCACCCGCGATGCACACCGAGATGTGGCGGCATCCGGCGACGGTGCACAACGTCGAGGTGCTGCGCAGCCGGGGCGTGCACATCGTCGGTCCCGACGACGGTCCGCTCACCGGCGGCGACGTCGGGCCCGGCCGCATGACCGAGCCCGAGCAGCTGCACGCGTTCGTCGCCTCGCTGCTCGCGCACCGGGACGACCTCGCCGGGCTGCGGGTGCTCGTCACCGCCGGCGGCACGCGCGAGCCGATCGATCCGGTGCGCTACATCGGCAACCGCTCCAGCGGCCGGCAGGGCGTCGCCGTGGCGCTCGCGGCCGCCGACCGCGGGGCGCAGGTGACCCTCATCGCGGCCCATGTCGACGGCGACGTGCTCGCCGCGGCGCGCGCCCACCCGCGGATCGAGATCGCCCACGCCGCCACGGCCGCGGAGCTGGCCGCGGAGGTCTCCGCTCGCGCGGCCGAGGCCGACGTCGTGGTGATGGCGGCGGCCGTCGCCGACTACCGCGTCGCCGAGGCCTCCGAGCGCAAGCTCGCCAAGGAGGAGACCGGCGGCGGCCTCACCCTCACGCTCGTCGAGACCGACGACATCCTCGCGGCGCTCGTCCGCGACCGCCGCGACGGCCAGACCATCGTCGGGTTCGCCGCCGAGACCGAGACGGATGCCGCCGCCCTGCTCGACCGCGCGCGCCGCAAGCGCCGCCGCAAGGGCGTCGACCTGCTCGCGGTCAACGAGGTCGGCTGGGAGAAGGGCTTCGAGGCGCCCGAGAACACCCTGACGTTCATCGGCGGCGACGACGAGGTCATCGCCACGGTCAGCGGCACCAAGCGCGAGGTCGCCGACGCGCTGTGGGACGCGGTGCTGTCCCTGCGCTGATGCCGCTCGGCGTGACGGCGCGACTGCGCCGACGCAGGCGCACAGCTCGCGGCGCAGGGTCGCGGCATCCGTTTCCGTCGACTACTCTGGACGCGTGCTGACCTGTCGTTGTTGTCGCTGAGTGCCCCGCACTCCCTTCGACGACCCCCGACAGCTGCCGCGCCTCGTGACGCGCGGCCTTTCCCACAGGACACCACCGTGCGATACGCCCAGAGCGTGACCGACCTCGTCGGCAACACCCCCCTCGTCCGCCTCAACCACGTCACCGCCGGCATCCGCGCCACGGTGCTCGCCAAGGTCGAGTACTTCAACCCCGGCGGCTCGTCGAAGGACCGCATCGCGCGGAACATCATCGACGCCGCCGAGCGCGACGGCCTGCTGAAGCCCGGCGGCACGATCGTCGAGCCGACGAGCGGCAACACCGGCGTCGGCCTCGCGCTGATCGCCCAGCAGCGCGGCTACCGCTGCGTCTTCGTCGTGCCCGACAAGGTCGCCGACGACAAGCGCGCCGTGCTGCGCGCGTACGGCGCCGAGGTCGTCGTGGCGCCGACCGCGCGTCGAGCCCGACGACCCGCGCTCGTACTACAGCGTCTCGGACCGGCTGGTGCGCGGAGATCCCGGGCGCGTTCAAGCCGAACCAGTACGCCAACCCGAACGGGCCGCGCAGCCACTACGAGACGACCGGCCCGGAGATCTGGCGCGACACCGACGGCCGCGTCACGCACTTCGTCGCCGGCGTCGGCACCGGCGGCACGATCACCGGCACCGGGCGCTACCTCCGGGAGGTCTCGGGCGATGCGGTGCGCATCGTCGGCGTCGACCCGGTGGGCTCGATCTACTCGGGCGGCCCGGTGCACGGCTACGACGTCGAGGGCGTCGGCGAGGACTTCTGGCCGGCCGCCTTCGACCCGACGGTCGTCGACGAGATCCACCGCGTCAGCGACGCCGAGTCGTTCGCGATGACCCGGCGCCTCGCCCGCGAGGAGGGCCTCCTCGTCGGCGGCTCGAGCGGCATGGCGGTCGTCGGCGCGCTGCGCACCGCCCGGGACCTGCCCGCAGACGCCGTCGTGGTCGTGCTGCTGCCCGACCACGGCCGCGGCTACCTCAGCAAGATCTTCGACGACGACTGGATGACGCGCCCACGGCTTCGCCGATCGATGACGCCGTCGCACCCCCGCACGCAGACGGAGCAACGCATGACCGCACGACACGCACCGGACCCGGCTCGCGGATTCGACAGCCTCGCCGTCCACGCCGGTCAGGCGTTCGACCCGACGACGGGCGCGGTCATCCCGCCCGTGCACTTCTCCACGACCTACGCGCAGGACGGCATCGGCGGCCTCCGCGAGGGCTACGAGTACGGGCGCAGCGGCAACCCGACCCGCACGGCGCTCGAGACGCAGCTCGCCGCGATCGAGGGCGGCCGGCACGGCCTCTCGTTCTCGTCCGGGCTCGCCGCCGAGGACGCGCTGCTGCGCGCCGTGCTCAAGCCCGGCGACGAGGTGCTGCTCGGCAACGACGTCTACGGCGGCACCTACCGCCTCATCGCGCGGATCCTCGGCCCGTGGGGCGTCGGGCTGCGCATCGTCGACATGAGCGACCTCGACGCCGTCGCCGCGGCGCTCGAGCGAGAGCCCGCGCGCATCCTCTGGGTCGAGACGCCGAGCAACCCGCTGCTGCGCATCACCGACATCGCCGGCCTCGCGAAGCTCGGCCACGATGCCGGCGCCCTCGTCGTCGTCGACAACACCTTCGCCTCCCCCGCGCTGCAGCAGCCGCTCGCGCTCGGCGCCGACGTCGTCGTGCACTCGGCGACGAAGTACCTCGGCGGGCACTCCGACGTCGTCGGCGGCGCGCTCGTGCTGAACGACGACGCGGTCGCCGAGGGGGCGAAGTTCCTGCAGTTCGCCGCCGGCGCCGTGTCGGGCCCGCTGGACGCCTGGCTCACCACGCGCGGCATCAAGACGCTCGGCATCCGGATGCAGCGGCACAGCGAGAACGCCGCCGCCGTCGCCGCGTTCCTCGAGGCGCACGACCGCGTCGCGCGCGTCTACTACCCGGGGCTCGCCGTCGCACCCCGGGCACGAGCTCGCCGCCCGGCAGATGTCGGCGTTCGGCGGCATCGTCTCGCTCGCGCTCGCCGACGGCGCCGACGGCGCGGCGCTTCGCCGAGTCGACCCGGCTGTTCCAGCTCGCCGAGTCGCTCGGCGGCGTGGAGTCGCTCGTCAACTACCCCGACGAGATGACGCACGCGTCGGTGCGCGGCACCGAGCTCGCCGTCCCCGAGGAGGTCGTGCGCCTCTCGGTCGGCATCGAGAGCGTCGACGACCTGCTCGCCGACCTCGAGCAGGCGCTCGCCGGCGCTCTCGCAGGCGCCGCGCTCAGCGGGTGCGGAGCCCGTCCAGCGCGATGCGCAGCACGTCGTCGGCGAGCTCGGCGGCGCCCTCCGGACCGGTCGGCCGGTACCACTCGACGATCGAGTTGACCATGCCGAACACGAGCCGCGTGGCGACGGACGGGTCGACGTCGGCGCGCACGGTGCCCTCGGCCTGCGCGTCGCGCACGAGCCCGGTGATCCGGTGGTCGAACGCGCGGCGGCGCTCGAGCGCCTGCCGCTCGACCTCGCTGTTGCCGCGCACGCGCAGCAGCAGCGTCACGTACGGCAGCCGGTCCACGAGCACCCGCACCGCACCGCGCAGCACGTACTCGAGCCGCTCGCCCGGCGCTGCCCTCACGTGCGCCCGGTTCGTCGAGCACGCCCTCGAGGCCCGCCGAGCGCCTCGTCGAGCGCGACGCCGAGCAGATGCTCCTTCGAGTCGTAGTGGTGGTACAGCGCCGACTTCGTCAGCCCGAGCCGCTCGGCGACCGCGGCGACCGAGGTCGCGTCGTAGCCGTGCGCGATGAACAGGTCGACCGCCGCCGCGAGGATCTGCTGCGGGTCGTAGCCCGGCCGGCCGCGGCGCGCGGGGGTCGCGTCCGGCGGCGGTCGGGGGTCGGTCACGCCCCCAGTCTGACATCGGCGGGCGGGTTTGCCCGTGCGGCATCCGCTTGGCATACTGATTTCCTGAACGATCGGTTGGTAAATCGAGCGCCGGCGCGCTCGACATCGTGGTCAGGAGGAAGCGAATGGATGCCGGCCCGCTGCTCATCGAGCGCCGCGCCGACCGCGTCGTCGCGACGCTCAACCGCCCCGACAAGCGCAACGCGATCGACCAGGCGATGATCGATGCCCTGCACGCGCTGTGCGCCGAGCTCGAGGCCGAGCCGCGCACCCTGATCCTCACCGGCGCCGGCGGCACGTTCGCCGCCGGGCGCCGACATCGCGCAGCTGCGCGACCGCCGCGCCGACGACGCGCTGCGGGGCATCAACGCGACCGCGTTCATCCGCATCAACGAGCTGCCGATGCCCGTGATCGCCGCGATCGACGGCTACGCGCTCGGCGGCGGCGCCGAGCTGGCCTACGCCGCCGACATCCGCATCGGCTCGCCCGACGCTGAAGATCGGCAACCCCGAGACCGGCCTCGGCATCATCGCCGCCGCCGGCGCGACGTGGCGGCTGCGCGAGATCGTCGGCGACGCCCGCGCGAGCGAGCTGCTGCTGACCGGCCGGATCCTCGACGCCGACGAGGCGCTCGCGCTGGGGGCTGGTCTCGAGCGTGCACCCCGCCGACGAGCTGCTCGCCGCGGCCCACGCGATCGCCGACCGCATCGCCGCGAACGACCCGCTCGCGACGCAGTACACCAAGCGCGCGCTGCGCGCGCCCCGCGACCGGCATCCGGCGATCGACGGCGAGCTGCAGGCCGAGCTGTTCGAGAGCCCCGAGAAGCAGCGGCGCATGACCGCGTTCCTCGAGAAGCGAGCGGCGCGATGACCGCCCCGCGCACGGTCGGGCGTGCTCGGCGGCGGGCGGATGGGCGCCGGCATCGCGCACGCGTTCCTGCTCGCCGGCGCCGAGGTCGTCGTCGTCGAGCGCGACGACGACGGCGCGGATGCCGCCGCCGCACGCGTCCGCGACGAGCCTCGTCCGCTCGCTCGAGCGTGGCACCACGACGCGCACGCTCGCCGAGTTCGACGCCGCCTTCTCGACCGCGACGGATGCCGCCGCCTTCGTCGACTGCGAGCTCGTGGTCGAGGCCGTGCCCGAGGATCGCGCGCTCAAGACCGAGGCGCTCGCCCGCGCCGAGCGGGCGATGCCCGCGGCTGCCGTGCTCGCCACGAACACGTCGTCGATCTCGATCGACGACCTGGCCGGCGCGCCTCGAGCGGCCCGACGCGATTCCTCGGGCTGCACTTCTTCAACCCGGTGCCCGCCTCGGCGCTCGTCGAGGTCGTGCGTCGGTGCCGCGCACCGCGCCCGAGGTCGTCGAGGCGGCGCGCGGCGTGGGTCGCGGCCATCGGCAAGACGCGCGATCGTCGTGCGCGACTCCCCCGGCTTCGCCTCGAGCCGGCTCGGCCTCGCGCTCGGCCTCGAGGCGATCCGCATGCTCGAGGAGGGCGTCGCGAGCGCCGACGACATCGACGCCGCGATGACGCTCGGGTACCGGCATCCGGTCGGCCCGCTGCGCACGACCGACATCGTCGGCCTCGACGTGCGGCTCGGCATCGCCGAAGAGCTGGCACGCGCACCTCGGCGCGCGATTCGAACCGCCCGGCCCTGCTGCGCCGCATGGTCGCCGAGGGCAAGCTCGGCCGCAAGAGCGGCGAGGGCTTCTACGAATGGGAGAACGACCGATGACCGACATCCTGCCCAGCTACGTCCAGGGCGCATGGTGGACGCCGGCCGCCGACGCCGACGGCCGCCGACGTGCGCGACGCGTCGACCGGCGAGCTCGTCACCCGGGTCAGCACCGACGGCCTCGACCTCGGCGGCGCGCTGGAGTACGCGCGCACCGTCGGCCAGGCGAGCCTCGGCGCGCTCACCTTCCACCAGCGCGCGGTGCTGCTCAAGCAGTTCGCCCTCGCGCTCACCGAGCGCAAGGACGAGCTCTACGCGCTCTCGGCGCGCACCGGCGCGACGAAGGCCGACTCGTGGGTCGACATCGACGGCGGCATCGGCGTGCTGTTCTCGTACTCGGGCAAGGGCCGGCGCGAGCTGCCGAACGCGCAGGTCTACGTCGACGGACCCGTCGAGCCGCTCTCGAAGGACGGCTCATTCCTCGGACGGCATATCTACACGCGGCTGCCCGGGCGTGGCCGTGCAGATCAACGCCTTCAACTTTCCGGTGTGGGGCTCGCTCGAGAAGTTCGCGCCCGCGTTCCTCGCCGGCATGCCGACGCTCGTCAAGCCCGCGACCCCGACCGGCTACCTCGCCGAGGCGTTCGTGCGCATCCTCGTCGAGTCGGGCCTGCTGCCCGAGGGATCGCTGCAGCTCGTGAGCGGCAGCGTGCCGACCCTGTTCGACCACCTGCGCCTCGGCGACATCGTCGGCTTCACCGGCAGCGCGTCGACCGCCGAGAAGCTGCGCGCGCACGACTGCGTGCAGACCGGCGGCGTGCGCTTCACGAGCGAGACCGACTCGATCAACGCCTCGATCCTCGGCGCCGACGCCGACCGCGGGCACGCCCGAGTTCGACGCGTTCGTGCGCCAGCTCGTGACCGAGATGACCTCGAAGGCCGGGCAGAAGTGCACCGCGATCCGGCGGGCGATCGTGCCCGCGGCATCCGTCGACGCCCTCGTCGACGCCGTGCGCGCGCGCATCGACGAGCGCGTCGTCGTCGGCGACCCGCGCGCCGAGGGCGTCACGATGGGCCCGCTCGCCTCGACCGCGCAGCGCGACGAGGTGCTGCGGCAGGTCGCGAAGCTCGAGGCGGCCGGCGGCGAGGTCGTGATCGGCTCGACCGACGCGCCGTCAGGTGACCCGCGCCGACGGCTCGGTCGGCGCCGCCCCCGACGGCGCGTTCGTCACGCCCCTCCTGCTGCGGTTCGCGGATGCCGCCGCCGACGCCGTGCACGAGGTCGAGGCGTTCGGCCCGGTGGCCTCGGTGCTCGACGTACGGCTCGACGGCCGAGGCGGCCGACCTCGTCGCGCGCGGCGGCGGATCGCTCGTCACGAGCATCGCCACCCACGATCCCGGCGATCGCGGTCGAGCTCATCGGCCGCATCTCGGCCTTCAACGGCCGCGTGCTGCTGCTCGACCGCGACGACGCGCGCTCCTCGACCGGGCACGGCTCGCCGCTGCCGAACCTCGTGCACGGCGGGCCCGGGCCGCGCCGGCGGCGGCGAGGAGCTCGGCGGCATCCGCGCGGTGCTGCACCACATGCAGCGCACCGCGATCCAGGGCTCGCCCGACATGCTCACCGCGCTCACCGGCGTGTGGCACGCGGGCGCGGTCGTCGCAGCCCGGCGGCGTGCATCCGTTCCGCAAGTCGCTGGCCGAGCTGCGGATCGGCGACCAGATCGTCTCGGCGTCGCGCGAGGTCACGCTCGCCGACATCGAGACCTTCGCGCACTTCACCGGCGACACCTTCTACGCGCACATGGACGAGGCGGCGGCATCCGCCAACCCGTTCTTCCCCGGCCGGGTCGCGCACGGCTACCTGCTCGTGTCGTGGGCGGCCGGCCTGTTCGTCGACCCCGCGCCGGGGCCGGTGCTCGCCAACTACGGGCTCGAGAACCTGCGCTTCATCACTCCGGTCTCGCCGGGCGACGAGATCCGCGTCGAGCTCACGGCGAAGCAGATCACCCCGCGCGAGACCGACGAGTACGGCGAAGTGCGCTGGGACGCCGTCATCCGCAACCAGAACGACGAGATCGTCGCCCAGTACGACGTGCTGACCCTCGTCGAGAAGGAGCTCGCCGCGGTCGCCTCGCCGAGCTGAGCGGATCCGCCGCAGCGAGGATGCCGACGGACGCGCTCGTCGATCCGGCGATCGTCAGCCGGCGATCGCGGCGAGCGTGCGGTCGGTCGTGAGCGACCGGCCGCGCACCTCGGCGACCACCTCGCCGGTCTCGTCGGTGACCGTGACGTCGTAGAGGCCCGATGCGGCCGCTGCGCGCACGCCGCACGGCCGTCGCGGTGAGGGTCTGCCCGGTCGGTCGTCGACTTCAGGAACGTGATGTCGGCGCCCTGGGCGACCGTGATGCGCTCGTCCTCGTTGCACGCGATCGCGAACGCGGTGTCGGCGAGCGCGAAGACGAGCCCGCCGTGGGTGATGTGGAAGCCGTTCGTCATGTCGTCGCGCACGCGCATCGAGACCACCGCGCGGCCGGGTTCGTCGTGCTCGACGACCATGCCGAGGGCCGCCGAGGCGAGGTCGCGCTCCATCATCGCTTTCGTCGGGCGTTCCATGTCTGCAATAATATCTGAACGATCGTTCTGTAAAACAGCATCGGAGTCGAAGATGACCGCATTCCGCCACCGAGGTCTCGGAGCAGGAGCGCTTCGACGAGCTCATCGCCGCCGACTCGCGCATCGAGCCGCGCGACTGGATGCCCGAGGCGTACCGCAAGACGCTGATCCGCCAGATCTCGCAGCACGCGCACTCCGAGATCATCGGGATGCAGCCCGAGGGCAACTGGATCACCCGCGCGCCGAGCCTCAAGCGCAAGGCGATCCTGATGGCCAAGGTGCAGGACGAAGCCGGCCACGGCCTGTACCTGTACTCCGCCGCGCAGACCCTCGGCATCACGCGCGACGAGATGACGCAGCAGCTCATCGACGGCAAGGCGCAAGTACTCGTCGATCTTCAACTACCCGACCCCGACGTGGGCCGACATGGGCGCGATCGGCTGGCTCGTCGACGGCGCCGCGATCTGCAACCAGGTGCCGCTGTGCCGCGCGTCGTACGGCCCGTACGGCCGGGCGATGGTGCGCATCTGCAAGGAGGAGTCGTTCCACCAGCGGCAGGGCTTCGAGATCCTGCTGGCCCTCATGCAGGGCACGCCCGCGCAGCGGGAGATGGCGCAGGATGCCGTGAACCGCTGGTACTGGCCGAGCCTCATGATGTTCGGCCCGCCCGACGACGCAGTCGCCGAACTCGGCGCAGTCGATGGCGTGGAAGATCAAGCGCTTCTCGAACGACGAGCTGCGCCAGCGCTTCGTCGGGATGCTGGTGCCGCAGGCCGAGGCGCTCGGCGTGACGCTGCCCGACCCGAACCTGCGCTGGAACGAGGAGACCCAGCAGTACGACATGAGCGAGATCGACTGGACCGAGTTCCTCGAGGTGCTCGCCGGTCGCGGGCCCGATGAACGCCGAGCGCCTGCGCGCCCGGCGCGAGGCGCACGAGGACGGCGCGTGGGTGCGCGAGGCCGCGGCGGAGTACGCGCGCAAGCGCGCCGACGCGCGACGGAAGGCGGTGGCGTGATGGCGACGCCCGGGCGGCTCCGCCCGAGGAGACCTGGCCCCTGTGGGAGGTCTTCGTCCGCGCGAACCGCGGCCTGAGCCACGTGCACGTCGGCTCGCTGCACGCGCCCGATGCCGAGATGGCGCGTGCGCAACGCGCCGCGACCTCTACACCCGCCGCGGCGAGGGCGTCTCGATCTGGGTCGTGCCGGCCGAGGCGATCACCACGAGCGACCCCGACGCGAAGGGCGCGTTCTTCGAGAGCCCGGCGGGCAAGAACTACCGGCACGCGGTGTACTACACCGCCTCCGAGGGGGTGCCGCACCTGTGACCCTCGACGACGATCGACCCGCACGGCGACGTCACCGTCGACGAGCTCCGGCTCGCCGACGAGCTCGCCGGCGCGGATGCCGCGGCGCGACGGCATCCGCCGACGTCGCCGAGTACGCGCTCTGGCTGGGCGACGACGCGCTGATCCTCGCGCAGCAGCTCGGCGGGTGGATCGCCCGCGCCCCCGAACTCGAAGAGGACGTCGCGCTCGGCAACATCGCCCTCGACCTGCTCGGGCACGCCCGCTCGCTCCTGCACTACGCCGGCACGGCCGACGGGCGCACCGAGGACGACCTCGCCTACTTCCGCGACGAGCCCGAGTTCCGCTGCGCGTGGATCGTCGAGCAGCCGAACGGCGACTTCGCGCAGACGATCGCGCGCCAGCTCGTCGCGGCGACCTACATGTTCGAGCTCTACACGCGCGCTGCGCGGCTCGAGCGACGCGACGCTCGCCGCGATCGCCGAGAAGTCGCTGAAAGAGGTCGACTACCACCGCGACCACGCGATCCAGTGGACGCTGCGCCTCGCCGGCGGCACCGACGAGTCGCGCGCGCGCATGATCCGCGCGATCGGCGACGTGTGGCCGTACGTCGACGAGCTCTTCCGCGACGAGCCGCTCATCGACCGCCTCGAGGGCATCGCCGTGCGCCCGTCCGCGCTGCGCGCGGGCTTCGACGCCGTGATCGCCGTCGTCTTCGCCGAGGCCGAGCTCGAGGTGCCGGACGGCTTCATCTCCTCGGGCGGCGGGCGCCGCGGCATCCACTTCTCGCACCTCGGCTTCGTGCTCGCCGAGATGCAGGTGCTCGCGCGGCAGCATCCGGGGGCGACGTGGTGACCCTCGCAGCACCCGCCCGCACGTCGCAGCGAGCACGCGTGGGCGGTCGCGGCGACCGTCACCGACCCCGAGGTGCCGGTGCTCACGATCGAGGACCTCGGCGTGCTGCGCGCGGTCGAGGTCGACGGCGACCGCGCGACCGTCACGCTCACGCCGACCTACAGCGGCTGCCCCGCGATGGACGCGATGCGCGACGACGTGATCCTCGCCCTCAACGCCGCCGGGCTACGCGCCGGTCGAGGTGCGCATGACGCTCTCGCCCGCGTGGACGACGGACTGGATGACGGATGCCGGCAAGCGCAAGCTCACCGACGTACGGCATCGCGCCGCCGACCGGCCGCGCGGCGCTGCAGCAGGGCATCATCCGCCTGCAGCTCGCGGTGAAGTGCCCGCGCTGCGGGTCGCTCGACACCCGCGAGGTCGTCGCGCTTCGGCTCGACCTCGTGCAAGGCGCTCTTCGAGTGCCGCGACGTGCCTCGAGCCCTTCGATCACTTCAAGGTGATCTGATGAGCACCGCTGCGCACCGACGCGCGCCGCGCGCGCTTCCACGAGCTCGAGGTCGCCGAGGTGCGCCCGCTCACCGCCGACAGCGTCGAGGTGACGTTCGCCGTGCCGCCGGAGCTGCAGGGCGAGTACGACTACCTGCCCGGGCCAGTACGTCGCGCTGCGCGCCGCACGTCGACGGGCACGAGGTGCGCCGCAGCTACTCGATCTGCCGCGCCGCCGACTCGCCGGGCCAGCATCAGCGTCGGCATCAAGCGCGACCTCGGCGGGCTGTTCTCGGCGTGGGCGACACGAGAACCTGCAAGCGCCGGCGACCGGATCGACGTGATGAGCCCGGAGGGCACCTTCACCTCGAACCTGCCCGACCTCGACGGCGCGCACCTCGCCGGCATCGCGGCGGGCTCGGGCATCACGCCGATGATGGCGCTCGCGTCGCACGTGCTCGCGGCATCCGACACCGTCGCGCTTCACGCTCGTCTACACGAACCGCGCCACGCAGGACGTGATGTTCCTCGAAGAGCTCGCCGACCTGAAGGACCGCTACCCGGCGCGGCTCGCGCTGCACCACGTGCTCTCGCGCGAGCAGCGCGCGGCGCCCCTGCTGTCGGGCCGCATCGACGCCGAGAAGCTCGACGCGATCCTCGACCGGCTCGTGCCGCCCGGCGACCGTGACCGAGTGGTTCCTCTGCGGGCCGTTCGAGCTCGTGGCGCTGTGCCGCGACACCCTCGAGCGCCGCGGGGTGCCGGCATCCCGACATCCGCTTCGAGCTCTTCACGACGGATGCCGACACCCCGCGCGTCGACCGCGGCCGGCCCGTCGTCAGCCCGAGCGGGCGACGAGACCGTCGACGATCGAGTTCACGCTCGACGGCCTGTCGTCGCGCGGTCGAGTCGCCGGTCGCGGCGAACGAGGCGATCCTGGATGCCGCGCTGCGCGTGCGCGCCGACGTGCCGTTCGCGTGCGCCGGGCGGCGTGTGCGGCACGTGCCGCGCGCGGCTCGTCGAGGGCAGCGTGCACATGACCGAGAACTACGCGCTCGAGCCCGACGAGCTCGAGCGCGGCTACGTGCTGACCTGCCAGTCGCACCCGACGAGCGACCGGGTCGTCGTGGACTACGACGTCTGACCATCGAGGAGCACGCCATGATCGACCTCGACGATCGACGGACGCCGTCGCGCAGCGTCGTGCTCGAACGCGCCCGACAAGCGCAACGCGCTCGACGAGGCGGCGCTCGCCGAGCTCGCCGCCGCGTACGACGAGGCCGAGGCCGCCGGCGTCCGCGCGCTCGTGCTGCGCGGCGAGGGCCCGGCGTTCTGCGCCGGACGCGACATCTCGGCCGTCGACCCGCGCGACGACGACGTCATGGGCTACCTCGACGGCCTGGTCACGCCGCTGCTGCGCCGCATGTCGCGCGTTTCCGGCGCCGACGTTCGCCGCCGCGCACGGCGCGTGCCTCGGCGTCGGACTCGGGCTGCTGATCGCGACCGACGTCGTCTACGTCGCCGACACCGCGAAGATCGGCTCGCCGTTCGCGGCGCTCGGCGCGACGCTCGACTCCGGCGGGCACGCCCTGTTCTTCGAGCGGCTCGGCGCGCACAAGACGCTCGACCTGATCTACACCGGGCGGCTCATGAGCGGCACCGAGGCGGTGCAGTCCGGGCTGTTCTCCCGCGTCATTCCCGGCCGACGAGCTGTACGACCGCACGCTCGAGGCCGCCGAGCGCGCCGCATCCGGCGCGACCGAGGCGTTCCTCGCGAGCAAGGCGCTGATCGGCCGGCTCCGCGACGAGCGGCTGGGGCTCTGGGACTCGGTCGCGATCGAGAACGCCGCGCAGGCCGCGCTGTGCGACACCGACGACTACCGCGAGGGCTTCGCCGCGTTCCAGCAGAAGCGCGCGCCGCGCTTCACCGGCGGGCGCGCGCTGAGACGCTACCCGGTCGGAGTCCTTCACGCCCTGATGCTTGCGCGCCCGGCGGTCTTTGACCGCCTCGACCGCGTACCAGACGAGCGTCGCGACCGCGATGCCCTCCAGCAGCCCGGCGAGCACATCGCTGAGCCAGTGCGCGCTGAGGTACGTCCGGCTCCAGAACATCCACACCACCCACACGATGCCGATCGTCCAGACGTACCAGCGCCGCAGCAGCAGCCCCAGGGTGATGACGACGGTCGTGGCGACGGCGGTGTGACCGGAGGGGAACGAGGTCGCGACCTGCTCGGCGAGCGAGGTCTCGGGCCGCACGCGCGCGATCAGCGCCGCCATCGGCGCTCCGATGGCCACGACGATGGCGAGCGCGATCGCGAAGTTCGCGGCATCCCACCACCGCTTGCGCAGCAGGAAGAGACCGACGATCACGATCGCGGTGATGATCATGCCGAGGATGCCGCCGCCCCATCCGGGGATCCAGGCCATCACCAGCCAGAAGTCGTTCCTTCCCGAGACCATGACGTCGTTCCACCACACGTCGCATCGCGAGCGGCTTGTGATCGTCGAGCGCCACGACGAAGCGGAGGATCGCGAACGCGACCGTCGCGGCGATGCCGACGACGAGCGCGATCATGCGCCGGGCATCGGGCTCGACCTCTCGAGCGGGGGAAGCGGGTCTGCGGACGTCGGCTCGGAGGTCACCCGGCACCTCCTTGTCGTGGGGTCGCTGCGCGCCGGGAAACGCGTCAGCTCTTCAGCGCCCACCCTACGACAGCGCCTGCCGCTGAGGTGCGAGACCGCCCCCTCTTTCGCCGACCCGACGACTGGTGTACCGTGCCGCTGTCCGCGCCGTACCCGCGGCCAGCGGACGCCCGGGGGAAGAGGGTCGTCCATGCGCCCGAGAAGCCTCATCGTCATCGCGGCGACAATCGCCGTCTGCCTGTCCGCGCTCGCCCCCGCTGCGTCGGCGGTCGTCTCGGGCGCCGGTCGCGGCCGCGAACGCCCCGTGATCAGCTCTCCGGGTCGGTGCGCGCGGACCGAAAGTCCGTGCGGGGCGCGACGGTGCGGCTCATCGTCGCCCGCACCGCGCCGGGAACCGCGACCGAGGTGCCGTCCGTCGTCACGGACGCGCCGGCTCGTTCCGTGTGACGATTCCGGCGAGCGTGACCGCCGACGCCGTTCTCTACGCCACCGTCACCGGCGGCACCTCCGGCGAGAGCGCGCTCGGAAACGAGGTGGAGCTGGCGGCATCCTTCGCCGACATCCGCACGGGCCGGGTCGCGATCAACGAGCTGACCACGGTCGCCGCCGGCTACTCGCTCGCGCAGTTCGCGCTCGCCGGATCTCTCGGCGGCACCGCGCCCGGCCTGCGGAATGCAGCGATGATGCCGCGGAACCTGGTGGATCCGCGCACAGGGCAGCTCACCAGGTTCTTCCAGACCGCGCCGAACGGTTCGTCGACCGAGGCCCTGGCGACATTCAACTCGCTGGCGAGCATCGTCGCGGGGTGCGTCACGAAGACGAACGATTGCGCCGCATTCCTGGATGCCGCCACCGACGCGTGGGGCGTGCGTCCGGCGACCACCTGGCAGGCGATGACGCTTCTGCCGACCAGCCCTTCAGGCGACCCCCGCGGAGTCATGGCGCAGGTGCCCACGAAGCCGCTCTTCGCCCCGGTGCGGACCGAACCGCCCGCCGGCTGGTACCTGGCGCTGAAGTTCTGGGGGAACGGTCGACAGTACAACGGCCCGGGCAACCTCGCCTTCGACAGTCAGGGACGAGTCTGGGCGAACACGAACGCGACCTGGTCGAACAACCCGCGAAAGGTGTGCCCCGGCACCCAGGTCTTCCTGCTCGACCCGTACTCTCCCGGCCAGCCGGTGACGGGGTACTCGGGAGGCGGATTGGACCGGCCCCGGCTTCTGGTATCGCACTGGACCCGCAAGAACGGGTGTGGGCCACCAACTTCGGATTCACCGGCCTCTTCTGTCCCATCCCGCCGACCTCCAACAGCGTGTCGCTGTTCGCACCCGACGGCACGGCGCTCTCACCGGACGCCGGCTTCCTCGACGGCCCCATCAGCTTCCCGCAGGGCGTGAAGTCCGCTGCCGACGGTGACGTCTGGATCGCGAACTGCGGCGACGACAATCTGGTCGTCTATCCCGACGGAGACCCGACGCGCTCCCGGACGGTGGGCGAGTCGATGCCGCTGACGTTCGACCTCGCCCACAACGCCCAAGGGAACGTCTTCGTGACATCCAACGGGGCGTCGCGGGTGTTCGGTTTCGATGCCACCGGCTCACCCCTGCCGGGCTCTCCGTTCGGCGACCCGCCCGCCGGCGAACCTCCCCCTCGAGAAGCCGCTCGGGATCGCGAGCGACAGCCTCGGCAACGTCTGTCCTCCAGGGCTTCTTCGACGGACTGCAGCGCAACACCGGCGTTCAGATCGACGCCCTGACCTCGCGGCCCGCACCCTCCCCGACCCGGCTTAGGCTTCGAGGATGGCGGCGCACCGGCGATGAACGACTTCGGGCATCGGATGATGAACCGCTTCCACCGCCTGGTGCTGGCGGTCTCGGGCGGGCGGCTCGGCTCGACGCTGGGCTCGATGCCGGTCGTCGAGCTGCACACGATCGGCCGCGCGTCCGGCGAGCGGCGCAGCGCGATGCTCACCGCGCCGGTGCACGGCGACGGGCGGTACGTCCTGGTCGCCTCGAAGGGCGGCGACCCGCGGCATCCGTCGTGGTACTCAATCTCGTCGCGCACCCCGACGTCGAGCTGACCGTCGGCGGGCGGACGATCCCGATGCGTGCGCGCACCGCCACCGCCGAGGAGCGCGCCGAGCTGTGGCCCCGCATCACGCGCGAGTACGGCGGATACGCGGGCTACCAGCGCAAGACGACGCGCGAGATCCCCGTGGTGATCTGCGAGCCGCGCGCGCGCGTAGCGCGGCGTCCCCGCGAGGTCAACCCCGGCTACCCGCCGCCGGCGAGCGCGCCTACCTTGGTCGCCATGACCGAGCAGATGACCGACCCCCGTTCGAAGCACCACGCCGACGAGTTCCCCGCGCAGGAGCAGGACCAGCCGGGACTCACCGACGACACGACGCCGACGCCCGACCACGGCGAGGACATCGTACGTCGGCCACGACCGGCTGCGCGACCGCCGCGCCCTCATCACCGGCGGCGACTCCGGCATCGGCCGCGCGGTGGCGATCGCCTTCGCCCGCGAGGGCGCGGACGTCGCGATCGCGCACCTGCCGGAGGAGGCGACGGATGCCGTGGACACCCTGGCGCAGATCGACGCCGCGGGCCGCAAGGGCATCGCCCTCGACGGGCGACCTGCGCGACGAGTCGTTCGCGGCATCGATCGTCGACGACACCGTGACGGCGTTCGGCGGCCTCGACATCCTGGTGCTGAACGCCGCGTACCAGAAGGACCGCGACGGCCTCGAGATCGCTCGACACCGACGAGCTCGACCGCGTCTTCAAGACGAACCTCTACGGCCTGATCTTCACGGCGCGCGCCGCGATCCCGCACCTGCGCCCGGGCTCGTCGATCATCGTGACCTCCTCGATCCAGGCGTTCAACCCGTCGCCGGGCCTCATCGACTACGCGATGACGAAGGCCGCTCAGGTCGCGTTCGTCAAGGCGCTCGCCGAGGAGCTCGGGCCGAAGGGCATCCGCGTGAACGCCGTGGCGCCCGGGCCCGATCTGGACGCCGCTCATCCCGGCGACCGGGCTGGGACAGCGAGCGCCTGGCGACGTTCGGCAAGGACACCCCGCTCGGCCGCGCCGGCCAGCCGGCCGAGCTCGCCGGCGCCTACGTCTACCTCGCGTCCGAGGACGCGTCGTACGTCTCGGGTGCCGTGCTTCCGGTCACCGGCGGCAAGGGTCTGTGACAGAGCCGCGGAGCGGACGCTCACGTCCGCTCCGCGGCGGCCGCAGGCGCTTGCGCAGGTAGACCTCCTGCACGCCGTCGCCCTTGTCCACGCGCTCGGTCTCGACGTAGCCGCAGCTCTCGTACAGGCGGATGTTCGCCTCGCTCAGACTGCCGGTGAACAGCTCGGCCTCGTCGGCGGCGCTGTGGCCGCTCGGCCGCGTCCAGCAGCGCCCGGCCGATGCCGGAACCCTGCATGTCGGGCGCGATCGCGATCCGTCCGATCAGCAGCAGGCCGTCCGCCTCGCGGCTGCGGATCGCCCCGACCAGGCGCCCGTCCACCCGCGCGACCCAGCCGTCGCTCTCGCGCAGCTCCGCCTCGAGCTCGTCCAGCGTCTGGGTGAGCGGCGGCATGTCGACGGAGCCGTAGATGAGCGCCTCCGAGACGAACGCGGCGCGCTGGATCGTCAGCACCTCGCCCGCGTCGTCGACCGAGATCGGCGAGAGCTCGACCTCGGCGGACGCGACTCGTGGTCCGGTTCGAGCGGTCATGAGGCCTCCCTCTGCGACATCCGCAGCAGCTCGCCGCTGCGCAGCATCCGCGCCTGCTCCCGCAGGTAGCCGGCGTAGCCGCCGGGCGTGCGCCCGACGAAGCGTCCCGACGTCATCACCTCGGCGCGGTCGCTCGCCACGATCGCCGCGCCGATTCGGCGGCATCCGTCGACCAGCTGCACGTCCTCGTGCTCGCCGACCGGCGCGAACCCGCCCGACGCGCGAGGTACGACGCGGCGCGGATGCCGAGATTCGCGCCGTGCGTGTGACCGTTGGGCCGGCCGGGTGCATGCGTCTCGAGCCAGAGGGATCGGTGCGCCGGGCTGAGGTCGTCGAAATCGGGCCGCACCGTGCCGACCACGACGTCCGCGCCCGCATCGGCCGCGTCGAGCTGCACCCGCAGCCAGTTCGCCGGCACCGCCGAGTCGGCATCCGTGTTCGCGATCCAGACGCGGTCGGCGGGCAGGTCGCCGAGTGCCGCGATCGCGTCGCGGACGCCGATCGCTCGCGCGACGCCGACGGCGCGCTCGTGCGACAGGGACGACGGGGAACGGATGCCGGGCGGCGACGGCCGCGGACTCATCGGTGCACGCGTCGAGCACGACGCGCACTTCGCAGGGGAGCGCGACGGCCGCGATCGGCGCCGCGACAGAGGTGAGACAGCGATCCAGGAGCGCGGCCTCGTCGTGCACGGGCACGACGACGATGATCGCCTCGATCGGGTCGATCGGTCCCCGGAGTCCTTCCCGATGCGCGACCGACACCGCGGGGCGGCGGCAGAAGACCTCGAGCACGAAGTCCTCCTCCTCGTGGACGGCGAGGCGTGTCCCACGCCGGCGACCGCGCGCAGCGCGCGATGGACGTCGTCGCCCGAGAGCGGGTACTCGGCGACCGGATGCCGCCAGTGGCAGGCGACGAGGTAGCCGGCATCCGCCAGAGCGGAGTCGATCAGATCGATCGTCCGCTGCAGGTCGCGCGTGGACAGGTAGTACCCGACCTCCGAGAGCACGATCGTGTCGAAGGAGCCGGCGGGCCAGTCGACCGGGACCGCCCCTGCTTGCAGCACGACGGCGGGATCGCTGCCGATGCGCGAGCGCGCGGCCTCCAGCGCGGCGGTCGAAGCGTCCAGCGCGAGGACCGAGTCGGCACGTCCCGCGAGCTCGCACGTGATCAGCCCGGTGGAGCACCCGATCTCGAGCACCTTCCCGAGCTCTCGAGAGGGCAGGCTCGCCAGCAGGATCGCGCGCTTGCGCTCCTCGTACCAGCGGGACTCGAATCCCCACGGGTCGTCGTGGCGCGCGTAGAAGTCGTCGAAGAACGCGGCCGGGAGGGTCTCGCGTGCCGTGTCCGCGGACGACGGTGTGCGGCTTCTCGACGAAGTAGAGCTCGGTGTCGCGGTCGAAATGCGCCTGCATGGTCGCCGACACGATCGCCTCATCGCCGGGGGCATCCGACAGCGGCTCGGATCTGCGACAGCGTGGGTGCGCAGCGCCCGCGCCTTGATCGAGCGCTCGCCCGGCGTGAGGGCGAGCGCGACCCCGGCATCCCACGGCACATCGTCCGGGCGTCCCCAGTGCCACAGCCAGATCGGGTAGCCGAGATGCCGGATGCCGCGCTCGGCTGCGAGCCGTGCGACCGACTCCGCGGTCACGCGGTGGTCGCGATGCCCGTCTCCCGACCACGGTGCGAGCCGCCACGATCCGCGATCCCGGCGCCGCCGGGATGCCGTCGATCCCGACGCGACGGCGTCGCTCGAGGCGCTGCGCGTCCTCGCGCAGGGCGCCGTCGGGCAGCCCGAGGAAGTGCACGCGCGCGCCGGGTGCGAGCGTGTGGACGGCCCGCAGCACCTCGACGCGCCGGATCGAGCCGCAGATCCGTGCGGGAGTGCGACGGCGAATGCGGGTGCGATGCCTCGCCGTCGGTGGCGATGACGACCGTCACGCCCCCGCCGCTGACGTGCACGCGGCGGATGAGACCGGCCGCGCCGAGCGTCTCGTCGTCCGGGATGGGCCGCGACCACGACGAGTTCGTCGAGGTCGAGCTCCAGCAGCGGGGCGGCGTCGATGCGCTGCCTCGCACGCCAGACCTCCTCGGACGTGCCCTCGTCGAGGTGGCTGAACGGCGTCACGCTCGTCCGCCGCGGCGGCCAGCTCGCGTCCGATCCGCGCGGAATCCCGCGGTCCGTGATGCTGGCGGAGGTACAGGTGCAGGTCGGCGACACGGCGCGCGTGCGCCTCGTCGGCGACGAGCGGCGCCGGGCCGAGAGCGGCATCCGTCTCGGCGAGCGTGAGGGTCGCCGGCATCGACGACGACGCCGCGCACCCGCTCGGCGAGCAGACGGTCGCCGATCGCCGGAGACTCGCCCGCATCGATCAGATCCGCGGCCTCGGCGAGCACGGCGCGCGCCGCCCACAGCGCGGCATCCACTCGTCCGAGGTGCACGTGCGCGAGCTGATCCGCCCGCTCCGACGCGCGCGGCAGCCCGCAGGGGCTCGGCGACGCCGACGGCTGCTCCCCACCAGCACGCCGCGACCGTCATGCCGCCCCACGCGAATCCGGGCCGGGTGAGGTACCAGCCGACGTCGCCGACCGCGAGCGCGGGCACGTCGTCGAAATCGACGTCGGTGCTCACGACGCTCTCGAGGCCGCGCGCGAACCAGGGTCCGTCGTGCGGGCGGACGCGGGAGTCGCGCAGATCGACGGCGAAGAGCCGCCGGTCTCCTCCGTCGACGGATGCCGTCACCAGGGCGTGGGTGAGGTGCGCCGCCAGCGAGCACCACGGCTTGGTGCCGCGGAGTCGCCAGCCGTCGCCATCGGGCACCGCCTCGAGGCGCCGCCCGGTCGCTTCGGCGGCGAAGACACCCCACGTCGACCCGGCGCGGGCACGCACGCGCTCGAGATCCGACGGGTCCTGCTCGAGACCGGACTGGTGAAGGATGCTGAGCGCGTCGAGGTGCGGTTCGAGCATGCGCGCCGCCGAGACGTCGAGCGCGGCGACGGCCGCCAGAAGCTCCCAGAGCTCGCGCGTGCGGCCCTCGCCCACACGCGGGGCGCGCTTGCCGACGTCGACGCACCAGCCGAGGGTCGCAGCCACGTCGGTGCCGAATCCGGAGGTGTGGCGGGCGGTATCGAGCGCCCATTCGATCAACGGCGTGGGCGGCGTCAGGGGGTCGAGCCCGGTGCGCGAGGTCTGGGTGCGCGGCGATGCGCACGTCGAGGCGCGTCGGCGAGGGGC
>CAWBVS010000021.1:0-3948 GCA_963792285.1 uncultured Actinomycetota bacterium | reverse complement strand
ATCCCGATCGCCTCCTCGCCCCAGCGCACCGACGAGCGACCGACCTCGCAGGCCGACAGCACGACGGTGCCCGGCACGTCGGGCATCAGGTCGATGTCGTACCCGAACATGGCCCCGTCGCGCAGCTCCAATCCCGAGAACAGGGGGTTGTCGACAGCGTGACGACCGTGCGCTGCGACATGGAGCACGTCGACCTGCGAAGCGAGCGCGGTCACGGCACCAGCGGTGACCGCCGCACCGTCGAGCACGACCGGGCTCTTCCACGCCGCCGCCGCGATGGCCACCTCCTCGACGCCACGGGCGACGCCGGGGCCGATGGCGAAGCCGGCAGACCGGGGAACCGCGGATGCGACCGCGCCGCGGAGCCCCGCCCACCGCGTCGCCGACACGGCGATCGTGAAGGGTCGCCCTCGGAGCGCGGGCAGCATGCCCCACGGAATGCCGTTGAGCACGCCGGGTGCGGTGATCACGAACCTCTGGGCGGGCACGGCACCGACCGGACCGGCGAGCAGGGCATCGGACATGGCTGCGAGTCGGGCATCCAGCGATTCCCGGACGACCCCGGCGAGCGGCCCTGTCCGCACCGACGCCGCCATGTCGAGGTCGGCGCGCAGCCCTCCGATCATCGCGTGCGCGGCACGCCACCGGGGGATGTCGACCACGCGCGCGATGCGAGCCGTCACAGCCAGGCACGTCAGACGCCCCTCACTCCAGACGAAAGCGAGCAGCGCCGTGTCCTCGTCGAGCACTTCGCGAAGCTCTCCCATCGTCACGAGTGATTCGACACCGGCGGCGCCGGTCTCGCTCCACTGGCGCTGACGGATGTGGTCGTGTAGTTCCGCTGCGCGAGGCGTCGCCAGCCAGTCGGCGGGCGCCTCCGCGCGAAGGACACGCAGCTCGGCGAGGTCCGCTGCGACCTCGGGGTCGGGGGGCGGTCGCAGCGGCACAATGCGCTGATTGAAATGCCGCGCGCGCTCCGACCATTCGAAGAGCACATCGGGCCGCCCCGAGCGCATCGCGGAGCTCAGCCCGTCCATGAGGAGCGGCTGACCGTGCATCCGGACGGAGCTCTGCAGGTCGAGGCTCGCGAATGCCGCCTGCCACTGAGCGAGTTCGTCCATTCCCGCCGCGGCATGTCGTCTCGCCTCCGTCTCGCGCCCGGCGGC
Source organism: uncultured Actinomycetota bacterium (assembly GCA_963792285.1). Taxonomy (GTDB): domain Bacteria; phylum Actinomycetota; class Actinomycetes; order Actinomycetales; family Microbacteriaceae; genus Microbacterium. Next base: position 2,782 of record CAWBVS010000021.1, on the reverse strand, counting down.
GAGTGCGCGGCGAGAACGGACCCGATGCGCCATGAGGCGGACGTCGATCGAAGCGCCGGGCGGCATCCGCACTCCGCGACCGCGATCACCACGGTCGGCGGCATGCAACTGGGCAGCGAGGTCGACCGCCGTCGCATCCACGAACAGGCGTCGCTCGCGCAAGGCGGCCGAGACTCCGGCGACCTCCTCGGCGCCCGGTGTCCGGCGAGTGGCGGCGGCGGGCATCCCGTTCCAGTCGAAGACCCCGTCGGTGAGCTCGGCTCGAATGCGGATGCCTTCCGCCTGCGCGGCCCAGGCATCGGCGGCGACGCTGCGGAATCGCTTCGCCGCTCCGGCCGCGGTGCGCGCGGCGCGCGCCGGGTCGTGCGCGAGCTGAGAGCGGGCGAGGTGCAATTCCGCCTCACCACGAGCCTGCAGCATGCGGTGCGCTCCGAAGACCCGAGCCACCCGGTCGAGTGCCTGCTCCGCTTCCGAGGTGAGGCCCGCATCGCGAAGCACCTCGGCACGATCCAGGTCGCAGATTGCCGCATTGACGGCAGACGCCTGCTCCATGACGCCCCGCGCCTCCGACATGAAGTGCAGCGCAGTGACGAGGTCGCCTTCCTGGAGAGCGACGTAGCCGGCATTGTGCACGGCCATGGCTCGCTCGACGTCGTCGCCGGATGCCGCGTAGTCCGCGGCCGCGCGCTCGAGGTCGGCGCGCGCAGCCGCCAAGTTGCCCGCCTGCATATGGGCGACGCTGCGGTTGATGAGCATCGGCGTGCGGTGCTCCTGGTCATCGCCGATCCCGGCGATGCCGCGGTCGAGCCAGGACACCGCCTCCACGAGATCGCCGCGTTCGAGCGCGAGAAGCCCCAGCTGGCCGTGCAGCATCGCCGAGGTCTGCGGCCGCAGGTGCGGACTCCGCAGTGCTTCGTTGCAGAGCTGCTCCGCCGTGGCCGGGTCACCCTGCCGGATCACCACCGCCGCGAGTGACCCGGTGATGCGCGCCCGCAGATCAGCATCGTCAGTGCGCTCCGCAGCCAGAGCCAGGACGCGGCGCGCGGCAGCGTTCTGACCGGCGTTCAGGTGGGCACGTCCGCGCCGGTACAGCTCAGCAGCGGAAAGGGTCACCTCCACAGCATGCCGCGTGAGCGGCTCACTTCGTAAGCGGGTGACCCTCCACGTCCGAGCTCGACTCAGTCACTTCGACCGTGCGTGCTTCACCTTGTGTCTCCGCGGCTCACGGCCGCGGATCATTGCGTGGCTTCCTCGAACCATCGGCACCGCGGGTCACCTTGATCACTTCGTTCGTGGCCTCGTCGGGCCCGTGGCCCGCGAGCATCTGAGCGGCGATGCGTGCCGCCACGACGGGCGCGGCGAACGATGTGCCACTCCATACGCCGAACCCACCCCTGAAGTCGTCGATGTCGAGGGTCTCCCTGCGCCGACCGTGCTTGTCGTCGCGGGTGCCGGCCTGGATGCCGCCTTCGAACGTGACCGGCACCGTCGAGACGAGCGAGACACCCGGAGCGAAGACGTCCACCCAGTCCCCGATGTTGGAGAAGAGGGCCACCGAGAGATTGGCCGGGTTGAGCGCTCCGACCGACACATGCCGGACTCCGGTGTTCGGCAGTGCCGCAGGGTAGGTCGGCCGATCGGTGGCCTCGTTGCCCGCGGAGCAGACGATGACGACGTCGTACTTCTCCCGGAGTGTCTGGAGGTGATCCTGGAGCTCCGAGATCGCGCCCCAATCGTCCGGGGTCTCGTGATAGAAGCTGAACGACAGATTCAGCACGTCGACACGCTTGCCCTGCTCGACGTAATCGATGAGTCTGGCCAGCGTCGCGATCAGTTCCGTCTCCAGGATCAGACCTTCGCCGTCGGCGACTCGGACGGGGAGAATCTGCGCTTGCGGGCACTCCTGGCGCACGATGCCGGCGATGAACGTTCCATGCCCGGAGGCGTCGTCGAAGATGCCGTCCAGCGGCAGCGCGAGCGAAGGATGGACCTCCGGATCGGTGTCAGCTCGCGTGATGCCGATCGGCATCGCCGTTGGGCAGGTACGGTTCGAGACGCACTTCCGGGGGGAACCAGGGGTGCCCGCCGAGGCCGGTGTCGAAGATCGCGACGACAGGGTGGTCGCCGTCGGGTTCGAACGCGGGCGCGCTTGCCGAGGAACGTCACCGGCTGGCGACCGCCGAAGCCGGGCGCTGCGTAACTGTCGATGCCGACGCCTGCGGCATTGGCTTTGAACGGGTTCGCCTTGAACGGATTGGCCTTGAAGGGATTGGCCTTGAAGGGATTGGCCTTGAAGGGATTCAACCCGAGGGAGTCCGTGGACAGCACGTGGTTGAGGCTGACGCCGTCGGCGAGACCGTCGCGCCGGGCCTGACGGAGCACCTCCCAGGCATCGGGCGTCTGTGCCGTGACCGGCGTGCCGGCGCTCGGCGCAACGGTCAGGCGCGCGCGGCGGGACGCGCTCCGCCCCGGTTCGCGGTCGTCTTCGAGTCCCACCTCTTCGAGATCCCACCCCGCGCGATTGGCGATGGCCTGCAGATCGACGATCCTGCTGGCGACGTCGCCGGCTTCGTGAGGCCTGACGATCAGTTCGTCGGCGACGTAGACGGTCGAAAAGACGGCATCCTTCTGCTCCCCGGCGGGGTCGAGGACTTTCCAACGCGGCAACTCGCTTCGGCGCCACTCTTCGTCGTGCGCTTCCCGACTCTCCGGCGAATCATTCACGATCTCTCCTCATTCTCTCGACGGCAGGGCTGACGGGTCAGTCAGCGCGGGGGCTGCT
>CAWBVS010000020.1:0-22027 GCA_963792285.1 uncultured Actinomycetota bacterium | reverse complement strand
ACCCCGGTCGGCTGGTTCTGCGCGTTGTAGAAGATGATGCTCGTCGGACGCGAGCCGACGGCGAGCCCGTCGAAGTTCGTGCTCGGCGTGCACGGAGACGCCGCCATGGCGGGCACCGGCGCCGCGAACGCGATGACCGGAACGGCCCATGCCGCGCCCTTCACCACCGTGCGACGACTGACTGCGTTCGATTTCTTCGGGTCTTTTTCGGGCGCGCCAAAAGACATGTTCATCCCCAGAATTCAGAGCGGTACGGCTGCTTCTTCGGGTCGCAGCCGCAGAACCATCACCCCAAATGACGGTTCGAGCCGAACCTAGCACAGCCTCACGGTCCGCCAACTCGTCGTCGCGGCGCGACCCGACCGCGTCACAGCTTGCGCAGCAGCACCCGTTCGACCGTGTGGGTCGCGGCCTTCTGGAGCACGAGCGTGGCCTGGTGCTTCGTCGGCAGCACGTTCTCGCGGAGGTTCGGCAGGTTGATGTCGTTCCAGTAGCCCATCGCGGTCTGCACCGCCTCGTCGTCGGAGAGGTGCGAGAAGACGTTGAAGAACGAGTTCGGGTTCGAGAAGGCGCCGCGCCGCAGCGCGAGGAACCGGTCGACGTACCACGCTCGCGATGTGGTCGGTGTCGGCATCCACGTAGATCGAGAAGTCGAACAGCTCGCTCACCGCCACGTCACTCGGCGACGGCGAGGGCTGCAGCACGTTGAGCCCCTCGACGATCACGACGTCGGGGCGGCGCACCGTGATGTGCGCGTCGGGCACGATGTCGTACCGCATGTGCGAGTAGAACGGTGCGCGCGCTTCGGGCGCTCCGCTCTTGACGTCGGTGAGGAATCGCACGAGCGCGCGGCGGTCGTACGACTCGGGAAAGCCCTTGCGCTCCATGAGTCCGCGGCGCTCGAGTTCGGCGTTCGGGTAGAGGAATCCGTCGGTCGTGATGAGCTCGACCCGCGGCGTGCCCGGCCAGCGGCTCATCAGCTCGCGCAGCAGGCGCGCGATCGTCGACTTGCCGACCGCGACGGAGCCGGCCACGGCCACGACGAACGGCGTGGTCGTGTCGGGCTCGCGCAGGAACGCGCTCGTGTCGGCGCCGAGGCGCTTCGTGGCGTTCGCGTACAGGCTCAGCAGGCGGCTGAGCGGCAGGTACACCTCGCGCACCTCGGCGAGGTCGAGCATGTCGCCCAGGCCCCGGATCTGCACGATCTCGGTCTCGGCGAGCGGCTGCGCCATGTCGGCGGCGAGCCGCGCCCACTCCCCGCGGTCGATCTCGCGGTACAGCGAGAGCGACGGGGTGACCGTTGCGGTACCCGGGGCGTGGTGGCTGCGTCGTCGGCGGGCATCCCGATCATCGTATCGGGTCGGATGCCGCACCCCTCCGCCCCGCCGCGCGCCGCGCGCTACGCTCCAGGAGTGCGCCTCGGAGTCCTCGACATCGGCTCGAACACCGTCCACCTGCTCGTCGCCGATGTGCGCCCGGGAGGGCGACCGCTCGCGACCACGAGCCAGCGCACCGTGCTGCGCCTCATGCGCTACCTCGCCCCCGACGGCGCGATCACCGAGGAGGGCGTCCGCGCGCTGGAGGCCGCGGTGGCCGAGGCGCGCCGGGTCGCCGAGCATCCGAGCAGGTCGACGAACTGCTCGCCACCGCGACCTCGGCCGTGCGCGAAGCGACGAACGGCGCCGAGGTGATCGCGCGCATCGAGGCGGCGCTCGGGCCAGCGCGCTGCAGGTGCTCGGCGGCGAGACCGAGGCGCGCTTCACGTTCCTGGCGGTGCGCCGCTGGTTCGGGTGGGCGGCCGGGCAGATCCTGCTGTTCGACATCGGCGGCGGGTCGCTCGAGATCGCGGCGGGGTCCGAAGAGCTTCCGGATGCCGCGGAGTCGGTCCCGCTCGGCGCCGGGCGCATGACCGTGCAGTTCCTCCCCGACGACCCGCCCGGACCCGACGCGATCGACGCGCTGCGCGCGCACGCCGCGAGCGTGCTGCAGCCGGTCGCGGAGCGCTTCGCGTCGCAGCCGCGGCCCGATCACGTCGTCGGATCGTCGAAGGCGATCCGGTCGCTCGCGAAGCTCGCCGGCTACCCCGTGCCGGGCTGGTCGAGCATCGAGCGCATGGTGCTGCCGCGGCGCGAGCTCAAGGCGTGGATCCCGCGGCTGGCCCGCATCCCCGCCGAGACGCGGCAGGAGCTGCCGGGCATCACCGCCGACCGCACGTTCCAGATCGTCGCGGCGCGCCGTCGTGCTGCACCAGGCGATGAAGACGATGGATGTCGACGAGCTCGAGGTGAGCCCGTGGGCGCTGCGCGAAGGCGTGCTGCTGCGCTACATCGAGTCGCTCTCGTGGAACGCGCCCTCGGCGTAGCGCAGCAGCGGTCCCGCCCGGCTCAGTCGCTCAGCGTGACGTGGTCGACCATGAGGTGACCCCAGTCGCCGGTCGCGTCGTCGAGGATCTGGAACTGCGCCGTGCGGCCCGGCGAACTCCCGCACATCCCACTCGACGTGCCGCAGGCGCGCCTGAGTCGTCGCCGGTCGCCGTGCGCACGGGCTGACCGTCGACGAGCAGCTGCACCGACGTCGCGGGCTCCACGCCGAGCGGATGGTCCCCGCCGCCGATCAGGAAGTGCACGAAGTTGCGGTCGACGGTGAACGGCGGCGACGTGATCGTGCCGGTCGCGGCATCCCCGCCCCCGACGAACGTGTCGGCCGTCTGCGCGCCGACCTGACCGACGAGGATCGGATGCCGTCGGGCCCGGCGCCGGCGAAGCCGCCGGTCGCCGTCCACCCGTCGCCCCAGTCGCTCGCCCTCGAAGTCGCCGATGATCCGCGCCGGACGCTGCACGACGCTGCCGAACTCCGTGATCGTGAGGTCGTGGAACGTCGCCGGCCCCCCGGTGGAGTACAGGGCGATGCCCTCGTCGCCGGGCGGGGCGAACACCTGGCTCGAGTGCACGTGGCGGCCGTCGTCGACGAACACCTCGATCGTCGTGCGGTCGACGAGCACGCGCAGGCGCACGGTGCCGGCATCCCCGTCGAACGGCGTGCGGCTCTCGGTCTTCCACGTTCCTGCCGGATACCCGGTCTGGCCGCGGTTGAGGTAGGCGTACGCGTCCGTCACGCCCACGTCGGCGTGACGAGAGCCGTCCGCCGACCGGCGCAGCTGCATCCCGATGTTCGTCGCGGTCTCCCACGTGACGTCCGCGGTGATCTCGTACGCATCGCCCTCGTAGGCCAGCGGCAGGAAGCCGTCCACCGTCACGTCGCCGAGCTCGGTGCGCGACGTGGCGATGTTCTGCAGCGCGGCGACCGGCTGCGAGACGAGCGAGAACGTCGTCGCCGTAGCGCTTCAGCCGGATCTCGCGCGTGATCGAGTCGGTGCCGTTGAACCCGTCGGAGGTCCACGTCGGGGTCGAGTGGGCGTAGTCCCAGTTGTTCATCCAGCCGACGGCGTAGCGACGGTCCAGCGGCGCGGCCGGGTCTTCCCACGTCACCGCGCCGTACCAGTCGAACCCGTGGTCGAGCCACTGCGGGGCGGTCTCGTCGAACGCGAAGGACGTGCCGTCGAACGATCCCGTCCAGTACGCGAACGTCGCCGGCTCGTTCGTGGCGTAGCCGTTCGCGCTCACGCCGAACACCCACTTCAGCGTGCCGTCGTCGGCGCGGATCGGGAACAGGTCGGGGCACTCGATCGTGCCGATGCCGGCGTTGACGCACTCCCACGTCCGCGTCCAGTCCTTCAGGTCGGGCGAGGTGTAGAAGCTCACGCGGTCGCGCTCGGCGATCAGCGCCACCCACCGCCCGCGCTCGGCATCCCACACCACCTTCGGGTCGCGGAAGTCCTTGCGCCCCTCGTTCGCGATCACCGGCTGGTCGCCGTACGGGCCGGAAGTTGCGCCCGCCGTCGGTCGAGTACCAGAGGAACTGCGCCTGCGGACCGGATGCCGTCGCCTGCTGCTGCGGCGTCGGGTGGTCCATCTGGGTGACGAGCATGACCACGGCACCCGCGCCGAAGCCCGCCGTGTCGTCGTGGTCGACGACGGCCGAGCCCGACCACAGGTCGTAGTTCGCGTTCGTCTTCTTGGGCGCAGCGACGCCCTGGTCGGCGAACACGACGCCGTCGTAGGTCGTCGCCAGGCGCCACGCGGTGCCGAAGTTCGCCGACGGGTCGGCGTCGTAGTCGCTGTTGTACAGGTAGTAGTAGTGGAACTTGCCGTCGACGTACACCGGCCGCTGCGGGTCGTTCTTCCAGTGGTCGGGCACGGTGAAGTGGTACTGCGCGCGGTAGTCGTCGGCGTCCGGATCGGCGGCCGCGGCGGACCCGCCGAGCACGCCGGCCGACAGACCCACGCCGATCACGGTGAGGGCTCCGAGCACGGTGCGCGGGATGATTCGCTGGGGACCTGACATCATCGTCGTCCTTTCTGTTGCGGGCCGCGCACGCGGCTACCCGGCGGCGTGTGCGTGCTCGCGCACGACCAGTCGATCGCCCTCCCACCCCACGGGCATCGGCTCGGTGACGCCGCCGACGAACCGGCCGTCGCTCATCGGCGTTGCGGAACGCGAACAGCAGCCACTGCCCGTCGGTCCGCCGCCGCAGCAGCCGGCCGACGTAGAGCCGCTCGTCGGTGAGCGGGGTAGGCGGCATCGATGTCGAACGGGCCGAGCAGGCTCTCCGCCGGCACCGCCCACGTGCCGCCGCCGCTGCCCCTGCCGCGACGGCGGTCGCGTGCTCGGCCAGGCACGAGAAGATCAGCACCGGCCGGCCGTCGACCACCTCGACCTGGGTCACCTCGAGCTGGCCGAAGCCGTCGATGCTCGGGCGCGGTGAGCGGCTCGCGCAGCTCCCACGTCGCGCAGATCCGGCCGACCAGGCGTGCCCGATCACGCCGCGGCCGTCGACCGGTCCCGTCCGGTGCGCGCGCCGTGATGAGCATGTGCCAGCCGTCGCCGTCCGGGTCGGCGAAGACCCACGGGTCGCGGAACGCCTCGTCGTGCCAGGCGCCGCTGTCGAGCGTCTCGTACCAGGGCGCCCGCGCCTCGAGCACGGGCCCGCCGGCCTTGGTCCAGGTCTCGCCGTCGGTCGAGGTCGCGTAGCCGATGCGCTGCACGTTCTTGCCGCTCGGGCGCGAGCGACGAGCCCGTGTAGAACAGGAACCACGTGCCGTCGGGATGCCGCACGGTCGAGCCCGTCCACGTCGCCAGGTCGTCGAACGCCGGGGCGTCGCTGCGCACGAGCGCGTCGGCGACCTGCGTCCACTGCGCCAGGTCGGTCGAGACGGCGTGACCGATCGAGGCGCGGTAGTGGCGCGCGTCGGGGTCGTGCAGCGCGCGCGAGGCGTAGAGGAAGAACAGGTGGTACTGCTCGCCGTCGTCGGCGAACCAGAAGTCCCACACCCACGAGCCGGGCAGATCGAACGCGGCCCTCATCCCTTCACCCCGCTCGCGGCGATGCTGCTGACGAAGGCCCGCTGGAAGATCAGGAACACGATGAGCACCGGCAGCGTGATCAGCGACGTGTACGCCATGACCTCGCCCCACGCGGTGTTGAGCTGGAAGAAGTACTGCATGCCGACCATGACCGGGCGCAGCTCCTCCTTCTGCACGACCATGAGCGGCCACAGGTACTGGTTCCACGCGGGCAGGAAGGTCAGGATCGCGACGGTCGCGAACGCCGGGCCCGACAGCGGCACGATGATGCGCCGGTAGATCGTGAACCAGCTCGGCGCCGTCGATGCGCGCGGCCTCGTCGAGCGACTTCGGGATCGTCGAGAAGTACTGCGTGAACAGGAAGATCGAGAACGCGTTCGCGATGAACGGCACGATCTGCACTTCGTAGGTGTTGAGCCAGCCGAAGTCGTACTTCGAGCACGCCGCCCTCGATCACGAGGGTCGGCAGCTGGGACACCCAGTAGACCATCGGCACCGCGATCGTCTCGAACGGCACGATGAGCGTCGCGATGATGACCGCGAGCACGCACGATCGCGGCCCCTCCACTCCAGCCGCGACAGGGCGAACCCCGCCATCGAGTTGACGATCAGCCCGAGCCCGACGATCAGCACCGTGACGAGGATCGAGTTGAACATGAACTGCGCGACCGGCACCCGGTCGAACACCCCGAAGTAGTTGTCGAGGCTGATGTCGCCGACCGGCAGGAAGGCCATGCGGCGAGTCGATGTCCTGCAGGATCTGCGCGTCGGGCTTGAGGCTCGAGACGAACATGAACACGAGCGGGAACAGGAAGAGGATGCCGAACAGCGACATCGCGACGTAGAGGAAGACCTTGCCGCGCAGGCGCCGCGACTTCTCGCTCTGCGCGTGTCGCGGCGCTGCTCGCGCCGGGTCGTCGGGCGCGGTGGTGAGGGTTTTGGTGGCGGACATGGCTCAGTCCTTCTCTCGCGTCAGGCGACGCTGGATGAGCGCGATGATGAGCACGGCGACGAAGAAGATGAGCGAGATCGCGGCGGCGTAGCCGATCTCCTGCTGTTCGTAGCCCTTGCGCACCGCGTGGAAGACGATGCGTGGAGGTCGAGTCCTGCGGGCCGCCCTGGGTCATCACGTCGATCTGCACGAACAGGCCGAGGGCCGCGATCGTGATCGTGACGAGGACGAACACCATGGTCGGGCGCAGGCCCGGCCAGGTGACGTTCGTGAACTGGCGCCACGGGCTCGCGCCGTCCATCCGCGCGGCCTCGTAGAGCTCTTCGGGGATGGTCTGCAGTCCCGAGAGCCAGATGATCATGTGGAAGCCGACGGCCTGCCAGATCGACAGCACGATGATCGCGCCGCAGCGCCGTGTTCGGGGTTGTTCAGCCAGTCGGCGCCCGACCAGAGCGCCGAACGTGAGGGTGTCGATCATCGAGTTGATCAGGCCGTTCTGCTGGTACATGAACTTCCACAGGATCGACACCACGACGATCGAGGTGACGACCGGGATGAAGAAGATCACCCGGAAGGCGGTGACCCCGCGCATGCTGCGGTTGACGAGCACCGCCAGCAGCAGCCCGAGGCCGGCCTGCACCGGCACGACGACGAGCGCGAAGACGACGGTGTTGCCGACCGACTGCACGAACACCGGGTCGGCGGTGAAGGCGCGGATGAAGTTGTCGAGCCCGACGAAGCGCGGCGGGTTCGGCGAGATGAGCCGCGCGTTGGTGAACGACAGCGTGAAGGCGAGGATCACGGGGACGATGAGGAACAGGACGAGGAGGATGCCGGCGGGGGCGATCATCCCGAGTCCGGCCCATGTCTCGCGGCCCTTGATGGAGCGGAAGCGACGGAGGGCGCGCCGAGGTTCTTCGGCGGCGACCGTCGGTGGAGTGACAGTCATGGCAGATCTCTCTGAGGGTGCGCCGGCGGGGGCTGCGAGGCCCCCGCCGGCGCGGCGGATCACTGGAAGCCGTAGCCGTCGTTCGACGCGATGTTCGCGTCGATCTCCGACACGGCGCGGTCGAGCGTCTCCTGCACGTCGGCGCCGCTCATGATGTCCTTCGCGGCGGTCTCGAACGTGGTCGAGATGACCGCGTAGGCGGGCGTCTCCGGGCGCAGCACGGCGTACTCCTGCGAGAACTCGACGAACGGACGCAGCGCGCCGTCGTCGCCGAAGTACTCCGACGCCTGCGCGGCGGCCTCGGTCGCGGGGATCACGACCTGCTTGTCGGCGAACTCGGTGATGTACTCGTCCTGGAAGCTGAACTCGAGGTACTCGCGGGCGCCGTCGGCGTCGTTGCACTCCGACGAGATGCCCCACTGCCACGAGCCGCCGCCGATCTTCGGGCCGTTGCCGAGGTCCGGCGGGGGCAGGATGAGCAGGTCGTCGCCGACCGCGTCGAGCGCGGCCACCGCGTTCCAGACGCCGGTGTAGCTCAGCGCGACCTCGTCGTCGACGAACTCCTGGTTGCCGATCGTGCCGCTGTTGCCGGCGTAGCCGTCGGCGAACAGGCTCGCGAACCACTCGCCCCACTCGACCGCCTCGGGTCCGTTGAGCGCGCCGTCCGCGCTGAGCATCGTGGCGCGGTCGATCAGGTCGCCGCCGAAGCTCTGCAGGAACGGCGAGTACGCGTACGGCCACCACTCGCCGGTGTCCTCGGCGCCGATGTCGAGGGGCGTCTCGTAGCCGGCGGCCTTGCAGCGTCGCCAGCGCGGCGTCGAACTCGTCCTTCGTCCACGGCTCGTCGATCGTCGGAATGCGGATGCCGTTGCCCTCGAGCACCGACTCGCGGGCGAAGATCGACAGCGCGGCATCCCAGTATCCGGCCGAGTAGATCTGGTCGTCCCACACGCCGACCGCCGTCGGCAGCAGCGAGTCGGTGAGCTCGGTCGGCAGCTCGAGCGGCTGGAGGTAGCCCGCCCAGGCCCAGTTCGGCATGATCGGGCCGTCGAGGTCGAGCAGGCACGGCAGGTCGCCGGATGCCGCCGCCGCGACGATCGCGTCGTTGTAGGCGCCCTGCGGGAACGACTCGTTGACGACCTCGTACTCGTCCTGCGAGGCGTTGAAGTCGGAGATGATCCGTTCGTAGACCTCGAGCTCGGCCGGGTTGCCGGCGGAGTGCGTCCACATGGTCAGCTGCGTGCGGCCGTCCTCGGTGGTGGTCTCGCCCTGGCCTGCCTGTCCGCAGCCGGTCAGGGCCAGTGCCCCGACCAATCCGGCCGATACGAAGATCGGCGTCGTTCTGCGCATAATCTGTGGTTTCCTTCTCTTGGTGACCCACGCCCGCGTCGGTCACTGTCGGAGGCTGCCTACGGCAGCCGTTCGGTGTGTGAAGCCCGTCGCCGGTTCGGTTTGGCGACTTGCGCCGGCGGCGGGCCTACGGAGTCTCGTCGGATGACGGGACACTCCATCAGGTGCGTGGCGTCCTCATCCCCCTCCGCGCGGACGCCGAGCGCGACCTCCATCGCCCAGCGACCCATTTCGTAATGGGGCAGCGCGATGGTGGTGAGGGGAGGATCCTGCTCCGCGGCGATCAGCTGCTGGTCGTCGTAGCCGACGACCGACAGGTCGCGCGGAATCTCGAGGCCGCGATGGTGGGCGGCGGTGTACACGCCGACGGCCATGCGGTCGTTGAAGCAGAAGATGCCGGTGGGGCGCCGGTCTTCGGGGAGGTCGAGCAGCTCGTTCGGCGGCCGCCCGGCCGCCCTGCGCCGAGGTGTCACCGTGGACGTGCAGCGCCGGATCGGCTGCGATGCCGGCCTCGGCGAGCGCCTCGAGGTACCCCTCGTGACGCAGGCCCGAGGCGATCGGCGGCGTCGTCGGTGTCGAGGTAGGCGATGCGGCGGTGACCGGCGGCGATGAGCTCGCGCACGGCCGCCGCTCCCCCGGCCCGGTCGTCGGGGACGACGCTGCGGAATCCGCCCGCCGCCGGACGGCAGTCGAGGAACACGGTCGTGGCCGGCAGCCCGGCCGGGGCGTCGACGACGCGGTGCCACATGCACGCGTAGATCATCGCGTCGACCTGCTGGGCGGTCAGCGCGCTGATCGCGTCGCGCTCGATCTCGGCGTCGCCGCCGGTGTCGACGAGGAAGACGAGGTGGCCGTTCTCGCGGGCGGCGTCCTGCGCGCCGGCGAGCATGCGCCCGGCGAAGGGCGTCGTGGCGATCTGGTCGGAGATGAGCCCGACGGTGCGCGTCTGCTGCGTGCGCAGGCCCCGCGCGACCGAGCTGGGCGCGTAGCCGACGGCCGCGGCGGCGTCGCGCACCCGGCGGCGGGTCTCTTCCGAGATGCGCGATTCGACGTCGTTCATGACGAGCGAGACGGTCGTCACCGACACGCCTGCCGCCGCGGCGACGTCTGAGATCCGCGCTCGTGCCACGTTCGCACTCCCTCGTGATAAATCGATTTATCGAACTGAGACGATTATGAACCGCACGCGGCGCGAGACGTCAAGCACAAGTTTTGGATAGCGTCCGGAATCGACGTCGCGGCGCGCACCTCGATCGACACGTGTCCCCCGAATGGCCGACGTGCGCGATCTGCCCGTCCTGTGTCACCATGGAAGAGGATGCAAATCGATTTGCATTCCTTCCCCCATCGAAGGAGCAAGACAGTATGCAGCACTCCCACGAAGCGCGCGCGGCGCCTTCTGGCAGGCGGTGTCACGGCGGGCGCACTCGTCGCGACCGCGTTGATCGGCCTGCCTTCCGCCGCGGTCGCGGACCCCGCGACCGCCGTCGCCGTTCCCGATCTGCAGGACGGCCCCGAACCGACGACCCACACCCAGGAGGCGTACGCCCCCGAGGACGACTTCACCGCGAAGTGGACCCGTGCCGACGCGCGCCAGCTGCAGCGCCTGTCCGACCCGGCGACTCCGTCGCGCGAGAACTCGATGCCGGCATCGCTCACGATGCCCGACGGTCCCGCAGGACTTCCCCGACATGTCCAACGAGCAGGTGTGGGTGTGGGACACCTGGCCGCTGACCGACGAGGACGGCAACCAGTACTCGATCAACGGGCAGGAGATCATCTTCTCGCTCGTCGCCGACCGCAGCCTCGGTTTCGACGACCGGCACGTCTTCGCCAAGATCGGCTACTTCTACCGCCCCGCCGGCATCCCCGCCGACGAGCGCCCCGAGAACGGCGGCTGGACCTACGGCGGCCTCGTCTTCGAGGAGGGCGTGACCGGTGAGATCTTCGAGGACCAGTCCTTCAGCCACCAGACCCAGTGGTCGGGGTCGGCACGGGTGTTCAAGGGCGGCGAGATCAAGCTGTTCTTCACCGATGTCGCCTTCTACCGCAACGCGGACGGCAACGAACATCAAGCCGTACGACCCGCGGCTCGCGCTGAGCGTCGGCAAGGTGCACGGCGAGCCAGTACGGGCGTCACGCTCACCGGATTCGACACCGTCACCGACCTGCTCGAAGGCCGACGGCGACGTACTACCAGACCGGCGAGCAGAACGAGTTCTTCAACTTCCGCGACCCGTTCACCTTCGAAGACCCCGCCCACCCGGGCGAGACCTTCATGGTCTTCGAGGGCAACACCGCCATGCCCCGCGAGAGCGCGTACTGCACGCGAAGAGGACCTCGGCTACCAGCCCGGCGACCCGTTCGCCGAGACGCGTCGAAGAGGTCAACGCCTCCGGCGCCACCTACCAGATCGCGCAACGTCGGTCTGGCGAAGGCGACGAACGACGACCTGACCGAGTGGGAGTTCCTCCCGCCGATCCTGTCGGCGAACTGCGTCACCGACCAGACCGAGCGTCCGCAGATCTATCTTCAAGGACGGCAAGTCCTACCTGTTCACGATCAGCCACCGCGGCACCTTCGCGGCCGGGCTCGACGGACCCGAGGGCGTCTACGGATTCGTCGGCGACGGCATCCGCAGCGACTTCCAGCCGCTCAACGGCGGCTCGGGTCTGGCGCTGGGCAACCCGACCAACCTGAACTTCTTGGGCGGTCAGCCGTTCGCACCCGACTACAACCAGCACCCGGGTCACTTCCAGGCGTACTCGCACTACGTCATGCCCGGCGGTCTGGTGCAGTCGTTCATCGACACCATCGGCACCCACGACGACTTCCTCCGCGGCGGCACCCTCGCCCCGACGGTGAAGATGGACATCGGCGGGACGACGATCCGACCAGACCGCGTCGACTACTCGTACGGCGACGGCGGGCTCGGCGGCTGGGCCGACATCCCGGCGAACAAGCACCATCTCACCGAACGGCGAGTTCAGGTCGCGGTGCTGATCCGACGAGGCGGTCCAGAAGGTCCGCAGATCCTCGGCCCGAAGCTGGACGACTACCTCGCGGGCAAGCCCATCCCCGCCGAACATGCAGGCCCTCGTCGAGAAGATGCTCGCCAAGTACAGCAGCTGATCACGCCGGTGCCCCGGATCGACGCACGTCGCGGTCCGGGGCACCCCTCGCACTTCGCCACCCGGAAGGAATCACCGCCATGCCCGCTCACGATGCCCGTCCCACCACCGACGTCGTCGCGCGCTCGCACTCGTGCTCGTCGCCGCCGTGGTCGCGGTGGTCGCCGTCGCGATCGGCGTGACGCTGCCGTCGACCGGTCTCCGACCACGAGCCCGACCCGCCCACTCCGTCGCCGACTGCGGAGGCGAACCCGTTCGAGCGGCCCGCGGACTGGTCGCCGCACCGCCCCGCCGTGCACTTCACGCCCGAGCAGCACTGGATGAACGACCCCCAGAAGCCGATCCTCATCGACGGCGTCTGGCACTACTACTACCTCTACAACGCCGATCATCCCGACGGCAACGGCACCGCCTGGTACCACTCGACCTCGACCGACCTGGTGCACTGGCAGGACCAGGGCGTCGCGATCGAGAAGTACACGAACGGCCTCGGCGACATCTGGACCGGCACCGCCGTCGTCGACCACGACGGCACCGCCGGGTTCGGCGAGGGCGCGGTGATCGCGCTCGTCACGCAGCAGACCGACGGCGTGCAGCGCCAGTCGCTGTTCTTCTCGACCGACGGCGGGTACACGTTCGAGTCGTACGACGGCAACCCGGTGATGGACAACCCCGGTGTCGCCGACTGGCGCGACCCGCGGGTGATCTGGGACGACGCCGCCGGGCACTGGGTGATGGCCCTGGCCGAGCACGACCGCATCGGCTTCTACACCTCGCCGAACCTGCGCGACTGGACGTACACGTCGGACTTCGTCACGACGGGTCTCGGCGTGCTCGAGTGCCCCGACCTGTTTCCGATGGCCGTCGACGGCGACCCGGACGACGTCCGCTGGGTGCTCGTCGCGGGCGCGAACGGCGCGGCCGAGGGCATGACCACCGGCACCGTGTACTGGATCGGCGACTGGGACGGCGAGCGCTTCACCGCCGACGGCACCGGGCACCAGTGGCTCGATCGCGGCGCGGACTACTACGCGGCCGTCACGTGGGACGACCCGAGCCTCCCCGACGACCGAGCGCCTGAGCGAGCGCTACAGCATCGGCTGGATGAACAACTGGGCCTACGCCGGCGAGTTCCCCACCGAGGACTGGCAGGGCGGCTCCGACTCGATCATCCGCAGCATCCGTCTCGGCGTCCGACGGCGAGCGCGTGACGCTGTTCTCGACCCCGGCCGAGCAGCTGCGGCGAGCTGGAGGGCGAGACGCACGCGATCGACGACCTGCGGGTGGATGCCGGGAGCCACGGCGGAGCTGGAGATCCCGGCATCCGATGCCTATCGCCTGACGTTCGACGCGGCCGACGCCGACGGCACCGGCGAAGTGCGCGTGCGGGTGCATGACCGGTGACGGCACGCTTCGCGACCGTCGGGTACGACTTCGACGCGCAGGTCGCGTTCGTCGCGCGGGATGCCGATGCCGATCGCCGCCGACATGCCCGAGGCGTACCGCGAGGTGCGCACGGCCGCCGTCGCGACGCGCGACGGCCGGGTGCAGGCTCGACATCGTCGTCGATGTCGCCTCGATCGAGGTGTTCGCGGGTGACGGCGAGGCCGCCCTGACGATGGCGACGTACGGCACGGCCGGGGAGCGGGGGCTGCAGCCTGGAGGCGCCGCGAGGTGCCGTCGAGATCACGCGATGCGACGATCACGCCGCTGCGCGTGGCGCCGGTGGAGCGGCTGTCGGCGAAGGGCTGATCGGCCCGCGCGTCAGCGGCGGCGCTCAGCGCGAGCGGGTCGCGCCCGCGACCGACCGCGCTCGACGAGCCACCCGGGCAGCTGCTCGACGCCGTCGAGGCACGGGGTGCGCCGTCGATCCGCTCGAGCAGCCGCTCCATGCCCCACCGCCCCATCTCGGCGTGCGGCAGCGCGATCGTCGTCAGGCCCGGGTCGAGGGCGTCGGCGACCGGATGCAGGTCGTCGATGCCCATGACCGACAGTCCCGCGGGGACGGGCGATGCCGCGCCGCGCCGCGGCCTGCATGACGCCCATCGCGATCTGGTCGTTGAAGCAGATGATCGCGGTCGGAGGCCGCTCCTGGTCGAGCAGCTCGGCCACCCGCCTGCCGCCCGCCGGCGGCGTCCGCGTAGCAGAAGGCGAGGCGCCCGTCGCCCAGGGCGATGCCGGCGTCGCCGAGCACCGAGCGCACGCCGGCGAGGCGGCCGCGGGCGGCCCGGGACTCGGTCGTGCCGATGTAGGCGATGTCGCGGTGGCCCGCCGAAAGGAGCCGCTCGCAGGCGAGGGCGGCGATCTGGGCTTCGTTCGGCACGACCGCGTCGACCTCCCACCCGGATTCGGGGGCGGCGTCCACGAGCACCACCGGAAATCCGTCGGGCACGGCGGGGCGCTCGACCTGCTGGTGGTACATGCGCGCGATCAGCAGGCCGTCCACCCGCTGCGCGAGGAACCGCGCGACCAGGTCGGCCTCGACCTCGGCGTCTCCCCCGCTCTCGCCGACCATGAGCAGCACGTCGCGCTCGAGGCCGGCTCGACGTGCACCCTCGATGATGCGCCCGGCGAACGGCGTCGCGGCCAGATCGTCGCCGATGAGGGCGACCACGCCGGTGCGTCGGCGACGCAGCCCGCTCGCGACGCGATCGGGAACGTAGCCGAGCTCGCGCGCGACCTGCAGAATGCGTTCGCGCGTGGCCGCATTGACCGTGCGTGCACCGCTGAGCGCGTGCGACACGGTCGTCGTCGACACACCGGCGGCCGCGGCGACATCGCTCACGCGTGCGCGCCCGCTGCCCGGCGGTCGATCACTCCCCATCGGCCCAGCCTATTCGGCCTCGCCTGGACGGGGCGTGCGGCGGGCTCGCTACCCCCGTAGTAGTACTCGACCCCCGTCGACCCCGCGCCAGCAGCGCGTACCGCCCGACCGCGACGACGCCCCGGCGAGATCACCAGCGACAGCTGTGAGGTCCTCGGCACTCGTGGGCTCACGGGGCGGAAGAGACCCCCGGGCTGGGGGACGCCGGGTCTCTCTTCCGCACGAGTGAGCCACCGGAACCCGAATCCGTCGGCTCGAGCATCAGCGGGGGGATGCTCTTTCGAGCCTAAGCAGGCTCGCCGCCCGTCTGTCCCCACTTCGGCGGACACGGCGGCTCCGCGGGCGAAATGAGTGCTGGCGCCGCGCCCGCCTGCGCCACACTTCTCCCATGGACGCTCACCCGGCGTCGATCCGCACTCCCGACCAGCGCATCCGGGTCTTCTTGAGCTCCACCCTCCGTGAACTGGAGCCCGAGCGCGAAGCGGCGCGTGCCGCGATCGAGTCACTCCGCTTGGCACCGGTCATGTTCGAACTCGGAGCACGGCCGCATCCGCCGCGCTCGCTGTACCGCGCGTACCTCGCGCAGAGCGACATCTTCATCGGCCTGTACTGGCAGAGCTACGGGTGGGTGGCTCCCGATGAGGAGATCTCCGGGCTCGAAGACGAGTACCGCCTCTCCGGCGGCATGCCGCACCTGATCTACATCAAGCACCCGGCGCCCGAGCGCGACGCGCGCCTCGACGAGCTGCTGACCAGCATCAAGCGCGACGACCACAGCTCCTACCGCGGATTCTCGACGCCCGAGGAGCTCGCGGAGCTGATCGTCTCCGACGTCGCGACACTGCTGGCCGACCGGTTCGACGCGTCTCGCGCTCCGAGCGCCGCTCCCGCGCCGGAGTCGGCGCTCGCGATCCCCGCGGCGTACACGTCGATCGTGGGCCGCTCGGGCGAGCGGGATCGGCTGATCGAGATGATCCGGACGCCGGGGGTGCGGATCGTCACGATCGTGGGGCCCGGCGGCATCGGCAAGTCGCGCCTGGCGATCGAGGTCGCCGAGACGATCGCTGCGACCGGCCGCGAGGTGGCCTTCGCGATCCTCGAGTCGGTGACCTCGCCCGACCGTGTCATCAGCGTGATCGCCCGCGCGGTCGGCGTGCGCGAGACCGGTGACGAGAAGCTCGAGACGCAAGCTCGTGACGGCGCTGTCAGGTCGCGACATGCTGCTGGTCGTCGACAACATGGAGCACCTGCTCGATGCGACGGCCGACCTGGTGAGCCTGATCACCCAGCTGCCGCGCCTGCAGCTGCTCGTCACGAGCCGCTCCCCGCTGCGGGTGCGCGCGGAGCGCACGTTCGAGCTGGGCCCGCTCGAGGTGCCCGATGTCGACGCTTCGCCGACGGATGCCGCGGACTCGAGCGCCGTCGACCTCTTCGTCGAGCGGGCGATGGCGATCAGCGCCCGCGTTCGACATGAGCGCGGCTTCGGCCGCGGACATCGCGGGGATCGTCCGTGCGCTGGACGGGGTGCCGCTCGCGATCGAGCTGGCCGCGGCGCGCACCCGCACGATGTCGCCCCGCGAGATCCTCGAGCGGCTCGACTCGGCGCTGAGTCTGCTGGTCGGCGGCGCGCGCGACCTGCCCGAGCGGCAGCGCACCGTGCGCAGCACGATCGAGTGGAGCGTGCGGATGCTCGACGCCCCGACCACGGCCGCTTTCGAGGCGCTCTCGGTCTTCTCGGGACCCTTCACGCTTCGAGGCGGCGGAGTTCGTGCTCGAGGGCGGCGTCGACGCGTATGCGGCGATGGAGGCGCTGATCGACGCGAGCCTGCTCTGGCAGCGTGAGCGCGACGGCGAGCGCGTCTTCGGCATGCTCGGGCTCGTGCGCGCGTTCGCGCGGGAGTGCGCAGAACGCGAAGGCTCGGCATCCGCCACCGCCGACGCGCGCGAGCGCTGGGTCTCGCACTACGTATCCCTGGCCCGCGAGACTCCGACAGCGGATGCGCGGATCGGGTGAGCTCGGCTGGATGCGGCGGCTCGACGCCGAGGCCGAGAACCTCGCGTCGGTCATGCGGCACCTGCTCGATGTGGGGCGGCTCGACGAGGCCGCCGAGTACGCGTGGTCGCTCTACCTGTACCTGTGGATCGGCGGCCTCCTCGGCGTCGTGCGCGACTGGATGGCCGAGCTTCTCGAGCGCGCCGAACGCGACGGCATCCCGCTCGCGCCCCGCACCGAGGCGATCGCGCTGTACTACACGCGCGCCGTCGCGTACTGGCAGGAGCCGGATCTGGATGTGCGTCCGGGCCTCGAGCGCAGCGCGGCGCTGTTCGATGAGGCGGCGGACCCGTTCGGCGCCTCGCTCTCGCGGGTGTCGCTGGCGCTCGGCCACCTGACCGCGCCGGGTGCGCCCGACGTCGTCTCCGCCCGCGCGGTGCTCGAGCGCAGCCTCGCGGGATTCGCCGCGGCGGGTGACGCGTGGGGCCAGGCGATGGCGCACGTGACGCTCGGCCGGATCGACCTGGCCGTGAACGACATGCCCGGTGCCGCGACGCATTTCGACGAGAGCTATCGGCTGGCGGCATCGTCGGGCGAGATGCTCGGACTCGTCATCGCGCAGCATCACCGCGGGCTGGCCCAAGCTGTACACCGGCGACATCCGCGGTGCCGAGGAGGACTTCGCCGAGTCCCTCGACACGTCGCTGGCGATGAGCCACGACGAGGGCATCGCCTACGGGCTGCAGGGGCTGACCGGCGTTCGGGCCGCGCAGGGCGATGCCGAGCAGACGGGAGTGCTGCTCGGTGCCGCACAGCGGCGTGCGCCGGCGCACCGGGCTCGTCAACACGGCCGGGTTCACGCTGGAAGGGCCGTTGGTGCAGGCGCTGCGCGAGCATGGCGATGCCGCCGCGTTGGATGCCGCCGTCGCGGAGGGCGCGCAGCTGCCGGTCGCGGAGGTGATCGCCCGTGTCACCCGTTGAGCCCGGTTCGGATCGCGTCCTGCTCGTCACCCGGATCGTCGCGGTCGTCATCGTGCCGTTCCTCGTGGTCGCCGTCGATCCTGCTCTACGGCTTCCCCGATCGCACCGGCGAGCTGTTCGCCTGGGCGATCGCCCCGCCGCTGACGGCGTACATGCTCGCATCCGCATACGTCGGCGGCATCTGGTTCTTCGGGTGGGTAGCGGTCACCACGCGCTGGCATCGCGTCGCCCCGGGCTTTCCCGCGGTGGTGGTCTTCGCCGGCGCGCTGCTGGTCGCGACACTCCTGCACCTCGACAAGTTCTCGCAGAACCTGTCGTTCTTCACCTGGGTGGTGCTCTACGCGACGACGCCGTTCATCGTGGCGTGGCTGTGGTGGATGCAGCGGCGCAGCGATGACCGAGAGCTCGAGGCCGCGGACTGTCGCGTTCCGCGGCCGGTGCGGGCCGTCATGCTGGCGGTGGGTGCGGCCTCGCTCATCACCGGTGCGGTGATGTTCCTCGCTCCGACGCTCGTGATCCCGGTGTGGGCGTGGGATCTGACGCCGCTGACGGCGAGAGTGCTCGGCGCGGTGCTGTCGCTGCCGGGGATCGTGGCGGCCGGCTTCCTGCGCGATGACCGCTGGAGTTCTTTCCGCATCCTCTTCCAGGCGCAGCTGGTGAGCCTGCTCGCGATCGTGTGCTCTCTGATCGCCGGGCGCGAGGCGCTGTACTGGGATCGACTGGCGACCCCGGCGTTCCTCGCCCTCATCGCGTTCGCGTTCATCGGGTACGCCGCGCTGACCGTTGCGATGGAGCTGCGCACCCGCCGCACCCTCGCCCGCTGATTCCGTATTCGCCATGCTCCCCCGCGCCGAATTGATCTGTTCGTAACGCGTCCGACTCACGCCTGTTCTTCGACGTGGCAATCACTCGCTAGGCTTGCATATACGTCGTTGGGCAGCGATGTCGCGGTCGCTCCATGGCGACTTGTGGCGCGCCGACCCGACCCAGGCAGCTTGGGGGCAAGCCATGAATGATACGAAGCGCAGTGCACGAACCGCGATGGGGGTCGCGGCCGTCAGTGTCGCGTTGGCGGTGGCGGGCAGCCTGCTGATCGCCGCTCCCGCGATGGCAGGTCCCGGGGACGACCGCGGTTTCGTCTCCGTGACGCTCGACTTCACCGATCCCGCAGCGCTGGGGGTCGACGGTCGTCACCCAGAACCGCTCCGAGTCTGTCGCTTACGGTGTCGGGCTACGTCACATCCCCGAGTGGCGAACGTGTCCTGTTCGGTCCCATCGAGTACCAGCCCGGTCAGACGCGCACGTATCGGAGTCCCTTCCCGGTCACCCTGCTCCGATGTGCACAAGATGGGCCTCTCGATCATCGGCTATCACGATCGCTCAGTGACCCGCGAGGTGTGGAAGTCGGGTCTCATCGAGTTCTCCGACCCGCGCCTGACGATCATCGGCTGCAAGCCGACGCCGACGCCGACCATCACACCGACGCCCACCATCACACCGACGCCCACGATCACGCCGACGCCGACCATCACGCCCACGCCCACGATCACACCGACGCCGACCATGACGCCCACGACCACGCCGACCCCGGCGACCGTGGTGCCGGCCGGCAACCCGAGTGGTGGGTCGTTGGCCCAGACGGGCATGGCGTGGGGCGGAACGCTGCTCATCGGCGCTGCGGGCCTGGCGGCCGTGGCTGCCGGTGTCTTCATGCGCGGACGCTCACGTCGCGCGGAGTGACGGCGGGCGCGTCCCTCCCTTCGAGACCAGGCCGCACTCCGGGCGCGTAGCACGGCTCGCGCGCTTGCGCCATGGGCTCACGGGTTCGGGATGCCGCGCATAGGGTGCCGTCATGGATGAAACCGCCGGCACCACCCCTGACGACACCGCCACTCCCGACATGACCCCGGAAGAGAAGCGCCGCGACCAGCTGCTCGCGGCTCCGGGCGCGGTCGAGAGCGACGCCGACCCGCGCATCGAGGTCAGCGAGCACGACGGCAACACGCGCATCGACATCGCACCGGATGCGGCCGTGCGCCCGGGCAATCCGTACGCGGAGCCGGGCGACTCAGCGGGCACCGCCGTGGCCGACGACGATGGTTCGCTCGAAGGCCCCGACGTCGAGACCTCGACCTCGGATGGCGCACCGAAAGGCAACGGCACACCCAAGCCGGGCGGCCTGGGCCAGGACGGCACCATTCCGAACGACCCCGACGGTGTCGCGGCCGGGCACACCGGCGAGATGTCGAACTTCAACCCCGAAGAGGACGAAGACTCGCCGGCCTGAGTGACGCCGGCCGAGCATCGGCACAGCAGAGAGAACCCCCGGCACGAGCGATACCGGGGGTTCTTTCGCGAGCCTGCGTGTCCCCTCTTCGGGGGACACCGGTCTAGTCGACTGCATAGACACGCTAACATTCAGCTAATTCCCCCTCACCCAGAGGATCGAGGGCATGGCGCGGGCACCAACGCGTTGAGTGACGAGATGTCTTCTCCTGACTCGTCACACGCCCCAGGACCCCTCCAGCTTGCTGGAGACAGAAGTTGCTCTTCGTCCCGCTCCAATCGCTCGCCAACGATAAGGGAACTCGATGACCATGGACCTCGCCACCTCGGCATCCTCGCGGCTGCGCAACTCGACCGGGACACGTCTTCGTGTTGCCATGGCCGTGACCGTGCTGGCCGCAGTCGTCGGAGTCACGGTCGTCGCCCCCTCGGGCGCCGAAGCCGCTGACGCCGTCGGGATCATCTCCGACACCGCCACTCCCGAGATCCTCGTCGCGCCCGAAAGGTCCGCGATCGAGTTGGGACTGAACTTCTCGCCCGCCACCGCGGGCACCCTCACGGGCGTGCAGTTCTACCAGAATGCCGCCGACTCCGGCGTCACGAGCGCTTCCGTGTGGTCCAGCACCGGCGTTCGGCTGGCCAGCGTGACGGTCGATCCGTCTGCACCGATCGGCTGGCGCACCGTGCCGGTGAACGTGGCGCTCGAAGCGGGGCAGACCTACACGGTGAGTGTCTTCGACTCGAACTCGCGATTCCCCGTCACGACCAACGCCTTCCCGCAGGCCGCGTCGCTCAACGGCATCAACACGCCCGCCGGTGCCGGCGTGTACCGCTATGGAAGGTCGAGCGCATACCCGTCGACGAGTGGGGTCGGCTACGACTTCCTCGTGGATGTCGTCTTCGCGAGCTCGACCACCGCACTCGCTCCGACACCGGCGCCCACCACGACAGCGGCCCCGAGCCCCACGCCCACCGCGACCGCGACTCCGACGCCGACGCCGAGCGCGACCCCCACCGCCACCCCGAGCCCCACCGCCACCCCGACCCCCACACCACACCCACCACGCCGGTCGCCGCGCCCGTTCCATCCCCGTCCGACGACGTCTTCGGGCCTGATGGAACACACTGGCCGACGAAGACGCCTCGGGCAGACGCGGCTCGCGTGGTGAACGTCGCTGCGTCCTGGACGGCGATCGCCTCGGCGATCACCGCGAACGCGAACTCCTCCGATCCCGTCGTGATCTGCGTCGCGCCGGGAACGATCTCCGGCGGCAATGGCGCAACCTCCAGCGCCAAGGGCGTCCTCCAGAACATCGGCAACGCGGCGCGGTCCACGCGCATTCTCGTCTCGGCCTGCGCAGGAGTCGGCACCGTGAAGGTCGCATCCGGCCCCGGTGTGGCCTTCGTCGGCGTGAAGGGCGTCTCGATCATCGGCATCGACTTCTCCGCGCAGGGCGTGATGATCCGCAACTCCGAATCGTTCGCGATCGGGTACTCGAAGGTTCCTGTCCTCCTGGTCACTGCGAACGGCGGCAACGGCGTGCGCGACGTGGAGATCGTCGAGATCGTGGCCGGACCGAACGCCGTCCACGGCGTCTCCTACGACCGCGTCGAAGTGAAGTCGGCAGGCGGCTACAACGTCACCGGCCTGCGCTTCGCCGGCTTCTACGGCGCCCCGCACTACAAGCCGCTCGGGTCTTCCGGTCACAGCGACACTCTCCAGTTCGTGACCACCTCGGGCAGCGGCACGATCAGCAACGTGACGATCGAAGACTCCGTGCTCTTCCAGTCCGCCGATCAGGGCATCATGGCGGGCGGCAACAGCGGCGGGGCGATCACCGACTCCGCCTTCTTCGGCGGCACGGTCGGTCAGCTTCGCTACCCGATGTACGCCGGCGGCGATCCGATCAGCCTCGCGAATGTGTGGCACGGCACCTGGTCGAACGTCGCCGTCAGTGACGCGATCGTCGCCGGAACGATCTCGCCCTCGTACAGCTTCGCCGGCGTCAGCGACTCCCTGAGCACCGCAGGCACACGCGGGTTCAGTGCCCTCGGCGCGGTGACCCTCGCCGACATCGACCGACTGGCCCCGATGCCGACGGCCGCGCGGCTCGCCTCCATCTGGGACTGACCCGCT
>CAWBVS010000019.1:0-69017 GCA_963792285.1 uncultured Actinomycetota bacterium | reverse complement strand
GGATCGAACGCGTTCACGCCGACCGGCTTGCCGGCCGCGCGGACCGCGTCGAACGTGCGCAGCACGGCGGCCTCGACGTCCGGGTGCGTCTGCTGGCCGAGCAGACCCAGGGATGCCGCGAGATCGGACGGGCCCACGAAGACGCCGTCCACGCCGTCGACGGCTGCGACCTCGGCCGCGGCATCCACCCCCGCCGTCGTCTCGATCTGCACGAAGAGCGACACGTGATCGTCGGCGTTCTCGAGGTATGCGTCGACCCGGTTCCAGCGGGCCGAGCGTGCCAGCGCCGAGCCGACGCCGCGCCTGCCGCGCGGGGGATACCGCACGGCCTCCACCGCCGCGCGGGCCTCGTCGGCCGACGAGATCATCGGCACGAGGATGTTCTGCGCGCCGAGGTCGAGCACCTGCTTGATCGTCACGACGTCGCCGATCGGCACGCGCACGACCGGGGTCGCCGGGTAGGCCGACACCGCGTGCAGCTGCGCGAGCGTCGATTCGAGGCCGTTCGGGGAGTGCTCCATGTCGATGAGCAGCCAGTCCAGCCCCGAGCCGGCGCAGATCTCGGCGACCAGGGGCGAACCCGAGCACACCCACATCCCCACGAGGGGGCGGGATGCCGCAGCCAGAGCCGCGCGGAAGGTGGGTGCTAGACGAAGCGGCATTCGATCACTCCCATGGGTCCGTAGTCGCACCTGACGCTATCGCCCTGCCCGACCCACATGGGGCGCGTGAACGAGCCCGCGAGGATGATCTCGCCGGCCTCGAGGCGCGCGCCGTGCTGCGCGAACTTGTTCGCGAGCCACGCGACGCCCGTCGCGGGGTGGCCGAGCACGCCGGCAGCGACCCCGGTCTCCTCGATCTCGCCGTTGCGGGAGAGGACGCCGGGGACCCAGCGCAGATCGATCTCGTCAGGGCGCTTGTGCACGTCGCCGAGCACCATGCCGCCGTACGCGGCGTTGTCCGAGATCGTGTCGACGATCGTGCGGCCCTCGAGCTCGATGTGCGAGTTGAGCACCTCGAGCGCCGGAACCGCGTAGTCGATCGCGGCCAGTGCGTCCTCGAGCGTGCAGTCCGGTCCTTCGAGCGGCGTCTTGAGAACGAAGGCGAGCTCGACTTCGATGCGCACGTTCGAGAACTTCTCGACGGGGATCTCCGCACCGGTCGGGTAGACGGTGTCATCGAACATCACGCCGTAGTCGGGCTCGGTGATTCCGGTCGCCTGCTGCATCGCCTTCGACGTGAGCCCGATCTTGCGGCCCACGAGCCGGCGGCCGTCGGCGATCATGCGGTCGCGCCACACCCCCTGGATCGCGTACGAGTCCTCGACGGTCGCGCCGGGGTAGCGCGCCGTGATCCGCGGGATCACGCTGTGCGCGCGGTCGGCCGCGGCGAGTTCGCCCGCGATCTGCGCGATCTGATCGGGTGTCAGCATCCGTTCTCCTTCATGGTCGGTCAAAGCGCGGGGACGAATTGGCATGTCGGGTGCGCTGAGGGAGCAATTCGGTCGATTTCTCCCGACGCTTTGACGTGAGTGCGTCGCTACAGCTGGTGGCCGAGCTTGTACTCGCCCTGCTTCCAGCTCGGCAGTTCTTCCGGCGCGTCGGTCGGCCGCGTGTACGAGAAGCCGTCGGCGCCGATCGTGACCGCCATCTCGGACGTGTCGGTGCGGGCGACGACCGGCTGGGGGTTGCCGTCCAGGTCGAGCACGAGCGAGGCCTCGGTGTACCAGCTGGGCACGACCGGGTTGCCCCACCAGTCGCGGCGCTGATTGTCGTGCACGTCCCACGTGATCACCGGGTTGTCGGGGTCGCCGGTGTAGTAGTCCTGTGTGTAGATCTCCACGCGGTGCCCGTCGGGGTCGCGCAGGTACAGGTAGAACGCGTTCGAGACGCCGTGCCGGCCGGGGCCGCGCTCGATCGCGTCCGAGCGGCGGAGCGCGCCGAGCTTGTCGCAGATCGCGAGGATGTTGTGCTTCTCGTGGGTCGCGAACGCGACGTGGTGCATGCGCGGTCCGTCGCCACCGGTCATCGCGGTGTCGTGCACGGTGGGCTTGCGGCGCATCCACGCGGCGTACACGGTGCCCTCGTCGTCCTGGATGTCCTCGGTCACCCGGAAGCCGAGATCCTGCATGAATCCGACCGCGCGCGGCACGTCCGGGGTGACCTGGTTGAAGTGGTCGAGGCGCACGAGCTCGCCGGGCGTGTGCAGGTCGTACCGCCACGACAGGCGCTCGACGTGCTGCACGTCGTAGAAGAACTCGTACGGGAAGCCGAGCGGGTCGGTCACGCGCACCGAGTCGCCGATGCCCTTGGTGAAGCCTTCCGGGCGCCGTTCGACGCGGCATCCGAGCTCGGAGTAGAACGCGACCGCCTTGTCGAGCTCTGCGGCCGAGCGCACGCGGTACGAGAACGCGGCGACCGCGGCGACCTGCCCTTCCGCAGCACGAGGTTGTGGTGGATGAACTCCTCGGTGCTGCGGAGGTAGATCGCGTCCGTCGTCCTCATCGGTGACGTACAGGCCCAGCACGTCGACGTAGAACTGACGCGGGATGCCGCGAGGTCGGTGACGACGAGCTCCATGTACGCGCAGCGCAGGATGTCGGGCGCCGGGGAGGTCGGCGTCGGGATCGGGTTGTCGGTGTGGATCGGCGCCTCCTGCGAGACGTAGAAGCCGGAGGAGGTGAGGGTCTTTTCGGTGCTCATGTCAGTGGGCTTCCTTGCCGAAGGTGGGGTTGTGGGGTTCGCCGAGCGTGATGTGCACGGCCTGCTGGTCGGTGTAGAAGTCGATCGAGCGGTAGCCGCCCTCATGGCCGAGGCCGGAGGCCTTCACTCCGCCGAAGGGGGTGCGCAGGTCGCGGACGTTGTTCGAGTTCAGCCAGACCATGCCGGCCTCGACGGACTGCGCGAAGTTGTGCGCACGGCGAAGGTCGCTCGTCCAGACGTAGGCGGCGAGGCCGTACTTCGTGTTGTTCGCGAGCGCGAGTGCCTCTTCGTCGGTGTCGAACGGCGTGATCGCGACGACCGGGCCGAAGATCTCCTCCTGGAAGATCCGCGCGTCGGGGGAGACGTCGGCGAAGACGGTCGGTGCGACGAAGTTTCCGGTCTCGAAGCCGTCGGGCCGTCCGCCGCCGGCGACGAGGCGCCCCTCGGTCTTGCCGAGCTCGACGTAGCTCATGACCTTGGCGTAGTGCTCGGGGTGCACGAGCGCGCCGACCTCGGTCGCCGGGTCGTGCGGGTAGCCGACGATCACGCGCGATGCCTGCGCGGCGTAGCGTTCGACGAACTCGTCGTAGACGTCGCGCTGGACGAGGATGCGGCTGCCCGCGGTGCAGCGCTCGCCGTTGAGGGAGAAGACGCCGAAGATCGTCGCGTCGATCGCGGCGTCGAGGTCGGCGTCCGCGAAGACGATCGCGGGGGATTTGCCGCCGAGCTCCATCGACAGGCCTTTGAGGTACGGCGCCGCGTTGCCGAAGATGAGCTTTCCGGTGCTGCTCTCGCCGGTGAACGAGATGAGCGGTACGTCGGGATGCTTGACCAGCGCGTCTCCGGCATCCTCTCCGAGTCCGTTCACGAGGTTGAACACGCCCTGAGGCAGCCCGGCCTCCTCGAAGATGCCGGCCCAGAGCGACGCCGAGAGCGGTGTGAACTCGGCGGGCTTGAGCACGACCGTGTTGCCGGTGGCGAGGGCCGGGCCGAGCTTCCACGACTCGAGCATGAACGGGGTGTTCCACGGCGTGATGAGGCCCGCGACGCCGATCGGCTTGCGGTTGACGTAGTTCAGCTGCTTGCCGGGCACCTTGTAGGCGTCGTCGGCCTGCGCGACGATCAGGTCGGCGAAGAAGCGGAAGTTCTCGGCCGCACGCCGGGCCTGGCCGAGCGCCTGCGTGATGGGCAGGCCGCTGTCATACGACTCGAGCTCGGCGAGCCGGGCATCGCGCGACTCGACGATGTCGGCGATGCGGTGCAGCACGCGAGAGCGCTCGCGCGGCAGCATCCGGGGCCAGGGGCCGTCGGTGAACGCCCTCCGCGCTGCGGCGACGGCGCGGTCGATGTCGGCCTTCTTGCCGGCCGCGGCCTGCAGATAGGTCTCGTTGGTCACCGGATCGAGCACGTCGAACGTGTCGCCGTCGACACTGTCGACGAACTCGCCGTCGATGTAGTGCTGGATGCGGGTGGGCAGGCCTTCCGGCACGCGGTGTGCCGTGGTCGCCGTGGCGGTGTCGGTCATGACTCTCCTCTTGCGGTCGTTCAGAAGTCGGGGAGGCCGAGGGCCTCTTCGGGGTGTTCGTGGATCAGGTAGGCGTCGAGGGTCGCCGACCGATGGCGGCGGGCGGCCATCTCTATGTCGGCGAGCGGGGCGCTCGTCTCGATGAGCTGCAGGATGTTCTCGTGCTCGCGGACGGACTCGGCCGCGCGGCCGGGGACGAAGCTGAAGGTCGAGTCGCGGAGGTTGCCGAGCCGCCCCCATTCGCCGCGGACGATCTCGAGCAGGCGCGGGTTCGCGCAGCGCTCGAAGAGGATGCCGTGGAACTCGTGGTTCAGGGCGGTGAAGGAGTGGGGGTCGAAGTGATCGAGGATCTCGACCATCAGCTCGTTGACGGTGCGTGCGCGCCGCACATCGTCGACGGTGAGCCGACGGGCTGAGAGCGCGGTCGCGGCTCCCTCGAGGATGCTCAGGGCCTGCATGCTGTGGCGGTACTGCGAGTCGTCGACCATCGACACGTGCGCGCCGACGTTCCGCTCGAAGGTGACGAGTCCCTCGGCCTCGAGCTGCCGGATCGCCTCACGCACCGGAACGACGCTCATGTCGAGCTCGGTGGCGATCGAGCCGAGCACCAGCCGGTACCCCGGCGTGAAGCTCTGGTTCGCGATGCGCCCCTTGATCCAGTGGTACGCGCGCTGGGACTTGCTCTGCGCGGTGCCCGGCCCCTGGGCCTCGACGCGCTCGTCGGCCGGTCTGCGGGTGGTCACTTCGTTCGGCGCCATGCGTCGTACCTCGCCTTCCACTCGGCGTTCATCGGGAAGAGCCCGTCGACCGGGTGGCCGGCGGCGACCTGCTCGGCGATCCAGGCGTCCTCGTCCTCCTGGGCGAGCGCGGCGTCGGCGACCTCCTCGGCGAGGGCCGGCGGGATCACGATCACCCCGTCGCCGTCGCCCACGAGGATGTCGCCCGGCTGCACGGTCGTGCCGCCGCATCCGATCGTCACGTCGAGGTCCCAGGGCACGTGTTTGCGTCCGAGGACGGCGGGATGCGCGCCCGAGGAGAACACCGGGATGCCGATCGCGGCGACCGCGTCGTAGTCACGGACGCCGCCGTCGGTGATGATGCCGGCGGCGCCGCGGGACTTCGCGCGCAGGGCGAGGATGTCGCCGAGCGTGCCCGAGCCGGTCTCGCCGCGGGCTTCGATCACGATGATCTCGCCCTCGCCGACCGCGTCGAACGCACGCTTCTGCGCGTTGTACCCGCCGCCGTGGCTCTGGAAGAGGTCTTCCCGGCCGGGCACGAACCGCAGCGTCTTGGCCGTGCCGACGATCTTCGTGCCCGGGTGCATCGGCCGCACGCCGTCGATCGTCACGTTGTTGAGGCCGCGCTTGCGCAGCTGCGCCGACAGCCCCGCGACGGGAACGCGGAGCAGCTTCTCCCGCAGTTCGGGCGAGAGTCGAATCTCGCTGGGGACCGGAGGCAGGCCCGCAGCCTCGCGCGAGCCCCAAGCTTCGGCCCGCTGGGTGTCGTCGACCGCGGGCAGGGACCCCAGGGCCGGATCGAAGGATGCTGCGCCCTGCGTCACGGTCGTGACGAGGCGTCCGGTGCTGAGGCCACCCCCGTCGACCTCGACCTCGACGACATCGCCCGGCACCACGACGGAGGAGCCTGCCGGCGTACCGGTCAGGATCACATCGCCGGGCTCGAGCGTGAAGTGCTGCGAGAGGTCGGCGACCATCTGCGCGAGGGGGAAGATGAGACCCGCGGTGGTGTCGTCCTGCGCGAGTGTGCCGTTGACCCAGGTGCGCACCCGCAGCGCCGCCGGATCGAGCGCACGCGCGTCGAGCAGGGTCGGCCCGATCGGGGTGAACCCGTCGCCGCCCTTCGAGCGGACGTTGGAGCCCTTGTCGTTCGCACGCAGATCGTAGAGCCCGAAATCGTTGGAGGCCGTCACGAACGCGACATGGCTCCACGCCTCCGCGAGCGGCACGCGTCGTGCCGCCGCTCCGATCACGAGCGCGATCTCGCCCTCGAAGGCGAGCAGCTCCGTCCCGGCGGGGCGCTCGATCGTGCCGCCGGATGCCGCCACCGAGCTCGACGGCTTGAAGAAGTACGACAGCGCCTCCGGGCGTCGACCGCGCTGATCGGCGCGCGAGACGTAGCTCAGGTGGATCGCGATGATCTTGCCCGGGCGCTCCGGCAGCGGGCCGAAACGGCCGGATGCGGCATCCGTCGAAGTGGTCATGAGCTCCCTCGCCCTTGCGTTGTATTCGAAATCGTATATGATCTGAGGATCCCCGGCAAGCTCTTTTTCGGATGAGCTGCCTGACAGCGAAGTCGACTGACACTGGAGTCTCTTATGTCCGCACCATCGCCGACCGGGTTCACCCCCACCGGCACGATCGCCACCCACAAAGACCGCCGCCGCGTCGTGTTCGCGACGGTCGTCGGCACCACCGTCGAGTGGTACGACTTCTTCATCTACGCCACGGCCGTGGGCCTCGTCTTCGGGCAGCTCTTCTTCGCCCCGGCCGGTGAGGAGTTCGGCCAGATCCTCGCGTTCCTCACCGTGGGCATCAGCTTCCTGTTCCGCCCGCTCGGCGCGTTCCTGGCCGGCCACTTCGGCGACAAGTACGGCCGCAAGGTCGTGCTGATGCTGACGCTCGTGCTGATGGGTGCTGCCACGGCGCTGATCGGCCTGCTGCCGACGTACGAGGCGATCGGCGTCTGGGCTCCGATCCTGCTCATCCTGCTCCGCATCCTGCAGGGCGTCTCGGCCGGCGGCGAGTGGGGCGGTGCCGTGCTGATGGCCGTCGAGCACGCACCCAAGACCAAGCGCGGGCTCTTCGGCGCGTCGCCGCAGATCGGCGTGCCGCTCGGCCTGCTGCTCGCCTCCGGCATCATGGCGCTCATGACCGTGATCGCCCCCGGCGACGCGTTCCTCGCGTGGGGCTGGCGCGTGCCGTTCCTGCTGTCTGTCGTGCTGATCCTGATCGGCTACTACGTGCGCCGCCGCGTCGAGGAGAGCCCGGTGTTCACCGAGCTCGCCGAGCGCAAGGAGGTCACCAAGACCCCGATCGTGCAGCTGTTCCGCAAGCACGCGCTGCTCGTGCTGATCGCCGCGCTCGTGTTCGCCGGCAACAACGCCGTCGGCTACATGACGACCGGCGGCTACATCCAGAACTACTCCACGAACCCCGACGGACCCGTGGGCCTCGATCGTGAGCCCGTCCTGTGGGCGGTCGCCGCCTCGGCGGTGGTGTGGCTGCTCTCGACGTTCTTCGCCGGGTGGATCTCCGACCGCATCGGGCGCCGTACGACGTACATCATCGGCTGGATCCTGCAGCTCGTCGGTGTCTTCACCCTGTTCCCGCTCGTCAACACCGGCGACGTCGGGATGCTGTTCCTGGGCCTGGCGATCCTGACGGTCGGCCTCGGCTTCACCTACGGACCTCAGGCGGCGCTGTACTCCGAGCTGTTCCCGGCATCCATCCGCTTCTCGGGAGTGTCGATCTCGTACGCGATCGGCGCGATCCTCGGCGGCGCCTTCGCCCCCACGATCGCCGCCGCCCTGGTCGCGGCGACCGGCTCCACGATGGCGGTGGCGTACTACCTCGCCGGCATGACCCTCCTGGGCCTGGTCGCGACGCTGCTGCTGCGCGACCGGTCCGGCATCCCGCTCGGTCCCGACCACGAGGCCGAGCAGACGGTCAGCCCGATCTACGGGATGGCGAAGGCCTGATCTGTCGGCTCCCGACGAGCGAGACCCCCCGTGACGCTTCGCGCACATCGGAGGGTCTCGCTTCGTCGATGCCCCGTGGATCAGACCGTGATGACCTTGGGTGCGGCGACCGCCTTGAGCCCCTCGCGGCCGAACTCCATCCCGTAACCCGAGCCCTTGACACCGCCGAACGGCACGTCGGGGTTGAGCGTGCCGTGCTGGTTGATCCACACCGTGCCGGCATCGATCCGCTGCGCGACGGCGAGAGCGGCATCGACGTCGTCGGACCACACGGATGCTCCCAGACCCTGCTCGGAGGCGTTGGCGCGCGCGATCGCGTCGTCGACGTCGGTGTAGCGGATGACCGGGATGGCCGGGCCGAACTGCTCCTGGTCCACCAGCGGAGCGCCGTCTTCGATGTCGGCGACCACGGTCGCGCGGTAGAAGTGGGGTCCGAGTTCCGGTGCCGCCTCGCCGCCGGTGACGATGCGGGCGCCGCGCGAGCGAGCGTCGTCCACCAGGTTCGACACGATGTCGAACTGCTGCTTGGTCGAGAGTGGACCCAGGACGCTGCCTTCGTCCAGCCCCGGGCCCATCGGCATCGACGCTGCCATGTCGGCGAGCGTCGTGACGACCTCTTCGTACAGCGAGTCGTGCACGTAGAGCCGCTTGAGCGCGGCGCACGTCTGACCGGTGTTGATGAAGCATCCCCAGAACAGGTTCTCGGCGATCGCCGCGATGTCGGTCCCCGGGAGGATGATCCCGGGGTCGTTGCCGCCCATCTCGAGCGTCAGGCGGGCGAGGTTGCCCGCCGAGCTCTTGATGATCTCGCGTCCTGTCTTGGTCGACCCGGTGAACATCACCTTGTCGATTCCGGGGTGACCTGCGATCGCCTCGCCGACCTCGCGGCCACCGGAGACGACGGTCAGCACCCCTTCGGGCAGGTGCCGATTCATCAGTGCGGCCACGGCGAGCACGCTCAGCGGCGTGTACTCCGAGGGCTTGCTGACGACGGTGTTGCCCATCCGCAGCGACGGCGCGATCTGCCAGATCGCGATCATCGCGGGCCAGTTCCACGGGCCGATCGCGCCCACCACACCCAGGGGAACGTAGTGCAGCTCCGACCGCGTTCCGGGAGCCTCGAAGACCACTTCCGGCTCGAGCGCGGTGTCGGCGGCGTTGCGGATCCACGCCGCGCACCCGCCCGCCTCGAATCGGGCGCCAGGACCATTGAGGGGCTTGCCCTGCTCCTGCGCGATGATGCGGGCGAGCTCCTCGGCGTGCGCGTCGATCTCGTCGGCGCACCGGTGCAGGATCGCCGAGCGCTCGGCGTGACCGAGCGCGGCCCAGGCCGGCTGGGCGGCACGGGCTGCGGCGACGGCACGATTCAGGTCCTCGAGGCCGTGCACGGGTGCATAGCCCATGGTCTCGCCGGTGGCGGCATCCGGAATCGGACGGCCTTCGTCCGCCGGTACGGTGATCGCGTCGAGCAGGCTCGTCGTGGTGGTTTCGCTCATGTCATCCTCCTCGATGAAAGGTCTTCGACCAGTCTGCGAGGGGGTCTGCTGAGGCGGTTTGACGCCGAGCGCACGGCACGTGCCGTACGGCGCACACCTGCGGTCGGCAGGCGGAGTCAGCGGTGCGCGGGGCGCACGGCCGACGGCGGCATGCCGTAGTGCGCACGGAACGTGCGGCTGAAGTGAGCGGGATCGACGAAGCCGTTCGCGAGCGCGATCGTGGTGACGGAGCGGTCGCCGTACGACGGATTGACCAGTTCGTCGTAGGTCCGCTCCAGACGCCGGGTGCGGATCGTGGTCGACACCGACGTGCCGTGGGTGTTGAAGAGGGCGTGCAGGTGGCGCACCGAGATGTAGTGCGCCGACGCGATCTCGGCGGGGCACAGATCGGGTGAGCTGAGGTGGTCGTCGATGTAGTCGAGCACCCGGCGCATGATCGCCTCGTGGCCGCCGGTGGAGGGTCGCTCGGCCGCGTGCTCTTCCAGAAGAGTGCCCACGAGATCGACCGCCGAACGGGCGAGGCGGCGCGCGAGGTGGCCGTCGAGGCCTTCGGACTGCGCGACGAGCTGCGTGAGATACGGCCGGACCATCGCGCCGATGCCGTCGTCGCCGCGGAAGCGCCGCGCGGTCAGTTCGCGCACTGCTTCGGCCGGAAGCTCGATGAGCTCTTTCGGGAACATCACGATCCCCATGCGCACCGTGTCGGCGAAGACGAGCGAGTAGGGGCGGTCGGTGTCGTAGATGGCCATGTCGCCCGCGCGCAGCGCGGTCTCACGTCCCTCCTGGACGATCAGGCCATCGCCTTCGAGGAGCAGCGAGAACTTGTAGTACTTGCTCGATCCGCGCGCGATGAGCGAGTGGCTGCGGTGCACCGCGTGCTCATCGGCGCGGATGTGGAAGACGTGGATGTCGCCGGACCCGCCGCTGTCGAGGTGGCCGGTGAAGTCGTCGGGGCGATCCGTGTGGACGTCGAGTGGGACGACCGACTGCGAAACCGCGGCGCGGTAGGCACTGAATCCCAGCAGCGGCATCGCCGGCAGCGGGGGAGCGAAGGAAGTGGTCTCGGGCATTGCACACCTCGTCGTGGGCGGGTAATCGCACGGCATCGTATACGATCCGCTCACTCTATCACCGACGTGCCCGTGTGCGAAGGGCTGGTCGGCTTTCCTGCCTGAACCGGCAACCGACGTGCGCTGACGGTCAACCTCCGGCGGTCCTGCCGCGCGAGCATGTCTGGAGCGCGGGCCGAATCCCTGCGCACCCGACTCAACACTGGAGTTCACATGAGCGCGAGTTCCCTCAGCGCGGCAGCGCCGCCGACAGCGGACACTCACGACCGCCGCCACCTCGGTGCACCGGCGATCACGATGATCATCATCGCGGCATCCGCACCCCTCACCGTGATCGCGGGCGGGGCGACCACCGCCTTCTCGGTCACCGGCTCGATCGCCGTCCCGGTCGGCTACATCGTCCTCGCGGTGATCCTCGCGGTCTTCGCCGTCGGGTACGCGGCGATGAGCCGCTTCATCACGAATGCCGGCGCGTTCTACTCCTACGCCTCGCAGGGGATCGGGCGTCCGGTGGGAGTCGGCGTCTCCCTGATCGCCCTCGTCGCCTACAACTGCATGCAGATCGGCATCTACGGCATCTTCGGCTTCCAGGTGTCGATCTTCCTCGCCGAGAAGTTCGGCTGGGACATCCCGTGGTGGGTCGGCATCATCATCTGCATCGCGATCGTCGCGGCGCTCGGCGTCAACCGCGTCGACCTGTCCGCGAAGGTGCTCGGCGTGCTGGTGCTGCTGGAATTCGTCGCGGTCATCATCTTCGACGTCGCTGCGTTCGCCAACCCCGCCGAAGGCTTCACGGCAGCGCCGATCTCGCCGACGTCGCTGCTGCTGCCCGGCCTCGGGGCCGTCCTCGTCTTCGGCATCGCCGCCTTCATGGGCTTCGAGTCGGCGGCGATCTACAGCGAAGAGGCGAAGGACCCCAAGCGCACCGTCGCCCGCGCGACTTTCGCCGCGGTCATCATCATCGGCGTGTTCTACGCGCTCTCGTCGTGGGCGCTGGCGCTTGCGATCGGTCCGGAGAAGATCGCCTCGGGAGGCATCACCCTCGAGGAGGCCGGTCCGCCGCTCTTCTTCAACTTCGTCTACGCCGCCCTCGGCCCGATCATGGTCGACTTCATGTCGATCCTGTTCATCACGAGCCTGTTCGCCGCGCTCGTGAGCTTCCACAACGCCGTCGCCCGGTACTTCTTCGCCCTCGGCCGCGAGGGAGTGCTGCCCTCGGGTCTGTCCCGGGTGCGTGAGCGCACCGGCGCCCCGTGGGCGGGGTCGGTCACCCAGACCGTCCTCGCGCTGGTCGTGGTCGTGATCTTCGCGATCGCGGGCAGCCGGCTCAGAGCTCGGAGTGCTCTTCCCGGTGGTGACGCTGTTCACGTGGCTGACCAACACCGGGGCCCTGGGTCTCGTGCTGCTGATGGCGGTCGTCTCGCTCGCCGTGATCGGCTACTTCCGCCGCGACCACCGCGATGTCGGCATCTGGTCGCGCCTGATCGCGCCGATTCTCGCGTTCGTCGCGCTGACGACGGTGCTGGTGCTGATCGTCGTGAACTTCACCGTGCTGCTCGGGCAGGTCGCAACCCGACGCGACGACCTTCATCCTGCCGGGTCTGATCGTCGTCGCCGGAGTGGTGGGCGTCGTGTGGGCGCTCGTCC
Organism: uncultured Actinomycetota bacterium; assembly: GCA_963792285.1. Classification (GTDB taxonomy): domain Bacteria; phylum Actinomycetota; class Actinomycetes; order Actinomycetales; family Microbacteriaceae; genus Microbacterium. The sequence goes on along the minus strand of CAWBVS010000019.1, from coordinate 56,859 downwards.
TGCGCCGCACGCGCCCCGAGACGTACAAGTGGATCGGGCACGGCACGGAGGAGCCGAACGTCGAGCACCTCGGATAGCGGCGCTACGAGTTCACGCGGATGATCTCCTGCTGGTACGGGGCGATCACCGCACCCGAGATGCGCAGATCCAGCAGCAGGAACGGGCGAGCGGATGCCGGCATCCGCGTCCATTCCGCGAGCCGGTCGAGGTCCTCGAGAGTACGCACCACGACGCCCTCGGCCCCGAAGCCCCGCGCGACCCCGGCGAAGTCGACCTGGGGGATGAGCATGGGCTCTTCGGCGAGGCCCTTCAGCCCGTAGAGGTTGACCTCGGCGCCGTAGGCGGCATCGTTCCAGACCACCGCGAGGCCGCGGCCGCCCGCCACACGCACGGCCGACTCGAGGTCGGCCAGCGCCATGAGGCCGCCACCGTCGCCGGTCGTGAGCACGATCGTCGCGTCGGGCCGCGCCTGCGCCGCCCCGGGGACGCTCGGAAAGCCCAGACCGATCGACTGGAACGCCGTCCCGACCATCATCATCCGGTCGGGCGAGGCGACCGGCCAGTACATGTTCGCCCAGCCGATGAAGTGCCCGCCGTCCGAGACGACGACCCGATCCTCCGGCAGCAGCTCGGCGATCCGCGCGGCCGCCGACCGCGGGTCGAGGCGCCCGTCGGCGGCCAGCGCGTCACCCGGTTCGTACGTGCGGGCGGATGCCGCATCCACGCGCTCCCGCCACCCGCTGGGTGCCGCGCCGAGCGTCGCGAGCTCGTCGGCGATCGCACGGGCGACGAGTGCGGCATCGCCCGCGGATGTAGGCGCCGACGTGCTGATGGGTGGCGGCCGGCGCGAGATCGACCTGGATCACTCGCGTGCCGGGAGAGAAGAGCGCCCCGAAGCGCATCGTGAACTGGTTGAGCGACGCGCCGAACACGACCGCGACGTCGGCCTGCGCGATGAGCTCCATCGCCGCTTCGGCGCCGAATCCGCCGGTCACGCCCGAGGTCGAACTCGGGGCGGGGGAAGACGCCGCGGCCGAGCGCCGTCGACGCGGTCAGCGCGCCGGTCGCGTCGGCGAGGGCGCCGAGCGCCTCGCCCGCGCCGGCGATCCACGCGCCGCGCCCGGCGAGCAGGAACGGGCGCTTCGCCGCGGCGAGGGCGGCCGCGGCGTCGCGGATCGCCTGCGCCGCGAACGGGCCGCGCGGGGCGACCGGCTCGGGCAGCCGCGGCTCGGGCGCCTCGGGCACCGGGCCGGCGTCGAGGGACGCGACGTCGTAGGGGATCGCGAGCACGGTCGGCACCCGATAGGTCAGGGCGTGCTCGATCGCGATGACGGTCGTGGCCGCGGCATCCGCTCGCCCCACGGTGTACGTGCGCGCGCCGACCGCCGACGCGAGGGCGATCTGATCGACGTCCCAGGGCCGCGGACCGGAGGTGGGCTCGTCGCCGACCACGAGCACGAGCGGCACATGCGCCTGCACCGCTTCGGCCAGCGCCGTGAGCGTGTTCGTGAAGCCGGCGCCGTAGGTGGCGGTGGCCGCCGCAAGGCCGCCGCCGGCGCGGTGGTAGGCGTCGGCGGCGACGACACCGCCGGCCTCGTGCCGCACGGCGGTGTACCCGACGTCGGTCGAGCGCTCGAGCGCATCGAGGAAGTAGGCGTTGCCGTTGCCCATCACCCCGAAGACGTGGTCGATGTGGCGGGCGAGGGTCGCGGCGACGTGCGCGGAAACAGTGGGCATCAAGGCTCCTGAGACGGGACGGAAAGAGAAGGGATCCGTATGTGTCTCGCGCGCCGTGCGGCGGCTGCGTGCCCATTTTCCGAGCACCGGCGGGGATCATGACCTGCCGGACGGTTCGAGTATAGGCGGCGTGCCGGTCGTCGGGACAACGGCGTCGGACGCCCACGAGAAGCCATCACCATTCACTTCTGTCACAGGAGATCCGACGACCGGAACCAGATCCGGCCGCGTGCGAGGATTGATCGGTGAAGACGATTCAGCTGCGCAGGTACACGCTCGTCGACGGCGAATACGACGCCTTCCTCGCCTGGTGGAACGAATGGATGCCGCGCGTGCGCCCCGCGGCCGGCTTCGCGATCGAGTTCGCCTACGGTCTGCCCGAGACGAACGAGTTCGTCTGGGCGGTCAGCGCCGACGGCGACGCGGAGGCGTTCCTGGCACTCGAGAAGACCTACATGGCCTCCGACGCGCGGGCCGAAGCCTTCGCCGGCCAGCCGCAGCGCGTCGCCGAGTACAACGTGCGGCTCGTCGACGAGATCGCCTAGACCGCGCCTCTCAACCGCCGAGCGCCTCGCGGATCACCGCCGCCGACCGCTGCAGGCGTGCGGCGATGTCCGCGGGCTCGTGCGCGCTCGCGACGTAGACCACCGCGATCGCCGACGGGCGGCGGCCGCGCACGACCAGCGGCACCGACACCGACCGCAGGCTCGGGATGACCTCGTCGTGACTCGTGGCGAATCCGCGGGCGGCGGCATCCGTCACCTCGTCGCGCAGGTGATCCGGCACCTCGCCCGGCCACTCGCCGTGCGGGAGCACCGACAGGATCGCCTTGCCGGGTGCGCCGACCGTGACCGGATGCCGCGTCCCGGGTCGCTGCGCCACCGAGGCGACCGCATGCCGCGGCTCGACGCTCACGAGCGTGACGCACTCGTCGTGATCGAGCACGACCAGGAAGCACGTCATGCCGAGTTCGTTCGCGACCGCCGTGAGCTCGGGGAGGGCCTCGGCCTGCAGGTCGTGCGCCACACCGGCGGCCAGCGCGGCCATCCGGGCGCCGAGCTGGATCCGGCCGGAGCCGTCCCGTGTGACGAGTCCGTGATCCTCGAGAGTGCGCAACAGCCGGTACGCGACCGAGCGGTGAACCTCGAGGCGCCTCGAGATCGCGTCGATCGACAGCGGCTCGCGCGCGTCGGCGAGGATCTCGAGGATCCGGATGCCGCGACTCAGCGTCTGCGAGGGCGGGACGACTGCCGCGGGCATGGCCCCTCCTCTTGCGCACGTCGAGACGGAACGTATACGATCTGTTCAGTAGTAGAACGGTCTGTTCGAATATAGAACACGCTCGCGAACCGCGCAAGCACTGACCTCGACATCGTCGTCCGAGGAGGACCCTCATGCAGTTCCATCACCACGGCTACGTCTCGGCAGACCCGCGTGTGCAGGATGCCGCCGGCACCGGCATCGACCGCCCCGTCGAACTGCCCGACGAGATGGACGTGCTCATCGTCGGCTCCGGTCCTGCGGGAATGCTCCTCGCCGCGCAGATGTCGCAGTTCCCGGATGTCTCCACGCGCCTCATCGAGCGGCGCGACGGCCGCCTCCCGCTGGGGCAGGCCGACGGCATCCAGCCGCGCAGCGTGGAGACCTTCCAGGCGTTCGGCTTCGCCGAGCGCATCGTGGCGGAGGCGTACAACATCGCGTACATGAACTTCTGGGGCCCCGACCCCGAGAATCCGCGCAACATCGTGCGCACCGCGCGCACCGAGGACTACGCCCTCAAGATCAGCGAATTCCCGCATCTCATCGTCAACCAGGCGCGGGTGCTGGACTACTTCGCCGAGGCGGCCGCGCACGGACCCGGGCGCATCGTGCCCGACTACGGCGTGGAGTTCGTCGGGCTCACGGTGCACGCAGACGGCGAGTATCCCGTCGAGGTCCGGGTGCGCCACTCCGCCGGTGCGTTCGCAGGCCAGGAGCGCACGGTGCGGGCGAAGTACGTGGTCGGATGCGACGGCGCCCGCAGCGGCGTGCGCGAAGCGATCGGCCGCAAGCACGTCGGGGCCTTCGCCGCGCACGCGTGGGGCGTGATGGACGTGCTGGTCAACACCGACTTCCCCGATTGGCGCACGAAGTGCGCGATCAACTCCTCGGCCGGCAACATCCTGCACATCCCGCGCGAGGGCGGATACCTCAGTCGCATGTACATCGATCTGGGCGAAGTCGCGCAGGACGACGACCACCGCGTGCGGCAGACCCCGATCGAGGAGGTCATCCGCCGGGCGAACGGCATCCTGCACCCGTACTCCATCGACGTGAAGCAGGTCGCCTGGCACAGCGTCTACGAGGTCGGGCATCGGGTGACCGACAAGTTCGACGATGTCGCCGTGGGCGAGGACCGCGATCCGCGGGTGTTCCTTACCGGCGACGCGTGCCACACGCACAGCGCGAAGGCGGGCCAGGGCATGAACGTGTCGATGCAGGACGGCTTCAATCTCGGCTGGAAGCTCGGGCACGTGCTGACCGGCCTCAGCCCCGCATCCCTTCTCGCCACCTACTCCGCCGAGCGTCAGCCCGTCGCACAGCAGCTCATCGACTTCGATCGCGAGTGGTCCTCTCTCATGGCGCGCAAGCCCGAGGAGATCTCCGACCCCAACGAGCTCGCGACCTTCTACCTGGGCACGGCCGAGTTCCCGTCCGGATTCATGACGCAGTACGGTCCGTCGATGCTGACCGCCGCCGCAGACCACCAGGACCTCGCGTCGGGCTTCCCGGTCGGCAAGCGCTTCAAGTCCGTCGAGGTGGTCCGCGTGTGCGACGGCAACGTCGTGCACCTCGGCCACCACGCGAAGGCCGACGGGCGGTGGCGGATCTACGCCTTCGCCGACGCGGCCGCCGCGGGGGAGTCCTCGGTCATGTCCGCGTGGGCGGACTGGATGGCATCGCCCGAATCTCCGATCGCGCGACACACCCCGGCGGGAGCGGACATCGACGCGGTGTTCGACGTGAAGGCGATCTACCAGCAGAGCTTCGAGGAGGTCGAGATCACGCGGGTTCCTGCGCTCTTCCTGCCCCGGACCGGTCCGCTCGGTCTCACCGACTGGGAGAAGGTCTACGCCGCTGCGCCCAGCGCCTGGAGCAGTGCCGACATCTTCGACGAGCGCGGGCTGTCCCGCGACGGCGTCGTCGTGGTGGTGCGCCCCGACCAGTACGTCGCGGCGGTGCTGCCGCTGGCTGCGACCGATGAGCTGGCCGCATTCTTCGCGGGCTGCCTCACACCGCAGGCGCAGCCGGCGATCACCCGCTGACCGTCCTCGCTGGACAAGATCCACCCCATCGCTGTACGGCCCGTACATCGTCCCGAGGACGGTGCGCGGGCAGAATGACAATGATCCCCTGAGCGTGAGGAGTCCCCGTGACCGACAACCGCGAGACCGAACTTCTGGCGCGCGTGCCCGACGGCCTGTTCATCGGCGGCGAGTGGCGCGCTGCGACGGATGACAAGCAACTGCGCGTCTTCGACCCGGCCACCGGTCGCGTGGTCAAGAAGATCGCCGACGCGTCTCCGGACGACGGCAAGGCCGCGATGGATGCCGCTGCCGAGGCGTTCCCCGCGTGGGCCGCGACGCCCGCGCGCGAGCGCGCCGAGCTGCTGCGTCGCGCGTTCGATCTGCTGCAGGAGCGCAAGGAGGACTTCGCCCTGCTCATGACGATCGAGATGGGCAAGCCGCTGGCAGAAGCGCGCGGCGAGGTCGGGTACGGCGGTGAGTTCCTGCGCTGGTTCAGCGAGGAGACCGCGCGGATCCAGGGGCGCTACGGCGCGAACCCCGAGGGCACCGGCCGCATGATCGTCTCTCAGCATCCGGTCGGACCGTGCTTCCTGATCACCCCGTGGAACTTCCCGCTGGCGATGGCCACGCGAAAGATCGCGCCCGCCCTCGCCGCCGGGTGCACCGTCGTGATCAAGCCGGCCGAGCTCACCCCGCTCACGACGCTGTACTTCGCGAAGCTGCTCGAGGACGCAGGTCTCCCGAAGGGCGTCGTCAACGTCTTCACGACCTCGACCTCGGGCGCCGTGTCCGAGCCGATCATCCGCGATCCGCGCCTGCGCAAGCTCTCGTTCACCGGCTCGACCCAGGTCGGGCAGAAGCTGCTCGAGCAGGCCTCGCAGGGGGTGCTGCGCACCTCGATGGAGCTCGGCGGCAACGCGCCGTTCGTCGTGTTCGACGACGCCGACCTCGACAAGGCGGTCGACGGCGCGATCCTGGCGAAGTTCCGCAACATCGGCCAGGCGTGCACCGCGGCGAACCGCTTCATCGTGCATCGCGACGTCGCCGACGAGTTCGCCCGCCGGGTCACCGAGCGCGTGCAGGGCTTCAAGATGGGCCGTGGCACCGAAGACGGCGTCATCATCGGCCCGCTCATCGACGACCGCGCGGTCGCCAAGGCGGAGGAGCTCGTGGGCGACGCCGTCGGCCGTGGCGCGCAGGTGCTCACCGGTGGCCGGCGCGGCGACGGCGACGAACTCAGCAACGGCACGTTCTACGAGGCGACCGTCCTGACCGACGTTCAGGCCGGCAGCGACATCCTGCGCGAGGAGATCTTCGGGCCGGTGCTCGCGATCGTCCCGTTCGACACCGAGGACGAAGCCGTCGCGATCGCGAACGACACCGAGTACGGGCTCGTCTCGTACGTGTTCACCGAGTCCCTCTCACGCGGTCAGCGCATGATCGACAGGCTCGAGACCGGGATGATGGGCCTGAACGTCGGCGTCGTCTCCAACGCGGCAGCTCCGTTCGGCGGCTGGAAGATGTCGGGCCTGGGCCGTGAGGGCGGCGCCGAGGGCATCCACGAGTACCTCCAGACCAAGTACACGCTGACGGCGAACCCCTACGCGTAGACGAACGAGAAGGGACGGATGCCGGCGGCATCCGTCCCTTCTTCGCGAGTGCCGCCTCAGGTGCCGCAGGTGCAGTCGTCGCCCATGCCGCATGAGCCGGCCCGCGCGTCGGCCCCGGCGTGCGCCTGGCTCGACTCGGGCACGTCCATCGCGGGGTTCACATCGAGGAAGCCGTAGGGCTTCAGCCAGAAGCCCGCGTAGTCGACCGGCATGATCGGCCAGTCCTCCGGCCGCGGGATGTGCGTGAGGCCGAAGGTGTGCCACAGCACCAGGTCTTCGCCGTCGATCGAGCGGTCGCCGGCCGTGTACGCGGGCAGTCCCGCGCCGCCTTCGTGGGCGTTGGGGTAGCGGCCGCCCGGCCAGCGCTCGTCGCGATCGTATGCCGTCGCCCAGAGGTGCTTGGTCGCGAACGCCGCGCGGGCAGCCACTGTCGAGGCGGGGTCGGCCATCAGGAGCGCGGTCGGCTGAGGGAGCAGATGGTAGGCCGTCGGCTTTCCGATGTAGTTCGTCTTCGATGCACTCTGGATCTCCCAGACCCGGGCGCGCGACGTGTCCGCCTCGCGCTGCGCCTCGAGCTCGGTGCGCAGTGGCGTCTCGGTCCAGGTGAATGCGTTGCCGAACTCGTTGCCCTCGCCCATCGGGATGCGGGCCGCGTCGATCTCGACGAGCCGGTTGTCCTCTCCGTCGACCGCCATGTCCAGCCGTGCGGAGAAGAGGTGCTGATGCACCGGTGCGAACACACCGGGCGCGATTTCGGGCGCGTGCCTGTTCGTCGACCCTGGTAGGCCCGCGCCGACGAACACGATGCCGGTGGCCTTGGCCTCGACCTGGATCGAGCCGTCGAGGTAGAAGTACCAGTAGAAGCCGTAGTCGTAGTTGCCGATCGTGGAGAAATAGGACACCACGAGACGTCGCGACCGGCGCACGTGCGCGCCGACCGGCCCCTGCTCGGTGTGCTTCCACAGGATGCCGTAGTCCTCCTCGTGCATGCACACGACGTTGGGGATCTTGACGGCGTGGCCGTGGTCGTCGGCGACGTAGCCGTCGAAGTACCGGATCACGCCCAGGCAGTCGCACCCGAGCTCCAGGTGATTGGCGTTCTTGCCGAGCAGGTACTCGCCGGCGTCGAAGTAGCTGATCCAGAAGCGCGTGGGCGAGGTGTCGCCGTACGGCACCACCATCTCGGGGATGCTGCCACGCGTGAGCACCGAGCGTCCGTCGAAGGTCACGGCACTGAGAACGAGGCCTTCGCGGGCGTTGAAGCCCACGCGCATCGACCACTTCTCCCATTCGACGAGCGAGCCGTCGACGTGGAAGCTGGGCCCTTCGGGCTGGGTGATCTCGATCGGCTTGAGACTCTGTCGCGCCGGACCCACCGCGTCCGGCGTGTACTTTCCGCTCCCGGCCGGAACGGGAACGTCGCCCTCGTCCTCGACGCGGATCACCCGGTTCTCGATGAGGTCGATGTGGACGATGAGTCCCTCGACCGGATGCGCCCAGGCGATGTCGTCCTCGCTGTCTCGCAGGAAGGTCAGCGAGCGGATGACGCGTCGTCCGACCTCGTCGCTGCGTCCGGTGAAGCCGGGCGCCAGCGGTGAGCAGAAAGCCAGGTCGATGCGCTTCTCGAGGCCGCGGCGTCGCATCGCGGCTCGCCACTCGGGAGAGGCCTTCACCAGTTCGGCGGCCCGGTCGTACTCCTCGAAGAGGTACTGGGGCTGGCCGTACGGCGGCGCGGCGGGGTCGAGCGCGCGATGCTCGAGAACAGCGCCTGCGGTGATCGAGACGATGACCTCCGATACGGCACCGGATTGCGGCATCCAGCAGTGTCGCATCCACGCGGCGGTCGATGGCGGCAGCGGGCGTCCAGGCTTCCAGTTCGTCCTTCTCCGGCTCGTGCGGCAGCAGCATCGGCACGCGCACACTGTCTCCGAGGAGGCCCGCTTCGACGAGGATCGCACGCGCCGCGTCGATCTCGGCTCCGGTCAGCGGATCGAGCGGGTGCCGCACCGCATCGCGCTCCACGACGCGGACCGGGATCAGATCGGGATTGCCCAGGGCGTGATCATGCTCGTGCTCGTGCTCGTGGTGCGACATCGCAGACTCCTCCATGCTCAGCACAAGTCTGCGCGCGTGCCGACGGCGCTGTCTTGACCGTGGGCGCGGAACGCGTGACCAGGCGTGCGACACAATGTGGGGATGCGGGTGGAACGGATGATCGAGCGGCGCCTCCGCTCCCACCGCCTGTCGGCCCCGGCGCCGACCATCACCGCGGCCGCCGAGCACATGCTCGCCACCCAGGGCCAGGAGTTCTGGGGCGGGCGGTGGGCGCTCGCGGCGCGCACGAAGGGCGACCCGACCGTTCGCCAGGTCGATGCCGCCTTCGATCGCGGCGAGATCGTGCGGTCCTGGACGATGCGCGGCACGATCCACGTGATCCCCGCGCGCGACCTCGCCTGGGTGCTGTCGGTGACGGCGGAGCGGCAGCATCGATCCGCGGCCGGCGTGCACCGCGCCGAGGCGATCGACGGCGACGAGCTCGCGAAGGCCGAGCGCCTGGTGCTCGCCGCGCTCGCCGGGGGCAACCGGCTGACCCGCAAGGAGCTGTTCGCCGTCCTCGAGGAGGGCGGCGTCTCGACGGCCCGCCAGCGCGGATACCACCTGCTCGTCGCGCTGTCGCTGCGTGCCGTCGTGTGCCAGGGCCCGGTCGTGCCCCGCGAGAGCGGCCCGACCCGCGAGCAGTACATCGTCCGCACCGACGAGTGGGTGACGGATGCCGCATCCCCGGCCGATCCGCTCGCCGAATTCTTCGCGCGCTACATCGCCTCGCACGGTCCGGCGGGTGCGCGCGACTTCGCGTGGTGGTCGGGACTGCCGCTCGGCGTCTCGCGGGCCGCGGCGGAGGCGGCATCCGATCGCCTGTCCGTTGTCGCCGACGAGGCCTGAGCCGCTCTACGTCAGCTCGGGCCCGGCGCCCCGCCGCAGCGCCGCGGCGCACGACGTGCTCGCGCTGCCGCCCTTCGAGGAGTACTACCTCTCGTACGCCGATCGCACGGTGCCGTGCGCGCCCGAGTTCCTCGCGCACGTCGGCCCGAGTCAGAACGGCATCGTCCGGCCGATCCTGGTCGCGCGCGGCGAGGTGGTGGGTGTGTGGACCCACTCGGTCGCGGTCGGACGGCACGGCGACGCCCCGGTGCCCGAGCTGTTCGCTGAAGGAGCGGCGACGGATGCCGAGATCGGAGCGGCCCTGGACCGCTACCGCGACTTCATCACGGGGTGAGCGCGCCCGTGCCACACTGGCACGCGTGAGCTCTGTCTCGACGCCGACCGGCGCCGCACCCCGCCGCGGCCGGATGCTGCTGATCGCCCTGATCGCCGCACTCGTGCTGGTGTACGTCGGCGTCGTCGCCCTCTACGCGGCCAACGACCGGTTCGCGAGCATCGAGGGGTGCACCGAGGAGCCCCCCGCCGACGCCGTCCTGATGTCGCTCTCGCCCGAGGGCGTCGATGCCGCCGCGGACAGACTGGCGGCCAAGCTGACGGTGCTCTCCTTCGGGCCCGTCGCCTCGCCCGACACGAGCCTGCTCTCCGAACCGCTGACGATCCTCGTCACCGACAACGACGGTCCGGCATCGTTCACGCTGGCGCAGGACGAGATCCCGTCGCCGCAGTCCCTGCGCCTCATCACGGACGGCTACGTCGAGCGGTGGCCGTTCGATGCGCACAGCGTCGATGTCGCGATCGTCTCGCTGCAGACGGTGGGCGGCGAGGCGCGCGCGATCCCCACCCTGCTGTGCGGATCGGCGCACGTGCCCGGCTGGACCTTCTCCTCCGAGGAGGTCGCCGGCAACGACGAGCTCGTCGTCGACGGCGAGCCGGTCACGCAGATCCGCATCACCGCGACCCGGTCGGTCGCGACCGTCGCGTTCGGCATCGTCATCCTCGGGCTCATGGCCGTCCTGCCGGTGCTCGGCCTGACCGTGGCGATCGTCGCGTACCGCGGCATCCGCAAGGTCGAGGCGACGCTGATGAGCTGGATGGCCGCGATGCTGTTCGCCACGATTCCGCTGCGGACCTTCCTGCCCGGATCCCCGCCGATCGGCTCGTGGGTGGACTACCTGGTCGTGCTCTGGGTGGTCGCGGGGCTCGTGCTCGGCCTCGTGATCTACGTCCTCGCGTGGCTGCAAGTGGGGAACCGCGGCGACGCGGTCGACGACGCCGGCGCACCGCGACGGGTCGATCGCCGGTGGCGCTGACCGCGTCAGCCCTGCGCGTGCCGGTCGAGGAACGCGTAGACCTCGTTGTCGTCGACCCCGGGGAAGGCGCCGCGGGGGAGCGGTGAGAACATCTGCATGTGCACGCGGGCGCTCGGCCACGCCTTGCCCTGCCAGCGCTCGGTGACTTCGGCCGGAGGGCGACGGCAGCACGACTCGTCGGGGCACGTCGAGGTCGCGCGCTTCTGCGTCTCGCGTCCGCGGAACCACTTCGCATCGTCGAACGGCACGCCCACCGTGATCGAGAACTCTCCGTCCGAAGTGGTGCCGGTCTGCGTCGAGCACCAGAAGGTGCCGGCGGGGGTGTCGGTGTACTGGTAGTGCTCGGTCGTGCGGTTGTGCTCCTCGAAGGCCGAGCGGGCCAGGAACCGCCGGCACAGGATCTGCCCCTCGACCGCGCCGGTCACATCGTGCGGCAGCGGAAGGTCGTCGTTCTCGTACACGCGCGAGACGGCGCCCGAGCCGTCGGCCCGAAGGAAGTGCAGACGGATGCCGAGGTGCTTCGTGAGCAGGTTCGTCATGCGCATGCCGGCCGCTTCGTGCGTGACGCCGAACGCGTCGCGGAAGTCCTCGACGGCGAGGTTGCGGTCGCGCTTGGCCTGCGTGAGGAACGCGACGGATGCCGCTTCGGGCATGAGCGCGCACGCGGCGAAGTAGTTGATCTCCAGCCGCTGCGCGAGGAAGTCGGCGTAGTCCGTCGGCCGCTGGTGCCCGAGCAGCCGGTGCGCCATGGCCTGCAGGGCCATCGAGCGAAGGCCGTGGCCGCCTGGGATCGACGCCGGCGGCAGGTAGATGCGTCCGTGCTCCAGATCGGTGACCGAGCGAGCGGAGTGCGGCAGGTCGTTCACGTACAGCAGCTCGAACCCGAGCTGCTCGGCCATGATGCTCACGGTGCGGTGGGTGAGCGCACCGGAGACGTGGCCGGCCGCCTTGAGCTGCTTCTCGGCCAGCTGCTCGATCTCGCCGAGGTAGTTGTCGCCGTCGCGCATCCGCAGACGCAGCTCGGTGTTCGCGCGGCGCGCCTCCTCCGGGGTCGCGATCGCCTCGCGCTCGCGCCGCTGCAGCTCGCGGTGCAGGCCCAGGATCGATTCGATCGTCTCGTCGGGGATGCCCTTCGTGACCCGCACGGCGGGGATGCCCAGCTGGCGGAAGATCGAGCTCGACTGCGCGCGCTCCAGTTCGATCTCGAGCGCTGCGCGCCGGTTGGGCGGCTCGGAGGACAGCAGGTCGGTGACCTCGACGCCGGTCGCCGTCGCGATCGCCTGCAGCAGCGAGAGCTTGGGTTCGCGCTTGCCGTTCTCGATGAGGCTCAGCTGGCTGCCGGCCACGCCGACGAGCTCACCCAGCTCGTCGAGCGTGAACCCCTGCGAGACACGTTGATGGCGGATGCGGTGGCCGAGCGTGGACAGTTCGAGGGAGGTGGGGGCCATTCTTTGATGATAGCGAAAGAAACGCATTTCTTGAGACCACAGACTCCGAAAACTGTTCGGAATACCTCGCATAGTGGAGGAAGAACACCGATCTGACCCGATCGAAGAGGAGTGACCATGGCCCTTGCCGACATCTTCACGCGACCCGCACCGCAGGGCGGCCCCCGGCTGACGCCGGCGACCGCCGCGTTCGGCCGTCGTCCCGCGATCGAGGGCGACGGCATGAGCGCACTCATCGCGTGGGTCGACCAGATCGCCGCGCTGACCCAGCCCGACAGCATCCACTGGGTCGACGGATCCCGCGCCGAGAACGACGCACTCCTGCGCGACATGGTCGACGAGGGCAAGATCATCAAGCTCAACCCCGAGTGGCGGCCGGGGTCCTACCTCGCCCGCTCGCACCCGAGCGATGTCGCTCGCACCGAGGGGCGCACCTTCATCGCGTCGGAGCTCGAAGAGGACGCCGGCCCGACGAACAACTGGGTCGCTCCCGCCGAGATCCGCGCCACGATCACCCCCCTGTTCGAGGGCAGCATGCGCGGACGCACGATGTACGTCGTGCCGTTCTCGATGGGCCCCGTCGGCGGACCCCTCTCGCACATCGGCGTGCAGGTCACCGACAGCGCGTACGCCGTCACCTCGATCGGCATCATGACCCGCGTCGGCACCGACGTGCTGCGCGAGATCGCCGCCGGCGCACCGTGGGTCAAGACCGTGCACTCGGTCGGCGCTCCGCTCGCGCCGGGCGAGCAGGATGTCGCGTGGCCGTGCAACGACGAGAAGTACATCGTGCACTTCCCCGACACGCTCGAGGTGTGGTCGTTCGGCTCGGGCTACGGCGGCAACGCGATCCTCGCGAAGAAGTGCTTCGCCCTGCGCATCGCCTCGGTGATCGGCCGCGACGAGGGCTGGCTGGCCGAGCACATGCTGCTGATCCGCGTGATCGACCCGTCGGGCAAGGCGTTCCACGTCGCCGCGGCGTTCCCGTCGGCGTGCGGCAAGACCAACCTCGCGATGCTGCGCCCCTCGATCCCCGGCTGGCGCGTCGAGACCCTCGGCGACGACATCGCGTGGCTGCGTCCCGGCGACGACGGACGCCTCTGGGCGATCAACCCCGAGGCCGGCTTCTTCGGCGTCGCACCCGGCACGGGCGAATCGACCAACGTCACCGCGGTCGAGACGCTGTGGGGCAACACGATCTTCACCAACGTCGCGCTGCGCCCCGACGGCGACGTCTGGTGGGAGGGCCTCACCGACGAGGCCCCCGCGAACCTGACCGACTGGGAGGGCAACCCCTGGACGCCCGACATGGACCGCCCCGCGGCCCACCCGAACTCCCGCTTCACCGTCAGCGCCGGCCAGTGCCCGCAGATCGCCGGTGACTGGGAGTCCCCAGAGGGCGTGCCGCTCGACGCGATCCTGTTCGGCGGTCGCCGTGCGACGAACGTGCCGCTCGTGGTCGAGGCCACCGACTGGACGCACGGCGTCTTCATGGGCTCGAACATCTCGTCCGAGCGCACCGCCGCCGCCGAGGGCACCGTCGGCGAGCTGCGCCGCGACCCGTTCGCGATGCTTCCCGTTCTGCGGCTACAACATGGCCGACTACTTCGGCCACTGGCTCAAGGTCGGGCAGAAGCTGCGCTTCGACCGCGCTCCGCGCATCTTCCAGGTCAACTGGTTCCGCAAGGGCTCGGACGGCCGATTCCTGTGGCCGGGCTTCGGCGACAACGCCCGCGTGATCGACTGGATCATCCGCCGCATCGAGGGCTCGGTGCCCGCAGTCGACAGCCCGATCGGCCGCCTGCCGCGCACGGAAGACCTCAACCTCGACGGCATCGACGTGCCGCAGGCCGACCTCGACGAGCTGTTCGCGATCGACCGCGAGTCGTGGCTGCGCGAGGCCGAGCTCACCGAGGAGTTCTACGCGACCTTCGACGGCCGCGTCCCCGCGCCGCTGCAGGCCGAGCTCTCCGCGCTGCGGTACCGCCTGCAGCCGCGCCTGACCCTCCGTTCACGCTGAGACTGCAACGGCACCTCGAGACTGCGGGCAAACCCCACAGTCTCGAGCGTGCCGTTGCAGTCTCGCGGTGTTCGGAGCAGGCGCTCAGACCAGGAGCTGGTGCTTCGCCAGATCCCGGTAGAGCGGCGTCGAGGCCACGAGCTCGGAGTGCGTGCCCTGACCCACGACCCGGCCGTGGTCGAGCACGACGATCCGGTCGCTGTCGACGACGGTCGACAGGCGGTGCGCGATCACGATGAGCGTCCGGTCTTCGGCGACCGCGTCGATCGCCTCGCGCATCCGCTGCTCGTTCACGCCGTCCAGCGACGATGTCGACTCGTCCAGCAGCAGGATCGGGGGAGCGGCCAGCAGCGCCCGCGCGATCGCGAGGCGCTGACGCTCACCGCCCGAGAGCATCACGCCGTCCTCACCGACCGGCGCTTCGAGGCCGAGCGGATTGCGCTCGAGCACGTCGGTCAGGTTCACCGCGTGCAGCACGCGCTCGCAGTCCGCGTCGGTCGCCTCCGGCGAGCCGAGCCGCAGGTTGTCGGCGATCGTGCCGGCCAGCGTCGGGGCGTCCTGCTCGACGTAGCCGAACTGCGCGCGCAGCTCCGCGCGGTCCAGCGTGCGGATGTCGCGGCCGTCGAGCTCGATCGCCCCGTCGGTCGGGTCGTAGAACCGCTCGATGAGCGAGAGCACCGTGCTCTTGCCCGCGCCGCTCGGGCCGACCAGTGCGACCCGTGAGCCGCGGGGCACGTCGAAGGTGACGCCGCGCAGCACGTCGCGGTCGACGCCGGGGACGGCATCCGTCACGTCATCGGCCGCCCGTTCCAGGTGCACCTGCTCGAGCACCGCGCGCGCCTCGGCTGCCGCCGCTTCGCGGGCGGCGATCACCGTCTCGGGGTAGCGGAACCGCACGTCGCGGAACGCGATCGCCGGGGCGGATGCCGGATGCCGCCGCCTCCGGTCCCGCAGCGCCCTCCGGTCCCTGACCCTGTCGAAGGGTCGCCGCGATCTGCGCGTCGCTCTGCTCCTCGGTCGGCAGGTCGAGCACCTCCTGGATGCGCCCGAGCGCGCCCAGCGCCTGGTTGACCGACGTGATCGCTCCGAAGGTCGAGCCGAGCGGCGCGATCATCAGGAACAGGAACATGATGAAGGTCACGAGCGACGCGATCGTGATCGCGCCCGACGCGACCCGGAACCCGCCGACGCCGAGCACGACCAGCAGCGAGATCTGCAGCGCGATGCCCGCGACCGGCACCACGAGCGCCGACACCTTCGCGATGCGCACGCCGACGGTGTAGGCCTCGGTGGCGAGCGTCGACACGGAGGCGACCTCGCGATCGGTCGCCCCGGCCGCGCGCACCGTGCGGATCGATCCGACCGCCCGCTCGACGCCCGAGGCGAGCTCGCCGACCTTGACCTGCTGCTCGGTCGACGCCGTGCGGATGCGGCCGCTCAGCAGCACCACGACGACGACCGAGACGCCGATCACGACGACGATCAGCGCGAGCAGGATCGGGTCGATGATCGCCATCGCGACGAGCGCGCCGACGAAGATGAGCGCGTTGCCGACGGCATCCGCGAGGCCCTGGGTGAGCACCGCGTACAGCAGCGTCGTGTCGGTGCCGACGCGCGAGACGAGGTCGCCGGTGCGCCGCGCGTCGAACTCGCTGATCGGCAGGTGCAGGATGCGCGCGATGAGCTTGCGGCGGCTCGAGTAGACGACGCGCCGTGCCGGTGCGCTGCAGCAGGTAGTGCTGGTAGCCCGAGATGACGGACGAGACGACCACGAGCGCGATGAGCAGCCAGACGAGTGCGCCGAGCGTCTCGCCGAGCTGCACGCGCCCGATGACCTGCCCGACCAGCAGCGGCTGCGCGAGGGTCGCGAGGGCGCCGAGCACGCTGAGCACCGCGACGACGACGAGCGTGCGCTTGTGCTCGAAGATGAACGGGAGCAGCTGGCGGAAGGTCGCCCGCGGGCCCTCCGGGGCCTTTCGGCCGCGGCCGCGGCGGCGGCTCGTCGGGGGTGTTTCCTGGGTGGGCGCGTCGACAGACAAGGTCTCTACCTCGGGTTCTCGGGGGTCACTTACGACCGTACTTCTTGTGGACGGCCTGCCGGCTCACGCCGAGGGCGCGCCGCGATCGCCTGCCAGGAGTAGCCCAGGTTGCGGGCGCGGCGCACCTGCACCTCCTCGGCGCGGGCGAGCTCGCGCCGCACGGCGGCGAGGCGGTGCAGCTCGGCGATCGGCGCGTCCTCGGGCGCGGCGCCGATCAGCGTGCGGATGTCGTCACCGCTCATGCGCATCGCCTTTCGATGAGCGGATGCCGCGGCCCCGGCATCCGGCGTCAACCTTAGTTGACGTACTCGAACGTCGTCAACTTCGGTTGACACGCGCGACCGGGCTGCCGTGTCCGCAGCCGCGGTTAGGGTGGTTCGGTGCCCGCTCCCGTCATCTCCGCGTCGAACCTCGTGAAGGCCTACAAGGTCAAGGGCAAGCCCGACTTCCTGGCGGTCGACGGGCTGTCGTTCGAGGTCGCGCCGGGGGAGTCGTTCGGCCTGCTCGGGCCGAACGGCGCCGGCAAGTCGACCACGATGAAGATGATCGGCGCGGTGTCGACCCGCACGAGCGGCGACCTCGAGATCCTCGGCCTCGACCCCGATCGGTACGGTCCCGAGATCCGCTCGCGCCTCGGCGTCGTGCCGCAGCAGGACAACCTCGACGGCGAGCTCAACGCCCGCGAGAACCTCTACATCTACGGGCGCTACTTCGGCCTGCCCGGGGCGGTCTGCGCGCAGAAGGCCGACGAGCTGCTCGCGTTCGCCGCGCTCGAGGACAAGGCCAAGAGCAAGGTCGACCAGCTCTCGGGCGGCATGAAGCGCCGCCTCACGATCGCGCGCGGGCTCATCAACGACCCGCGCATCCTGCTGCTCGACGAGCCGACGACGGGCCTCGACCCCCAGGCGCGGCACGTGCTGTGGGATCGCCTGTTCCGCCTCAAGGAGCGCGGCACGACGCTGCTGCTCACGACCCACTACATGGACGAGGCCGAGCAGCTGTGCGACCGGCTCGTCGTGGTCGACAAGGGCCGGATCATGGCCGAGGGCACGCCCGCCTCGCTCATCCGCGCGCACTCCAGTCGCGAAGTGCTCGAGGTGCGCTTCGGGTCCGACCGCAATCAGCAGGTCGAGCCGCAGCTGCAGGGCATCGGCGACCGCGTCGAGGTGCTGCCCGACCGGGTGCTGATCTACACCGAGAACGGCGAGCAGGCTCTCGAGCGCGTGACCGAGCGCGGACTCGAGCCGATCACCTCGCTCGTGCGCCGCTCGAGCCTCGAGGACGTGTTCCTGCGCCTGACCGGAAGGTCGCTGATCGAATGAGCGACGCGGAACGGATGCCGGGCGGCGAGCTCGCGCCGGCCGATGGGGTCATCACCCAGCCCTCGCTCGACGAGCTGCGCGCCGAGGCCCTCGAGTGGGGCCGCAAGCCGCGGGCCTTCGGCGCCTGGTACGTCACCGAGCACATGGTGCGCGCGATGCGCGCGTACGGCTGGACCATCATCGTCGGCGCGCTCGGGCAGCCGATCCTCTACCTGCTCGGCCTCGCCGTCGGCCTGGCCGCGCTGATCGACGCGCCGGTCACCGAGGGCGGCGTCGAGGTGTCGTACCTCGTCTTCGTCGCGCCGGCGCTGCTGATGACCTCGACGATCGCCGTCGCGAGCGAGGAGTTCAGCTACCCGGTCATGTCCGGCTTCAAATGGCGCCGCTACTTCTTCGGCTTCAGCGCGTCGGCGCTCTCGCCCAGCCAGATCGCGACGGGCGTCGTCTTCGGAGCCGCGGCCCGCATGATCGTCGTCGCCGTCGCCTACACGGCGTTCCTCTACGTGTTCGGCGCGATCCCCGAACCTGGCGACGGGATGGCTGTCGATCTTCATCGCGATCCTCGCCGGCCTCGCGTTCGGCATCCCGCTCATGGCCTACGCCGCCTCGATCGAAGACGACAAGGGTCAGTTCGCGCTCGTGCAGCGCTTCGTCTTCATGCCGATGTTCCTCTTCTCGGGCACGTTCTACCCGCTCGCGACCCTGCCGCTGTGGCTGCAGTGGATCGGCTGGGTCTCGCCGCTCTGGCACGCGACCGAGATCGGCAGATGGCTCACGTACGGCCGGCCGATCGAGCCCGCCATGCTCGTCGTGCACTTCGGCTACCTGATCGTGCTCATCGTCGTCGGCTTCGTCGTCGGCCGGCGGCTCTTCGAGCGGAGGCTGGCGAAATGAGCGCGGCCACGACCACGCGACACCGCCCGCCGGGCGGGCGGAGTGCGCGCACTCTGGGCCGGCAACCCCGGCGCCGTCGTGCAGCGCGGACTGCTGGCCGCGCGGTCATCGAGCTGGGTGGTCGTCCTCTCGGGCTTCTTCGAGCCGGTGTTCTACCTGCTCTCGATGGGCATCGGACTGGGCGCGCTGATCGGCACCGTCGAGACGACCACCGGTCTCGAGGTGTCGTACGCGGCCTTCATCGCCCCCGCGCTGCTGGCCGTCTCGGCCATGAACGGCGCGATCTACGACTCCACCTGGAACGTCTTCTTCAAGCTCAACTACGGCAAGCTCTACGAGGGGATGCTGTCCACCTCGCTCGGCCCGCTCGATGTCGCGCTCGGCGAGATCCTCTACGCGCTGCTGCGCGGGCTGCTGTACGCGACCGGCTTCATGATCATCATGCAGTTCGCGGGGCTCAACCTCGCGTGGACGGCGATCCTCGCGATTCCCGCGGTGCTGCTGATCGCGTTCGGCTTCGCGAGCCTCGGCATGGCCGTGACGAGCTACATGAAGGCCTTCCAGCAGATGGACTGGATCAACTTCGTGCTGCTGCCGATGTTCCTGTTCTCCGCGACGCTGTACCCGATCACGGTGTACCCCGAGTTCATCCAGGTGATCGTGAAGATCTTCCCGCTGTGGCACGGCGTCGAGCTCGTCCGCGGGCTCACGACGGGCGCGCTGTACTGGGGCATGCTCTGGCACGTCCTGTACTACGTCGTGATGATCGCCGTCGGACTCGTCTTCACGACGAAGCGGCTGCGCGCGCTGTTCCTCGACTGAGACCTACCGGTATCGGGCCACCCGCCGCAAGGGTATGGACCGCCGATTCAGATCACCGCTAGGTTCTCATTCACTTGCATGTCCGAGAAAGGGATCCTTCATGACCGATCAGTCCGCCGTGCCCGCCCAGCCCTCCTACAACATCCTGTCGATCATCGGGTTCGTCATCTCGCTGCTGGGATTCAACGTCGTCGCCATCATCCTCGGCGCGATCGGACTGTCGCAGATCAAGAAGTCGGGCGAGCGCGGGCGCGGATTCGCCCTGGCGGCGATCTGGATCGGCGTGATCTCGTTGATCCTCGGCATCATCGCGATCATCGCCTTCATCGCGTTCACCGCCGCCGCTTCGAGCGGCGCCTGACCCGCTGAGCGGGGGCCGCGCCCGACCCGCTGAGCGGATGCCGCGCTACAGCGACCCGGTCGCGCCCACGCCCAGGTTGGCGTCGTAGTCGACGTCCTTCGTCTCGGGCGCCAGCAGCAGGGCGATGAAGGTCAGCACCGCCCATCGCCGAGAGGTAGATCCCGACGAGCCACGGGCTGCCGCCGCGAGCCGGCCCAGAGCGCGACGGCGACGATCGGCGCGAGCGCGGCGCCGAGGATCGACGACACGTTGTACGAGATCGGCCGAGCCCGTGTAGCGCACGTTCGTGGGGAACAGCTCGGGCAGCACCGCGCCCATCGGCCCGAAGCTCGACCCCATGAGCACGAACCCGAAGATCAGGAACGCCTGCGTGAGCGCACCGGTGAACTTCGGGTCGGCCTGGGGCAGCAGGAACAGGTTGAACGTCAGACCGAAGACGATGATCAGCGCCGGTGACCCACAGCAGCAGCTTCCGCCGGCCGATGCGGTCGGCGATCGGGCCGGACAGCAGGGTGAAGACGCCGAAGAAGACGACGCCGATGATCTGCATGATCACGAAGTCGGTGTAGCCGAAGCCGAGGCCCGGATAGAACTGCGCCGCGAACGCGGTCGCGTCGAAGGGCTTGCCCGCTCGCTTCGGCCGCGGCCTGCCGCCGCGGCCGAGGCCGTCGCAGGTCGGCGGCCTTCGTGCCGTACGACAGCGTGAAGTTCGTCATCAGGTAGAACAGCACGTAGGTCGCCAGCATGATGAACGTGCCGAGGATCAGGTGCCACCAGTGACGGCGGAAGCACGGTGCCGAGCGGGAACTTGCGGATCGCGCCCTTCTCCTCGGCCTTCACGAACGTCTCGGACTCGACCAGGCGCAGCCGCACCCAGAGGCCGATGATCACCATGACGGCCGAGAACAGGAACGGCACGCGCCATCCCCACGCGAGGAACGCCTCGGAACGCTGGCCGGTGCCGTCCGGGTGCGGGAGCAGGAAGTTGATCGCGAGGAACACCGAGTTGGCGATGATGAAGCCGAGCGGGGCGCCGAGCTGCGGGAACGTGCCGTACCAGGCGCGCTTGCCCGCCGGCGCGTTCTCGGTCGCCACGAGCGCGGCGCCCGACCACTCGCCGCCGAGCGCGAAGCCCTGCGCGAGGCGCAGCACGAGCAGCATGAGCGCCGCCCACCAGCCGATGTCGGCTGTACGTCGGCAGGCAGCCGATCAGGAACGTCGCGATGCCCATCGTGAGCAGCGACGCGACGAGGGTGGCCTTGCGCCCGAAGCGGTCGCCGAAGTGGCCGAAGATCACCGCGCCGAGCGGGCGCGCGATCATCGCGGCGCCGAAGACCGCGAACGAGGCGAGCAGCGACGGTCGTGTCGTTGCCGGTCGGGAAGAACAGGATCGGGAAGACCAGGACCGCCGCCGTCGCGTAGACGTAGAAGTCGTAGAACTCGATCGTGGTGCCGACCAGGCTCGCGGTGATGACGCGCGAGCGGGGGTTGGCGGGCGCGGAGGTCGTCGATCGTGCTGCTCATCGGCGTGCCCGGCTCAGCGCCAGATGACGGCGATGGCGGCGTTGAGCAGGGTCAGGATGCCGACGCCCCAGAAGGCGGCGGGCGGCACCGTGCCGCCCTTGCGCTGGCGCGACATGCCGATGCCGAGAAGGGCGCCGATGATCAGCAGGATGACCAGCTTCACGCCGATCTTGACGTAGTTCAGCTCGTACGAGATGCCCCAGGGTGCCGCCAGCGACGAGCCCGGCCACCGCGGCGATCGCGAGGCCGATGTTCATGAGCGGCGTGAACTGCACGCGGCGGTTGTAGGCCTCGACGGCCCACGCGCCGAACAGCACGGCGAAGCCGGTGAGGTGCACGAAGACGACGATGTGGCGGAGGATCTCGAGGGCGTCCATGACGCTCACGCTATTGCGAGAGTCCGTCCGCCGCCACCAAGGCGCGCCTCAGTCGCGTGATCGAGCCTGAGGCGGCTCAGCCGCGCAGCTGCCGCAGCACCAGGGCGGTGCGGACCGCCGCATCC
Organism: uncultured Actinomycetota bacterium; assembly: GCA_963792285.1. GTDB lineage: Bacteria > Actinomycetota > Actinomycetes > Actinomycetales > Microbacteriaceae > Microbacterium. The sequence continues at coordinate 35,040 of CAWBVS010000019.1, read as the reverse complement.
GCCGCCTCGGCGCCCTTGTCCTCGTGCGAGCCCGGGCAGCCCCGCCCGGTCGATGCCCTGCTGCTCGTCGTCGAGGGTGAGCACGCCGAACCCGACGGGCTTGCCGGCGTCGAGCGCGACGCGCGTGAGGCCGTCGGTGGTCGCCGACGACACGTACTCGAAGTGCGGTGTGCCGCCGCGGATGATGACGCCGAGCGCCACCACCGCGTCGGCGCCCGCCGCGAAGGCGGCCTGCGCGGCGACGGCCAGCTCGAACGATCCGGGCACGCGCACGAGCTGCCAGGTGGCGCCCGCGGCGTCGAGGGTGCGCTGAGCGCCCGCGATGAGGCCGTCGGTGATCACGTCGTGCCAGGTGCCCGCGACGATCACGACGTCCAGGCCCGTGCCGTCCGTGCCGCCGACGATCGGCGCTCCCTTGCCGCTCATGCTCCGGCTCCTTCGTGCATCTGCGCGAGCGCATCGGTCAGATCCGACTCGGCGATCAGGTGGCCCATCCGGTCGCGCTTCGTCGAGAGGTACTGGTGGTTGTTCGGTCCGACGCCCGACCAGCAGCGGCACCTGCTCGACGATCTCGAGACCGAGCTCGCGCAGCTGGGTGACCTTGTCGGTGTTGTTCGTCAGCAGACGCACCTTCTCGACGCCGAGATCGGCGAGGATGCCGGCGGCCGCGGCGTAGTCGCGCGCGTCGGCCGGCAGCCCCAGCGCGAGGTTGGCGTCGACCGTGTCGAGGCCGCGCTCCTGCAGGCTGTAGGCGCGCAGCTTGTTGATGAGCCCGATGCCGCGACCCTCGTGACCGCGCATGTAGATCACGACGCCGCCGTCCTGCTCGATCGCGTCGAGCGCGGCTTCGAGCTGCGGGCCGCACTCGCACTTGAGCGAGCCGAACGCCTCACCGCGTCAGGCACTCCGAGTGCACGCGCACGAGCGGGGCATCGTCGGAGAGGTCGCCGGAGACGACCGCGAGGTGGTCGGTGCCGGTGATGCGGTCCTTGTACGCGAGGAAGCGGAACTCGCCGTGCGAGGTCGGGACGTTCGCCTCGGCGCGCAGGCTCACCCGCCGCCGGTGGGGGCCGTGCGCCGGACGCCTCGACCGGGTCGTGCTCGTCGAGGTAGGCGATGAGCTGCTCGATCGTGATCACCGGCACTCCGTCGCGCTCGCCGAGCTCGATGAGGCCGGGCAGGCGCATCATGGAGCCGTCCTCGGCCACGACCTCGGCGATCGCGCCGACCGGCTTGAGCCCGGCGAGCCGCATGAGCTCGACCGCGGCCTCGGTGTGACCGCCGCGTTCGCGCACGCCGCCGTCGACGGCGCGCAGCGGGAGGATGTGCCCGGGGCGGATCACGCTCGTCGGCGTGGACGACGGGGTCGGCGAGCACGTTCAGGGTGTGCGCGCGGTCGGAGGCGCTGATGCCGGTCGAGACCCGGTCCGCGGCATCCACGCTGACGGTGTAGGCCGTGCCGCGCGCGTCTTCGTTCACCTCGACCATGGGCGGCAGGTCGAGCCGGTCGGCCCACTCGGCGGGCATGGGGGCGCAGATGAAGCCGCTGGACCAGCGCACCGTCCACGCGATCCACTCGGGTGTCGCCAGCTCGGCCGACAGGACGACGTCGCCTTCGTTCTCGCGGTTCTCGTCGTCGGCGACGATGACGGGCTTGCCCGCGCGCAGCGCGTCGAGGGCGTCGGTGATGGGCGAAAGGCTCATCGGGAGCCTCCTTCTGTTGAGGGTGCCGCCGTGGTGGCGGGGGAGTCCGGGGTGAAGGCGAGGAGGCGCTGCACGTGGCGCGCCAGGATGTCGGTCTCGAGATTGACGCGATCGCCGGCGACGCGGTCGCCGAGCGTCGTGGCCTCGAGCGTCTCGGGAATGAGCGAGACCTCGAACCAGTGCGCGGCTGCGCCGGCTTCGCTCACCGCGCTGACCGTGAGCGAGACGCCGTCGACCGCGATCGAGCCCTTGTCGACGACGAGCGGTGCGAGGTGCGCGGGCAGCGCGATCCGCAGCACGCGCCACTGCGCGCCCGGGCGCACCTCGAGCAGCTCGCCGGTGCCGTCGATGTGCCCCTGCACGATGTGCCCGCCGAGGCGTCCGTGCGCGGCCGTGGCGCGCTCGAGATTGACCACGCGGCCGGCGTCGACGCCGGCGAGGGTCGACATGTCGAGCGTCTGGCGCATGACGTCGGCCGTGAACCAGTCCTCACCGCGGTCGACGACGGTCAGGCACACGCCGCTCACGGAGATCGAGTCGCCGTGCGCGGCATCCGACACGGCCTTCGGCGCCCGCACCGTGAGGCGCACGCCGTCGCCGGACGGCTCGACGGCGGTGACGGCGCCGATCTCTTCGACGATTCCGGTGAACATCAGGGGGTTCCTTCCGCAAGGGCGGGCGATGAGAAGCAGGTCGGGCCCGAGTCGCTCGACCGCGGTGGTCTCGAGCCGCCGAGCCTCGGCGATCGTCGAGACCCCGATGTCGCCCAGCGCGAGCTTGTCGCCGCCGAGCAGCACGGGTGCGACGTAGGCGAGCACCTCATCGGCGAGGTCTGCGCGCAGGAACGCGCTGGCGATCGTGGGTCCGCCCTCGACGAAGACGCGCTGCACGCCGCGTTCGCGCAGCTCGGCGAGCACGGCGGGCAGGTCGCTGCCCGACCGCCGCACGAACGGGTGCGGATGCCGGTGCAGCGCGGCGTCGTCGGGCACACGGCCGATCGCCGAGCACCACCGGGAGCGGCTGGTGGTCGTAGAGCGTTCCGTCGGGGCGGCGCGCGGTCAGTGCCGGGTCATCGGCCAGCACCGTGCCGATGCCGACCACGATCGCGTCGGCCTCCGCGCGGCGGCGGTGCACGTCGGCGCGCGCCTCAGGACCGGTGATCCACTGGCTGGTGCCGTCGGATGCCGCGGCACGGCCGTCCAGGCTCTGCGCCCACTTGACCGTGACGTGCGGGCGGCCGAGCCGCTGCACCGCCAGCCACGGGGCGAGCAGGGCGGTGGCCTCCTCCTCGAGGAGTCCGGCCTCGACCTCGACGCCGGCGCGGCGCAGGCGCTCCGCTCCGCCGCGGGACTCCGGGTTCGGGTCGGGAACCGCGTAGATCACCCGGGCGACGCCGGCCGCCAGGAGCGCTTCGGAGCACGGCCCGGTGCGTCCGGTGTGGTTGCAGGGCTCGAGCGTCACGATCGCGGTCGCCCCGCGGGCATCGCCGTCCGGCAGCTGCGACAGCGCGTCGACCTCGGCGTGCACCGTACCCGCACCGCGGTGCCAGCCTTCGGCGAGCACTGTGCCGTCGGGCGCGAGGATCACCGCGCCGACTTGGGGGTTCACGCCGCGCGGGCCCTTGAGGGCGAGCGACAGCGCGCGCCCCATGGCGTCGCGCTCCGCGGCGTTCACCGTCATCCGAATCCTTCGTTCAGGCTCCGGGAATGGCGAACGGCGGCACGCTCGCGCCGCTCGTGCTGCCTCCCATCCGGACTCGCAGCAGAAACCTGCTGCATCACCGTCGGTTCCGGAATTCCACCGGATCAGCCTCGGCGGCACCCTCATCGGATGCTGATGCCTCAGCTCGCGGACTGTCACCGCCGGTTCGGATTCACACCGACCCCGGAGCACGTAATGCACTTGATTCTAGTCAACGCCTGACTCACGCGATTCATTCCATGTCATTGCATGGAGACCACCCGCGGTGACGGCCGGGTGGCGGGTCGCTGAACGATTCCTGCCTGTGCCCGCGTGGACGGCGCCCGTGCCCGCGGGGGCATTTAGCCTGGAGGGGGAGGGCTCATCGACATGACACACGCACGACAGGGCTTCGAAGCGCTCGCAGCGCGCCCGTACGCCGACGTCCTCATCGTCGGCGGCGGCATCAACGGCCTGGCGACCTTCCGCGATCTCGCTCTGCAGGGCGTGGACGTGGCTCTCGCCGAGCGCTCCGACTACGTCAGCGGGGCCTCGGCCGCGTCCTCCCACATGATCCACGGCGGCATCCGCTATCTCGAGAACGGCGAGTTCCGCCTCGTCCACGAGGCGGTCACCGAACGCAACGCGCTGCTGCAGATCGCGCCGCACTACGTCCGCCCGCTGCAGACGACGATCCCGATCTTCTCGACCTTCTCGGGCGTGCTCAGCGCGCCCCTGCGGTTCCTGCGTCACGGCGGCGGAAAGCACACCGAGCGCGGGGCGGCCCTCATCAAGATCGGCCTGGTCATCTACGACTCGTTCTCGCGGGGCGGCGGTCGTGTCGCCCGGCACGAGTTCCACGGGCGCCGGCGCTCGCTGCAGCAGCTTCCGCACCTGAACCCCGCCATCAAGTACACCGCCACGTACTGGGACGCCTCCCTGCACGACCCGGAGCGCCTCGCGATCGACGTGCTGCGCGACGGTCTCGCGGCGGGCGGCGACCGCGCGCGCGCCGCGAACTACACCGCCGCCGTCGGCGTCGATGACGGCCGCATCGTGCTGCGCGACCAGCACACCGGCCAGGAACTGCCGTTCGCGGCATCCGTCGTGGTGAATGCGTCAGGGCCCTGGACCGACCTCACGAACCTCGCCTGCGGCGACCCGACCGACCACATGGGCGGCACGAAGGGCTCGCACATCGTTCTCGATCACCCCGAGCTGCTCGCGGCGACCGGCGGGCGCGAGCTGTTCTTCGAGCACAAGGACGGGCGGATCGTGCTGATCTACCCGCTCAAGGGGCGGGTGCTCGTCGGCACGACCGACCTCGAGCACGACATGGGCGACCCGATCGTGTGCACCGAGGCCGAGGTCGACTACTTCATCGAGCTCATCGGCGCGGTGCTGCCCGACATCACGGTCGAGCGCGACCGGATCGTCTACCGGTTCTCCGGGGTCAGGCCCCTCCCCGGGCACGGCGACCTCGCCCCGGGCTTCGTCTCGCGCGACTACCGCATCGAGGAGGCGCCCCTCGCGGGCCCCACCGACGCGACGGTGCTCAGCCTCGTCGGAGGCAAGTGGACGACGTTCCGCGCGTCGGCGGAGAACCTCACCGACCACGTCCTCGAACGGCTCGCCCTGCCGCGGCGGCGCTCGACCAAGGGCGTGCCGATCGGCGGAGGCCGCGGATACCCCACGACCGAGCGCGCGCGCCGCCAGTGGATCGACACGCACAGCGAGGGGCTCGGCTTCGAGCGGGTCGCGACGCTGCTGGACCGCTACGGCACGGTGGCGGCCGACGTCATCGCCGCGATCGCCGATGATCCCGACGACGTCGCTCTCGAGACGCTCCCGGCCTACAGCACCGCGGAGCTGCGCCACATCGCCCGCACCGAGGCCGTCATCCATCTCGACGACATGCTCATGCGTCGCACGAGCCTCGCGTTCATCGGCGCGGTCACGGCCGAATCGGCGCTCGAGGTCGCCCAGGCGATCGCGCCGGTCATGCGGTGGGATGCCGCGCAGTGCATCGCCGAGACCGATCGGGCGCTGGCGAAGGTGCACGCCGCCGACCCGACGTGGACGCCCGCGGCATCCGCCCGCTCCTCGCGATAGCCTGACCGCACGGCCCGGGCCGCTGCACGGCGGCCCCAGGAGCAACGCGCTGACTCGAAGGAGACTCACGTGACCGACCATGTGCTGGCGCTCGATCAGGGCACGACCTCGACGCGGGCGATCGTGTTCGACGCGAGCGGGGCGACCGTCGCGGTCGCGCAGCGGGAGCACAAGCAGATCTTCCCCCGGGCCGGCTGGGTCGAGCACGATCCCATCGAGATCTGGACCAACACGCAGTGGGTGATCGCGGCCGCGCTGGATGACGCGGGCCTGGCGCCGCGGGACTTCGCCGCGGTGGGGATCACGAACCAGCGCGAGACGGCGATCGTGTGGGACCGTCGCACGGGGCGGCCGGTCTGCAACGCGCTCGTCTGGCAGGACACCCGCACGCAGCCGCTCATCGACCGCCTCGCGGCCGACGGCGGCACCGACCGGTTCGCGCAGGCCACCGGGCTGCCGCTGGCCACCTACTTCTCGGCCTCGAAGATCGCCTGGATCCTCGACAACGTGCCCGGCGCGCGCGCCGACGCCGAAGCGGGTCACCTGCTGTTCGGCACACCCGACACGTGGCTGATCTGGAACCTCACGGGTGACACGCGTGGCGGCATCCACGTCACCGACGTGACCAACGCCAGCCGCACGCTCCTGATGGACCTCGAGACCCTCGCGTGGTCCGACGAGCTGCTCGAGGTCTTCGGCATCCCGCGATCGATGCTTCCCGAGATCGTCTCATCGTCGGGCGTGGTGGGCGAGGTGCACGAGCCGCCCGCGGCACGCGGCATTCCCATCGCCGGCATCCTCGGCGATCAGCAGGCCGCGACGTTCGGCCAGGCCGCGTTCGAGCCGGGGCAGTCCAAGAACACGTACGGCACCGGCAACTTCGTGCTCGTGAACACCGGCACCGAGATCGTGCGCTCGCAGCACGGACTGGTGACCACGGTCGCGTATCGGTGCGGCGACGAGCCGGCCCACTACGCGCTGGAGGGCTCGATCGCCGTGACCGGATCGCTCGTGCAGTGGCTGCGCGACAATCTGGGCATCATCAACTCCGCGCCCGAGGTCGCGCGGCTCGCCTCGACGGTGGACGACAGCGGCGGGGCCTACTTCGTACCCGCCTTCTCCGGTCTGTTCGCCCCGTACTGGCGGCCGGACGCGCGGGGCGCCCTGGTCGGGCTCACGCGGTACGTCAACAAGGCGCACATCGCGCGGGCGGCGATCGAGGCGGCCGGATTCCAGTCCCGCGACGTGATCGACGCGATCGTGGCCGACACCGGCCGGGAGCTGACCGAGCTGCGGGTGGACGGCGGCGGCTCGCGCGATGACCTCATGATGCAGTTCCAGGCCGACATCCTCGGCATCCCCGTGGTGCGCCCGGCCATCATCGAGACCACCGCGCTCGGGGCAGCCTACGCCGCGGGGCTGGCGACGGGGGTGTGGCCCGACCGCGATGCGCTCAGCGCGCAGTGGCGCGAAGGCAAGCGCTGGGAGCCGAAGATGCCGGTCGAAGAGGCCGATCGCCGCGTGCGGCTGTGGCGAAAGGCCGTCACGAAGTCGCTGGACTGGGTCGACGAGGACGTCACGGCGCTGTCGTAGGTTCCGGGCTTTGCGTGGTGGGCCGGAAGCGGCGCGCTACTTGAGCAGTCGCGACAGGCGCCGGTCGGCGAGCACCTTGCCGCCGGTCTGACACGTCGCGCAGTACTCCAGCGAGTTGTCGGCGAAGAAGACGCTCCGCACGACATCGCCGCACACCGGGCAGGTCTCGCCCCGCCGGCCGTGCACCTGCATGCCGCGCCGCTTGGCGTCCTTGAGCTCGGCGGGCGGCTTTCCGGATGCCGCGGCCACCGCCTCGGCGAGCGTCTCGGTCATCGCGGCGTAGAGGCGGTCGATGTCTTCGGGGGTCAGACTCGCGGCGAGGGCATAGGGCGACATCCGCGCATCGTGGAGGATCTCGTCGGAGTAGGCGTTGCCGACCCCGGCCAGGATCGACTGGTCGCGCAGCACGCCCTTGATCTGCGTGCGGCGGCCCTCGATCAGACCGGCGAGGGTGTTGCGGGTGAAGGTGGGCTCGAGCGGATCCGGACCGAGCCGGGCGATCCCCGGCACGTCCTGCGGATCGTTCACGACGTACACGGCCAGCGACTTCTTCGTTCCCGCCTCGGTGAGGTCGAAGCCCGACCCGTCCGACAGCGCGACCCGCAGCGCGATGGGGGTCTTGCCCGGACGGATGATCGTGGACGGAAGCTGGTCGTACCACCGCAGCCACCCCGCCTTGGCGAGGTGGAAGATCAGGTGGGGCTCGGAGTCCCTGGTCGTCGTCGTGGTCGCGAGGTCGATGAACTTGCCGTGCCGCGAGGCGGAGGTGATCTCGGCGCCGACGAGCGCATCGACCGGCGGGTCGTAGGTCTTGAGGGCAGCGAACGCCGAGACCGTGACGCGCGTGATCGCAAGTCCCGTCGCCCGTCCGCGGAGGAAGTCGACGAGGCCCTGCACTTCGGGCATCTCCGGCATTCCCCCATCCTCCCACGCGGCGCCGACGGAGGGTCGGGTGTCATTCCTCCAGCACGGGCCAGGGCTGCGGCATCCGGTCATCGCCGGGGAGGAGCCCCGCGATCCAGCCGTCGTCCCGGCCGAACGAGTTGGCGAGCGACTTGCGCAGCAGGCCTTCGTACCGGAAGCCGAGGGCGCGCGCGACCCGCGCCGATGCGACGTTGCCGGCCACCGCGCGCCACTCGATGCGCTGCAGCGCCGCGCCGGAGGAGCTGAAGCCCCAGTCGACGACCGCCCGTGCGGCTTCGGTGAGCAGTCCGCGCCGGCGCGCGGCCGGCGCCATCCAGTAGCCGATCTCGCCGCTGCCGCCCAGGGTGATGCCGTGCAGGCCGATCATGCCGGCGAGCGTCTCGCCTTCGCGCAGCGCCCACGTCGCTTCGACTCCCTCGGCCCACCGGCTCTGCGCGAAGGTGATGAAGCCCTCCGCGTCCTGCCGCTCGTACGGCGACGGGACCGTCGTGTAGCGCTGGATCGAGGCGTCCTGGCACGCCTCGAAGATCGCGTCGACGTCGGCATCGGTGGGCACGGAGAGCGTCAGCCGCGCGGTGTGAAGAGTGACCGGTTCCACCCGCCCAGGCTAGCCGTGCCGGCCCGCGGCGCTTTCGTCGTCCCTGCCCGGCGTTCGGTCGCATGGATCCGGTCTGCTCCGTCTCCCGTCCGGTCTGGGCCGCCGCTCATCCGGTCTGCTCCGACGCCCATGCCGTACTCAGGCTGAATGTGCCGATGGCCTCGGTTGACCGCGTGATTTCGCGGCGCCCTCGATGCTTACGCCCCTCGCAGCCTGAATACGGCATCCGTTCCTCCTCAGCGCATCGCGCCGATGAGTGTTCCACCGGGTGGGCGATAAACCCCCGGACGACCCGGATGAGATGTCGACATTGAGTGCATGACATCCGAACACCGCATATTCAGCACCGCCGAGCTTCGCGCTGAGGGTATGACCCGTGCGAGAATCGGCACCGCAGTTCGGCTGGGCTACCTCATCCGTGCTCGCCGCGGCTTCTACGTAGGGGCGACCACGCCCGACGTCGTCGTGCGCGCCGTGCGGGTGGGCGGGAGGCTCACGTGCCTATCGCTGCTCGCGCTCATGGGAGTCTTCGTGCTTCGCAATGACAGGATCCATGTCCATCTGCCACGGACCGCGAGTCGGATGCGGTCGCCGCACAGTCGCCGTGTTCGCCTCGAGTCTCAGCGAGTGCGCGGAGTTCGGCTGCATTGGCTGCCGCTCATCGACCCCATCCCGCGCGAGTACTCGTGCGTCGCAGTGATCGATGCGCTTGCACACGCGGTGCTCTGCCAGACACCGCGTGCGGCCATCGCCACGCTGGACAGCGCGCTCCACCTCGGTCACATCTCAGAAGCGGGTCTCGCCGACGTCTTCCGTGCTCTTCCGGCCAAGTACGGGGTGCTGCGCGCACTGGTCGACGGCCGTGCGGAGTCCGGTCCCGAAACGCTGATGCGGCTCATGCTGCGTGTTCTCGGCTGCGATACAGAACTCCAGGTCGAGTTCGACGGAGTCGGGCGGGTTGATCTCCTGGTCGATGGGTGGCTCGTCATCGAATGCGACAGCAAGGAGTTCCACGAGAACTGGCAACAGCAGGTCAAGGACCGCGACCGCGACCTCGCGCTGGCAGCGCGCGGCTACGTGGTGCTACGCCTGACGGCGGCGCAGATCATGTACCGCGACCAAGAGGTGCTGGCGGCGGTCAGGGGACTGCTCGCCGGGCGGTGATCCACAACGTGCATGCCGTAATCAGGCCGGATGCCATCCGCGTCGTTCGAACAGCCGCCATCACACCGACCGGTTCCTCCAGCTCGCGAACCAGCCTGAATACGGCATCTGCATCCGTCGCCGTGCCGACCGCCGGGCGACCCCTACACCCGGCGGAGCAGACCGACCTTGTCGTAGACGTCGCTGAGCGTGCGCCCGGCGACCTCGGCGGCGCGGTCGGCGTTCGCGGCGAGCACGCGGTCGAGCTCGGCCTTGTCGTCGAGCAGCTCGAGCGCGCGGGCGCGCACCGGACCGAACTCGCCGACCACCACATCGGCCAGCCCCTTCTTGAAGTCGCCGTAGCCGCGGCCGGCGTACTCGTCCTCGATCGCCGGGATCTGACGGCCGGTGAGGGCCGCGTAGATCACGAGCAGGTTCGAGACGCCCGGCTTCTGCTCGCGGTCGTACCGCACCGATCCCTCGCTGTCGGTGACGGCGCGCATGATCTTCTTGGCCGAGACCGAGGGGTCATCCAGCAGCCACAGCACGCCGGCATCCGATTCGGCCGACTTCGACATCTTCGCCGTAGGGTTCTGCAGGTCGAAGATGCGCGCGGTGTCCTGCTGGATCACCGGCATCGGCACGCGGAAGGTCTGGCCGTAGCGCGAGTTGAACCGCTCGGCGAGGTCGCGGGTCAGTTCGACGTGCTGCTTCTGGTCGTCGCCGACCGGCACGATGTCGGTCTGATAGAGCAGGATGTCGGCCGCCATGAGCACCGGGTAGGTGAACAGACCCACCGAGGTCGCGTCATTGCCGTAGCGGGTCGACTTGTCCTTGAACTGCGTCATGCGTCCGGCCTCGCCGAACCCGGTGATCGTCGAGAGGATCCAGGCGAGTTCGGGGTGGGCGGCGACATGCGACTGCACATAGAGGGTGGACTTCGACGGCTCGATGCCCGCGGCGATGTACTGCGCCGCGGTGCGGCGGGTCTTCTCGCGCAGCTCGGCCGGGTCGTTCGGCTGGGTCAGCGCGTGCAGGTCGACGACGGAGAAGAACGCGTCGTACGCCTCCTGCAGATCGCGCCACTGCATGAGCGCCCCGATGTAGTTGCCGATCTGGAGGGAGTCGGCCGAGGGCTGCATGCCGGAGTACAGGCGGGGTTTGCTCACCCGACTAGCCTAAGGGCGCGCGCCGGCAAGCCGGGGGTGTGGGGCGGAGCCCCACAGGGATGCGCGCGCCGGCAAGCCGGGGGTGTGGGCGGAGCCCCACAGGGTGCAGACAGACGGATGCCGCGACCGCCCGCCGCGGGCCCGCTCAGGCTCCGAGCGCGTAGTCGACGACCACCGGCGCGTGGTCGCTCCAGCGTGTGTCCCACGACGGCGCGCGACCGATGCTGTACCCGGAGGCGCGGGCCGCGAGCGGCGCGGTCGCGAGGTGGTAGTCGATCCGCCAGCCGGTGTCGGTGTCGAACGCCTTGCCGCGGCTCGACCACCACGTGTAGGGGCCGTCGACCTCGCCGTGGGTGCGGCGGCCGATGTCGACCCAGCCGAGTCCGAGGCCCACCGATCCGTCGACGGCGGCGACCCTCGTGCCCGCCTCGCCGAGGAACCGATCGAAGTAGGCGCGCTCGCGGGGGAGGAATCCGGCGTTCTTGATGTTGCCCTTCCAGTTGCGGATGTCGAGTTCGCGGTGCCCGACGTTCAGATCGCCTGTCACGACGGCGAACGGGGTCGCGACGCCGATCTGCGCCATCCGCACCGCCATCTCGTCGAGGAAGAGCCACTTGACGTCCTGCCGCGGGGTGCCGGCCTCGCCGGTCGGCACGTAGGCGCTGATCGCGGTGAGCTGCTCGCCGTCGATGTCGAAGTCCGCCTCGATCCACCGGCCGGTCAGGTCGACCGAGCCGTCGCCCAGCCCGCGCCGCACCGCTACGGGCTCCCGCCGGCTCGCGATCGCGACCCCTGCGCGCCCCTTCGCGACCGCCTCGTCGTTCACGAGGTGCCACCCGGGCAGTGCCGTCGCGAGGTCGGCGGCCGTGGCACGCACTTCTTGGAGAGTGATGATGTCGACGTCGGCGGTGTCGAGCCAGTCGCTCATGCCGTTGCGGACCGCCGCCCGGATCCCGTTGACGTTGATCGAGGCAAGGCGAACGCGTGTGGGCACGTCTTCCAGCCTAATGATCGCCGCTGACATGCTCCGGATGGGGTGGGGGGATGACCGCCGGCTCCTTGGCCCGCTTCGCGGCCTTCTTCGACGGCGCGGGCAGCGCCGGGGCCGACGCCTCCACCCGTTTGAGTTCGTCCTCGGCCTCGCGGACGGCGAAATCCGCCCGCCACGCGCGGAACCACGGCGCTGCGGCGCGCGCTTCGCGCGCGGTGCGCAACCGCACCTGGGCGGCGAGGAGGAGCGCCTTGTGCTCCGCCGCGATCCGCTCGGCTTCGGTCGGCAGCAGCATGGGGATGTCTTTGTCCTTCGAGGCCACGGCGATCCACGCGGCGGCCACCAGCATGATGATGCCGCTGATCTTGAACCACAGCAGCAGCCCGACGAAGATCGCGAACGTGGCCAGCAGCGGGTTGGAGGGCGTGTAGCTCAGCAGCAGGCCGGCGCCCAGCTGCAGCACGGTCAGCGCCGCGCCGCCCAGCAGCGCGCCGGGCCAGATCGCACGCCAGCGCAGCTGGGTTCCGGTGAGGAAGCGGAACAGCGCCGCGAGCGCGGCCGAGTTGAGCGCGAACGAGACGATCACCGAGCCGATCCGGACGCTGGTGTTGAGCACACCCGGACCCGTATCGATCCCGACCAGCGAGAGCACCCACGCGAGCGCCCACGAACTGATCGAGGTGAGGATCGCACCGACGATGAGGGCGACGCCGAAGATGATGGCGGCGATGAGGTCGCGCCCCTTGAGGAGCACGTAACTGCGCCGATCGGGGGGGATGTCGAAGATGTCGCGCACCCCGCGCCGCGAGTAGGTCACCCAGCCGATCGCCGTCCAGATGACCGTCGCGAGGGCGATGATGCCGGTGACACCGAGCACGCCGGTGGTGCTGGAGGCGATCTCCTGCACCTGCTCCGGGGTGATCACTCCCGTGTCGCTGATCAGCCCGGGGATGTAGCTGTTGATGAGGGCGATCATCGCGTTGACGGCATCCGCGTTTCCGCCGAGCCACAGACCGGTGATCGCGAACGCGACGTAGATCGCGGCGAAGATCGCGAACAGCGCCTGGTAGCTGATGCCCGCACCCAGCAGGAAGCCGTTGTTGATCAGGAAGTGCCGCCACACCCGGACCGGGAACCACGCCATGGTCGCCTTCGTGATGTGCGTCGCGCGCTGGATGGGCGCGTCGAACCGCTCGCGGAACGACTCCTGCGTCGTCTCCCAGCGCTCGCGGAGCGTCTCCTCCTCGCGCGCGGCATCCGCAGCCGCGGCCGCGGCGCGTGCGTGTTCCTCGCCGCGTGCGCTCTTCTGACTCACTGTCACAGATTAGCGATCCACGGATGCCGCGACCTCGCCGTCGGCGACGACCGACAGCAGGGCGGTGTCGGCGGCCACGGGTGCACGGAACCGGCGCGCGACGAACAGGACCGGAACGAGCAGTGCGGCCGGCAGGAGGAACGCGAGGCCCAGGCCCGGGGCATCCGCCAGGAGTCCGAGGAGGACGGCCCCCAGGACCGCGCCGACGTAGTTGAAGAGGTTGACGCGGGCGATGATCTCGTCGCTGCGAGCCGGGGCGAGGCCGCCGGCGGAGGTGAACGCGAGCGGCACGAGCGCGCCGACCGCGACGCCGGCCAGCGCGAACCCGACGATCGCCGCCGCAGGGAAGGGCAGCAGCGCGACCACGACGCAGCCGACGAGCGAGGTCGCCGTGGCGACGATCACGACGCGGGAGCGTCCGAAGCGACCCGACGCCCGGTCTGTCACCAGGCGGGTGAGGAGGATCGCGGCCTGGTAGGCGGCATAGCCGAGCGGGGCGAGCACGGCCGCCGCGAAGAGCTCGTCCTGCAGGTACACGGTGCTCCACGTGCTCACGGCCGAATCCACCGTGAAGGCCGCGAGGATCACGAAGCCGAAGAGCCAGATCCCGCGCCGGGGGAGCCGGGCCGCAGAACGGCCGCCGACGGGCGTCGCGGCCCGCGCCGGATCGAAGGCCTTCACGCCGAAGATCGCGACCGCGATCGCCACGACGGCCGCGAGCGAGAGGGGCAGCACCACGGCGACCCCGGCGGCCGACGCACCCGCGACGGTGAGCGCGCCCACGATCGCGGCGGCGGTGTACGCCGCGAAGTACCCGCCCATGATGTCGCGCCCGTAGCGGCGCTGCACGAGCACGCCCTGCATGGCGCCGCCGGCATCCACCCCGCCCAGGCCCAGGCCGTAGAGGCCGAACGCGGCCACGAACAGCCACAGCGGCGAGCCGGGCGCAACGACCGAGACGACGATGAGGCCGAGGGCCGCCATCTCCAGGCACAGGCCGACGATCAGCGCGAGGCGGCTGCCGCGCCACTTCGCCAGGAGGTCGGCCACGACCGACCCGAGGGCCGCTGTGACGCACACCAGCAGCACGATGAGCGAGACCGCAACATCGTCGATGCCCAGCCGCTCCTTGAACACCGGGAGCGAGGTCACCACGACCGCGTAGCCGAGCCCCTGCGCCGCGTAGGCGGCGGTGACCGCGACCCGCGACCGCACGGCGGACGAGGGGGCGGTCGGGGTGCTCACGCTCGGAGCATACCCGTGCCTAGCGTCCGCGGAGGATGGCCTGCTTGACCTCGGCGATCGCCTTGGTCACCTCGATGCCGCGGGGGCACGCTTCGGTGCAGTTGAAGGTCGTGCGGCAGCGCCATACGCCTTCCTTGTCGTTGAGGATGTCGAGCCGGACGTCACCGGCATCGTCGCGCGAGTCGAAGATGAACCGGTGCGCGTTGACGATCGCGGCGGGGCCGAAGTACTGCCCGTCGGTCCAGAACACGGGGCACGACGAAGTGCATGCCGCGCAGAGGATGCACTTCGTGGTGTCGTCGAAGACCTCGCGGTCGACGATCGACTGGATGCGCTCCTTGCCCTTCTCGGGCGTCGAGTTCGCGATGAGGAACGGCTGCACTTCGCGGAAGGAGGCGAAGAACGGCTCCATGTCGACGATGAGGTCCTTCTCGAGGGGCAGTCCCTTGATCGCCTCGACGTAGATCGGCTGCGAGATGTCGAGGTCCTTGATCAGCGTCTTGCAGGCCAGACGGTTGCGGCCGTTGATGCGCATCGCGTCGGACCCGCAGATGCCGTGGGCGCACGAGCGGCGGAACGTGAGCGACCCGTCGACCTCCCACTTGATCTTGTGGAGGGCGTCGAGCACTCGGTCGGTCGAGTAGAGCTCGACGTCGTAGTCGACCCAGCGGGGCTCTTCGTCCACCTCCGGATCGAAGCGGCGGATGATGAAGGTGACCAGGAACGACTGGATGCCGGTGTCGGCCGCGACGTCGATGCCGACATCCGCGTTCGAATCGGCCGTCTCGACGAGCGTCGACGCCATCAGTACTTCCTCTCCAGCGGCGGGTAACGCAGCTCGCCCGCCTCGTTCTTCGTGAAGACGACCGGCTTCCAGTCCAGGCGGATGTGGTCGTCGGAGTGCGACGATCCGGCATCCCCCGAAAGATAGGCCATCGTGTGCTTCATGTACTTCTCGTCGTCTCGCGTGGGGTAGTCGTCTCGCATGTGGCCGCCGCGGCTCTCCTTGCGGTTGCGCGCGCTCACGACGACGACCTCGGCGATGTCGAGGAGGAAGCCGAGCTCGACAGCCTCGAGCAGGTCGGTGTTGTAGCGCTTGCCCTTGTCGTCGACGTGGATGTTCTTGAAGCGCTCGCGCAGTTCTTCGATGACGGTCAGCACGCGGCCAAGGGACTCGTCGGTGCGGAACACCTGGGCGTACTTGTCCATCTCATCCTGCAGCCTCTTGCGCAGGACGGCGATCCGCTCAGTGCCATTGCCTGCGCGGAGGCCCTCGATGAGCCCGCGCACCTCGGCGGCGGGGTCCTCGGGCAGCGGAACGAACTCGGCGGTCTGCACGTACTGCACGGCGTGCTTGCCCGAGCGCTTGCCGAAGACGTTGATGTCGAGCAGCGAGTTGGTGCCGAGGCGGTTCGAGCCGTGCACCGAGACGCAGGCGCACTCGCCGGCGGCGTAGAGGCCCGGGACGACCGTGGTGTTGTTCGAGAGCACCTGAGCGTCGTTGTTGGTCGGGATACCGCCCATCGCGTAGTGCGCCGTGGGCATGACCGGGACCGGCTCGACGACCGGGTCGACACCGAGGTAGGTGCGGGCGAACTCGGTGATGTCGGGCAGCTTGGTCTCGAGCACCTCGGCGCCCAGGTGCGTGCAGTCCAGCAGCACGTAGTCGCGCGCGGGTCCCGCGCCGCGGCCCTCGGCGACCTCCTGCTGCATGCAGCGGGAGATGATGTCGCGTGGGGCGAGGTCCTTGATGGTCGGGGCGTACCGCTCCATGAAGCGCTCGCCGCTGACGTTGCGCAGGATCGCACCCTCGCCGCGCGCACCCTCGGTGAGCAGGATGCCGAGACCCGCGAGTCCGGTCGGGTGGAACTGGAAGAACTCCATGTCCTCCAGCGGCAGGCCCTTGCGCCAGATGATCCCGACGCCGTCGCCGGTGAGGGTGTGCGCGTTGGAGGTCGTCTTGTAGATCTTGCCGAAGCCGCCGGTCGCGAAGATCACGGCCTTGGACTGGAAGACGTGCAGGTCGCCGGTGGCGAGCTCGTAGGCAACGACGCCGGCGATCTGGGTGCTGCCGTCGTCGGCCTTCACCGTGATGAGGTCCAGGACGTAGAACTCGTTGAAGAAGTTGATGCCGAGCTTGACGCAGTTCTGGAAGAGCGTCTGCAGGATCATGTGCCCGGTGCGGTCGGCGGCGTAGCATGCGCGGCGCACGGGGGTCTTGCCGTGGTCGGCCGTGTGGCCGCCGAACCGGCGCTGGTCGATCTTGCCCTCGGGCGTGCGGTTGAACGGCAGACCCATGTTCTCGAGGTCGATGACCGCGTCGATCGCCTCTTTCGCGAGGATCTCCGCGGCATCCTGGTCGACGAGGTAGTCGCCGCCCTTGACCGTGTCGAACGTGTGCCACTCCCACGAGTCCTCTTCGACGTTGGCCAGCGCCGCGGCCATGCCGCCCTGCGCCGCACCCGTGTGCGACCGGGTGGGGTACAGCTTCGAGATGACCGCGGTCTTCGCCCCCGGGCCGGCCTCGATCGCCGCGCGCATGCCGGCGCCGCCGGCGCCCACGATGACGATGTCGAACTGGTGGTAGTGGACGCCGTTCTTGACGGTCGATCCGGCTGCTGCTGTCGTCGTCACTCGTGTGCCTTCTTCATGTGCTGCGTCGTCGATGCGGGGGAGGTCAGAGGCGCGGGGCGGGCAGGTTCTGGCACTGCTCCCAGAAGATGCTGTCCTGCGTCACGCCGTTGCACGGGTCGAACGCGAAGACCACGAGCGTGCCGAGCACGATCAGAAAGCCCGCCGACAGCACGAGTGCCCACTGCAGCACGCGCCGGATGGTGTTGTTCGCGACGTAGTCGTTGACGATCGTGCGCATGCCGTTCGCGCCGTGGATCAGCGCGAGCCAGAGCATGATGATGTCCCACCACTGCCAGAACGGGTTCGCGAGCTTGCCGGCGACGAATCCCCAGTCGATGCCGTGGATGCCGTCGCCCAGCATCAGGTTGAAGAACAGGTGTCCGAAGATGAGGATCACCAGGAACATGCCGGAGACGCGCATGTAGATCCAGCCGGCCTTCTCGAGGTTCGGCCCCTTGCGGCGGACGGCAGACCTCGGCGAGCGCGGGTCCGCGATGGTGTCGGCGGTCATCACTGGCCTCCCATCTCGGAGAAGACGCTCATGAGGTGTCGGGGCGTGAAGGCCAGCATGGTCACGAGCCACACGCCGATCACGATCCAGAACATCTGCTTCTGGTACTTCGCGCCCTTGGACCAGAAGTCCACGATGATGATGCGCAGTCCGTTGTACGCGTGGAAGGCGACCGCGCCGACGAGGACGACTTCACCCAGGCCCATGATCGGATTCTTGTAGGTGCTCATCACGGCGTCGTACGCCTCGGGGGAGAGGCGGATGAGTGCGGTGTCGAGCACGTGCACGAGGAGGAAGAAGAAGATCGCGACGCCGGTGATGCGGTGCAGCACCCACGACCACATGCCCTCGTTGCCGCGGTACAGCGTTCCACGCGGGACTTTGGAGGTGGTCTCGGATACCGATGGTGTCACGCGTGTGCCTGTGGACACGGTCGTCCTCCCTGATCGGTGCGAGGTCGTCTCGCGCCTGAGCGGACCATGCGCAGGCGCCCACCCATCCTATGACCGCCGCGGCACGGCGGGCGACTGAGGCGTGCCCGAACTCTCTCGACATCGAGAGAGTCGGTTGGCGGGGCGGGTGCCCGCACGGGGTAGGGCTATCGCGGACGTGTGTACCGGCGTACGATCCCGGCCATGCCGGACGGGAGGGGCCCTGGCCGCTTTCTGGGAAACATGCGCGTGCGCATTCTTGCGGTCGTCGCGCTCCTTCTCGCGGGCTCGCTCATCGTCTCGGTCGTGTTGCTGCGAAATGTCCTGCGGGATCGCCTCGACGAGGAGATCGCGCTCGCGATGTCTCGCGAGGTCGAAGAGTTCCGCCTTCTCACCCAAGGGACGAACCCGCAGACCGGCCAGCCGTTCGGCGATGATCTCGAGGCGATGTTCGATGTCTACTTCGCGCGGGAGGTGCCCGACGAGGGAGAGACGCTGATCGGCTTCATCGGTGGCGCGCCGTACCTCACGGAGGCTGCGGGCGACGCGCTGCCGGCCGAGCAGTTGACGGGACTGGTGGACGACTGGCTGGCCGCCGAAAGCGAGACCTACGGAGTCGCGGAAGTCGACGCGGGGGAGGTGCGCTATTCGGTCGTACCGGTGGATGTCGGTCGTCAGGGGACGTTCGTCGTCGTCAATCATCCGTCGCCGGAGGAGAGTGAAATCGACCGCAGCGTGCTGACGGAGGCCGCGATCCAACTGCTGACGCTCGTGGTCGCGATCATCATCGCGTTCGCGTTCTCGGGCCGGGTGCTCCGGCCGCTCCGCTCGCTCGCAGAGACGGCGCGCACGATCTCCGAAACGGACTTCACCCGCCGGATCCCGGTGCGCGGCCGGGATGAGGCATCCGAGATCGCATCCGCTTTCAACGACATGCTGGCGCGATTGGAAGCGGCCTTCGCAACCCAGCGCAAGTTCCTCGACGAGGCCAGCCACGAACTGCGTGCGCCACTGACGGTGATCCGTGGCCATCTGGAGTTGATGGAGCTGGATGACCCCTCCGAGCGGGAGGCGACGGTCGCGGTCATCATCGCCGAGATCGATCGGATGAATCGCATGGTGGAGGACCTCCTCACGCTCGCGCGCGCGGAGCATCCCGACTTCCTGACGGTGGGTCCGGTAGATCTCGGGCAATGGACGCAGGACGCCTACCGTCGGGCCTCGGTGCTGTGTCCTCGGCAATGGGAGCTGGAGGTAGCCGCCTCGGCTCCGCCGTGGCCGATGCCCAGCGCCTGACCCAGGTGGTCATGCAGCTGGCGGAGAACGTCTGTCACCACACTCCGGAGAACACCCGGGTCGTGATCGGAACGGCGGCCGCGAGCGGGCGACTGCGGATCTGGGTCCAGGACGACGGTCCTGGTCTCACCGAAGAGGACCGAGCGCGGGCGTTCGACAACTTCCATCGCTCGCGCACGGGTCATCGGGGTACCGGTCTGGGGTTGCCGATCGTGCGGGCCATCGCCGAAGCGCACGGCGGATCGGTGCGGGTGACTCCGGTCCGTCCGCACGGAGCTCGCTTCGAGGTGGACATCCCGCTCGTCGCCGCGACGACGGTGGATGCGCAGCCTCCTCAGGAGGAGCGGATGGCCGCGACCACCTCGACGAGGTCCGCCAGCGGGAACGGCTTGACGAGATAGCGGTTCGCTCCAAGGCTCACCGCTGCCGCTCGATCCTTCGGGTCGCTGCGCGAGGTCAGCACAACCACGGGCACGGCGCTGCCGGTGGCACGGAGACGTCGCAGCACTTCCAGCCCGTCGATGTCGGGCAGCGTGAGGTCGAGCAGCACCAGGTCGATGCTGCCCGTCGTGAGGCGCTCCAGAGCGTCCTCCCCGGTGGATGCCGATGCCACCGAGTGACCCAGCTTGATCAGGGCGCGACAGATGAAGGACGAGATCAGATCGTCGTCCTCGACGATCAGCACCGATGTCGTGAGCACGAGCCACCCTCCTGGCCCGTCGCGCCGCCCTCCTGTATTCGAGCGCCGACGGTGGCACAATTGTCCTCACTCGAAGGGCGGCGTGGAAGGGGCACGCCCGCCGTTCACATCCATCGTTGCGCGTGTGACTGGGGTCAGCGATGACGCGGATACTTGTGGCTGAAGACGACCGACTCGTCTCGTCGTTCGTCTGCAAGGGCCTGCGCGAAAGCGGCTACGGGGTCGAGGCGGTCGGCGACGGAGAGTCCGCGGTGGAACTCTGCCGCACGGGCGATTTCGACCTTCTGGTCCTTGATCTGGGTCTGCCTGTGCTGGACGGCCTGGGCGTGCTCCGCCGCCTGCGGGGTCTGGGCCTGACCATGCCGGTCGTCGTGCTGACCGGACGACCCGATCGCGATGTCGTCACGGCGCTGGAGGCCGGCGCGGATGACTACATGCCCAAGCCGTTCGGCTTCGCCGAACTCCTCGCCCGCATCCACGCACGATTGCGCTCGTCGAGCTCGGCCAGCCCGATAAAGCTGCGGGTGGGCGATGTCGAACTCGACATCCACACCCACCGCGCGAGCGTGCGCGGTCGCGTCGTGGACCTGACCGCTCGCGAGTTCGCGCTCCTGGAGACGCTCATGCGGCACCCGGACCACGTTCTCAGTCGTGAGCAGCTGCTCAATCATGTCTGGGGCTACGACTTCGATCCGACCACCAACCTCGTCAACGTGTACGTGAGCTCATTGCGCAAGAAGCTCGGTGATGGCCACATCGAGACGGTGCGCGGATCCGGGTACCGATTGTCCGGTCACACGCTCCCCATCCCGGCGTGACGAACCGCGGCATCCGTCCGTTTGTAAAGGTCCCCTCATCTGATCCTTATGTCCGGCTTAACGCTGGAGCGGGACAGTGATCGCGCAGGCACTGGGAATGCGCCGGGGGGCGCGGCCTGCACGGGGGGACGACCATGTCCATGCGTGTATCGCGCGGCCGGGGGCGAGCAACCACTCGCGGCGAGCGCACATCTGTCGGGATCGACGGCGCACTGATCGGCGTGCGCCCACGCGGCGTCAGCGTGCGAGCCGCGGTGGCACTCCTGGCGAGCATCGCGGTCACGGCGGGCGTGCTCGTGTCATCGCCGGCGCGGGTCTACGCCGTCGAGACCTTCCACGTCGACTCGACATCCGATGCCGTGGACGCCGTCATCGGCGACGGGCTGTGCGCGACAGCGACTGACGAGTGCACGCTGCGCGCCGCGATCCAGGAGGCGAACGCCACCCCCGGGGCGGATGTAGTCCAGATCCCCGCCGGAACGTACCGGCTCGCGATCGCGCCCGCCGCAGACGGTCCCGAAGCAGGCGACCTCGACATCCTCGCCCCGGTGACCCTTGCGGGGGCCGGAGCCGCGCAGACGATCATTCAGGGTGGGCCTCTGCCCGATGACGCACCGCCGGAGCAGACCGGAATGGACCGGCTCGTGGAGATCCACCCCACCGCGGGCAACACGACGGTGCGGGCGCTCACCCTGACCGAGGGCTGGAGCGCCGACAGCGGCGGCGCTCTCGCGACGTTCACGCCGGGCACCGTGCGGCTGACCGAGGTGATCGTCTCCGACAGTCTGAGCGAGGCCGAGGGCGGCGGGATCCACCAGGAGACCGGAACCCTGATCATCACCGACTCGACGGTGTCGGGGAATACCGCACGCGGCGGCGGTGGCGTGCATGCGGCCGGGGTGACCGGGTCTTCGCCGGCGTCGCTGACGGTCCAGCGGTCGACCATCGCGGGCAATGAGGCCCACTCCGCGGGCGGTGGCGTCGCCGCAGGTCACGAGGGGAATGTGCGCATCGTCGACTCCGTGATCGCGGAGAACCTCGCCGAGAGCCACGGCGGCGGCATCGACGTCGGCGGCAAAGGCTCATTCACTCTGGAGGGCGGCGAGGTGCGCGGCAACGCCACCCCCGGTGACGGGGCGGGCCTGTCGACATCGCTCGAAGGGCGGGCCGAGATCATCGGCACGCTGTTCCGCGAGAACCGGGCCGGCATCCCGGTCGAGGGCGAGATCCCCGAGGGCGGGGGCGGCGGCGCCGACCTGGGCGGCTCCGGTCCGGTCGAGGTCACGGACGCGACGTTCGAGGCCAACTCCGCCAGCGGCGAAGGCGGCGGCATCCTGCTCACCAACAACGCCACCATCGACATCACCGACACGGTCGTGACGGGTAACACCGCCGGCTCGGGTGCGGGACTCGAGAATGCGGCGATGGACGTCACGCTCACCCGTCTCACGATCACCGGCAACGAGGCCGAGCTGGACGGCGGCGGCATCGAGAGCCAGGGCAGTGGGGCGTTCACGATCATCGACACGACGATCGCCGACAACACGGCCGAGAACGGCGGCGGCTTCGCAAACGTGGCCGACGGCGCGCTGCACATCCAGGGCACCACGATCTGGAACAACCGGGCGCTGCAGCGCTTCGAAGACGACTCCGGCCTGGGCGGCGGCATCTACAGCCTCGGCGACGCGGCCGCCCTGTACGAGAACGTCACGGTCGCCGGCAA
Organism: uncultured Actinomycetota bacterium; assembly: GCA_963792285.1. GTDB lineage: Bacteria > Actinomycetota > Actinomycetes > Actinomycetales > Microbacteriaceae > Microbacterium. The sequence goes on along the minus strand of CAWBVS010000019.1, from coordinate 12,453 downwards.
CGTCGCGGCGATCCGAGGTGGCGGCGTGTACATCGACGCCGACGCACCGGTGCACATCACGAGCGCCACGATCGCCCACAACAGCGCACCGATCGCGTCCGGAATCGGCGGTGAGATCGGCTCGCCCAACCTGCCGATCCAGCCGTCGACGGGCGTGATCCTGCGCAACACGATCGTCGCCGCCAACGTCCTCGGACCGAGCTGCTCGTTCGCGATGGGCTCTGAGGGCGGCAACATCGATGACGGCGACTCCTGCTATTTCCGTGGCGAACACGACCGCGCGAACGCGCGGGTCGTCGGTCTCGACGCGGTCGCCGACAACGGGGGTCACACGATGACCATGGCGCTGCAGCCCGAGAGCCACGCGATCGACGCCGGCGTATCGCCGTGTCCGGAAACCGACCAGCGCGGCGTGGACCGACCACAGAACATCGGATGCGACAGCGGCGCGTTCGAGCACGAGGGCCCGGTCGCGCCCGCGGATGCAGCGCCACCGGACACCGCCTACCTGTCCGGCCCGACTCAGGACACCGAGGCGACCTCGGTCTTCCGGTTCACCGGCATCGACGACACGACCGATGCCGAGGACCTCCGTTTCGAGTGCCGCCTGATCGAGCACGACCCGACAGAGCCGCCCGAGCCCGTCGACCCGACGGCGCCCATCGATCCGGCACTTGCCTTCGTCGGCTGCCCGAATCCGTGGCAGGTCCCGATCGTCGAGGAGGGGCACTTCACATTCGAGGTCCGCGCGATCGACCGCGCCGGCAACATCGACCCCACGCCGGCTACTCACTCGTTCGAGTCGCTGCTCGACCTCACGCCCCCGCAGACGACACTGCTGACGCACCCCGAGGAGACGACCGGTGCCGCGCACGCGGTCTTCACGTTCTCGGCGACCGATGACGCGACCCCGCAGCAGTTCCTGGAATTCGAGTGCCGTCTCGACAGCTTCGACCCCGAGGCGTGGCTGGAGTGCACCAATCCCGCCGTGTACTCGAATCTGACGCTTGGCACCCACACATTCCAGGTGCGGGCCGCGGACGGCTCCGACAACATCGACCCGTCTCCCGCAACGTGGACGTGGACGGTCGGCGCTGCGCAGACCTGTGAGGACGCGAACATCACGCTGCTCGCCGCGGAGGACGCCACGGTCGACGAGGCGCTTCCCCTCGAGAATGCGAGCTTCAGCGAATTCCTCCTCGTGCGGTCGCAGGCACCTGGCCAGAACGCCCGCGCCCTCATCCGCTTCGATCTCCCTGACGACGGTCCCGACTGCGCCCTGGAGAGCGCACGACTGCGGCTGCACGGTGAAGCAGACCCGGGCCGGACTCTCGAAGCCGCACCGATCGCGGCGCTCTGGTGGGAGAGTCTCGTCACCTGGCAGAGTCAGCCCGCAGCCGCAGCGGGCGGCGCGACCACCGAGTCGGGATCCGGCTACCACGAGTGGGATGTCACCGCGCACGTTGCGGCCGCGCTCGCCGGCGACATCGACGACCACGGCTGGCTTATCCGGGATGCCGCGGAGGAGGACCCCGCGGGGTCCGAGGCGTCGTTCCTCTCGAGCGAGGCGGTCTCCGATCCGCCCACCCCGCCGCAGCTCGTGCTGCGATTCGCCGCGAGCAACACCCCCGCACCTCCCGCACCGTCGGAGCCGACCGTGGTCACCGAGGTGGCGTGCGGTCAGGTCCTCACCGTCAGCACGCTCGTCGGCAATGACCTCTCGTGCCCCGGCGAAGGCCTCGTCATCGGCGCCGACGACATCGTGCTCGACCTGAACGGGCACACGATCCGCAGTTCGCTCGTCATCGAGCCGGGCGAAGAGGACAGCCTGGGCGCCGGCATCCGCAATGCGGGTCATACGAACGTCGTGATCCGCGGCGGGCGTGTGGAGAACTTCGGGTACGGCGTGCGTCTGATGGCCGGGGCCGCGTTCAACGTCGTCCATGACATGACACTGCGGGGCAACATCAACGCCGGTGTCGAGCTCTTCGACGCCGACAACGGACGCGTCGGCAGCGTCGTGCGCGACAACGTCTTCTCACTCAACGGCGACGGCGTCACGCTCGTCTTCGGCGCGGAAGGCAACGTGATCGAGCACAACGAGTTCTCGGGCAATGCCGGCCGCGCCGTCTATGCCTTCGATGCGGCCTTCAATGTCCTGCGCGACAACTCCGTCTCCGGGCTCACCCACGATCCCCTGCTCGACAGCGACGGCGGCTTCTATCTGGAAGGTTCGACAGACACCGTCATCAGCGGCAACTTCATCGCAGACACCGGCGATGCGGCAATCGTGGTCACCGCCGGATCGCACCGTACGGTCGTCGAGCAGAACACCACCACCCGCGCATCGGATGCCGCGCTCAGCGCGGACGGCTCCCGCAACCTCACCGTCACCGGAAACGTGTTCCACCTCGCGGGCGGCGCAGGGATCGCGGTTTCCGACATCGATGGCGGCGAGATCAGCGGCAACGACGTGCGCTTCAACCCGGGCGGCATCGAGATCACCGGCTCGCGCAACCTGCTCGTCGAGGACAACGACGCGCGACAGACCGGCGCCGACGGCATCGTGCTCGAGGCGACCTCGCTGACGATCGTGCGCGCCAACCGCGTCGAGCACACCGGCGCGGGCGGCATCAGCGTCGAGGGCGAGGTGCTGGATGCCGCGGGTGACCCGATCGACGGCAACGTGATCGAGGACAACCAGGCATCCGGCAACCTCGGCGACGGCATTTCGGTCAACGGGGCCGGTCACACGGTCCGCGGCAACGAGGCCTACAACAACGGCGGCTGGGGCATCAGCGCCGACCTCGGCACGGACGACGGCGGTGGCAACCTCGCGAGCGGCAATGCAGAGCCCGCTCAGTGCGTCGGCGTCGTCTGCGCGCCGGGCACCGCGCCCGCGCCCGTCGCGCCTGACCTGGTCGCGCCCGATACCGCCATCACCGTTCACCCGGTGAACGGGAGCAGCTCCCTGTCTCCGCAGCGCTTCGAGTTCAGCGGCAGCGACGACCAGGCTCCGTTGACCGCACTGCGCTTCCAGTGCCGTCTGGACGCACCGCCCGACCCTGAGCCCGAGCCGCCCGACCCGCCCGACCCCGGCGACCCGCCGGAGCCGGTGGAGCCGCCCGCAGCCGACAACTGGAGCGAGTGCGGCAGCCCCACGATCTACTCGTACCTGCTTGCCGGCGAGCACACCTTCGAGGTGCGCGCGGTCGACCCGTCCGACAACGTCGACCTGACGCCTGCCGTGCACACGTGGATCGTCGTGCCCGCGCCGGTCGGTGCCGATGAGGTCGCCCCGTCGACGACGATCGACGAGGGTCCGGACAACCCGAGCGACGAGACCACCGCGACGTTCAGCTTCCGGGGCAGCGACAACGCCACCCCCGGCCCGTACCTCACGTATGAGTGCCGCCTGGACGGCGCCGCCTGGGCAGCGTGCACGTCGCCGGTCACATACCCCGACTTGACGCTCGAGGACCACGTGTTCGAGGTGCGCACGACGGACCTCGCCGGAAACGCGGACGCCTCGCCCGCCGCGTACGCGTGGTCGATCGTCGCCCCGCCCGAGGACCATGTTGCTCCGCAGACCGAGATCCTCTCCGGTCCGGATGCTGTCACCGTGGCGACCGCTTCGATCCTCGTCTTCACCTCCGACGATCCGACGGCGACGTTCGTGTGCGCGCTCGACGACGACGATGACGGCGTGCCCTGCACGTCGCCGTGGACCGTCGAGGTCGGCGAAGGGGTGCACTCTGTCGCCATCCACGCGGTCGATCCCGCGGGCAACGACGACGACACCCCCGCCACCTGGACGTGGGAGGTGGGCCCGCCGCCGGTGCCCGGCGCACTGTCCTGCGGCGCGGTCGTCACCCAGAGCGTCCGCCTCACCGCGGACCTCACCGACTGCCTCGCTGACGGGATCGTCGCCGGCGCACACGGGATCACGATCGATCTCGACGGGCACACCGTCGACGGAACCGGGCTCGGGTCCGGCATCCTGGTCTCCGGATACCGCGACGTGACCGTCACCGACGGAAACGTGCAGGAGTTCGACTTCGGTGTCCACTTCGGCACCGGCGCTGTGCGCGCCATCGCCCACGAGGTGTCGCTCCAGCTCAACGCCGACGCCGGTGTGCTCCTCGCCGATGCCGACGACGGCACCACCGGCGCCACCGTGCGCCACAGCAGTGTCACCGGCAACGGCGTGGGCGTGCACGTCAGCCCGGGGACACACGCGGCACTCATCCATGACAACGTCATCAGCGGCAACTCCGGCCAGGGCATCCTGCTCGACGGAGCGTCCGGGTCGACGCTGCGCGACAACGTCGTCTCAGGCAGCGCCGACGCGGGCGTGCACCTGATGGCATCCAGCGGCAACAGCATCCTCGACAACGAGCTGTCCGGCGCCGCTGACGCATCGATGGTGCTCGAGCTCGCCTCCGACGCGAACATCGTTCAGCGCAACGACATCCAGGCAGGCGAAGCGGGCATCATCGTGGCGGAGTCCTCCGGCAACCAGCTGCTCGACAACCGTGCGAACGGGATGGGCGACAACGGCATCGAGCTGGAGCTGGCCACCGGCACGCTCGTGCGCGGCAACGACCTGCGCTACAACACGGGCGGCCTCGCCCTGGGCGGATCCAGCGGCAACCGCATCGAGGCGAACAACGCGTCGAACAATGACGGCGCGGGCATCGAGATCGGCGCGGATTCCGCGTCCAACGTCCTGGTCGGCAACACCGCGAACTCCAACGAAGGTGTCGGCATCGCGATCGGCACCCACGCTCCCGCGGGCCTCGGCACGGTCATCGAGGAGAACACCGCCAACGGCAACGCGGGTGACGGCATCTACGTCGGCGACGTCAGTCACATGGTCCGCGGCAACGTGGCGAACGACAACGGCGGCTGGGGCGTGTACTCCGCGCTCGGCTCCGTCGCGGGCGCCAACGTCGACGGCGGCGGCAACCGCGCCAGCGGCAATGTCGGCGGCGGCATCGATCCGTTCACCCAGCAGGTCGTCCAGTGCCACAACATCCGGTGTGACGGCGATGCGGCGCCGAGCGGCGATCTGGTGGCACCTGAGACCACGATCGTGAGCGGGCCGACCACCACGACCGCCCTCACCCGCGCGACCCTGCGCTTCTCGGGCAGCGACAACGCCACCGGCGTCACGTTCGAGTGCTCCCTGGATGCCGCGGACTTCACCGCCTGCGAGAGCCCGCTCACCGCGACCGGACTGGCCGTCGGTGCGCACAGCTTCCTGGTGCGTGCGGTCGACTGGATCGGGAACGTCGATGCCACCCCGGCCGCGCACACGTGGACGATCGTGCCACCCGACCCGCTCCAGGCGCCGGACACCACGATCGTCTCCGGACCCGACGCGATCACCGCGCAGACGTCGGCGTCGCTCGCGTTCGAGTCGGATGAGGAGGGCACGACGCACGAGTGCTCGCTCGACGGGGCTGCCTTCGCGCTGTGCGCGTCTCCGGCGACCTTCACCGGGCTGCCGACCGGTGCGCACACCTTCGCCGTCCGAGGGACCGATCCCGAGGCGAACGTGGAAGCCGACCCGGCCGTGTGGTCATGGACCATCAGCGCGGCTCCGTCGCCGACGGCGGCGACGTGCGGGATGACCGTGACGACCTCGATCCTGCTCACCGCCGACCTGCTCGACTGCCTGGGCGACGGACTGGTCGTCGGCGCGTCCGGGATCACGATCGATCTCGGCGGTCGCACGGTCAGCGGCACCGGCCTCGGTGCCGGTGTGCGCAACCCTGGGTTCGACGCGGTGGCCGTCACGAACGGCATCCTGACGGACTTCGATTTCGGCATCCTGCTGCAGGCGGGCACCGGCGGCAACGTCGTCTCGTCGGTCTCGGCATCCGTGAACCAGGACGCCGGCGTCGGCGTCCTCGGGGGCGACCCGGGTAACGTCGTGCGGACCTCTCAGCTGTCGGAGAACGCGGTCGGCCTCGTCCTGGCCGAAGGCACGACCGGCGTCACCATCGCCGACAACGTCCTCACCGGCAGCGCCGGCGACGGCGTGCGCCTGTGGGGGGTCTCCGGCAACACAGTGACCGGCAACACGATCGCGGAGTCTTCGCAAGGCGGCATCGGCCTCGAGCAGGCTGTCGGCAACACGATCGAGGACAACGCGATCTCCACCTCGGGTGGTGGCGGCATCGTCGTCGAGCTCGCCTCGCACGGCAACCACCTCTGGTCGAACACGATCAGCGCGGGCGCGACCGGAATCTCGATCAGTGAGTCAGACGACACGCAGCTCACGGCCAACATCGTGAGCGGCGTGGGCGGCGGCGGGCTCGTGATCGAGGCCTCGGCTCGAACCATCGCGCGCGGGAACGACGTGCGGTACAACGCCGCCGGCATCGATGTGTTCGAGGGCGTCGACACGCTCCTCGAGCAGAACAACGCGGGGGCACAGAACGGCACCGGTATCTCGGTCGACGCCACATCTCTGCGTACGGTCGTGCGCGGCAACGCTTCATCCGGCAACTCGGGCGACGGACTCGAGGTCTCCGGAGTCGCCACCGACGGCGGCGGGGTCGTCGTCGACGGCAACGTGACGAACTTCAACTCCGGCGACGGCGTCTCCGTGCCCGACGCCGGGCACGTCATCCGCGGCAACAGCGCGAGCCTGAACGACGGGTGGGGCGTGTACGCGGGCAGCGGCGGCATGGACGGCGGCGGCAACACCGCCTCCGGCAACGCCGAGCCCGCGCAGTGCTTCAACGTGGTCTGCGCGATCACCGAGGCGCCTGGCGCTCCCGACACCACGATCGTCCTTCACCCGCAGGCCACGAGCGCCAGCGCGAACGCGCTGTTCACCTTCACGGGCTTCGACGACACGACTGTCGCTTCCGCGCTCGGATTCGAGTGCCGGCTCGACAGCATCAGCGACACCGCCTGGGTCGAGTGCGAGAACCCCTGGGAGTACTTCGGGCTCGCCGCGGGCAGCCACACGTTCGAGGTGCGGGCCGTCGACGAGCTCGGGGCCGTGGACGCCACGCCGGCGACCTTCACCTGGGTGTACGAGCCGCTCCCGGCCGGAGTAGCGCCCGAGACGCTTCATCGGCATCAAGCCCGCTGCCGAGACCCCGCTGTTCGAGGCGATCTTCACGTTCAGCTCGAACGAGCCCGACGTCACCTACGAGTGCCGCATCGACGGTGCGGCCTGGGTGCCGTGCGCGTTCGCGGTGGAGTACGAGTTCGCCGAGACGGCCTACGGTGCGCACACCTTCGAGGTGCGCGCCACCGATCCCGAGGGCATCACCGATCCCACGCCGGCCGCGTGGACGTGGGAGATCACCGGGGTGCTCACGGTCGTCACCGCCGGGCCGGCCTTCCTCGCCGGCGACCCCGGCGAGCCCGCTGAAGGCGGAGAGACGGAGGAGACCTCGGCCACCTTCGAGTTCGAGGCGAACCTCGCCGATGCCACCTTCCGGTGCTCGCTCGACCTCGGGCCGTTCGACGAATGCACCTCGCCGATGACCTACACCGGTCTCGCCGTGGGCGACCACGTCTTCCGCGTCTACGCGATCGACCCCGACGGGGCCGAGCAGCTCGAGGCGACGGAGTACGGCTGGACGATCCTCGCGGGGCTGGACCTCACGCCGCCGCAGACGGCGATCAGCACCACGGGTGACCCGACCGATCCCGCGACCGGCGCGGCCGTGTTCGCGTTCGGCGGCACCGACAACGTGACCTCGCCGCAGGGTCTCGCCTTCGAGTGCTCACTGGTTGATCCGCTCGACGCCGAGTACGAGGCATCGTTCGCCGCCTGTGCAAGCCCCTGGATGGTGCCGAACCCCGAAGCGCCGGAACCGCTCGCCGCCGGAACGCACGTCTTCTCGGTGAGGGCCATCGACGTGGAGGACAACATCGACCCGACACCGGCGACGCTCGCGTTCGCCTACGACGGCGACACCGTGCCACCGAGCGTGTCGATCACTTCGGCACCGCCCGCCGAGACGACGCTGACCGAGGTCAGTGCACGGTTCACCTCGAACGACCCGTTCGCGACGTTCGAATGCTCGCTCGACGGCGCAGACTTCGAGTCGTGTGCCTCGCCGCACGACGCTGCAGCGAACGTCGTCGGCGCGCACGAGCTGCTCGTGCGAGCCGTCGATCCGGCCGGCAACGTAGGTGACCCGGTGAGCGTCACGTGGACGCTGCTCGGCCCGCCCGAGACGACACTCGACTCCGGACCTGCCGCTGTGACGGGCGACACCACGGCGACCTTCACCTTCTCGGCAGATGTCCCGGGCTCCACGTTCACCTGCAGCCTCGACGGCGGGGCATTCCTGCCCTGCGCCTCACCTGCGGAGTTCTTCGACCTCGGCGGGGGCGCCCACACGCTCTCCGTTGTGGCGACCAGCCCCGCGGGGTTCGCGGATGAGACGCCTGCCGAGTACGCATGGGTCGTCGAGGCACCCGCCGACACCACACCTCCCGCCGCCACCATCACATCGGGACCGGCCGCGGTCACCCTCGCGACGGCGGCGACCTTCGCCTTCACGGCGAACGAGGTGGGAGCGACGTTCCAGTGCTCGCTCGACGCGGGGTCGTTCGCGACCTGCACGGCACCGCACACCGTCGAGGGGCTGGCCGAGGGTGAGCACACCATCGCGGTGCGGGCCGTCGATGCGGCCGGCAACGTCGGTCTCGCTGTCGGGTACACCTGGACCGTCGACGGACCACCCGAGACCGTCATCGGTTCGGGGCCGGATGAGCAGACGGAGGCGACGACCGCGACGTTCGAGTTCACCGCGGATGAAGCCGGTTCGACCTACACCTGCTGGCTGGACGGGGCCGAGGCGCCGTGCGTCTCACCGGTGACGTACACGGGCCTCGCGGTCGGCGAGCACGTGTTCGCCGTCCGGGCGACGGATGCCGCGGGCAACCAGCAGCCGGATTGGGTCGACTACGAATGGATCGTGGTCGCCGTCGTACCGCCCGAGACCACGATCACGGCCGGGCCGACCGGCACGACCACAGACGCGGCAGCGACGTTCAGCTTCGCGGCGAGCGAGACTTCGACGTTCGAATGCTCCCTCGATGCGGCGGCCTTCACCGCCTGCAGCTCGCCGGTCACCTACTCGTCGCTGGGCGTCGGCTCGCACACCTTCGCGGTGCGCGCCATCGACTCCACGGCGACGGTCGATCCGACGCCGGCCACCACGACGTGGACGATCGCGGCGCCTGCCCCGACCTGCACCGCGACCACTCTGACGCTCACCGCATCGGCCGACAGCTGGATCAGCTCGGGAGCCACGTCGCAGAACAAGGGAACCGACTCGAACCTCAAGGTGACCTCAAAGTCGGGCGGCAACACCCGAACCCTGGTGAAGTTCCCGATCGGAACCATCCCCGACGGATGCGTGGTCGCGTCGGCGACGCTCCGACTCTGGCTGGACTCCTACCGCAACGGGCGCACGCTGCAGGCCCTGCCGGTCTCCGGAACATGGTCCGAAACGGGTGTGACATGGGCGAATCAGCCTGCGACAGGGGTCGGTGCCGCCGAGGTCGGCTCCGGGTCGAGCAAGGGCTGGCGCGCCTGGACCGTGACCACTCAAGTGGCGGCGATGTACGCGGAATCCAACGTCCAGGGATTCCTGATCCGGGACAAGGTCGAAGGGCAGGATGCCGAACAGCAGTTCTTCAGCCGCGAGAAGAGCTCGAACCGGCCCCAGCTGGTCGTCGCCTTCGCGCCCGCTCCTGCACCGGCACCTGCACCGGCACCTGCCCCTGCTCCGGCGCCCGCTCCTGCTCCGGCTGCCCGCTCCTGCACCGGCGCCTGCCCCTGCCCCTGCTCCGGCTCCGGCCCCTGCCCCTGCTCCGGCGCCCGCGCCCGCTCCGGCGCCCGCGCCGGCCGTGGACTGCGGATCGCCCATCACGCTCGACGCGACCGCGGATGCGTGGATCGACGCGAAGGATCCCGGGGTCAACAAGGGCACCGACTCCGCCTTGAAGGTGCGGTCCAAGGGAGGCGAGGCTCTGCGTGCGCTCGTCGCCTTCGACCTGCCGACAGCTCCGGCCGGCTGCGAGATCGGCGCGGCTCTTCTTCGGATGGATGCGGCCTCGGCGGTGGATGGGCGGACTCTGCAGGCCCTCGCCCTCGCTTCGGCCTTCGGCGAGAGTCAGGTGACGTGGTCGACCCAGCCGGCGACAACCGGCGCCGCAGCCACTACGTCGTCCGGCACCGGCTGGCGCGAGTGGAACGTCGCCGGGCATGTCGCCGGGATGTACGCCGCCGGCGTCGAGCACGGCTTCCTCATCCGTGACGCCGACGAGACCCAGGACGCCGAGCAGTCCTTCCGAAGCCGAGAGGACGGCGCGACCAGCATCCCCAAGCTGGTGCTGACGTTCATTCCGGCCGACTGATCGCGTCGGGACGGATGGCCGCGTCGCGTTCGTGACGCGTGCGGCCATCCGGTCGGCGTCATCTGCGCGTCATCCGATCGACACCCGCGGCGATCGAGGCCGGTTACGCTGGCCGCATGCCAGAGCCCATCAAGGACTTCTACGCCGTCATCCCCGCCGGGGGCATCGGGAGCAGGCTGTGGCCGCTCTCGCGCGCCGACGCCCCCAAATTCCTCCACGACCTGACCGGCTCGGGTCACTCGCTCCTGCGCGACACGTGGGATCGCCTCGAGCCGATCTCGGGTCCTGACCGAATCGCGGTCGTGACGGGGCGCGCGCACCGCGCCGCCGTCGAGAAGGAGCTGCCGACGATCGCCGACCACAACGTCTTCCTCGAATCCGAGCCCCGCGACTCGGCGGCCGCGATCGGCCTGGCCGCCGCGATCCTTTCGCGTCGCGAGCCCGACGTGATCATCGGCTCCTTCGCCGCCGACCACGTCATCCGCGGCACACAGGTGTTCGACTGGGCGGTCCAGCAGGCGGTGGCCGTCGCGCGCGAGGGCTACATCTGCACGATCGGCATCCCTCCCACCGAGCCCGCCGTCGGCTTCGGCTACATGAAGAAGGCCGGCGAGCTCGTGGTCGCCGGCGCGCCGGAGGCCGCGCTGGTCGAGCGCTTCGTGGAGAAGCCCGATCTCGACACCGCCCGCGGATACCTCTCCGACCGCTCGTATCTGTGGAACGCCGGCATGTTCATCTCGCGGGCCGACGTGCTCCTCGGCGAGATCGCCGAGAACGAGCCGCACCTGTATGCCGGTCTCATGGATCTCGCCGAGGTCTGGGACGACCGTGACGCACGCGGTCCTGTGGTTGACCGCGTGTGGCCCACGATCACCAAGATCGCGATCGACTACGCCGTCGCAGAGCCCGCCGCGGCCAAGGGGCGCCTCGCCGTGATCCCGGGCCATTTCGACTGGGACGACGTCGGCGACTTCGCGAGCCTGGCCAAGCTGAACTCCCACGGCCGCGGAAACGACCTGGCGATCCTCGGCGAGAACGCGCGCATCCTCGCGGATGCCTCCAGCGGCATCGTGGTGTCGCAGACTCAGCGGATCATCAGCGTGATCGGGGTCAAGGACATCGTGATCGTCGACACCGAGGACGCCCTGCTGGTGACAACGAGCGAGCATGCCCAGCGCGTGAAGGGCGTCGTGGACGCGCTCAAGCTCACCGGTCGGGGCGACGTTCTCTGAGGGAACCGAGTGCCGTGGTTTCCGCATGCGCGTTTCACCACATTGCGTCTTTGTAACCATTCCCGCTCACGCGGCGTTCTGGTATGCAAGCGCGCCGTCACAGTGGGTAACTTCGTACAGTCACCCGCGAAGTCCGCGGGGCACCTTTGATGGAGGCGTGAGTTGACTTTCTCTACCACCAAGAAGTTCGTCGGGGTAGTTGCTGCCGCCGGACTGCTCGTAGCCCTCGCCGGCTGCGGATCGGCACCCGAGCCGACAACAAGTGAATCCGCAGCTGCGGGCGGCGCCGTCGACGGCTTCAAGCCGTGCATGGTCTCCGACGCCGGCGGGTTCGACGACAAGTCGTTCAACCAGCTCGGATTCGAGGGCCTCGAGGCTGCGTCCGAAGAGCTGGGCGTCGAGTACGTCACCGTCCAGTCCGACTCTGAGGCCGACTTCGCTCCGAACATCACGAGCCTCATCGACCAGAACTGCACGCTCATCATCACGGTGGGCTTCGCGCTGGCGTCGGCTGCGGGCGAGGCGGCCATCGCCAACCCCGACGTCGAGTTCGTCTCGATCGACGACGTCGTGGACAACGACTTCGACGGCACGACGGATGCCGAGAACATCAAGCCGATCATCTTCGACACCGCCCAGGCCGCGTTCCTGGCCGGCTACGCGTCGGCGTCGTACTCGACGGCCAAGAAGGTCGGCACGTTCGGCGGCATGAACTTCCCGACCGTCTCGATCTTCATGGACGGCTTCAAGCAGGGCGTCGAGTACTGGAACGCCGAGAAGGGCGACGCCGTCGAGGTGCTCGGCTGGGACGGCACCG
>CAWBVS010000018.1:0-13497 GCA_963792285.1 uncultured Actinomycetota bacterium | reverse complement strand
CGACGAATCTGCCTCTTGACCATCTTCGAGCGGAAGAGGAGCATGAGGCCGCTGTGCATGTCGACCAATGGAGGTCCTATGTTCCGTCGATTCGCCATCGTCGTCGTGGCCGCACTCGTCATCACGGGGGTGAGCGCAACACCGAGCATGGCGAGTCCGCCGCCGGCGGAGGGCGAGGATCTGCTGTCGGTCTACACCGGCACTGTCGACGCCGCGGGCTTGGCGGCCATCGTCGGGCTGGGGGTGGACCGTCACGACATCGTCACAGGACCCGCCGAGGGGGGAGAGGCCGGCGAGGTCGCGGTGGAGGTCATCATCAGCGGCGAGCAGGCCGCCCAACTGGCCGCCGCCGGAACACAGCTCGAGGTGAAGGAGGTGCCGTCCTCGCGGATGCGCACGTTCGGCATCCCGGAGCCGGTCTTCCGGCCGTATTCGGGCGCGGGTGGACTGCAGGAAGAGCTGGAGCAGCAGGCCGCCGATCATCCGGCGATCGCCCAGCTCGTGGTCATCGGGCAGACCGTGCAGGGCGTGGACATCTCCGCCGTGCGCGTCACCAAGAACCCGGCGAAGGCGAAGGACGGCAAGCGGCCCGCGACGGTGTTCATGGGCGCCCAGCATGCACGCGAGTGGATCACGCCGGAGATGGTGCGCCGTCTGCTCGATGACGTGCTGAACGGCTACGGAGTGGACCCGCGGATCACGGGCCTCGTCAACACGACCGAGATGTGGTTCATCCCCGTCGCCAATCCCGACGGCTACGACTTCACGTTCCAGGAGGGCAACCGGCTCTGGCGGAAGAACCTCGCCAACAACGACGGGGGCGAAGCGATCCAGCCGGGTGACGGCGTCGATCTGAACCGCAACTTCCCGACGCGGTGGGGGTACGACAACGAGGGGTCCTCGCCCAACCCCGCGAGCGAGACGTACCGAGGGCCGGATCCGGCCTCCGAACCCGAGACCCAGGCGCTGGACGCCCTCTTCGCGCGAATCACGCCCGAGTTCCTGGTGAACTACCACTCGGCCGCAGAGCTGCTCCTGCACGGGATCGGCTGGCAGGTCGCGACCCCCTCGCCGGATGACGTGATCTACGAGGCCATGGTCGGCGATGACACGAGCCCCGCGGTCGAGGGTTACGACCCCGACATCTCGGCCGAGCTCTACACCACCAACGGAGACACCGACTCGCACATGCAGGAGGCGTACGGCACCCTCGGATTCACTCCCGAGATGTCCACCTGCGAGGCCGCCTCGAACTTAGTACCCGACGACCCATGGGAAGCGGAGGACTGCCTCAGCGGCTTCAACTTCCCCGATGACGAGGCTCTGATCGAGGCGGAGTACCTGAAGAACGTCCCGTTCGCCCTCGCCGTCGCCGAGTCGGCGCTTGACCCCGACGACCCCGTCTCGGTCGTCGATCGTGAAGCGGAGGACTTCCGCGTCGACAGCTTCGAGGTCTCGTACGGCGATCCGCAGCCGGTTGCGGTCACGGCGAAGAAGGCGCTGAAGGCGAAGAAGCTGCACTATTCGATCAACGGCGCGAGCCCGGTTACGCGCAACGTCGAGGAGTGGGCCGGCGGTGAGCGCTACGGCTTCGAGAACGTCGACTACTACGCCGAGTACCGCGGACTCGTGGAGGGGGCGACCCCCGGCGATTCGGTCGAGGTCTGGTTCACGGCGACCGCCACGGCGAAGGATGTCGGCCCCGGCAATGCCGGACCCGTCGAGAGCGAGCACTTCACGTACACGCTCGCCGAGGATTCGGACAGTCCTGTGCTCGTCGTCGCGAACGAGGACTACACCGGCGTGAACCCGACGTACCCTGACCGGCACGGAGCTGCCGAAGTACCTCGACGAGCACGTTGCCGGCCTCGTGGCGAACGGGGTCACTCCCGCTACGTTGGGATGTCGACGCGCAGGGCGTCCCGCATCACCTGGGTGTGCTCTCGCACTTCGACGCGGCGCTGTGGTACCTCGGCGACAACCGGCTGACGCAGGATCCTGAGGATGAGATCACGGAGACATTCCTCTTCGGCCCGGTGCCGGACATTTCGGTCGCCGAAAGGCAGCAGTACCTCACCATCGCGATGCGCGACTACCTGAACGAGGGCGGAAAGCTCGCGCTCTCGGGCGAGACGACGGCCTACTACGGCCTTCTGGGTGACAGCGTCGGTGGCATCTACTACGGCCTCGACGGCAATCCGGAGGAGGACTGCGTCATCGAGCAGGACTTCTTCGCCGACTGCCTGCTGCTCGCGGACGACTTCACCCAGTACTGGATGGGTGCGTACTCGCGCACGGCACTGAGCGCGGAGGAGACGACCGGAATCGCGCCGCCGTTCGAGGACTTCACGGGGACTTTCGAGGATCCTGCCGTGGCCGACAACCCGCTGGACGAGGCCGGCGCGTTCGTCGCCACGAGCGACATGCTGCCGGTCGAGGAGTTCCCGCAGTTCGAGAGCGCGGGCGTCGCCGAGTTCCCCGACCCGTACGCCGCCTTCGAGGGAGACTGGGCCGCCGCGGCCCAGCACATCGAAGACGGGTATCAGCGACTCGGCCGCACGTACGATCTGAGGGGTCTCGTCGCAGTGGATTCGCCGGCGTTCGAGGCGCAGATCGCTTTCGACACCGAGCCCGGCTACGACAACGTCATCGTCGAGGCCCGACAGGTGGGGACTGAGAACTGGACGACGCTGCCCGATGATGCCAGTGGTGCGACCTCGACGGACGTGCCGGCCGAGTGCGAAGCCGGCTTCTACATCGACGAGCATCCGCAGCTGGAGAACTACCTCACCTTCGGCGCCCCGTGCACGCCGACCACCCCGACCGGCGCGTGGAACGCGATGACCGGCTCGTCGGACGGCTGGATCCCGGTGTCGTTCGACCTCACCGCCTACGCGGGCCAGGAGGTCGAAATCGTGGTCAGCTATGTCACCGATCCGGCGACCGGCGGACTCGGCGTCATCATCGACGAGACCAAGCTCGTGACGACGACCGCCGAGCTCGAGGTGGAAGGCTTCGAGACCGGCCTCGGTGCCTGGCAGGTGCTGGGAGCGCCCGAGACGAGCCCCGGGAACACGAGCGACTGGGAGCGCGCCGATGGGCTCGCCGATCTGGTGTCGGTCGTGGCCACGGCGGACACGCTCATCTTCGGCTTCGGACTCGAGCAATTGGCCACCGACGATCAGCGAAAGGACGCGATCGGCCGGATTCTCGCTCACTTCGGAGTCTGATCGGCGACCTCCGCACCTCCGCGGGGGTCCGCCATCTCAGCGTCAGGAAGATCGCGCATCGACCAGAAGGGCCCGGTGACGACGAACAGCACCGAGAGGAGCTGGCCGATCGCGCCGATCCACATCGTCGGCACGACGCCGAGCCAGGTGCCGAGCGCGCCCGAGAGCAGAGCGGCGATCGGCATGACCCCCCACACGACGAATCGCACGGACGCGTTCATCCTGCCGAGCAGTCTCGGCGGCGTGATGCGCTGACGGAACGTCACCTGCGTGATGTTGTACAGCAGAATGGCGAAGCCGCTCACGAAGCCCTGCGCGACCAGCAACGGGAAGGCGACGGAAGGCACCATCGCAGCCACTGGCAGGAACACGGCGATCACACTGAAGCCGACGGCGCTGATCGGGATGGCGCGCGCTTCGCCGATCACGCGCACGATGTGTGGCGTGGCGATGGCGCCGAGCAGTCCGCCGATGGCGCCGAGCGAGAAGATGATGCCCATCGACGCGGGACTCAGACCGAGTTCGCGCAGGAGGAAGATCGGCAGCATCGTCATCGAGATGATGTTGAAGAAGTTCGACGTGCCGGTCGTCCCGACGATTCGACGCAGCAGTCGCTGGGTGAAGACGAAACGCAGACCCTCCCAGATCTCGTGGAGGATCGGCGCGCGGTCGGCCACGTCGCGGGGCTGCTCGTCGTCGCGGGTGAAGACGAGGGCGACCAATGAGACCAGGTAGGTGCCGACCGTCGTGAGGATCGCGATCGGCGCGGTGAGGATGCTGATCATCCAGCCGCCGATCCCAGGACCCGCGATATTGGCCAGTTCGTGGGTCGACTGCAGCTTGCCGTTCGCCTCGGCGATCTGGTTCGGGCGCACGAGTGACGGGATGAGGCTCTGGTACGACACGTCGAAGAAGACGGTCGCGATGCCGATCACGAGCGACACCGCGTAGAGGTGCCACATCTGCAGGGCGCCTAGCCACCAGAGCAAGGGGAGCGCCGCCAATGCGAGGGCGCGCACGGCGTCCGCCCAGATCATGACCTGCCGCTTGCGCATGCGGTCGATCCACGCCCCGGCAGGAAGCCCGACCACGAGGAAGGCCGCCACTCCCGCGGCGCTCAGGACCCCGACCTCGAACTCGGTCGCGTTGAGGACCAGAACCGCGAACACCGGGATGGCGAGTTCTTGGACCTGCGAGCCGAATTGACTGAACGCCTGCCCGCCCCACAGGGTCAGGAAGTTGCGGTCTCTCCACAGCGACCTCTTCGGCGCTGGGGTCTCCGGAGCCACCACCTCGGCGTCCGCCGCATCTGATTGGGACATGCCAATCAGTCTCGATCACCGATTGGGGAAAGTCAATCAGTCGAGTAGAGTGAGCTCCGTGAGCGAAGAGCGGATCGTGCTGGACGAGAACGACCCGGCCGCCCAGGCGCGGATCCGGGCGCTCAGCTCGGCGACGCGCCTGCGTATCCTCAGGCTGTGCGCGTTCGAATCGCGCACGAACAAGGAGCTCGCCGAACTGCTCGGAATCAACCCGGGAACCATGCTCCACCACGTCCGCACGCTGGTGCAGACCGGCTTCCTCGCCGCCGAGCCCGATCGCGCCGGCGCCCAGGGTGCGCGCGAGGTGCCGTATCGGGCCACCGGCCTGTCATGGCGGTCGCCGCTGCCGGGAGGCTCGCTCATCATGGTCGAGACGTTCCTGCAGCAGATCGCCGGACTCCCGCCCGACGACGTGGACACCACCTGGCTCGGGCTCAAGCTCAACGACGAGCACAAGGCCGAGCTGGAGCGGCGCCTGTTCGAACTCGCCCAGGAGTTCAAGGAGCGAGGACCGGATGCCGACGGCCAGCCGTACTCGCTGTTCACCGCGCTGCATCCCGACCTGAACCCGCCGGCTGTCTCGCTGACTGGCTACCGTGGGGGCATGACGATCGCCACGGCCGACCTGTACGACGAGCGCGGCGACGCGCTCGACTCGCTCTCGCTGCAGCTGCAGGACCTCGGCGGCGTGACCGCATTCGACGGGCCGATCCGCACGATCCGCTGCGAGCGCGACAACGCGCTGGTCAAGGCCACGCTGGCGACCCCCGGCGGCGGAGCGGTGCTCGTGATCGACGGGGGAGGATCGCTCGAGTCGGCGCTGATCGGCGACCTCATCGCGGCATCCGCGGTCGACAACGGCTGGGCCGGCGTCATCGTGAACGGTGCGATCCGCGACCGCGACGCGATCCGGATGCTGCCGCTGGGGGTCAAGGCGCTCGGCTCGAATCCGCGCAAGAGCGCGAAGGACGGCGTCGGCGAGGTCGATGTGGAGGTCGTGATCGCGGGAGTGCGGTTCGTCCCCGGCCGGCACGTGTGGGCGGATGCCGACGGCGTGCTCGTGGAGCGGCCTCTGGACAGCGCCTGATCCGAGGGCGGATGCTGGGAGCACCCCCGCGAACAAACCCTGGAGGATCCGTGCTCACGAACTCCGCCGCCTTCAGCGGCTTCTCCGTCGATGACATCGACGCCGCCCGCGCCTTCTACGCCGACACCCTCGGCTTGGCCGTCGAGCTCAACGAGATGGGAATCCTCGACATCGCGCTCGGCTCCGGCGCGCACGTCATCGCATACCCGAAACCCGATCACGAGCCGGCGGGCTTCACGATCCTGAACTTTCCGGTCGCCGACGTGGAGGCCGCGGTTGACGAGCTCAACGCCAAGGGCGTCGTCACCAAGATCTACGACGGCGAGTACGGCGGGGACGCGAAGGGAATCTCGCGGGGCTACGGCCCCGACATCGCCTGGTTCCGCGACCCCGCCGGCAACGTGCTGTCCGTGCTGAGCGAGTGAGCCGTTCCTCTAGGCGCTGACGAGCACCGACTCGCCGAGGCTGCGGCGCTCGCGCGGAGCGTTCTCCCGCGCCTGCAGCTCTTCGGACGCCTCGCGGATGTCGCCGAGCGAGCCGACGGCCATGACCGTGACCGGCGTCAAGTCCTCGCCCAGCCCGAACTCTGCGGTGATCGCGTCGCGGTCGAATCCGCCCATCTGGTGGGTCGAGAGGCCGTCGGCGTGCGCCTGCACCGTGAAGTGGGCCGCCACCTGGCCGGTGTCGTAGAGGGCCCACGCCATCGGCTTGCCGTCGCGGACGGTCTCGGCCACGAACACGATCAGAACGGCGGCGTCTCCGGCCCAGGCGCTGTTGAACCCGGCGAGCGCAGCGACGATCTTGTCGTGCTCCGCCGTGCCCCGGCGAGCGACGATGACCCGCCACGGCTGCGTGTTCGCCGCCGTGGGGGCCCAGCGCGCGGCTTCGAGCGCACTCGCAAGAGCCGCCTCGTCGATCGGAGCGGTCGCATCGAAGATGCGGGTGCTCCAGCGGTCGGTGAGGACGTCGAGGATGGGGGAATCGGTGGCCGCGCGGCGGTCGGTGAGCGTGCTCATGGGGACTCCTGACAGAGGTGTGCTGGATGGCAGGGACTCCGTCGGCCCACTCACCTCAACCGCATGCGCGTGAATAAATTCCCGCTCACCTGCTCACCTGCTCAGCCGCGCAGTGCCTCACCGAGCTTGACGCGCGCGCCCATCCGCAGCAGCGAGTTGCGGTAGATCTTCGCGCCGACCAGGATCGCGCCGATGCAGGTCGCGATGAGGATCGCGAGCGAGATGAGCGGCTCCCACCACTGCGCCTCGCCCAGGAACAGCCGCATCGGCATCCCCACCGGCGCCGAGAACGGCACGTACGACATGATCGTGAGCACGACGGGGTTGTCGTTGAAGAAGATCACCAGGAAGTACGGCGCCATGATCAGCAGCGTCAGCGGGAAGGTCGTCGACCCGATGTCCTCCTGGCGCGAGACCATCGCGGCCGCTGCGGCGAACAGCGCCGCCAGCAGCACGAACCCGAAGAGGAAGAAGACCGCGAACCAGAGGATCGGTGCGCCGAGCGTGCCCAGCAG
This sequence comes from uncultured Actinomycetota bacterium, assembly GCA_963792285.1. Classification (GTDB taxonomy): domain Bacteria; phylum Actinomycetota; class Actinomycetes; order Actinomycetales; family Microbacteriaceae; genus Microbacterium. The sequence goes on along the minus strand of CAWBVS010000018.1, from coordinate 6,327 downwards.
CTGATTCTGCCCGATGATCGTCAGTCCGATCACGGCGATCGCCGCCAGTACGAGGATCTGCCCCATCGCCAGCACGGTGTTGCCGATGACCTTGCCCGCCAGCAGTGTCCGCGCGCGGATCGCCGAGATGAGGATCTCGACCACGCGGGTCTGCTTCTCCTCCACGACGCTCTGGGCGATCGTGGAGCCGAACAGGCTCGCAGCGGTGAGGAAGACGATGCCGAAGCCGATCGCCACCAGGTACCGCAGACCCTCGTCGGTGGCGGCCGGATTCAGAAGCTCCACGGTCGGCACCTGTGCGAACTGCAGCATGAGCGTCGTGGGGGCGGACGAATCCGCGACGATCGTGAACCCGAACGGCGTGGCCGACGGGTCTCCGACGATCGCCGCCTCGACGGTGCCGTCGGCCACGAGCGCCTCGGCGGCGGCCCGGTCGGCGACCTCGGTGATCTCGAGCGTGTCGCTGGAGGGGACGAGGGATGCCGCATCCGCCGTCACGGCGATCGGCGTGCCCGACTGGTTCTGGGCCGCGAGGCCGCCGAACACGAGCCCGGCGAGCGCCAGCACGAACAGGATCGCCGTAGAGATGAGGAACGCCTTGCTGCGCAGCTTCGAGGCGATCTCGCGCTCGGCGACGAGCCAGATCGCGGCCGCCTCGGTGGGGGCGGCCGGACGCGGCGCGCGCGAGCCGGTGGCGGGTGCGGTGCGGGGGCTGGTGTCGATGCTCATCGGACGACCTCTCGGAAGATCTGGGCCAGGGTGGGATGCTGCGGCGCGAAGCTGCCGACATCGCCTCGGGCGACGGCTTCGCGGAGGATTCGCTGCGCGGTCTGCTCGGAGTCGACGTCGAACACGGCGTACCCGCCCTCGAAGTCGACGATCTGGACCCCCGTCTCGGCGCGCAGCCACCCTGCGTCGCCTGAGGAGACCAGCTCGTAGCGCTTGGTGGAGTGCTGCTCGCGGAGGGTCTCGCGCTCGCCGGCCGCGCGGATCGCGCCCCCGGCGATGATCACGAGGTCATCGCACAGGCGCTCGACCAGGTCGAGCTGATGCGAGGAGAAGAGCACCGCGGCGCCGGCCGCGGCGCGTTCCTGGAGCACGCCGGCCACCGAATCCACCGCGATCGGGTCCAGGCCCGAGAACGGCTCATCGAGGATCAGCACATCGGGGTCGTGCACGAGAGCGGCGGCGATCTGCGCCCGCTGCTGGTTGCCCAGCGACAGGGTCTCGACGTTGTCGTTCAGCCGCTCGCCCAGCCCGAGGCGCTCCAGCAGTGCGGTGGCGGCATCCGTCGCAGCGGCGCGGGAGTAGCCGTGCAGGCGCGCGAGGTAGACGATCTGCTCGAGCACCTTCATCTTCGGGTACAGCCCCCGCTCCTCGGGCATGTAGCCGAAGCGGCGGCGGTCGTCGTCGCCGACCGTGCCGCCGTCGAGGGTGACGGTGCCGGCATCGGCGGCGAGCACACCGAGCACGATGCGCATCGTCGTGGTCTTGCCCGCGCCGTTACCCCCCACGAAGCCGGTGAGGCGTCCGGGGAGCACGTCGAAGCTCACATCCGTCAGCACCTGATGGGTGCCGTAGGTCTTGTCGAGGTTTCGCAGTTGCAGCATGCGGTCCACGCTACGGATGCCGAGGCCGCGATGTATCCCCCGGGCGGGGGAGATCACGCGATGCGGACGGCGGACGTGCACCGGCCCGGTGACCGCGTCGTCCCGCGAGGGAAGGACGCGATCACCGGGCCGGTCGGAGTGATCGTCCGACTACTGGACGACCTCCTCGTGGTCGTGATCGTGCGCCGGCGGCCGGAAGTTGCCCTTCGACTTCGTGCCGTTGATGAGCTTGGTGCTCATCGCGTACGACAGCGAGGCGTACGCCACGGCATCCGAGTTCACGTCGAGAGCGTGGTCGTTGTTGTTGTCGTAGGTGTCGCAGACCAGGTGGTAGCACGGGTCGTACTGTTGGCCCGCGGTGCCGCCCCAGATCGCCGCCTCCTCGGCCGTCTTGATGCCCTTCGGCGCCGGTGAAGAGTCCGCCTGCGGGGATGCCGGCCGCGATGAACGGGCCGTAGTCGGAGCGGCCCGAGAAGTCGGTGCCCTTGTAGGGCTCGCCGCGGGACTCGAAGAAGGCCTCGAAGGTCTTCTCGATCTGCGCTGAGCCTGCCGGTCCGGCACCCGCGCCTACGGCGTCGGAGTCGTCTCCGTCATAGATGAAGAAGACGTGGTTCGGGCTCCCGATCATGTCGAAGTTGAGGTACAGCGCGATCTTGTCGAGCTCGCTCTGCTCCAGGTTGTCGACGTAGAAGATCGATCCGACGAGGCCGGACTCCTCCGCACCCCACCACGCGAACCGCACGGTGTTCTGCGGCTTGACCTTGGCGAGGTTCTCGGCGACCTCGATGAGCGCTGCCGACCCGCTCCCGTTGTCGTTGATGCCCGGTCCGGCGTTGACCGAGTCGAGGTGCGCCCCGGCCATCACGACGTTGCCGGTGTTCTTGCCCGGCAGTTCGGCGAGCACGTTGTAGGTCGTCGCGATGCCACGGAAGGTCTCGGTCTTCACGCCGCATGATCAGGCCCGGCGTCGCGGCGAGCTCGGCGCCGACGGCCTGGGTGACCGCCGCGACCGGGATGTCGAGCGTGAAGCCGTTGCCCAGAGTGCCGTTGATGGTGCCCGCCGTGTTGTTCCAGATGATGACCGCGGATGCCCCCGCGTCGTAGGCGTTGGTCGCCTTGATCGCGAAGCTGCAGGTGCCGCGTTGTACGAGCGCGATGTTGCCGGCAGGGAATCCGGCGAAGTCGGCGGCCTCGCAGCCCTCGTTGCCGCTTCCGGCGTCTGCGGGCAGGCTCACGGCTGCCGTGATGTCACCGCTGCCCGCGTAGCTGAAGATCGTCGTTTCGACCGGTCCCGCCGGCGGCGGAGACACCCGTTCGAGGACGGTGGGCGACAGGGTGATGAACGTCTGGAACTGGAACGGCTGCACGGTCGTCTGCCATCCCGCTGCATCCAGCTTCTCGACGACGTAGTCGACCGATTCGTCGTAGCCGGGCGAGCCGGAGACCCGGGTTCCGCCGTTGGCGTCGGCGATCGCCTGGAACGCGGCCTGATGCTCGCGCACTCCGGCGAGATCGACGCATTCGAGCAGCTTGGCGGTGGTGTTGTTGACACGCGTGTCGCAGGCGGGTGGTGCCGCGACGGCCGTCGTGGCGGTTATGCCGCCGGTGGTGACGAGGACCAGCGTGGTCGAAAGCGCGGCGATCAGCCGGAGTCGACGGTTGCCCATGAGATTCCCCTTTGAATCGATGGAGTGGACGCGGGGGTGCATCCACGCTGAGACTATTGACCCGAGCAGGCCGTGTCGAGGCCCCCCGGAATGCGGAGCTTCAGGCGAGCCCGTGCTGATGGGCGAGCACCGCGGCGTGCACGCGGTCGCGGGCGTCGAGCTTCTGCAGCACGTTCGAGACGTGCGTCTTGACCGTCGCCTCGCCGATGAACAGCTCGCGGGCGATCTCGGCATTGCTGCGCGCCTGCGCGACCAGCCGCAGCACCTCTGCCTCGCGCTCGGTGAGCGCTTCGGCGCCCGACCACGGCTCGGGCGCGGCCGGCGGTGCCGGAGCGGCGGCGAAGCGCTCGATCACACGCCGAGTGACCTCGGGCGCGAGCAGCGCATCACCGGCGGCGACCACCCGCACGGCGGCGACGAGCTCGTCGGCCCCGGCGTTCTTCAGCAGGAAGCCGCTCGCCCCGGCATCCAGCGCCGCGAACAGGTAGTCGTCGCGATCGAAGGTCGTCACGATGATCACCGCGGCGTCGACGGCGGGGTCGGCCACGATCAGCCGTGTGGCTTCGAGTCCGTCCATGCCGGGCATCTGCACGTCCATGCAGATCACGTGCGGGCGCAGCGCGCGCGCGGCATCCACCGCCTCGCGCCCGTTGGCGGCCTCGCCGACCACGACGATGTCGCCGGTCGCCTCGAGGATCGTGCGGAAGCCGGCGCGCAGCACGGCGTGGTCATCGACCAGCAGAACCCTGATCACCGGGGCACACCGACCTCGAGCGGCACGGCGACGCGGACGCGGAACCCGCCGCGCTCGCGCGGACCGATCTCGATCGTGCCGCCCGATGCGGCCGCGCGCTCGCGCATGCCGAGCTGGCCCGAGTCCGGGGCGCGGCTCGAGAAGAGGGCGGCCCGAGTTGACCACCTCCAGCTCGACGAGCCGGTCGTCGGTGTACCGCAGGCGCACATCGGCCGTGGCCCCCGCCCCGCCGTGGCGCCGCGCATTGGTGAGCGCCTCCTGCGCGATCCGGTACAGGTTCACCTGGGTCACCTGCGGGACCGGCACCGGCTCGCCCACGACGGTGAAGGTGGTGGGCAGACCCGCGGCATCCGAGGCGGCCGTCAGCGTCGCGAGCGAGTCCAGGCCGATCGTCGACGGGTCGGCGTCGTCGGCGGCCCCCGGCGTGCGCAGGGTGTCCAGAAGCCGGTGCAGCTCGTCGATCGCCTCTCGGGCGGATGTCTCTATCCCGGCGAGCAGGCGCCGGCTCTCGGCAGGGTCGGCATCCATGACCGCCCGCGCGGCGCCGGCCTGCACGCCCATGACCGACACGTGGTGGGCGACCACGTCGTGCAGCTCGCGGGCGATCCGCACCCGGTCCAGCGCCACGGCCTGGGCCGCGGTGACTTCGCGCTCCCGCTCGAGCTCGGCGGTGCGCTGCTCGAGTGCGGCGCGCTGCACGGCCGAACTCCACGCGCGCTCGCCGAAGTAGTAGGCCCCGCCGAAGTAGAGGGCGTTGACGAGGATGCCCAGCAGCACCTGGGCGACGAACGGCGAGAACGCGCCCGCGATCACCTCGGCGTCCTCGGCCTGCGTGATCGCGTCGCGGTACATCACGATGATCAGCCACGCGAACATGCCCACGATGATCGCGACCCGCACGATCAGGGCGCGTCGCCGGTCGGCCGACCACGCCCCCACCGTGTACAGCGAGATGAACATCGCGATGTTGCCCACGTACACCTCGGGGATGCGCAGCGTCACCGCCCCGAAGTAGGCGACCGCGATGATCACCGCGACGGTCGCCGGCCACCGGCGCCGGACCGCCAGCGGTGCGGCCAGGACCACGGCGTAGACGAGCGCGAGCTGCATCGAGCCCTGCTCTTCGCCGTAGATTCCCGAGATCGCACTCAGGGTCGCGCTGAGGATCGCCCCCACGAGGATGACGACAGCCAGGACGAGGTCGGCCCGGTAGTCCCGGGCGGTCGGCGCGGGCCGGGCGGAAAGCTGATCGACGGATGCCACGCCTCCACGCTACGGCGGAGGGTGGGTGGCGGCATCCCCCGCACGACGGAGGGGCGTCGTGCGAAATCTTCCGAGCAGGGATTGCCACTCGGAGTAAGGTGACTTCTGCGTGACTCGTCTGCATCATCATGGGGGTGTGCAGGCACCTGGGGAGTCCGCTCAGTATGCGTCTGGGGGGACGTCGTGCTTCGCGTGGCTGGAAAGTGGGGGGCGCTGTGCGCCTCTCTGGTCGTCGTGCTGCTCCTCGGCGGCTGCACCGGCGAGCCTTCGGTCGCTTCGACGCCCCCGCCGGCGGCGAGTCCAAGCTCCTCGAGTCCGACACCGACGGCCACCGCCGCTCCGTCGCGGAACGATCTGACGGCCGAGAAGATCCTCGCGATCGCAGGCGCCTGCGGCGGTGCGGGGGATGCCGGGGCCGCGGTGATCGCGCTGGCGGATATTTCGCAGTGGGCCGCCGACGCGATGGTGTTCTTCGCCGCGACGGGGGAGTGCGCCGAGATCCCGGCCGTCGTGGCGCGCGATGTGTCGGGAACGGAGCCGGAAGGCACGGTGTTCGCCTCGCCGCTGCAGTTCATCGAGCCACCTTGCCCGGCCGGCACGGTCGTCTCCTTCTGGGCGCACTACGACGACGATCTGATCTTCGCGAATCCCGCTCTGCAGCAGGCATTCGACGCGGGGCAGTGTCTCCGGACGTTCTTCTTCACCGGCTCGGATGCGGGGGAGGGGGACTCGGCGTACGCGGCGAACCGAGAGGTCGGCATCCGCGCGGCCTACGACGTCGTCCGTGGCGCGTCGGGTCCGTGGGTCGACCGCACCGTCATGCTCCGCAGTGGTCTCACGGTCACCCTCACCCGGCCGGAGGACGATGGCCGCATCTCGCTGCTGTTCCTGCGGCTGCCCGACGGCGGCCTGCACGGCGACGGGTTCGCAAAGACGGGGGGCGAGAGTCTTCCGATGCTCGTTTTCGGAGACATCCTGGCGATGCGCACCGTCGACACCGGGCAGGAGGTGACGCTCGACGAGCTGCAGAGCA
>CAWBVS010000017.1:0-13365 GCA_963792285.1 uncultured Actinomycetota bacterium | reverse complement strand
GCTTCTTGAACACCGAGTAGCCGTCGTCGACGTGCACGACCGTGCCGTTGATGACGTTGGATTCGTCCGAGGCGAGGAACGCCACGACGTCGGCGATCTCCTCGGGCGCGGTCATGGTGCCGCGAAGCTGTTCCGACGCGAACGTCGCCTTCAGCTCATCACTGAACTGATTGATGATCGGCGTCCCCACCCGCCCGGGCGTGATCGCCACGGCACGCACGCCGTATTCGGCGAGCTCGTATGCCGCCGAGCGCGTGAAGGAGATCACAGCGGCCTTGGCGGCGCTGTACGTGAAGGCGAGCTCGGCTGCCTGCTCTCCGTAGATCGAAGAAGTGCTGATGATCACGCCGCCGGTGCCCTGATCGCGGAACTGGCGCCCCGCGGCGAGGATGCCGTAGTAGACGCCGTCCTGGTCGATGCGGATCATCGGGACGTAATCGACCTCGGGGTCGTGGTCCAGCAGCGCCTTGCCGCCGGCGATCCCCGCGTTGTTGAAGATGACGTCGAGCCTGCCGAACACCTCGACGGCCCGCGCGACGGCCGCCGCGACGTCCGCGTACACCGACACGTCGGTCTTGATCGCCGTAGCGGCACCCGGGAAGCCGAGCGCCTCCACTTCGGCGACGACACCCTCGGCCTGCGCCAGGTTCATGTCGGCGATCACGACCTTCGCGCCCTTCGCGGACGAACTTCAGGACTGTCGCGCGGCCGATGCCGCTCGCGCCGCCGGTGATGACGGCGACCTTGTTCTTCAAACGCATGTGCAGACTCTCTCAGAAGGGTGCGGGCGGTGGGTGCTGCGGGGACCGGCCGACCGGTCCCCGCACGGTGGACAGCTCTACTCGAGCTTGTCCGAGGGGGTGATCGTCGCCGCGTTGGCGATCGTGACCAGCGTCGTGCCGACGGCCTCGAAGTTCGTCTCGGGCATCGTGCCGTCCGCCTCGTAGGCGAGGACGTGCTCCATGAGCGAGTCGAGGATCGACGGCCAGGGCTGCTCGACCGTCGCGAGGAACGCGCCTTCGGCCTCGATGCCGGCGATCGCCTCGCTGGTCGCGTCGACACCGGTCACCAGCGCGGATGCGCCGGCCTCGGTGACGGCCTGAGCGGCGCCGAGCGCGGCGTCGTCCCAGCCGACCCACACGGCGTCGAGTCCGCCGGGGTTCGCCGTCAGGTAGTCGGCGACGAGGGCGAGCGCCTCGGTGCGGCCGGTCGCGGGTGAGACGACCTGCTGGATCTCGCCGCCGGCGAGGGTCGCGCCCGCCGCCTCGAGATCGGTCGCGGCAAGGCCCGAGCGCATCCGGATGCCGGCGTGCGGGTCGTGGCCGATGACCATGATGTTCTTGCCCTCGAGCCCGTCGAGCGACTCGTCGAGCTCACCGAGCGTGCTGTCGACGATGCCCTGCTGGTCGGTCGTGATGTTGATCGCGAACGCGTCGGTGGGCTCGGTGCCGCTGTCCATCGCGAAGATCGGGATGCCGGCATCCTTCGCCGCCGTGACGATCGAGCCGATCGAGGCGACGTCGGTGTAACCGTCGAGGATCACGTCGGCGCCCTGGCCGATCGCGCTCTCGACCGCGGGGTTCATCTTCTGGAAGTCGAAGTCGCCCTGGATCATCGTGAGATCCCAGCCGTTCTCCTCCGCCTGCGCCTCGACGGCCTGGACCCACCACGCGCCGATGGGCGTCTGGTTGCCGGACGTGAAGGCGATGACCTTGAACGGCTCGTCCGAGCCTTCGGACGCGTCGCCGCCTCCGCCTCCGCTCGAGGTCGAGCATCCGGCCAGTGTGAGTGCTGCTGCGACGGCCACCGCGGTGAGTGCCATGAATTTCGTACGCACGTGTCTACTCCTTTGTTGTCATTGCGTGTTGTGCTGTGGTGCTCGGGCGGATTCGGGCCGCCCGCCCTTGGTGCGACGCGCGCCGCTACCGCTCCCTCGTCTTGAGGGAAGAGAGGGTCACTGCGGCGATGATGATGAGCCCCGTCACGACCTGCTGGACGTAGGCGTTCACGCCGAGGATGTTCAAGCCGTTGCTCATCACGCCGATGATCGCGACGCCGACCATCGTGCCGACGAGGTTCGCGGCGCCGGAGCGCACGATCGTCATGCCGAGGAAGACGGCGGCGACCGAGAACAGCAGGTTGTCCTCGCCCTGGACGGCGCTCGCGCTGCCCAGTCGCGCCGCCAGAAGGATGCCGCCCATCGCCGAGACCAGCCCCGCGACCGTGAAGGCGAGCAGGCGGGCCCGGCGCACGTTGACGCCGGAGAGGCGCGACACCTCGACGTTGCCGCCGGTCGCGTACCACCGCCGGCCGAGCGTGGTGAACCGGAGGACGAACCACAGGATCGCCGAGATGCCGATCGCGATGAACACCGGGAGCGGGATCTCGAGGAACTTGCCCTGCCCGAGGTTGTTGAACTCGGGGGGCAGGTTGAACAGCGTCGTGCCCTTCGTCACGATGAAGGCGAGACCGGTGACCGATGTCAGGGTCGCCAACGTCGCGACGAACGCCGACAGATTGACGTAGGCGATCAGCAGCCCGTTCGCCAGGCCGATCAGCAGTCCGACGATCAGCGCGATCAGGATCGCCAGTGCGATCGGCACGCCCTCGAGCATGAGCGAGGCCGCCACCGCACCGGCGAGGGCGGAGGTCGCCGCGACCGACAGGTCGAAGTCGCCCACGACCATGACGATCGTCTGCGCGCCCGCGATGATCGCCAGGATCGCGACCTGATAGAGGATGTTCTTCACGTTCGTGAAGCTCAGGAACACGTCCGGCCGCATCGCGAAGAAGAAGACGATCAGCACGACCAGCGCGAGCACCGTGCCGGAGGACAGGAGCTTCTGACCGACCGACCTGCGGGGCACGGCCCGGACGTCGGTGACGTCCTCCACCCCCAAGTTACGAGAGGTTGTCATCTGCCTGCGCCTTTCCATCGAGAGGGGACTTTCCGTAGCAGTACGTGAGCAGGAGCTCTTCATCCGCCTCGGCGGCGGCGACCTCGCCCGAGATCCGGCCTTCGTGCATGATGAGGATCCGGTCGCTCATGCCGATCAGCTCCGGCAGTTCGGAGCTGACGGTGATCACCGCGGTGCCGGCCTCGGCCAGACGGCGGATCAGCCGGTAGATCTCGGCCTTCGTGCCCACGTCGATGCCGCGCGTGGGCTCGTCCATGAGCAGCACCTGCGGAGTGCGGGCGAGCATCTTGGCCAGCACGACCTTCTGCTGATTGCCGCCCGACAGCTCGCTCACGTGCTGGCGCGGTCCGCGGGCCTTGATCTGCAGGTCCCGCATCCCGCGATTGGTGATGTCGACGATCCGCGCGCCCGAGACGACGCCCATCGTGCTCACCGACGAGATGTTCGCGACGGCGATGTTGTCCTGGATCGACGCGCCGAGGATGACGCCCTGCGTGCGACGCTCCTCGGGAACGAGGGCGATGCCGGCGGCCAGCGCACGCGGCACGCCGGGCGACTTGGGCAGGGTCTTGCCGTCCACGGTGATCTCGTCCGGCGACGTGCTTCTGGGCGCCCGAGAGGATCCGCAGCAGCTCGCTGCGCCCCGAGCCGGCGAGCCCGCCGATGCCCAGCACCTCTCCGCGGTGCACCTCGAACGAGACGTCCTTCACGCGACGGCCGTCGAGATCCTTCACGGTCAGCGCGACCGTGGTGGTCGCCGTCCCCCGCTCGGGGTAGAGCTCGCCCGCGGCGCGGCCGACCATCGTCGAGATGACCTCGTCGATGTGCGAGTCGGCGACGTCCTTCGTGACGATCGTCTGGCCGTTGCGCATGATCGTCAGGCGATCGCAGAGCTCGAAGACCTCCTCGAGCCGGTGCGAGACGTACACGATCGCGACGCCGCGGTCGCGCAGGGAGCGCAGGACGGCGAACAGGTCGGTGATCTCGGTGTCGGTGAGCGAGGCGGTCGGCTCGTCGAGGATGAGCACGTTGGCGTCCATGGCGAGCGCGCGGGCGAAGGCGACCATCGTCTGCTGCACCGGCGACAGGTCTCCGGCCAGCATCCCGAGGGGGATCTTCTGGTTGATGCCGTCCAGCAGCGCGCGAGCGCGGCGGCGGAGGGCATTCCACTGCACGATGCCCGCCGCGGCTGGGCGTCTGCTCGCCGAGGAGGATGTTCTCGGCGACGCTGATCGACGGGATGACCGACAGCTCCTGGTAGAGCGCGACGATCCCGGCGCGGTTGGCGACGCGCACATTGGCGAACTCGACCTCTTCGCCGTTGCGCAGCACCGTGCCGGAATCGGGGGCGTACAGGCCGGTCAGGACCTTGATGAGCGTCGACTTGCCGGCGCCGTTCTCGCCGAGCAGCGCGTGGATCTCTCCCGGCCGCACCGAGAGGCGCGCGTTCTCGAGCGCGTGCACGCCGTCGAACCGCTTGGTGATGTCGCGCGCCTCGAGCGCGGGCACCGGGTCGGTCAGGGCCGTCTCGGGTGAGTCGTCGAGGATCGTCATGCGGTTCCTCCCTCATCGGCGATGTCGTTGCAGCGGAGCACGACCTTCGGGTACCGGCCGCTGACGTGCACGGCGAACGCCTCGGCGGCATCGTCGAGATCGAAGACCGCCTGGGTGAGGTCGTCGACATCGAGGTACGGCAGGATCTGCAGCGCGCGCGGGAACGCGTACGGCGAGACGAACACTCCGGTCAGCGTCAGCTCTTTCAGGTAGAGGTAGTCCGAGAGGTTGAGGGGCATCTCGAAGTCGTGCGGGTACATCGCCCCGTAGATGACGGTCGCGCCCTTGGCCGCGATGTCGAGCAGTCCGCGCACCGCGCGCGACGACCCCGACGCGTCGATCACGACGTCGAAGCCGCGACCGTCCGGTGATCTCGTCGGCCCGCGCGTACTGGTCTTCCGCGATCGGGTCGATGACGGCATCCGCCCCGTGGCGAAGCGCCATCTCGCGACGCTCGGCGATCGGCTCGATCAGCGTGAGCGAGGTCGCGCCGTTCATCTTCATGACCTGCAGGGCGAGCTGGCCGATCGGCCCGCCGCCGCAGACGACGACGCGGTCGCCGACCCGGATGTGCGTCTTGTCGGCGATGCGCACCGCGACCGAGGTGGGCTCGAGCAGGCAGCCCTTCAGCAGCGACACGTCGTCGGGCAGCTTGTAGACCTGCGACTCGTGCCACGTGACGGTCTCGGCCATGCCCGGCCGGTTGTAGTCCTGGATGTGCTCGCAGAACTGCTGTCGCCCCGCGCGGCACGGCGTGCACGTGCCGCAGAACCGCAGGAAGTTGCCGGCCACCCGGTCGCCGACCTGCAGACCGTTGCGGTGCGCCGCCGAACCGAGCGCCTCGACGACGCCCGACAGTTCGTGGCCGAGCCCGATCGGCACGTCCGTGCCGAAGAACCCCTCCGCGAGGTGCGGGTCGGAGCCGCAGATCGCCGAGTACGCGACGCGGATGCGCACGTCCTCGGGGCCGAGGTCGGGCTGCGGCATGTCGACGAGCCCGATGACGCCGCGGGTCGACTCGTCGGGGTCGCGAAGACTTCCGATCCTGGTGACGGCGACTGTTCTCATTCGTCTCTCCGTTGAGCGAGCGGTGGGTGGGTGTGCGCGGGGGTCAGTCGCCGGCGGCGATGACCCTGCGGGTTGCGGCGATCGTGGCGGCCAGTCCGTAGCCGTGCTTGTCGCGCAGCTGTTCGTCCTCGCCGAACCCGGCGTAGACCTGCGGGATGCCGAGACGCTCGAACGCGGTCAGGTGGATGCCGCGATCGGCGACCACGTCGGCGACCCGGGACGCGAGACCGCCGTAGGCGAGGTGGTCCTCGAGCACGACGAACCTGCCGCCGGTCTCGACCGCGCACTGCGCGATGAGCTCCTCGTCGATCGGCTTGAGGGTGAACATGTCCACGACGCGGACCGAGAAGCCCTCGCGCTCGAGTTCGGTGGCGGCATCCAGCGCCTGGGCGACGACCGTGCCGTGCGTGAAGATCGTGGCGTCCGTGCCCGGGCGGGCGATGATGCCCTTGCCGATGCGGATGTCGTGCTCGCCCGGGCTCGTACAGCACCTTGTCCTTCTTGCCGACGGCGAGGCGGATGTAGATCGGCCCCTCCATCGACATCGACTGGCGCAGGATCTCGCCCACCATGAGCGGGTCGCCGATCGAGGTGACCGTCATGTTGGTCAGGGCGCACATGAGCGCGAGGTCTTCGACGGCGTAGTGGGTGGAGCCGCCGTTGCCGACGAGGCCGCCGTGCGTGCCGATGATCTTGACGGGCAGGTTCGGGTAGCAGACGTCCGAGCGCACCTGCTCGAGTGCACGCATCGACAGGAAGGGCAGCATGCCCGACACGACGGGGATGTTGCCGTCGTACGCGAGCCCGGCGGCGATGCCGACGCTGACCTGCTCGGCGAGCCCCACATCGAGGAACCGCTCGGGGAACTTGTCGCGGAACTCCACCAGGGTCGCGCCGATGTCGGGCGTGATGACCCAGAGGTTCGGGTGCTCGTCGCCGAGCTCGGCGAGGGTGGTTCCGATGACGGAACGGGCACCGAGGAACTCACCGAATGTGAAGGTGACGGGCATCAGACGCTCTCCTTCGTGCGGGATGCTTCGAGCGCGGCCATCGCGCGCTCCAGGTCGGCGGCGCCCAGCGAACCGGCGTGCCAGGCGAGGTTGTGCTCCATGAAGTCGACGCCCTTGCCCTTGACGGTTTCGCAGATCACGACGGTCGGCCGGTCGCTGCTGGTGTCGGGGAGGGCATCGATCGCGGCGACCAGCTGACCCATGTCGTGGCCGTCGATGTGCACGACGTTCCAGCCGAAGGCCGCCCACTTGTCGGGGTAGGGCTCGAAGACGACCCGCTCCTCGGCGAAGCTCGTCATGAGCTGGCGGTTGCGGTCGACGAAGGCGACCAGGTTGCCGAGCTCGTTGCTGCGGGCGGCCATCGCGGCCTCCCAGACCGACCCCTCACCGGTCTCGCCGTCGCCGAGCAGACACACCACGCGGTGCGACTCGCCCCGGCCGCGGGCGCTCAGCGCCATGCCCACCGCGATCGGAAGACCGTGACCGAGCGAGCCGGTCGAGCACTCGACGCCGGGCAGCTGCACCTTGCAGGGGTGCATCCCGTAGGCCGAGTCGAGCTGCCCGTAGGTGTCGACGATGCCCTCGTACGAGAAGAACCCGCGCATCGACATCGCGATGTACATGCAGACGGCCGCGTGACCCTTGCTCAGCACGAACCGATCGCGCGAAGGGTTGCGGATGTCGGTCGGATCGACGTGCAGGCCGTGGTGGAACAGCGCCGTGAAGATGTCGGCCGCCGACAGATCGCCGCCGATGTGGACGGCACCCTCGTACGTGCCGCACAAGTGCAGCAGCTTCGAACGCAGCTCGAAAGCCAGGTCTTCCAGCTCGGCCACGGTGTGCGGGCTCTCGCCCGCCTGAAGGGTCTTTTCGGTCATCTCATGCCTCCTCATCGATGGGCACGGACGTCGACGAAGGCACTGCTGTGCGCGTCTTCGTCGACTCTCGCTCTGTGTCGGATTCCGGCTTCTGGAGCCCGACGTGGCGACAGTAACACGATGTGGTTTACAAGTAAACAGGAATGTACGTAAACTTGTTTATGGGCACACATCGTCGTGTCCACAACCGAACTCAAGACACAGAGAGGTGCTTGATCGTCATGACTGGAACGCTGGAGACAGTTCGAACAGGGTTGTACATCGGGGGCGCGGAGCGTCACACGGCCGAGACGCTCGCGATCGCCGACCCCGGCAAGCCGGGCGTCATCGTGGGGCACGCGGCATCCGCGTCGACAGACGACGTGGCAGATGCAGTGGCCGCGGCCAAGGCGGCTTTCCCCGCGTGGTCGGCGCTCAGCGCCACCGAGCGCGCCGCCGCGATGGCCGAAGCGATCGCAGGCATCGCCGACGAGCGAGACGCCGACGCCGCGGTGCTGTCGCAGGAGAACGGCAAGATCCGCTTCGAAAGCTGGATCGACGCCCTCGTGTTCGAGATCCGCTGGAACCTGGCGCTGATGATCGCCGACGAGGTCGACACCGGCAAGACCCTCCCCGTCGTGCCCGGCATCCCGGTCGAAACGGTCGTGTCGTACCAGCCGCTCGGCGTCGTGACCGTGATCGTGCCGTTCAACTGGCCGATCGCGATCCTCGGCGCCGCACTCCCCCACGCACTGCTGGCCGGCAACACCGCGATCGTCAAGCCGCCGCCCTCGGCGCCCCTCGCGACCACCCGCGTCGTGCAGCGCATCGCCGAGAAGCTCCCCGCCGGCGTCCTCAACGTCGTCACCGGCAAGGACGAGAACATGGCCGGCCTCATCCAGAACACCGACGTCGCCAAGGTCTGCTTCACCGGCTCGCGTGAACGGCGGCAAGCGGATGATGGAGATGGCCTCGAAGACGCTCACGCGCGTGACGCTCGAGCTGGGCGGCAACGACGCGGCGGTCTTCCTCGAAGACGCGATCATCGACGACGTCCACCTCGACCGCCTGTACGCGGCGATCTATGACACCACGGGTCAGATCTGCATGAACGCCAAGCGCGTCTACGTGCACCGCTCGCGGTTGGACGAGGTCGTCGCAGGTCTGTCCGCGCGACTCGAGAAGGCGGTCATCGGCTACGGGCTCGACGAGGGGACGACGATGGGCCCGCTGCACTCCCCCGTGCAGAAGGCGTTCGTCGAGGAGATCATCCAAGAGGCGAAGGATGCCGGAGCCGACGTCCGCGAGTTCGGGGAGCTGCCCGGCGGGGAGCTGGCCGGTGGCAACTTCCTGCGCCCGGCGATCGTGGTGAACCCCGACTCCGTCGCTGCGCGTGGTCACCCAGGAGCAGTTCGGGCCGGTGATCCCCGTCATCGCATTCGACACCGAAGAGGAAGCCGTCGCGCTCGCGAACGACACGTGGGGCGGCCTGTGCGGTTCCGTGTGGACCGCTGACCCCGACGCCGCGAACCGCGTCGGTTCCCAGCTGGTGTGCGGATACGTGTGGGTCAACGACCACGGCGCCACCCGCCTCGACCTGCGCGCGCCGTTCGGCGGCATGAAGCAGTCGGGCATCGGCCGCGAGCAGGGCATCGAGGGCATCCGCGCCTTCCAGGACACCCGTTCGATCGCGACCATCGACGCTGCGGCACTCGCCGCGCAGGCGCACTGATGACCGGCCGCGGTCGACATCCTCGGAGACGTGCGCCGAGGATGCCGGCCGCGGCATCCCCTTCGGGCTGCTCGCCCTTGCCCGCGCCGTACGGCCTCCTCGCTAGACTCGCCACACGGATCCCGACGTGATCCGGCGCTGGAATGGAGTGCGTTTGACCGGGGATCTCGACTCCGAGGGTGTTCCACTCCTCGTCGGCGCGCCCGAGATCATCACGGCACCCCTGCCCGATGTGATCGACAGCGAGAACTTCACTCCTCGTCTGCTCGCGCTGCTCTCCAACGCGCTGGTGTGGCGCGAATCCCGCCTCCTGCGCCAGGCGTTCAACCTCGGCACGAACGACTGGCGCGTGATCTCGGCGCTGTCCATCCGCCCGGGCTCGACGTCCACCGACATCTCCGAGTTCGTCGCGATGAACAAGGCGGTCGTGTCCAAGAGCGTCAACACGCTCATCGCGCGCGAGCTCATCGTGCCCGCCGACGGGAAGCGCGGTTCGCGGCACCTCTACCTCACGCGTGCGGGTGCCGACATGCACGACCGCATGAAACCGATCTCGCTGGAGGGTCAGGAGATCGTGCTGGCCGATCTGAGCGCCGACGAAGTGACGCAGCTCAACCAGCTGCTCACGCGGCTGCTTCAGAAGACGCCCGAACTCTCGCGCGTGTTCGACGACGCCGCGCCCGCCGACTGACCGCGATCCGCGATTCGGCGCGCCGATGCAGCGCGAACTTCCATGTCCACAAGTTACCTATAGACATTCCCTATGTACATAGGTATCGTGGGATGCAGGACGCGCGATGATGCCCCCCTCTGAAAGCGGAAAGGACCTCGATCAGTGTCGAAGACCACGCACGCCACGGCCAACCCGAAGGCAGCCCTCGAGCTCGTGAACGGGTATTCGCTCGAGATGACGGGCAAGGACGTCCCCGGTCTGATGGAGGCCAAGGACAGCATCCCGGCCGGCACGAAGATCAACGTCACCTTCCTCGGCAACGAAGACCTCGAGATGCGCGTCGCCGCCGCCAAGGCCGTCCGCGAGCTCGGCTTCGTCCCGGTTCCGCACATCTCGGCCCGGCGCCTCGCCTCGCGCGCGCAGCTGGAGGAGTTCCTCTCCCGCCTGCAGGATGTCGGCGCGACCGAGCACGTCTTCGTCGTCGGCGGCGACCCGACCACGCCGGAGGGTCCGTACGAGGACTCGTACGACGTCATCCGCACCGGACTGCTCCTGGACTACGGCGTGAAAGAGGTCTCGATCGCCGGCTACCCCGAGGGTCACCCCGACATCTCCGACGAGGTGCTCTGGCGTGCGCTCGACGAGAAGTCGCTCTCGCTGGTCCAGCAGGGGCTCGACGCCACGATCCTCACGCAGTTCGCGTTCGACACCGACCCGGTGCTCGCCTGGATCGACGCAGGTCCGCGAACGCGGCATCGGCAGCACGATCCGCATCGGCACCCCCGGCCCCGCCGGCATCAAGCGCCTCCTCGGCTTCGCGCGCCGCTTCGGCATCGGGGCGAACGCGATGATCGTCAAGAAGTACGGCTTCTCGCTCACGAACCTCATGGGCACGGCCGGCCCCGACAAATTCGTCACCGACCTGTCGGCGATGCTGGCCGACCGCGCCGCCGAGGCGCCCGAGGGTGCGACGACCGGCCCCGTGAAGCTGCACTTCTACACGTTCGGCGGCCTCCTCGCGACCGCCGACTGGGCCCGTGAGTACTCCCGCGCACAGTCCTGACAGGCTTTACCCATGACTGTGCACAACGAAGCTCTGCGCGACCACGCCTGCCTGATCGTCCACGGCCCCGACAAGCCGGGCATCGTGGCGGCCGTGACCGCGCTGATCACCCGCAGCAAGGGCAACATCGTCCAGCTCGACCAGTACTCCGACGACGCGAACGGCGGCAACTTCTTCCAGCGCGTCGTCTTCCACCGACCCGACCTGGCCGCGGCGATGCCCGAGATCGAAGCCGACCTCGCCGCGACCGTCACCCCGCTCGGGCTGGAGTGGACCCTGACCGACCAGTCGGTGCCGAAGCGGATGGCGATCCTCGCCTCCACCTCCGACCACTGCCTGCTCGAGCTGCTGTGGCGGCACCGCCGCGGCGAGCTGCCGGTGACGATCCCGATGGTGATCTCCAACCACACCAACACCGCCGAAGACGTCCGCTCGTTCGGCATCCCGTTCTTCCACGTGCCCTCGCAGGGGCCCGACAAGTCCGCCGCCGAGGCGAGGATCCTCGAGCTGGTCAAGGGCAACGTCGATTTCATCGTGCTCGCCCGCTACATGCAGATCATCTCCGAGGACTTCCTCGACGAGGTCGGCGTGCCGGTGATCAACATCCACCACTCCTTCCTGCCCGCCTTCATCGGCGCCGCGCCCGTACCGCAAGGCGAAAGAACGCGGCGTGAAGCTCATCGGCGCGACCTCGCACTACGTCACGAAGGACCTCGACGAGGGCCCGATCATCGAGCAGGACGTCGCCCGCGTGAACCACGCGATGGATGCCGCCGACCTGCAGTCCCGCGGCGCCTACGTCGAGCGCGCCGTGCTCTCCCGCGCCGTGCAGTGGCACGCCCAGGACCGCGTCATCCGGCACGGCAACCAGACCATCGTCTTCACGGACCGACCGTGAGCACCACGGACGCCTCGACCTGAGGCTCCCCCACCGAACAGAGAGGTTCAGCCATGGCACCGAAGAATCTGCAGGAAGTGATCGACGCGGCCGCGAGTCCGGTCGAGCTTCTGCGCAACTCGCAGATCGGCTCCTACATCTATCCGGTCGTCCCCGCGGACTTCCAGAACTGGATCAAAGAGCAGAAGGCCTGGCGTGACACCGCTGTGCTGTACGACCAGTCGCACCACATGGACAACGTGTTCCTGAAGGGCTCCGACGCGATCCGCCTGATCTCCGACACCGCGATCAACTCGGTCGCCAACTTCGCCGTCGACAAGGCCAAGCAGTACGTGCCGACCACGGCATCCGGTCACGTCATCGGCGACGGCATCCTGTTCCGCGAGGCGGAGGACGAGTACACGTACGTCGGCCGCGCCCCGGCGTCGAACTGGCTCATGTTCCACGGCGAGACCGGCGGGTACCAGAACCTCGACATCACCGTCGACCGCCGCTCGCCCTCGCGCCCCTACGGCCACGCCGTGACCCGCCAGTACTACCGCTTCCAGATCCAGGGCCCGACCGCCTGGCAGGTCATCGAGAAGCTCAACGGCGGACCGCTCGAGCAGCTGCGCTTCTTCAACATGTCGACCATGACGATCGACGGCACCACCGTGCGGACGCTGCGTCACGGCATGGCCGGCGCACCCGGGCTCGAGATCTGGGGGCCCTACGCCGACCACGACCGCATCTGGAGCGCGATCGTCGAGGCCGGCTCCGAGTTCGGCCTGCTTCCGGTCGGTTCGCGCGCCTACCCCTCGAACACGCTCGAGTCGGGCTGGATCCCCTCGCCCCTCCCCGCGATCTACACCGGCGCCGAAGAGCAGGCCTACCGCAACTGGCTGCCCGCCGACGGCTACGAAGCGACCGGCACGCTCGCCGGCTCCTTCGTCTCCGATGACATCGAGGACTACTACCTCACCCCGTGGGAGCTCGGCTACGGCAACTTCGTGAAGTTCGACCACGACTTCATCGGCCGCGACGCGCTGGAGAAGATCGAGCCCGAGACGCAGCGCAAGAAGGTCACGCTCGCCTGGGATGCCGACGATCTCGGCAAGGTGTGGACGTCGCTCCTGAACGTCGACGGACCCAACTACAAGTTCTTCGACCTGCCACTGGCCAACTACGGCTCGGCCAACTACGACTCGGTCGTGGACGAAGACGGCACGGTCGTCGGCTACTCGATGTTCACCGGCTACAGCGCCAACGAGCGCCGCGGACTGTCGCTCGCGACGGTCGACCCGAACGTGCCCGAGGGCACCGAGCTCAAGGTCGTCTGGGGCGAGCCGAACGGCGGCACCACCAAGGCGAGCGTCGAGCCGCACGAGCAGACCGAGGTCCGCGTCGTGGTCAGCCCGGTGCCGTACTCGACCGTGGCCCGCGCGACGTACCAGGGCGGCTGGCGCACGAACTACCAGCCCGCCTAGGCGCAATAAGCTCGAGGGGGTTCGGAGGCTTCGGCTGCCGGGCCCCCTCGCACCATTTCCGCCCCGCCGACTCGACGAAGGAGGCACCGTGAGCCTGCGCTACGCCCTGCTCGCGCTGCTGCGCGT
>CAWBVS010000016.1:0-318371 GCA_963792285.1 uncultured Actinomycetota bacterium | reverse complement strand
ACGGTGTCTTCACCGGTGGCTTCGCGGCCAACCAGGACGCGATCAACGCCGCGCAGGGCCTCGTCGACCAGGGTGTCGACGTGCTTCTGCCCGTCGGTGGCCCGATCTACCAGAGCGCCGCTTCGGTGATCCGCGACTCCGGTCGTGAGATCGCGCTGCTCGGTGTCGACGCCGACGTGTTCGAGACCGACCCGACCGTGGCCGACCTGCTCCTCACCTCGATCCGCAAGGCGATCGACGTGGGTGTCCAGGAGGCCGTCCTGGCCGCCGGCATGGGCGAGTTCGACAACACGCCGTTCATCGGCACGCTCGAGAACGAGGGCGTGGCTCTGGCCCCGTTCCACGACTTCGAGTCGAAGGTCTCGCCTGACCTGCAGGCCGAGCTCGACGCGATCTCGGCGGGCATCATCGACGGGTCGATCCCCGTCGAGTCGTACCTCGCGGGCTAGTCCCGTCACGGGCACGGGGAGGCTGGGCGACCAGCCTCCCCGTTTCCGTTCCCCGCAGCACACCCACTTACTAGGATCTGGAGCATGAAGCTCGAACTCCGCGGGATCACCAAGCGGTTCGGCACCCTCGTCGCGAACGACCACATCGATCTCGTTGTGGAACCTGGGGAGATCCACTGTCTCCTCGGCGAGAACGGCGCCGGCAAGTCGACACTGATGAACGTTCTGTACGGGCTGTACCGCGCAGACGACGGCGTCATCCTTCTGGACGACGTCGTCCAGAACTTCCAGGGCCCCGGCGACGCGATGCGTGCCGGCATCGGCATGGTGCACCAGCACTTCATGCTGATCCCCGTGTTCACGGTCGCCGAGAACGTCATGCTCGGCCATGAGGCCACCAAGGCCGGCGGCGTCCTCGATCTGAACACGGCGCGCGAGCGTGTCAACGAGATCTCCGCCCGCTTCGGATTCCACGTCGACCCCGACGCCCTGGTCGAGGATCTCCCCGTCGGCGTCCAGCAGCGCGTCGAGATCATCAAGGCCCTCTCCCGCGACGCCCGCGTGCTCGTCTTCGACGAGCCGACCGCGGTGCTCACGCCGCAGGAGACCGACGAGCTGATGGGCATCATGCGCCAGCTCAAGGAGTCGGGCACCTCGATCGTGTTCATCACCCACAAGCTGCGCGAAGTGCGCGAAGTCGCCGATCGCATCACGGTCATCCGCCTCGGCAAGGTCGTCGGCGAAGCCTCGCCGACCGCGACGAACGCCGAGCTGGCCGAACTCATGGTCGGTCGTGCCGTCGAGCTGAAGGTGCACAAGGACGCTCCGACGCTCGGCGATCGCGCTCTCGTCGTCGAGGGGCTCTCGGTGATCGACACGAAGGAC
Organism: uncultured Actinomycetota bacterium; assembly: GCA_963792285.1. Lineage (GTDB taxonomy): Bacteria > Actinomycetota > Actinomycetes > Actinomycetales > Microbacteriaceae > Microbacterium. The sequence goes on along the minus strand of CAWBVS010000016.1, from coordinate 317,037 downwards.
CAGATCGTCGTCAACGACGTCAGCTTCGACGTGCGCGCCGGCGAGATCGTCGCGATCGCCGGCGTGCAGGGCAACGGCCAGACCGAGCTCACCGAAGCTCTCGTCGGCCTCGAGCACCGCGTCAGAGGGTCCATCACCCTCAACGGCGAGCAGCTGGTCGGCGCGAGCGTACGGCGCATCCTCGACGAAGGAGTCGGGTTCGTGCCCGAAGACCGTCAGGAGCACGGTCTGGTCGGCCAGATGACGATCGCCGAGAATCTCGTGCTCGACCGCACCAACGGCCCGCCGTTCGTGCGCGCGGGCAGTCTGCGCCTCGGCTACATCGCCGAGTTCGCAGCACAGAAGTTCACCGAGTTCGACGTGCGGGGCCCCGGCATCGAGGCTCCCGTCGGAACCCTCTCCGGAGGCAACCAGCAGAAGGTCGTGCTGGCGCGCGAACTCAGCCGCGAACTGTCGCTCCTGGTGGCAGCCCAGCCCACGCGCGGCGTCGACGTCGGCTCCATCGAGTTCATCCACAAGCGCATCGTCGAGACGCGGGATGCCGGCATCCCCGTCATCGTCGTCTCCACCGAGCTCGACGAGGTGACGGCGCTCGCCGACCGCATCATCGTCATGTACCGCGGTCGGATCATCGGCATCGTGCCCGGCGACACCCCGCGCGGTGTGCTCGGCCTCATGATGGCCGGCGAAGCACCGAGCGGCGAGGGGGTCGCGGCGTGAGCGAGTATCTGACCGGCGGGGCATCGATCACCGCCCCCGGTGCGGCGCCGCAGCAGACGCCTCCCGAGCCGTCGAAGTGGCACAAGACCTTCCTGCAGATCACGCAGGGCAACGCGATCATCTCGGTGCTGGCGGTCTTCCTCGCCCTCGTCGTCGGCGGCATCATGATCGCCTTCACCGACGAGGACGTGCAGGCCGCGTCGGGCTACTTCTTCGCCCGGCCGCTCGACACGATCGCCGCGATCTGGAATGCCGTCGCCGGTGCCTACATCGCCCTGTTCCAGGGGTCGATCTACAACTTCGGCGCGCCGAACTTCGCCCGCGCGATCCGGCCCCTCACCGAGACGCTCACCTTCGCCACACCGCTGATCGCGGCGGGTCTGGGTGTCGCGCTCGCCTTCCGCATCGGAATGTTCAACATCGGCGGTCGCGGCCAGATGCTGATGGCCTCCGCCGCGGCCGGGTGGGTGGCGTTCTCGCTGGATCTGCCCTGGGGCATCCACATGATCGTCGCCCTCATCGCCGGTCTCGCGGCCGGCGCGCTGTGGGCGGGCATCGCCGGAGCGCTCAAGGCCTGGACCGGCGCGCACGAGGTGATCGTGACGATCATGCTCAACTACATCGCCTTCTACCTGATCTCGTGGATGCTGCGCACTCCGGGCCTGCTGCAGGCTCCGGGCTCCAGCAACCCGAAGACGCCGGCGATGAAGGACACGGCGATCTTCCCCGAGCTGTTCGGACCTCAGTACAACCTGCACTTCGGCTTCATCCTCGTGATCATCGCCACGGTCGTCGTGTGGTGGATCCTCAGCCGGTCGAGTCTGGGCTTCAAGTTCCGCGCGGTCGGCGAGAACCCGCACGCCGCGCGTGTGGCCGGCATCAACGTCAAGAGCATGTACATCATCGGGATGCTGATCGCCGGCGCCCTGGTCGGGCTCGCCGGCGTCAACCAGGTGCTCGGCACGATCACGACGGGGTTCTCGGCCGACATCGACGCCGGCATCGGATTCGACGCGATCACCGTCGCCCTGCTCGGACGCTCGACGCCGTGGGGCGTGTTCGCCGCAGGCATCCTGTTCGGCGCCTTCAAGGCGGGCGGATTCTCGATGCAGGCCGCCGAAGGCGTGCCGATCGAGATCGTGACCGTCGTGCAGGCCCTCATCGTCCTGTTCATCGCGGCCCCGCCGCTCGTGCGGACGATCTTCTTCCTGCCGTCTCCGGAGCGCGACCAGCGCCGCCGCGAGAAGGCGCGCAAGAAGCAGCTCGCAGCCGAGGCAGGGGCGGTGGCGAAGTGACCCTCACGATGGACGGCGCGATCGCCGCAGAGACTCCGGCCAAGGCCGACGTGCGCAGCTGGAAGGCGCCGATCGCCCTCGCGATCTTCGCCGTGCTGTACGCGATCCTCATCCTCGCCGCGCCCCGTGTCGGGGTGACGACGTTCCGCATCTCGACGCAGGCGGACGCGATCCAGCTGCCCGAGATCATGGTTCCGGTCGTGCTCACGACCTGGGTCGTGTTCGGCTTCCTCGTGCTGCTGACCGTCTTCTCGTTCGTGCTGGTGCGCGGGTACAGGCGCACTCCGCTGTGGCTGATCGCCGCGTACATCATCATCGCGATCATCGGGTTCCTGACCTGGGCGGCCGCCGGCGCCACGATCCCGGTCGCCGGACTCCTGGCCGGAGCCGTCGCCCTGGCGATCCCGCTGATCTACGGCGCTCTGGCCGGCGTGATCGGCGAGCGCGCGGGTGTCGTGAACATCGCGATCGAGGGTCAGCTTCTCGCCGGCGCCTTCAGCGCCGCGGTCGTCTCCTCGATCACCCAGCAGCCCCTGCTCGGTCTCGTCGCGGCGATGTTCGCCGGGATGCTGGTCGCCTTCGTGCTGGCCGCGTTCGCGATCAAGTACCTCGTCGACCAGGTCATCATCGGCGTCGTGCTGAACGTGCTCGTGATCGGCCTGACGAGCTTCTTCTACTCGCAGGTGCTGCAGCCCAACCAGGCGCTGCTGAACTCGCCTCCGCGGTTCCCCCGCATCCCGATCCCGTTCCTGAGCGAGATCCCGGTGATCGGTCCGGTGCTGTTCCGCCAGACGATCATCGTGTACCTGATGTACATCGCGGTCGCCGTCGTCTGGTTCGCGATGTTCCGCACCCGCTGGGGCCTGCGTCTGCGGGCGGTCGGCGAGCACCCGCAGGCCGCCGACACGGTCGGCATCAAGGTCAACGCGACCCGGTTCTGGAACGTGCTGCTGGCCGGCGCGATCGCCGGCCTCGGCGGCACGGTCTTCACGATCGGCAACGGCATCGCCTTCAACAAGGAGATGACCGCCGGCGCCGGCTTCATCGCCCTGGCCGCGGTGATCTTCGGCCAGTGGGACCCGTTCAAGGCGACGCTCGCGGCGCTGCTTTTCGGGTTCGCCTCGAGCCTGCAGAACACGCTCAGCGTCATCGGCTCGCCGGTGCCGAGCGAGTTCATGCTGATGCTGCCGTACCTCGTCACGATCTTCGTCGTCGCCGGAGTCGTCGGCCGATCGAGAGCACCCGCCGCCGACGGCATCCCGTATATCAAGGGGTGACGTGTGTCGTCCCGTCTCGGGGCCTTCGGCCCCGAGACATCCGCTCATGAAACGCATCGACGCATCGGAGGACGCGCTGTGACCGACATCGACTGGGACGAGCTGCGTGCGGCTGCCACCGCCGCCAAAGAGCTCGCCTACGTTCCCTACTCGCGGTTCAAGGTGGGCGCGGCCGCGCTCGTCTCGGACGGGCGGATCGTCTCCGGCTGCAACATCGAGAACGCGTCGTACGGCGTGACGCTGTGCGCGGAATGCTCGCTCGTGAGCGATCTGTTCATGTCGGGCGGCGGAAAGCTCGTCGCCTTCGTGTGCGTGGACGGCCAGGGCCGCACCCTGATGCCGTGCGGGCGCTGCCGGCAGCTGCTGTACGAACACGCGATCCCGGGCATGCTGCTGGAGACCGTCTCCGGCATCCGCACGATCGACGAAGTCCTGCCCGACGCTTTCGGACCGCGGGAGCTCGAAGAGGCATCGAGATGACCCTCCGACAGGCTGAGAGCGCCGTCGAAGCGTTCGACGCCGTCGACGTCATCCGTACGAAGCGCGACGGGGGAGAAGTCTCCGAGGACGCGCTGCGGTGGATGGTGGATGCCTACACGCGCGGGTACGTCGCCGATTCGCAGATGGCCGCGTTCGCGATGGCCGTGCTCCTGAACGGCATGACCCGCGATGAGATCCGCGTCATGACCGATGCGATGATCGCGTCGGGTGAACGGATGAGCTTCGCGGGCCTGGGCAAGGCCACGGTCGACAAACACTCCACCGGCGGTGTGGGCGACAAGATCACGCTGCCCCTCGCGCCGCTGGTCGCCGCCTTCGGCGTCGCCGTGCCGCAGCTGTCCGGTCGCGGGCTCGGGCACACCGGCGGCACGCTCGACAAGCTGGAGTCGATCCCGGGCTGGCGCGCGGCGCTGTCCAACGACGAGATGTTCGCCCAGCTGCGCGAGGTCGGCGCCGTCATCTGCGCGGCAGGGTCCGGCCTCGCACCCGCCGACAAGAAGCTCTACGCGCTGCGCGACGTGACCGGCACGGTCGAGGCGATCCCGCTCATCGCCTCGAGCATCATGTCGAAGAAGATCGCGGAGGGCACCGACTCGCTCGTGCTCGATGTGAAGTTCGGCTCAGGCGCGTTCATGCGCGACGTCGAGAAGGCCCGCGAACTCGCGCGCACGATGGTCGCCCTCGGCACCGACTCGGGGGTCGCGACCACGGCGCTCCTCACCGACATGAACACCCCGCTGGGGCTCGCGATCGGCAATGCGAACGAAGTGCGCGAATCGGTCGAGGTGCTCGCCGGCGGCGGGCCTGCCGATGTCATCGAGCTGACCGTCGCGCTGGCCAGGGAGATGCTGGCCCTGGCAGGGCACCCCGACGCCGACGTCGAGGCGGCGCTCGCAGACGGCCGGGCGATGGACGCGTGGCGCGCCATGATCCGCGCGCAGGACGGCGATCCGGATGCCGCGCTCCCGGCACCCCGCGAGACGCACACCGTCACCGCCGCGGAGGCGGGCATCGTGACCCGCATGGACGCGCTGCCGTTCGGCATCGCCGCCTGGCGTCTCGGAGCGGGCCGCGCGCGCGCAGAGGACCCGGTCGTGCACGCCGCGGGCATCGACCTGCACGTCAAGCCGGGGGACGAGGTCGCCGCCGGTCAGCCGCTGTTCACCCTGCTCGGGCAGGATGAGTCGCGATTCGAGCGTGCGCTGGACGCCGTCGAAGGTGCGTGGGAGATCGGGGCGGATGCCCCGGCTCGCCGGCCCCTCGTTCTCGAGCGGATCACGGCGTGACGCCGCGGCATCCGTTCGCTTTGTTCCGGACCCACTGACAGAGACCAACCGCGCGAGCACGAAGCTCGGCGCTGAGGAGACAGACATGCCGATCGACCAGCACGGTGACACCACCCTCCAGGGCCTCTCGATCCGGGGCCTGCCCAAGGTGTCGCTGCACGATCACCTCGACGGCGGCGTGCGCCCGCAGACGATCATCGAACTCGGTGACGCCGACGGAGTCGAGGTGCCCGAAACGGACGGCGACGCGCTCGCGGACTGGATCGCCGACAAGAGCGACTCCGGCTCGCTCGTGGAGTACCTGAAGACCTTCGATCTCACCACCGCGGTGATGCAGACCTCCGAGGGCCTCACGCGGGTCGCGCGCGAATTCGTCGAGGACCTCGCCGCTGACGGCGTGATCTACGGCGAGGTGCGCTGGGCTCCCGAGCAGCACCTCGGTCGGGGCCTGTCGCTGGACGAGGTGGTCGAGGCCGTGCAGACCGGCATCGAGGAGGGCGAGGAGCTCGCCGAGCAGTCGGGGCGCGACATCCGCGTCGGTCAGCTCATCACCGCGATGCGCCACACCGACCGTTCGCTCGAGATCGCCGAGCTCGCCGTCTCGTGGCGCGGGCGCGGCGCCGTCGGCTTCGACATCGCCGGCCCCGAAGACGGATTCCCGCCGTCGCGGCACAAGGTGGCATTCGACTACCTCGCGTCGGAGTTCTTCCCCGCCACGGTGCACGCCGGCGAGGCCGCCGGACTCGACTCGATCCGCTCGGCGATCATCGACGGCCGTGCGCTCCGGCTCGGCCACGGCGTGCGCATCGCCGAAGACCTCGAAGTGATCTCGCGCGCGGGCGACGAGGTGCTCGTGCAGTTCGGCGACCTGGCGCGCTGGGTGCGCGATCGCGAGATCACCCTCGAGCTCTCGCCGTCATCCAACCTGCAGACCGGCGCGATCTCGACCTGGGGCGAGGAGATGGCCGATCACCCGTTCGACCTGCTGTACCAGCTCGGGTTCTCGGTGACCGTGAACGTCGACAACCGCACGATGAGCCGCACCTCGCTCACCCGCGAGCTCGCCCTGCTGGTCGAGACGTTCGAGTACGACCTCGATGACCTCGAGACCTTCCAGCTCAACGCCGCCGCCGGGGCCTTCCTGCCGGTGGAGGAGCGCGAGGAGCTCATCGAGCTGATCGCCGAGGGCTTCGAGCGGTAGGTTCGGCGGCGCGTGTCCGGCAGAATCGCGTGCGTCGTGTCCGGCAGAACGGTCGTCGGAAGCGTCGCGCCGCATTCTTCCGGACGCGTGAGCGCCGCCTGCCGGACACGCGCTGACACCTGACGGCACGGGCGAGCGGATGCCGGGGGCTCCTCCCCAGCTCGGCGCACGCGGCCTGGCTCCGCAGATCGTCACCGGCGTGCCGGGACACGCGTCGCCGATGCTCGGATGGAGCATGGCATCAGACCGCCGCATCGATGCGTTCACCGTGAGCGACGGCGTCGATCGCGGCATCTCGTTGGGCCGGATGCGCGGCCCAGCCTTCTCGACACCGTTCTACGGCGTGCGCGTGGAAGGTGGGCATCCCGAGCCCCAGTCAGATGCGGACCGGCGATTGGCGACGTACGCCCCCACCTGTGGGAACTGCTCCTCCTCGCCGAACGCTACGCGCCGCGGTTGCGTCCGGGGCAGTTCTTCAGCCACGACACGGCACTGGGCCTGTTGCGCTTGCCCACGCCGCGCGGGTGGAAGCCTGTCCTGCATGTCAGTGCGCACCGCCCGGCCCCGCGCCCGGAGGCGCGCGGGGTGATCGGCCATCGGCTGCAGGTCGGGCCGGCGGCCACGAGCAGGGTCGAGGGCTTGCCCGTTGAGGATCCCGCCCGCGCGTGGGTTCAAGTCTCCCGGACATGGCCGGCCGATGACCTGATCGCGGCCGCCGATGCGCTCGTCCTGCCGCGGCGCGGGCTCGCATCGCTGGCAGAGCTTCGCGCCGAGGCCGCCCGGAGCGCGGGCACGCGCTCGACCACGTGCTGGCCGAGGTGCGCGTCGGCGCAGAGTCCTTCCGCGAGACGATGCTGCGCCTGGCCTGCCGGCGGGCCGGGCTGCCCGAGCCGCGCCTGAACATCGAGCTGTTCTGCCGATGCGGGCGAGTCTCATCGCCCGCATCGACCAGCTCTACCCGGAGTTCGGCGTCGCGGCCGAGTACGACGGGCGTCAGCACGCCGACGACCCCGCGCAGTTCGCCCGAGACGCTGATCGCTGGGACGCCATCCGGGCCGCGGGCTGGGATCACGTCCGCATCCTCCGCCACCACCTCGAGCCGGATCCGTCGTCGGCGGTCGCGAAAGTGCGTGCCGCCCTGGTACGCGGCGGCTGGCGCCCCTGATCCGCGCGGCATCCGATCGCGTGCATGTCCGGCAGAACGCGGGGGCGTGTCCGGAAGAGCGTCCTAGGAGGCGTCGGCGACAGCATTCTTCCGGACACGTGAGTGCACGCCTGCCGGACCGCCGGCTACCCGCCGAGCAGGAAGGGCGCCGAGCGCGTCGGTGATCTGCGCCCGGATCTCGGCATCCGGAATCGTCGCCTCTCCGTCGCCCGCCTGCGGGCCGTACGCGCCGAAGCCGGCGTGATTGCCGCCCTCGATCACGACGAAGACCGTGTCGGCGGGCAGCAGGTGAGCGGCCTCGTCGATCTTCTCAGGCGTGGACAGGCCGTCCTCGCTGCCCGAGATGCTGAGCGCGGCCAGACCCGACTCCGACAGGTCGTTCGCGCAGTAGCTGCCGAACAGCACGAGGCCGTCGGTCCCCTCGGCGAGCTGGCACGCGCGCACGCCGCCGAGGGAGTGCCCGCCGACGGACCAGTCGTCGATCCCCGGGCACGAGATCGGTGAAGTCCGACAGCGGGCGGAAGTCGAAGAACGCGAGGTTGAGCGTCGGCTTGGTGATCACGACGGTCGCGCCCTCCTCCACGACACCGACGAGGGTCGCGGCGTACGCCAGCGGGTCGACCTTCGCGCCGGGGATGAAGACGAGTCCCGTGTCGGAGTCGCCCGATGCCGGCGCCAGGACCCACGCGCCGCCGGCATCCGTCAGCGTCACGTCCGGGTCGTCGCGCACGGCGGCCAGAGCCTCGGGCTCGGCGGCCATGACGCCGATGTTCGCCCAGAGCAGGAAGCCGACGACAGCCAGCACGATCAGCGCGGCGATCGAGCCCAGCACCCAGGCGAGGACGCGACGCCCGCGCCGCTTCGCCGGAGCGGGAGGCGCCGGGTCGTCGGCCGCGGGAGTCGGTCACACCGCCAGGCTACGCGAGCTCGGCCTGCCGGGCCGCGACGATCGCCTCGACCCGCGCGAAGAGCGGATGCTCGGGCTCGAGGCCGGTCACGGACGACGTGACGGATGCCGCATCCTGCTCGCGCAGCAGCCGCTGCAGGTCCACCGACTGGGGGTCTTCGGCATCGTCGAACGCGAGCGCGGCACCCATCGCCTCGACCAGCGCGTCGACCGACAGCCCGTTCTCGGCGGCTTCGGCGGCGGGACCGACGAAGCGCTCGTGACGGGAGAGCTTGCGCAGCGGCTGCCGGCCCACGCGCCAGACGGTGTCGGGCAGCGCCGGGTTGCGGAAGCGCCGCAGGATCGTCTCGCGGTAGGACGCGAGGTCGGCAGGGTCGAGGCCGTGCTTGGCGACCAGGAGCGCCGAGGTCTCCTCGAGCGCCGCGGCGACGCGCGACGCGATGGACTCGTCCGACAGGGCGCCCGAGATCGTCTCCACACCCGCGATCGCACCGAAGTACGCCGTCGCGGCGTGCCCGGTGTTCACCGTGAAGAGCTTGCGCTCGATGTACGGCGCGAGATCGTCGACGAAGTGCGCGCCGGGGATGCGGGGCGGGTCGTCGCCGAACGGCGGGCGCTCGATCGCCCACTCGTAGAAGGGCTCGACCGTCACATCGACACCCGAACCCTCGGGCTGGGCGGGCACGATCCGGTCGACAGCCGTGTTGGCGAACACCGCGCGACCGGCGAGGGCATCCCACGCGTCGCCGGCGAGCTGCGACGATCTCGTCGCGCAGCAGGTCGGTCGCGTTGATCGCGTTCTCGCACGCCATGATCTGCAGGGGCGGGGAGGCCGGGTCGCGCAGCGCGAGGCCCGCGAGGATGTGCGGCGCGACGAACTTGAGGATCGTCGGCCCGACGGCGGTCGTGACGACGTTCGCGCCGGCGATCTCGTCGATCACCTCGTCGGGGTGCGTGGCGCTGTTGATCGCGCGGAAGCCGGTCACGACCGTGTCGCGGCCGCCTTCGCCCACTTCGTGCACGGTGTACTCGGACACCCCGTTGATCGCGTCGACGAGCGGAGCGGCGACGTCCGAGAACACCAGCTCGTAGCCGCCTTCGTGCAGCAGCAGCCCGACGAAGCCGCGCCCGATGTTGCCCGCGCCGAAGTGGACGGCCTTCATCACACGCCTGCCGCGGACACCAGCGCGTAGAGCTCCTCCGGGCGTCTGCGCCCGCTTGAGGGTCTCCACCTCGTCCTCGTCGGAGAAGAGGATCGCGATCTGCGACAGGATCTCGAGGTGCTCGTCGCCCTTGCCGGCGATGCCGACCACGAACGTGACGGGCTCGCCGCCCCAGTCGACGCCGCCGTCGTAGCGCACGACCGAGAGGGCGGAATCGAGGATCGTGTTCTTGGTCTCGTTCGTGCCGTGCGGGATGGCCAGCTCGTTGCCCATGTAGGTCGAGACGGTCTCCTCGCGCTGCTGCATCGCGTCGAAGTAGGCGCTGGTGACGGCGCCGGCGGCCTCGAGGATGTCGGCGGCCTCCTTCATCGCGTCTTCGCGGGTTGCGCTGCCGGAGTGGATCCGGACCTGGCCGAGGCTCAGGACGTCACGTGCCATGGTGTTGCCTTTCGTTTGGATGCCGATGCGTAAGGCTGTGGAGCCGGGGGCGTCGCGCCGCCCGACTCCACAGCGGTCTCAGGGACTCTTCCTACGCACCATTCTGGTGCTGGTCGCGGACCAGCTCCACGACCTCGTCGTACTTCGGAGAGTTCATGAAGTTGTCGACCGAGACGTGGATCGCGTTCGGCGTCTGGTGCCGGGCCCGGTCGGTGAGCTGGTTCTGCGTGATGACCAGGTCGGCGGAGCCGTCGAGGTTCGCGATCGCCTTGTTGACGACCGTGACATCCTCGATGCCCGCCTTCTTGATCTTGTTGCGCAGGACGCTCGCGCCCATCGCCGACGAACCCATGCCCGCGTCGCACGCGAACACGATGTTCTTGATCTGGCGCTCGGTCATGACGGCCGGGTCGATTCCGCCGCCGGCCGCGGTGGCTGCACCGCCGCGGAGGCCGCCGAGCGCGTCGGAGGACTTGCCCTTCGCCGCCTCGGTCTGGGTGATCGCCGCGCCGAAGGCGTCGTCGGTCGCCGCCATCGCCTCGAGGTCGCGCTTGCGCGAGGCCCGCAGGATGACCGCCGCGATGACGAACGTGACCGCCGCCGACGAGGATGACCGACAGGATCACCGCGAAGTAGGCACCGCTGGCCGTCTGCGCGAGCACGGCGATGATGCTGCCGGGTGCCGCCGGAGCGCGCAGGGCGCCGCCGAGGAGCATGTTCGTCGTGACGCCGGTCATGCCACCGCCGATGAGCGCGAGGATCAGCATCGGCTTCATCAGCGCGTACGGGAAGTACACCTCGTGGATGCCGCCGAAGAACTGGATGACCGCCGCACCCGGAGCGGACGCGCGTGCGGCGCCGAGGCCGAAGAACGTGAACGCGAGCAGCAGGCCGACGCCGGGGCCGGGGTTGGCCTCGAGGAGGAACAGGATCGAGGATCCCGTCCTCCGCCGACTGCTGGATGCCGAGCGGCGTCAGCACGCCGTGGTTGATGGCGTTGTTCAGGAAGAGCACCTTCGCCGGCTCGATGATGATGCTCGTGAGCGGCAGCAGGTTGTTCGCCACGAGCCAGTCCACCGCGTTGCTGAGGCCCAGCATGACGCCGTTGACGAGCCAGGCGATCGGGTAGAAGCCGACGATGGCCATGACGAAGCCCCAGATGCCGGCGGAGAACATGTTGACGAGCATCTCGAAGCCCGCCTTGATCTTGCCCTCCCACAGGCTGTCGAGCCACTTCATCGTGTACGCGGCGAGCGGGGCCATGATCATCGCGCCGATGAACATGTGCACCTGACCGAGCTGGTCGTCCTCGGGCAGCGTCGCGTTGACCTGCGCGATCAGCAGGTCCGATCCCGCGATCGCACCCATCGTGGCGATCGAGGCGACGACGCCGCCGCGGATGCCGTAGACGATGCTGCCGCCGGTGTAGGCGATGAGGAGCGGCAGCAGGTAGTGGATGAACGGGCCGACGATCGTCGCCAGGTCGGCGTTGGGCGTCCACCCGACCCCGATGAAGAAGGCCGTGAAGATGCCCCACGCGATGAGCGCGGGGATGTTCGGCATGATCATGCCGGACAGGAACGTGCCGAAGCGCTGGACTCCGACCCGTGCCTTGCTGGTGCCCGCTGGTGGGCGCTGACGCCGTTGTCATGGCTGTGTCTCCTTCTGTCTTGTTCAGGGTGTCGCGACCGCGCGTGCGGCCTCTGGGGTGGTGGCGGCCGCGCGCGCGGCCTCTCTTGCGGAGGTCGCGTCGTTCGCGGCCAGGGCTGCCTCGGCGATGACTCGGGCATCGTCGAGGGAGTGTTGGAGCAGCGATGCCCGCACGTCGGCGAGCGCGGTGGGGGCCATCGAGAGGCTCGTGGCGCCGAGGCCCGACGAGCACGACCGCGAGCAGCGGGTCGGCGGCCGCCTCGCCGCAGATGCCGACGGGCTTGCCGTGGGTGCGGCCGGCATCGCCGACCTCGCGGATCAGGCGCAGCACCGCGGGGTGCCACGGGTCCTGGAACGCCGCCACCGAGCCGAGCAGCCGGTCGGCGGCGAGCGTGTACTGCGTGAGGTCGTTCGTGCCGATCGAGGCGAAGTCCGCGTCGGCGAGGATGCGGTCGGCCAGCAGCGCCGATGACGGCACCTCGACCATGACGCCGGCGGTCTTGATGCCGTAGTCCCGCGCGATCGCGACGAAGTACTCCGTCTCCTCGACCGTGGCCACCATCGGCGCCATGACCCACAGGTCGGCGTCGGTCGCGGCATCCGCCTCGGCCAGCGCCGTCAGCTGCTCGCGCAGGATGTCCTCGCTCGCGCGCAGCGCGCGGATGCCGCGCAGGCCCGAGCGCCGGGTTCTCCTCGTGCGCGTCGTTGAGGAACGCGAGCGGCTTGTCGGCGCCGGCGTCCAGCACGCGGACCACGACCTTCTTGCCGGGGAACGCCGCGAGCAGCTCGGTGTACGACTCCCGCTGCTGCTCGACGGTCGGCGCCTGGTTGGCGCTCGAGGAACAGGAACTCGGTGCGGAACAGTCCGACGCCCTCCGCGCCGAGGGCGACGGCCTCGGCGGCGCCGCTCGGGCTTGCCGAGGTTCGCCAGCAGGGGCACCGGCGTGCCGTCGGCCAGGGCGCCCGGGCGTGATCGGGGCGGATGCCGCCGACGCGCGGTCGGCCGCGCGGTTGCTGCGCGCGCTCGAGCTCCTCGGCGGTGGGCTGGGTCGTCACGACGCCGGCTGCGGCATCCACGATCACCATCTCGCCGTCGACGAGATCCTTCGCCGACGACCGCGCCGACGACGGCGACGATCGACTTCTCGCGGGCGAGGATCGCCGTGTGCGAGGTCGGTCCGCCCTCGGTCGTGATGAGCGCCAGCACCTTGTCGAGGTCGAGCAGCGCGGTGTCGGCGGGGGCGAGGTCCTTCGCGACGAGCACGAACGGATGCCCGGGGTCGGGCACGCCGGGAGCGGGAACGCCCGCGCAGCCGCGCGATGACGCGCTGGGCGACGTCGTCGAGGTCGGCGGCGCGCTCGCCGAGGTAGCCGCCCATCGCCGTCAGCGTGTCGCGGAACGTCGCGAACGCGTCGTGCACGGCGAACTCGGCGGTCTTGCCGGCGCCGATGCGCGCGTCGATCTCCGACTCCAGGCTCGGGTCCTCGGCCATCATGGCCTGCGCCTCGAGCACGTCCTGCGCCGCGCCGCCGGCCTGCGCGCCGCGCTGCTCGAGCTCGCGGGCGACGGCGGCGACGGCTTCGCGCACGCGCGCCGTCTCGTCGTCGGCGCTGCAGCTCGCTCGGAGTGTCGCCGGGGGCCGGGCAGCGGCTCGGCCATGCGGGCCACCGGTCCCTGGGCCACGCCCAGGCCGATTCCCACACCGCGAAGTTCGGTCATGATCTTCCTCCGTCAGGTCGGTCATCGCCTATCGGCGTCGTGGTCGGTCGAGAGCAGTTCGCTGAGCAGGTCGAGGGTCGTCTCGGCGCCCTCGCCGTCGGCGGTGAGCGTCACGTAGTCGCCCTGCTCGATGCCGAGCGCGATCACGCCGAGGATGCTCGCCGCGTTCACCGGCGCTGCCGGCATCCTTGGCGATCGTGACCGGGATGCCGGAGTCCTTCGCCGCCTGGGCGAACAGCTTCGCGGGCCGCGCGTGCAGGCCGTGGGCCGATCCGATGCGGACGGTTCGGGTGATGGGGGGCATGTTCAGTCCTCTTCCTGTCGAACGTCGTGGGCGGTGGCGCCGTGCGCCGGGACGGTCTCGGCCGGCACCGCGACGGCCTCGTGCACGAGCGCGAGCGTCCGGCGTGCCGTCCAGATCCGTGAAGATGTCGGTCGGCAGCAGCACCACCGTCGTGCCGCGCCGGGCGGCATCCCGCTCGATGCGCTCCAGCGCGTGAGCCAGATGCGGCCCCACCAGCACGACGTCGGCGGCGTCGAGGTCGATCGGCAGCGACAGCTCGGTGCCGGCGAAGGCGGTGTAGGCGAGACCCTGATCGTGCGCGGCATGGCGCACGCGCTGAGCGACGAACGTGCTCGACGCACCCGCACCGCAGACCACCAGGATCCTCATCGACCCGCCTTCCTGTGGCCATTCTTGTGAAAACGCTGAGAGCGGACAACCAGTGCATGTTTCCGGAGGGGCGGAAAGCACGAGGCCCCGACCCCCGGAGAGGGGTCGGGGCCTCGGTGAACCGTGTCGACAGCGGTCACTGAGAAGAAGGCGCTCGCCTTCTTCGAGAACAGGAACACGAGACCGACGATGGCCAGCACGCCGGCGATGACCTGATCCCAGAAGTCGACTCCGATGACGATGGCCCACACCGCCACGATCAGGTTGAGGGTGAACACGACCGCCATGATGATGCGCGCGGTGTTGTTGCCGCGGAACAGTCCGAGGCTGACGGCGATCGTGAGGATGCCGATGATCAGCACGACCCATGCGTCGAACCCGGCTCCGGCGATCAGCGCGAGGATCGCGCCGACGATCTGTATCGCGCCGATGATCCAGGCGATCACCGCGACGATGGTGACCCCTACGGGGCGTTCTCCGGCCATTGTCTTCTCCTTCTGCGAGGTGTGCCACGTCTCTGTGACGAGATCACGGTACCGCGCGCGCGGTCCCGGTCCGCCGCGGCTCGCCGGTGCGTGATTGACTGGCGGAGTACGCCCGCACCGACGCGCAAGAGGACACCGTGACCAGAGCGAGACAGGACCGCCTCCTCGGCCTGCTCGTGCGCGACGGCGAATGGGTCGACGGCGGCGACGCTCGCCGACGGTCTCGGGGTGACCCCGCGCAGCATCCGCTCGTACGTCACGGCGATCAACGCGCGCGTGCCGGACGGCGTCGCGGTCGAGTCCGGGCCCGCAGGGCTACCGCGCCGGCGCCGGACGCCGCGGCCGCGCTGCGGACGACGGCGGGGGCGGATGCCGGCACCCCGCGCGACCGCCTGCACACGCTCGTGCGCGCCCTGCTGGATGCCGACGACGGCATCGACGTGTTCGAGACCGCCGACGCCCTGCACGTCAGCCCCGCGACGCTCGACGCCGACCTCGCGCGCGTGCGCGGCCTGCTCGGCGGCACCGAGCTGACGCTCGAGCGCTCCGCGTCGCGCGCGCGCCTGCGCGGCACCGAGATGGCGCAGCGGCGCCTGCTCAGCAAGCTCGCCCACGACGAGATGGATGCCGGATCCTTCGACCTCGAGGCGCTGCGCCGCACGCTCGGCGAGGGCTCGGTCGGCGCGCACGCGTTCGGTCCGTTCAAGACCGAGCTCGTCGCCGAGCTCGGCGCCCTCGGCTACTTCGTGAACGAGTTCGGCATCTCGGACGTCGTGATGCACATCGCGATCGCCGCCGACCGGGTCGCGAGCGACCGCGGCCTGGAGGGCACGGCGGGCGAGGTGCGCCCCGCGCAGCAGGAGGTCGCCGCGATCCTCGAGCGGCTCGTGCGAGCGCCACCTCGGCGTGACCCTCGGCGCGGGCGACCTGCAGCACCTGTCGACCCTCGTGCTGACCCGCGTCGTCGCGCCGGGAGCCTCCGCGCCGTCCGACCACGCGCGGTCGCGCCTCGAGCCCGAGGTCGAGGCGGCCGTGCGCGAGGTCGTCGAGACCGCGGCCGCGGAGTTCCTCGTCGACATCGCCCACGAGGACTTCATCCTGCGCCTCGCCCTGCACGTGCAGAACCTGCGGCACCGCGCGCGCGAGCAGGCGTGGTCGCGCAATCCGCTCACGAAGTCGCTCAAGTCGACGTACCCGATGATCTTCGAGGTGGCGGTCTTCATCGCGAGCGGCCTGCAGCAGCGCCTCGGCATCCCGCTGCTGGACGACGAGATCGCCTACATCGCGATGCACGTCGGCGGGCGGCTCGAGCGCAGCCGCCGCGCCGACCAGCTGCTGACCGCGACGATCGTCTGCCCCGGCTACTACGAGCTGCACGAGCTGCTGCGCTCGTCGGTCGACCGCTCCCTCGGCCAGGCGATCGAGGTCGTCGGCGTCGAGACGCGCGTCGACCCCGACTGGGCCTCGATCGACACCGACCTCGTGCTGACCACGATCGATCCGGCCGTCGCCGGCGACCGGTTCGTGCGCATCCAGCCGTTCCTCACCGACGCCGACGTCGAGCGCGTGCAGACCGCGGCCGCGCGCATCCGCCGCTCCCGCCGCCTCGCCCGGCTGCGCAAAGAGCTCGAGCGCTACTTCGTGCGCTCCGCGTTCGTGCGGGGGCTGGACGCCGACGGCGGCGAGGAGGGCGTCATCCGCCACCTCGGGTCGCTGCTGGTCGCCGAGGGCGTGATCGACCAGGACTACGTCGAGCGCACGATCGAGCGCGAGCGGCTCTCGTCCACGGCCTTCACCGACGCGCTCGCCGTGCCGCACGCGCTCGGGCATGACCGCGACCCGCACCGCGATCGCGGTCGGCATCGCCGACCCGTCGATCCCGTGGGGCGAGGGGCGCGTGCAGGTCGTGGCGGTCGTCGCGTTCTCCGAGACCGACCGCGAGGCGTTCCAGACCGTGTTCGAGCAGTTCGTCGAGGTCTTCTCCGAGCGCGACAGCGTGCACCGCATCGTCCGCCGCGGCGACGGACTTCACCGGCTTCCTCGACGAGCTCGTCGCCGTCATCGACGGCTGAGCCGCGGCATCCGGCTCGGTCAGCGCGCGAGCCGGGACTCCAGGCCGAGCCGGACGCCGACCACTCGTGCGGGAGGATCGAGAAGACCACGGTGTCGCGGAGCGTGCCCGTCCGGGCCGATCCGGTGGTTGCGCAGCACGCCGTCCTGCTTCGCCCCGAGCCGGGCGATCGCGGCGCGCGACTGCAGGTTGTGCCAGTGCGTGCGGAACTCCACCGCGATCGCGTCGCAGCGCTCGAACGCGTGCCCGAGCAGCAGCAGCTTCGACGCGGTGTTCACGGCCGTGCGCTGCGCCTCGACGCCGATCCAGGTGTGCCCGATCTCGACGTGCCGGTTGGGCTGGTCGATGTTGCAGAACGTCGTCATGCCGATCGCCCTGCCCGTGTCGAGCCGGCGCACGGCCCAGGGGTTCATCGAGCCCTCGTCGTGCCAGGCGAGCCGCTGCTCGATCTCGGCGACGACGCCGTCGGGCGAGGGCACCGAGGTGTACCAGGCGTGCTCGAGCCCGACCGTGGCCGCGGCGAGGTCGTCGGCGTGATCGAGCGAGAGCGGCTCGAGGCGCACGAACGCGTTCTGCAGGGTGATCGGGTCGCGCAGCAGCATGGCTCGAGCCTACGAGCCCTTCTCGGCGTGCATGGCCGCCTCGGCGGCTGCCGCCGCCGCCGCCGGGTCGGAGACGTGCGAGGCCTCGCGGGCGGCGGTGACCGCGCGGCGCCCCGCCGGCAGCCACACCGCGCCGCCCACGACGACGAACGTCGAGCACGCCCGCGCCGACGAGCAGCCACTCGATCGGCACGACATCGGCCAGGGGGCCGAACACGACCATGCCGATCGGCATCGCCAGCGCCATGACGATCCCGAGGAAGCCGAACACGCGCCCCTGGCGCTCGGGCTCGACCGTCTCCTGGAGCAGCGTCATCGACGGGGTCGAGAAGAACGGGACCGACAGGCCCAGCAGGAACATGAAGCCGAAGAACAGCCAGATGCTCGGCGAGAGGCCGAGGCCGATCGAGAGGACGCCGAAGACGAGCGACGACGTGATGATCATGCCGATCCGGCTGCGCTTGGCGAAGAAGGACGCCACCACGATCCCGCCCAGCACCATGCCGATGCTGAACGAGATCTCCAGCACCGCGAGGTTCACGACGTTCTGCTGCTCTCCCGCGTCGAACGTGCGCACGAGCATGAGCGGAGTGAGGTTGGAGGGCGCCACGATGAGCACGAAGATGATCGCGAACAGCACGAGCAGCCAGCGCACGAACGCGTGGTGGGCGACGTAGCGCACGCCGTCGACGAGGTCGGCGAAGTAGCCGGTCTGCGCGTCGGCGGCCCGGCGCACGGCGCGTGACGGGGATGAGGGCGAGCAGGCCGATCCCGATGACCGCCGTGACGACGTCGATGAAGAAGATCGGCACGAGAGAGGCCGCCGAGCCGTCGTTCGCCGCCGACGACCACGCGTAGATCGCGCCGGCCGCGGCGGGGGCGAGCAGCGCCATCGCCGACTGGATGGAGCCGTTGATGCCGTTGACCCGCATGAGGTTGCGGGTCGGCGTGATCTGCGGGATCAGGGCCGACACGGCCGGCATCTGGATGCCGGCTCCGGCCGAGCGGATCGCCATCGTCAGGAAGATCAGCCACACCGCGTCGTAGCCCGTCATCATGATCAGCGCGAGCGCGAGGGTGGATGCCGCGATCGACGCGTCGGCGGCGATGATCAGGTACTTGCGGTTGTGGCGGTCGGCCCAGACCCCGCCGAAGATCGAGATCACCGCCTGCGGGAGGAAGCCGAACAGCGCGGCGAGCATCATGATCACACCCGACTGGTACGTGATCGTGAGGTACCAGAACACCGCGTACTGCACGAGCATCGAGCCGAGCAGGCTGATCGTCTGCCCGCTCAGGAAGAGGATGACCTTCCGCAGCCAGTGGGGCGGGTCGGGCGCCTCGTCGACGGCAGGCGGATCGGAGACGGATGCCGCGGCATCCGTCTCGTCTTCGCGGCCCGCTGTCGGTCACGCGTGTGTCACCCGACCTCGTCCAGCAGTGCGCGGGCGCCGTCGCTCAGCGCGGTGATCCGCGCCTTCGCGTCGTCGGCGGAGTCCCCGCGCACGTCGAGGTAGACCTTGAGCTTCGGCTCGGTGCCGCTCGGGCGCACGATCACGCGCGATCCGTCGGTCATCCACAGCCGCAGCACGTCGCCCGGCGGCAGATCGTCCACGCCCTCGAGCAGATCCTCGATCCGCTCGACGCCGAGACCCCCGATCGATTCCGGATGCCGCTCCCGCAGCGCCGTCATGATCCGCTCGATGCGCGAGAGGTCGTCGACGCGGATCGAGATCTGATCGCTCGCGAAGAATCCGAACGTCGCATCGAACTCGGCGAGCACGCGCGCGAGGCTCTCGCCGCGCCCGCGGGCCTCGGTGACCATGCCGAGCATCGCGATCGCGGCCGAGATGCCGTCCTTGTCGCGCACCGTCTCGGGGTTGACGAGGTAGCCGAGGGCCTCCTCGAACCCGAAGACCAGGCCCGGGTGCGCGCGAGATCCACTTGAAGCCGGTGAGGGTCGTGTGGAAGTCGAGGCCGTAGTGGTCGGCGACCGCCTTCAGGCCGGGGGAGGAGACGAGCGAGCACGCCAGCGATGCGCCGGGTGCGGCATCCGCTTCGCGCGCGAGGCGCGCGGCGCGCCAGCCGAGCAGGAGCCCGATCTGGTTGCCGGTGAGCCGCCGCCAGCCGCCGGGCGCGTGCGGGTCGGGCACGGCGACGGCGAGCCGGTCGGCGTCGGGGTCGTTCGCGATCACGAGGTCGGCGTTGACGCTGCGCGCCGTCTCGAACGCGAGGTCCATCGCGCCCGGCTCCTCGGGATTCGGGAAGGCCACCGTCGGGAACGCTGCCGTCCGGCTCGAGCTGCGCGTCGACGGCGACGGGTGCGGGGTAGCCGGCGACCTCGAGGATGCGCGAGAGCGTCTCCCATCCCACGCCGTGCATCGCGGTGTAGACCCAGGTGAGGCCGTGGGCGCCCTCGGGCGCGGGCGCGACGGCGGCGGTCGCGGCGACGTAGGCCTCCACGAGCGACTCGGGCGCCGTCTCGTAGCCCAGCGAACGCGGCAGGGCGCCGACGTCGCCGGCATCCGCGATCCGCTGGATGTGCGCGGCGATCTCGGCGTCGGCCGGAGAGACGATCTGCGCGCCGTCGTCGTCGCCGCCGAGGTAGACCTTGTAGCCGTTGTCGTTCGGGGGGTTGTGGCTCGCGGTCACCATGACCCCGGCATCCGCCCCCAGTTCGCGCACCGCGAAGGCGAGCACCGGCGTCGGCAGCAGCCGCGGCAGGAGGATCGCGCGGAGCCCGGCGCCGGCGAACAGCTCGGCGGAGTCCCGGGCGAACACGTCGGAGTTGCGGCGTCCGTCGTACCCGATCACGACGGTCGGAGTGCGGTCGGTGCCCGCCCTTTCGAGGACGAAGGCGGCGAGGCCCGGCCGCGGCCTGCGCGACGAGCACCCGGTTCATCCGGTTGCTGCCCGCGCCGAGTTCGCCGCGCAGACCCGCCGTGCCGAACGCGAGGCGGCCGGCGAACCGATCGGCGAGATCGGCGGCGGCGGCCTCGTCGCCCTCTTCGGCGCGATCGATCAGCTCGCCCAGTTCGGCGCGGGTCTGCGCGTCGGGATCCTGCGCGAGCCAGGCGCGAGCGGTGACCAGGACGCCGTCGTCCGGTCCGGGGTTCACATCGCGCCGATCACGCGAGCCAGCAGCGACGAGATGACGGGCCCGGCGGCGCGGCCGGCCTCCATCACCTCTTCGTGGCTCAAGGGCGTGGTCTGGATGCCGGCGGCCATGTTCGTGATGAGCGAGAAGCCGAGGATCTCCATGCCGGCCTGCCGCGCGGCGATCGCCTCGAGCGCGGTGGACATGCCCACGATGTGACCGCCGATCGCCTTGGCCCACTGCACCTCCGCGGGGGTCTCGTACTGAGGCCCGGTGAACTGGCAGTACACGCCCTCGTCGAGGGACGGATCGATCATTCGCGCGAGGTCGCGCAGGCGCATCGAGTAGAGGTCGGTCAGGTCGATGAAGGTGGCGCCCTCGAGCGGGGTCGCCGCGGTCAGGTTGATGTGGTCGCTGATGAGCACCGGCGTGCCGGGCTTCCACGAGTGCTTGATGCCGCCGGCGCCGTTGGTGAGCACCATCGTGCGCGCGCCGGCCGCGGCGGCCGTCCGCACGCTGTGCACGACGCGGCGCGGGCTGCGGCTCTCGTAGTAGTGCGTGCGTGCGCCGATGATCAGCACGTGCTTGCCGCGGGGCGTGACGACGCTGCGGAGCGTGCCGACGTGGCCCTCGAGCGCCGGCTTGCTGAATCCCGTGACCTCGGTCGCCGGGATCGTGGCGACCGTCTCGCCGATCAGCTCGGCGGCGCCGCCCCAGCCGCTGCCGAGCGTGAGCGCGATGTCGTGGCGCGGCACGCCGGTCAGGCGGGCGATGTCGTCCGCGGCTTCGGCTGCGATCTCGAACGGGTCGGCCGCGGGGTCGTCGAGTGGGTTGGCGAGTGTCTCTGACATGCACCCACTCTAGGAACGCACGGCCTCAGGAGCCATACCGAGGGCGGATGCGGCGTCCGGGGGCGCGTGCGCGAAGATGGGTGCATGTCTTTGAGCTTCGAGCGCACCCAGAGCGTCGCGATCATCGGTGGCGGACCCGGCGGCTACGAAGCCGCGATCGCCGCAGCACAGCTCGGCGCCGAGGTGACCGTCGTCGAGCGCGCCGGCATCGGCGGGTCGGCCGTGATCACCGACGTGGTCCCGTCCAAGACCCTCATCGCGACGGCGGACGCCGCCGTCGCGATCAAGGGCGCGGGCGAGCTCGGCGTGCAGCTGTTCGCCCGCGGGGCGGAGGGCAAGCCGCTCAAGCCCGAGATCGCGATCAACCTCGGCGCCGTCAACAAGCGGCTCCTGTCGCTGGCCCGTCAGCAGTCCGACGACATGCGCGCGTCGCTGGTCGAGGCGGGCGTGCGCATCATCTCGGGCTACGGACGGCTCGACAGCGACAACGCGGTCGTCGTCTCGACCGGCCCCGGCGGCACCGACTTCGACCGCATCGAAGCCGACACGCTCGCTGGTGTCGGTCGGCGCGTCGCCGCGCGAGCTGCCCAGCGCCAAGCCCGACGGCCAGCGCATCCTCACCTGGACGCAGCTGTACGACATGACATCGCTCCCCGAGCACCTGATCGTCGTGGGCTCGGGCGTGACCGGCGCCGAGTTCGCCTCGGCCTACATGAACCTCGGCGCCAAGGTGACGCTCGTCTCCAGCCGCGAGCAGGTCCTTCCCGGCGAGGACAAGGATGCGGCATCCGTCCTCGAGAAGGTCTTCAAGCGCGGCGGCATGACCGTGCTGTCGAAGTCGCGCGCCGACAAGGTCGAGCGACAGGGCGACGGCGTGCTCGTCACGCTCTCGGACGGACGCACCGTCGAGGGCAGCCACTGCCTGATGGCGGTCGGCTCGATCCCGAACACCGCGGGCATCGGCCTCGAGGAGGCCGGCGTGCAGATGACCGAGTCGGGCCACATCCAGGTCAACCGCGTCGCGCGCACGTCGGTGCCGAACATCTACGCGGCCGGCGACTGCACGACCTTCGTGCCGCTCGCCTCGGTCGCCTCGATGCAGGGGCGCATGGCCGTCTTCCACGCGCTCGGCGACGTCGTGATCCCGCTCGAGCACCGCCGGGTCACCTCGAACATCTTCACCGCGCCCGAGATCGCGACGATCGGCTGGCAGGAGCAGGACATCGTCGACGGGCTCATCGACGGCGTCGTGCACAAGCTTCCGCTCGCGGCCAACCCCCGCGCGAAGATGATGGGCACCAAGGACGGCTTCGTCAAGCTGCTGGCCCGCCAGGGCAGCGGCACCGTGATCGGCGGCGTCATCGTCGGCCCGCGCGCCTCGGAGCTCATCTACCCGATCGCGATCGCGGTCGAGCGTCGCCTCACGGTCGACCAGCTCTCGCGGGTCTTCGCGGTGTACCCGTCGCTGACCGGCAGCATCACCGACGCCGCCCGCGCGATGCACATCGTCGACCGCGCCAACGAAGACGGCTGAGTCATCCGCGGCCGCGTTCATCCGTCACCTGCGTACGCGAAAACGCGGTGCGCGAGTGCACAGGTGACGGACGAACGAGGTCGCCGTCTGCAGCGGCGGCGCTAGCTGATCGTCAGGAGCTGGTGACCGGCCGAGACCGTGCTGCCGGCGGTCGCGTTGATCGCGCCGATCACGCCGTCCTTGTGCGCCTGGATCGGCTGCTCCATCTTCATCGCCTCGAGCACGACGACCAGATCGCCCTTGACGACCTGCTGCCCGTCCTCGACGGCGACCTTGACGATCGTCGCCTGCATCGGGGACTTGACGGCGTCGCCGGAGGCGCCGGCGACGACCGTCGGCGCGTGCGAACGCCGTGACGGCGGCACGGCCGCGGGGCGTCCGACCGCACCGGGGGCGGCGACGATCCGATCGGGCAGGCTCACCTCGAGCCGCTTGCCGGCCACCTCGACGACCACGGTGTGGCGCGCCTCGGCGGGCTTCGGGGCCTCGAGCTCGCCGTCCCACGGCGGGATGTCGTTGACGAACTCGGTCTCGATCCACCGCGTGAACACGCCGAACACGCCGTCCTCGGCGGTGAAGGCCGGGTCGCGCACGACCTTGCGGTGGAACGGGCAGCACGGTCGGCAGGCCGGCGACCTCGAACTCGTCGAGGGCCCGGCGCGCGCGCTCGAGCGCCTCGGCGCGGTCGCGGCCGGTGACGATGATCTTGCCGAGCAGCGAGTCGAACGCGCCGCTGACCGAGTCGCCGGCGGTCACGCCGGAATCGAGGCGGATGCCGGGACCCCCGAACGTCTTGAACACGTGGATCGGCCCGGGCTGGGGGAGGAAGCCGCGGCCCGGGTCCTCGCCGTTGACGCGGAACTCGATCGAGTGGCCGGTCGGCACCGGGTCGTCGTAGTCGAGCGTGCCGCCCTCGGCGAGGCGGAACTGCTCGCGCACGAGGTCGATGCCGGTGATCTCCTCCGAGACGGGGTGCTCGACCTGCAGGCGGGTGTTGACCTCGAGGAACGAGATCGTTCCGTCGGCGCCGATCAGGAACTCGCACGTGCCCGCGCCGACGTAGCCGACCTCGCGCAGGATCGCCTTGGACGCCTCGTAGAGCGTGCGGTTCTGCTCGTCGCTGAGGAACGGCGCGGGCGCCTCCTCGACGAGCTTCTGGTGGCGGCGCTGCAGCGAGCAGTCGCGGGTCGAGATCACGACGACGTTGCCCGCGGCATCCGCCAGGCACTGCGTCTCGACGTGGCGGGGCTTGTCGAGGTACTTCTCGACGAAGCACTCGCCGCGGCCGAACGCGCTGATCGCCTCGCGCGTCGCGGACTCGAACATCTCGGTGATCTCGTCGTACTCGCGGGCGACCTTCAGGCCGCGGCCGCCGCCGCCGTACGCGGCCTTGATCGCGATCGGCAGGCCGTACTCGTCGGCGAACGCGACGACCTCGGACGCGTCCGCGACCGGCCCGGGAGTGCCGGGGGCCAGCGGCGCGCCGACCTTCTCGGCGACGTGGCGGGCGGTGACCTTGTCGCCGAGCGCCTCGATCGCCTCGGGAGACGGGCCGATCCAGATGAGGCCGGCATCCATCACGGCGCGCGCGAAATCGGCGTTCTCGGCGAGGAAGCCGTACCCGGGGTGCACGGCGTCCGCGCCCGAGCGGCGGGCGACGGAGAGGATCTTCTCGATCGACAGGTACGTCTCGGCGCTGGTCGCGCCGTCGAGGGCGTACGACTCGTCCGCGAGGCGGGCGTGCAGCGCGTCGCGGTCCTGGTCGGCGTAGACGGCGACCGACGACTTGCCGGCGTCTCGCGCGGCGCGGATGACGCGGACGGCGATCTCGCCGCGGTTGGCGACGAGAACCTTGGCGATCTGAGGCATGGATGCCAGCCTACCCACGCGCTCCAGACCGCTTTTGAGTCCTTCGCACAAGAAAGCTCCCGAAACGTGTGGGGGAGTCTACGAGCGGTGCCGACCGGTTGTGTGCGGTTCCCTGTGATTACTTGCGGTTCCACAGATCCGGCCACGAGACGCCGAGCTCCAGCGCCAGCCGGCGCACGGTCGACAGCGACATGCCCACGACGGTGGAGGGGTCGCCGTCGACGCGCTCGATGAACGGACCGCCGAGGCTGTCGATCGTGAAGGCGCCGGCGACGTGCAGCGGTTCGCCCGACGCGACGTACGCGTCGATCTCGGCATCCGTCATGTCTGCGGCGAAGGAGACGGATGCCGCCGCCACGGCGTCCGCCGCCGCCGTGGCCGCCCCGGGGCGCACCCGGATCACGCTGTGCCCGGAGTGCAGCACGCCGGTCCGGCCCCGCATCGCCCGCCACCGACGGATCGCGACGTCGGCGGTGAGCGGCTTGCCGAGGATCTCGCCGTCGATCTCGAACATCGAGTCGCCGCCGATCACGATGCCGTCGAACGCCGGGTCATCCGCGGCCACGCGGGCCGCGACGTCGGCCGCCTTGCGCCGGGCGAGCAGCAGCACGTGCTCGTCGGCCTCGAGGCGTCTGGCCTTCGGCCGCCTCGACCTCGGCGATCACGGCGTCCTCGTCGACGTCGGGCGCCAGGGTGCGCGGCTCGATTCCCGCCTGACGCAGCAGCATGAGCCGGGCGGGGGAGGTCGAGGCGAGGCAGACGTGCATGCGTTCACGGTAGCCGCGTGCGGCCGGGCTGTGGAATGCTCGGTGGGTGGATGCCGGAGACGAACTCGACCTCGATGTGACCAGCGTCGCCCACGGCGGTGTGTTCGTCGGGCGCGTGGGCGACCCGGCCGACGAGTCGGGCCGGGGCGGGCGCGTCGTGTTCGTGCCCGACGCGATCCCCGGGGAGCGCGTGCGCATCCGCCTCACCGACGTCGGGAAGAAGTCCTTCTGGCGCGGCGAGGTGCTCGAGGTGCTCGACGCGTCGCCGCACCGCCGCCCGCACATCTGGCGGCAGGCCGACGTGACCGTGCCGCCGCAGCTGCGACCCGGTGGCGCCGACTTCGGTCACATCGAACTCGCGCACCAGCGCGCGCTGAAGCTCGACGTCCTGACCGACGCGCTCAAGCGCTTCGGCGGCGTCGAGGCCCCCGGCATCCGGATCCACCCCGCCGGCGACGGGGCGGAGGTCGAGAGCGCGGACGGCACCGGCTGGCGCACGCGCGTCAGCCTGCACGTGGATGCCGACGGCCGCGTCGGTCCGTTCGCGGCGCGCAGCCACACGGTGATCCCGGTCGAGGACCACCCGCTCGCGACCTCCGCCGTCGAGCGCGCTGCGCTGCAGCTCACGCAGGGCAGGCCGGGCCGCATCGACCTCGTCCAGCCCGCCGACGGCCGGGTGCGGGTGATCCCGCGCGCCGACGCCGCGAAGACCGGTCCGCGCGAAGCGCGCGAGGTCGATCACCGAGCGGGTGGGCGGCCGGGAGTTCCGGGTGGATGCCGGAGGCTTCTGGCAGGTGCACCGCCTGGCCGCGGCGACGCTCGATCGCGCGGTGCGGGCCGCGCTCGGCGACCTGGACGCGCACGGCCAGGGGCTCGATGCCGATGCGTGGCACCTCGACCTGTACGGCGGCGTCGGGCTGTTCGCGGCCGCGCTCGCCGAGCTCGGCGGCACCCGGGTGACCTCGGTCGAGTCCGACTCCCGCGCGACCGAGCACGCCGGCGAGAACCTGGCGGAGTGGGTCGGAGCCCGCGCCGAGACCGCCCGGGTCGACCGGTTCGTCTCGCGGCTGGCCGCCGAGGCCACCGGCCGAGAGCGGGACCGCCTCGCGCGCGGGGTGACGGTCCTGGACCCGCCGCGCTCGGGTGCCGGTCGCGGCGTCGTCGAGGCGGTCGCCGCGCTCGGCCCGGCGGCGGTCGTCTACGTCGCGTGCGACCCGGTCGCCCTGGCGCGCGACGTCGCGACGTTCCGCGACGAGGGCTACGACCTGCGCGCCGTGGCCGCCTACGACCTCTTCCCGCACTCGCACCACGTCGAGGCCGTCGCGACGTTCGCGCGCGTCACTGGCGCGGCCGCGCCGCGTGGCTAGGCTGGCGACATGACCCGCGTGGCACTCATCGACGACCACGAGTCCGTGCGCCTCGGGCTCGAGGCCGCGTGCGCGCGCGCCGACAAGGTCGTGGTCTTCTCCGGCAGCAATGTCGCCGGATACCTCGACTGGCGCGCGTTCAGCGGATCGGCCCCCGCGGATGTCGTCGTGCTCGACCTGACCCTCGGCGACGGCACGACCGTGACCGAGAACGTCCGCCGGCTCGTGGTCGACGGCTCGAGCGTCATCATCCACAGCGTCGCCGACCGACCGGCGGCGGTGCGCGAGGCGCTCGCCGCCGGTGCCGCCGGCGTGGTCAGCAAGGCGTCGCCGATCGACGACGTGATCGCGGCGATCAGCACGGTCGCCCACGGCGAACCGCTCAACAACGTCGAGTGGGCCAGCGCCGTCGAGGGCGACCGCGCCTTCGCCGATGCGCAGCTGTCGGCGCGCGAGCGCGACGTGCTCAAGCTGTACGCGGCCGGGCTCCCGCTGAAGGTCGTGGCCGATCGCCTGGGCGTCGCGTACTCCACCGCGAAGGAGAACATCACCCGCGTGCGCGTCAAGTACGTCGAGGTCGGGCGCCCGGCGCCGACGAAGGTCGATCTGCTCCGCCGGGCGATGGAGGACGGCATCCTCGCCGAGCCGAGCGACCGCGAAGGGGCCGGTGGTGGCGGAGCCTGAGAGCACGCGCGAGATCCTCGACAGCGCCTGGGGACACATTCCGCAGACCAGGGAGACCACCGCGGGCCTCGGCTCCTTCACGAGACTGCGCATCGAGCGCATCATCGAGCTCGTCGTGGGCCTCGGCAGCCTCGTCCTCGGCACCCAGGCGTTCCTCGACGGCGCTGCGTCCCGCCCAGGAGAGCGCGGAGTGGCACGTCCCCCTGATGCTCATGACGTTCGTGCCGCTCGCGGCGATGATCGTCGCGTGCGCGCTCGGTCGCGGCGTGCGCGTGTTCGCCGGGATCTTCGCCGTCATCTATCCGCTCGCGCTGATGCTCTGGCCGGTCGCGACCGCGAACGGCGAAGCGGACCCGACGAGTCAGCCGTGGATCTGGTACCTCGTCAACGTCGCGACCGTCGCCGGCGTGCTGGCCTTCGCGCTGCCGCTGCAGGTGGTGTGGACGGTCGTTCGTCCCGATCCTGTTCGGGGTCGTGCGGCTGATCCAGGGCGACTTCTCGAACGACTACTGGTATTCGGTCGCACTCGACGTGTCGTTCGCGCTGATCCTCGGCGGACTGCTCGTCACGCTCGGCTGGGTGTTCCGCTCGGTCGCGGCGAACGTCGACGAGACGCGCGCCCGCGCGGTCGAGTCGTACGCGGCGGCCGCGGCGGCCGACGCCGCGGAGCAGGAGCGGATCGCCGTGGCCGCGCTCATGCACGACAGCGTCCTGGCGGCCCTGATCGCCGCCGAGCGCGCGCACACTCCGCGCGAGCGCACGCTCGCCGTCGCGATGGCACGCGAGGCGCTCACCCGGCTGGCCAACACCGAGCAGGACTCCGGAGAGGGCAGCGACGAGCCGAGGGATGCCGCGAGCCTCGCCGACGACATCGAACGGGCGGCACGCGAACTCGGTGTCGATGTGCGCGTCCAGCGTGCGATCGGACCGCTGACGCCGTCGATGCCGGGTCGCGATCGCGCGCGCGCTCGTGCTGGCCGCGACGCAGGCGATCGCGAACGCCGCGCAGCACGCCGGCGGCTCCGGACTCGCGGTGAGCGTCGACGGCAGCGCCGATCCGGCGCACGTGCAGATCACCGTCCGCGACACGGGGGCCGGCTTCGACCTCGACCGCGTGCCGCACGACCGGCTCGGCATCCGCGGCGTCGATCTTCGCGCGCGTGGCCGCCGTCGGCGGCACGAGCTCGATCGACTCCGACCCGGACGGCACGACCGTGCGGCTGGAGTGGCGGGAGAGGACGCCATGATCAGCGTGCGGCAGATCATCGTGGGTCTGGGCCTGGCGTTCACGGCCTACCTCGCCGCGCGCGGCCTGTGGTGGACCGCGCCGGTGCCGCAGCCCCTCGTGGTGATCGCGGCGCTCGGCCTCTACCTGGTGACGACGTGGCTGTGCATCTTCTGGGAGCAGCGGCGACCCGCGGACGAAAGTGCGGGCGATGGTCGCCGACAGAGCGCGTCTGACGGGCGGATCGCGCACCGAGCTGCCGTCGTGGGCCGGCGTCCTCGCCCTGGCATCCGCGTTCATCGTGCCCGAGCGCGATCGCGGTCGCCGTCGGGGCCGACAACCGGACGGCGTACTTCGCGACGTGGTACCTCGGCGGGATCGGCGCGCTCATGACGATCGTGATGGTGCGGCGTCGCCCGTGGGTCGCGTGGATCGGCATCGCGGCGCTCGCGATCGCCTCCATGGCGTGGATGGGCTGGCAGGACGCGCTCGCGCTGGGACTCGTCGGATCCATCGTGTGGGTCGCGGCGACGCAGCTCATGCTGCGCTCGATGGATCGCGCCGCGCGCGACACCGCCCAGCTCGCCCAGCTGCAGCGCGCCGCGTCCGCGTGGCAGGCGTCCCAGACCGGCCGCCAGCGCGAACGACGCATCCAGGTGCAGCGCGCGCTCGCCGTCGCCGGACCCGTCCTGACGCGCACCGTCGCATCGGGCGGGTCGCTCGACGAGGAGGAGCGGACGCAGGCGCGCCTCGCCGAGGGGCGCCTGCGCGACGAGATGCGCGGTCCGCGTCTGCTCGACGACGCCGTCCACGCCGAGCTCGAGCGCGCCCGCCGGCGCGGCACCAACGTCACCGTGCTCGACGAGGGCGGCCTCGACGGGCTGAACGAGGAGTCGCTGGCGATCATCCGCACCGAGCTGGCCGAGACCCTCGCGCACGGCGCGATCGGACCGCCTGTACATCCGCACGTCGCCCGATGAGCACGTCGCCGTCACCGTCGTCGGCCGATCCGCAGCGGGACCCGGCCTGTCGGACGAGGATGCCGTCGACCTCTGGCGCGAGATCGGTCATCCCGGCGCAGCCTGAGCGGCCTGTGCGGAGTAGTCGCCGCCGCGGGGCGGCGTCGGTCGCAGCGCGCACCGAAGGGGTTCTCGCTCCCCGTCCCGGCGGGGGAGGGGAGCCGGGGCGGGGAGCGAAGATCGGAGGAGGTGAGGGGCGGCGAAGCCGCCCGCCCCTCACCTGGCGGACAGTTACCCGAAAACCGTCCGCGTGGCCGAACCTGAGCTCTCCATGATGGAGAGCAGGTCAGCCGAACGCAAAATGCGTTCCAGCAAGACAAGTATCTGTCGGGGTCAACACCCGCGTCTGTAGGTATTTCGGGGGACACGCATGCGCGCGCATGCGTCTCGCGTCAGCCAGCCGAATCGACCCCAGCCGAGGTCGCGCCGCAGCGGGGTGCGCAGCGAGCGCTGCGACAGCGACCAGCCCGAGCGCGCGGCGGTGTCGTCCACGGTCGCGCCCGCCGTCTCCTCCGCGTACGCCTCGGTGACCACGGCGATGAGGGCGGCCAGCTCATCGCTGCGGGGCGATCCGCGCAGCACGTCCACGCGCATGCTGTCCGCAGGCGGCGTCTGGTCGCTCGCGTCCGTCATAGCGGGATG
Source organism: uncultured Actinomycetota bacterium (assembly GCA_963792285.1). Taxonomy (GTDB): domain Bacteria; phylum Actinomycetota; class Actinomycetes; order Actinomycetales; family Microbacteriaceae; genus Microbacterium. The sequence goes on along the minus strand of CAWBVS010000016.1, from coordinate 286,828 downwards.
TTCCCGTGCTTCTTGGGCGGCAGGCTGGCGCGCTTGCCGCGCAGTGCGCGCAGCGCCTTGGCCACCGACGACGCGGGTCTGCGCCGGCTCGATGATGCCGTCCAGCTCGCCGCGCTCGGCGGCGAGGAACGGCGATGCGACGTCGTAGGTGTACTCGTTGGCCAGACGCGTGCGCACGGCGGCGACGTCTTCGCCGGCTTCCTCGGCCTTCTTGATCTCGCCGCGGTACAGGATGTTGACCGCTCCCTGTCCGCCCATCACCGCGATCTCGGCGGTCGGCCACGCGAGGTTGATGTCGGCGCCGAGCTGCTTGGAGCCCATCACGATGTACGCGCCGCCGTAGGCCTTGCGCAGGATCACCGTGACCAGCGGCACCGTGGCCTCGGCGTACGCGTAGAGCAGCTTCGCGCCGCGGCGGATGACGCCCTCCCACTCCTGGTCGGTGCCGGGAAGGTAGCCCGGGAACGTCGACGAGAGTGAGGATCGGAACGGAGAACGCGTCGCAGAACCGCACGAAGCGGCTGGCCTTCTCACCGGCCTGGATGTTCAGGGTGCCCGCCATCTGCGACGGCTGGTTCGCGATGATGCCGACCGTCCGGCCCTCGACCCGGCCGAAGCCGATCACGATGTTCGGGGCGAACAGCGGCTGCACCTCGAGGAAATCGCCGTGCATCGACGATGTGCGCGATGACCTGGTGGATGTCGTACGGCTGGTTCGGCGAATCCGGGACGATCGTGTTCAGGAAGCGGTCGGCATCCGTCGTCTCGAACTCGAACTCGCTCTCGTACAGCGGCAGCTCGGCCATGTTGTTGTCGGGCAGGAAGCCGAGGAGCGTGCGCGCGTAGTCGATCGCGTCGTCCTCGTCCTCGGCGAGGTAGTGCGCGACGCCCGAGCGGGTGTTGTGCGTGTACGCGCCGCCGAGCTCCTCCATGCCGACGTCCTCGCCGGTGACGGTCTTGATCACGTCCGGACCCGTGACGAACATCTGGCTGGTCTTGTCGACCATGATCACGAAGTCGGTGAGCGCGGGGGAGTACACCGCGCCGCCGGCGGCAGGGCCCATGATGAGCGAGATCTGCGGGATCACGCCCGAGGCGCGGGTGTTCAGCCGGAAGATCTCGCCGTACTTGCCGAGCGCCACGACGCCTTCCTGGATGCGGGCGCCTCCGGAGTCCAGGATGCCGATGATCGGCATCCCGCCGCGAAGGGCGAACTCCATGATCTTGATGATCTTCTCGCCGGCGACCTCGCCGAGCGATCCGCCGAACGTGGAGAAGTCCTGGGAGTACACCGCGACGGTGCGGCCGTGGATCGTGCCGACGCCCGTGACGACCGAGTCGCCGTAGGGCCGCGACTTGTCCATGCCGAACGCCGTCGTGCGGTGACGCACGTACTCGTCGAACTCGACGAAGGTGCCCTGGTCGACGAGCATCTCGATCCGCTGCCGGGCGGTGAGCTTGCCTTTCGCGTGCTGCTTGGTCTGCGCCGTCTTCTCCGCATCGACGACCGCCTCCTGGTAGCGCGCGCGGAGGTCGCTGATCTTGCCGGCGGTGGTGAAGGGGTCGGGCTGATCGGTCACGCGTTCCACCCTATCGGCGGGGTCCGCGAGACGGTTGGAGAGTTCGCACAAGTGCTTCCGGCATCCGCTGTCGAGTCTGGATACGCCGATGCCTGCGCGGCATCCCGCGTATCGTGAAGCGCATGTCGATACCGCTTCAGGGGTACCCCCGTGCCGCCGCCGTCTCGCCTCGCCTGCAGGTCATCGAGTCGACGGACTCGACCAACGCCGACCTCGTGAAGGCCGCGGCGGGCTCGCCCGAGCAGTGGCCGCACCTGTCGGTCGTGCTCACCACCGACCAGCGCGCCGGTCGCGGACGGCTCGATCGCACGTGGACGGCCCCTCCGGGCACGGGCCTGGCCGTCTCGGTGCTCGTGCGGGTGCCCGACCTCCCGGTGCCCGCGCGCGCGTGGATCCCGCTGATCGCAGGCGCGGCGATGACCCGTGCCGTGATCGAGCAGCTGCGCGGGACCGGCCACACCGCGGGGCTCAAGTGGCCCAACGACGTCCTGCTGGACGGAGGCAAGCTCAGCGGCATCCTCGCCGAGGTCGTGCCCGGCCATCCCGAGGCGGTCGTGATCGGCGCCGGCGTGAACACGAGCATGACGCGCGCCGACCTGCCGGTCGAGACGGCGACATCGTTCGCCGCGACCGGCCTCGACGTCGACGAGGACCGCCTGCTCGCCGACTACCTCGTCGCGCTCGACGAGCAGCTCACCGCGCTGACGCTCGCCCACGGGGATGCCGCGGCTTCGGGCCTTCTCGGCGAGATCGAGGCGCTGTGCTCGACGCTCGGCTCGGACGTGGCCGTCGCCCTTCCCGACGGCACGCACCTGCACGGGCGCGCGCAGCGGATCGATCCGGACGGGCGCCTCGTCGTCGTGACGGGCGATGTGGAGACCGCCGTGTCGGCCGGAGACGTCGTCCACGTGCGCTGAGAGTGGGCGTGGCAGCCCCGCGTGTCGGCGGGGAGGCCCACAATGGGAGCATGACCCAGCCGACCACGTACGGCGGAAGACCGCCGATGGTCGTCCCCGGCGTGCCGACGCCGGAGCTGCGTATCGCGCGCTTCCGAGGGCATGCCCGGCGATTGACCTGGTCGGCGCTCGTGCTGATCGGCGTCGCGGGGGCGGTGGGCTTCTTCTACGGCAATCTGCCGGCGCCGTTCGAGAACTGGATGCTGCTGACCGCGGCCGCCGTCGTCGTGCTGTTCCTGGTCCTGCTCCCGTTCCTCTCGTGGTGGTCGCACGTCTACACGATCACCACCCGCCGGGTCCTCGAGCGAGCGGGCGTCTTCGGAGTCCGCCGGCGTGAGCTCAGTCACGTGCGCGGCTACTCGATCCAGGAGCGTCGCGGGCTGCTGCAGCGGATGTGGGGCGCGGGCACGCTGGTGCTCTCGAACGGCGTCGATCAGCCGCTGCGCCTGGCGAACGTGCCCAGCGTCGGCTTGGTGCACGAGGCGCTGGTCGACCAGGTCGAGGTCAACCAGATCCTGGCCCACCGCGACGCGCAGTCCTACCCTCCCGCACCGCCGGCGCCCGCGGCATCCTGACGACCGCGTCGAGCCGGGTTCTCGGCTCCGACCGCGGGTGCGGGATGATGGACGGCATCGGGCAAGGGAAGGAACGTCATGGCGTTGCGGGTCGGAGTCGTCGGCGGAGGTCAGTTGGCGCGCATGATGATCGCGCCCGCCGTGGAGCTCGGAATCGAGCTCCGCGTGCTCGCCGAGGAGGACGGCATGTCCGCCGGCCTGGCAGCGACGGCGGTCGGCGACTACCGCGATGCGCAGACGGTCCTGGACTTCGCGCGCGACGTCGACGTCCTCACGTTCGACCACGAGCACGTGCCGCAGGAGGTGCTCGCCGCGCTGGTCGAGGCGGGCGTGGCCGTCAGGCCCGGTCCCGGCGCGCTGCGGTACGCGCAGGACAAGCTCGTCATGCGTGCGCGCCTGCAGGAGCTCGGGATGCCGCAGCCGGAGTGGGCGGCGGTCACCGGCGCCGAAGAGCTCCAGGTCTTCCTCGACGCGCACGGCGGCCGGGCCGTCGTCAAGACGCCGCGCGGCGGATACGACGGCAAGGGCGTTCGCGTCGTGTCGTCGGCGACGGAGGCGGACGACTGGTTCGCCGCGCTCGCCGAAGACGCGCGCGGGGGAGCGCTCCTGGTCGAGGAGCTCGTGGATTTCACCCGTGAGCTCGCGCAGCAGATCGCTCGTCGCCCGTCCGGCGAGATGCGCGCCTACCCGGTCGTGGAGACCGTGCAGCGCGGCGGTGTGTGCGCCGAGGTGATCGCGCCCGCACCGCACGCGACCGGGCGCCTGTCCGACGTGGCCGAGCGCATCGGCATCGGCATCGCGGAGGGCCTGGAGGTCACCGGGATGCTGGCGGTCGAGCTGTTCGAGACCACCGACGAGCGGCTGCTCGTCAACGAGCTCGCCATGCGCCCGCACAACAGCGGCCACTGGACCCAGGACGGCGCCGTGACGAGCCAGTTCGAGCAGCATCTGCGCGCCGTCCTCGATCTGCCGCTCGGCGAGCCCGACCCACGGGCGGAGTGGGCGGTCATGGTCAACATCCTGGGCGGACCCGCCGAGGGGTCCCTCGACGAGCGATTCGCCGCGGCGATGGCCGAACACCCCGCCGCCAAAGTGCACACGTACGGCAAGGCGCCGCGTCCGGGCCGCAAGGTCGGCCACGTGAACGCCGTGGGTGACGACCTCGACGAGGTCGCGTACCAGGCCCGTGCCGCGGCATCCTTCTTCTTGGAGTAGTGAGATCGCACCGCTGACCGCGCCGTTGCGGGGTTCTTCCAGCCTGGCGCCCTAGCCTGGACCGGTGACTGTGCCTGTGGATGCCGTGCCGCTGCATTCTTCCGATGCGCCCCTCGTGGGCGTCGTCATGGGCTCCGACTCGGACTGGCGCATCATGAGCGACGCGTCGCAGATCCTCACCGACTTCGGCGTGCCCCACGAGGTCGAGGTCGTCTCGGCCCACCGCACGCCCGACAAGCTGATCCGCTACGGCCGTGAGGCACGCGGTCGCGGTCTCCGCGCGATCATCGCCGGGGCGGGCGGCGCCGCCCACCTGCCCGGCATGCTGGCCTCGGTCACCTCGCTGCCCGTCATCGGCGTGCCCGTTCCGCTGGCGACGCTCGACGGGATGGACTCGCTCCTGAGCATCGTGCAGATGCCCGCCGGCATTCCGGTGGCGACCGTCTCGATCGGCGGGGCCAAGAACGCGGGACTGCTCGCGATCCGCATCCTCGGATCGACGGATGCCGCGCTCGCCGAGCGTGTCGAGGCCTACGCCCGCGATCTGGAGTCGCAGGTGGAGGACAAGAACCGGCGGCTCAAGGACTCGCTGTGAGTGTCGCAAGCCCGCCGCGCCCGACGGCGGCGCGCGTCCCCGCCGCCAAGATCGTCGAAGACCGCCCGCTGCGGTACCCCGACGCATCGTCTCGCGAGTTCATGTCGCGCCGCGGCTGGTGGCTCGTTCTTCTGAACTTCCTCCTCCCCGGGTCGGCGCAGGCCGTGGCGGGCAACCGACGGCTCGGAAAGATCGGGCTCGGCGCGACGCTCGCGATGTGGGTGCTGCTGGTGCTCGGCGGACTGACCGCGCTGCTGTGGCAGCAGGTGTTCCTCACGATCGTCACGAACTGGTTCGCCCTTCTGCTGATCCAGGGCATCCTGCTCGCGTACGCGGTGCTGTGGCTCGTGCTCACGATCGACACCCTGCGAATGGTGCGGCTCGTCAAGACGGGCACGGGCGCGCGGTTCGGCATCCTCGGCCTCGCCGTCGCGCTCCTGGTCGCCTCCACCGGTGGAGCCGTCTACGCGTCGCAGATGGTCGGGACGGCGCGTGACACGCTCGGCGCGATCTTCGGCGCGAGCGGCCCGTCGGTGCCGCCGAGCGACGGCTACTACAACATCCTGCTGCTCGGCGCCGACAGCGGCGAGGGCCGCGACTCCCTGCGCTTCGACAGCATCTCGGTGGTGTCGGTCAATGCCACCACCGGCGCGACCACGATCACCGGCATCCCGCGCGACATGCCGAACGTGCCGTTCTCGGCCGGCCCGATGCAGGACAAGTACCCGAACGGCCACGAGGGATACTCGAACGCCACGTGCGGGTGGGGGAGCGGAATCAACCAGCTCCGCACCGAGGTCGAGGTCTGCCAGGACGGCAACGCGCTGTATCCGGATGCCGTCGCCAACGGGTCCGAGCCGGGCATCGAGGCGACCAAGGACGCCGCGGAGGGCATCCTCGGCATCGAGATCCCCTACTACGTCTTCGTCGACATGCACGGATTCGCATCGCTCGTCGATGCGCTGGGCGGCGTCGACATCACGGTCGAGGAGCGCCTACCGGAAGGCGGCGGGCCGGCGTATTCGGGTCAGCCCGCGGAAGAATGGGCGACCGGCTGGATCGAGGTCGGCCCCCAGCGCATGGACGGCGACACGGCGCAGTGGTATGCCCGCTCGCGCTACACCACGTCCGACTTCGACCGCATGAAGCGTCAGCGTCAGCTGCAGGAGGCGATCCTCGCGCAGTTCACGCCCGACGTCGTCCTCACGCGCTTCAGCGATGTCGCCGCGGCCGGGCAGGATCTGATCCAGACCGACCTGCCGCAGTCCCTGCTGCCGTTCCTCGCGGAGCTCGCGCTCAAGGCGAAGGAGCAGCCCATCACCACGATCGAGCTCACGCCCGAGGGCGGCATCGACGAGTACGAGCCGGACTTCGCCTACATCCAGGAGCTCGTCCGGCAGGCGCTGCACCCGCCGACGGCCACTCCGACCCCCGAGGGCTGAGCGCGATGACGGCAACGCTGCGGGTGATGCTCGACCAGCTCGTCGCTCCCACGGAGCCCGACCTCGAGATCGCCACGCGGGAACTGACCCGCGGACTCATCGCGGGGCTGCCCGCGGGCTGCGAAGTCGAGGGCATCGCCCCGGCGGGGCCTGCAGACCGCCCGGTCGAGATCGACGGGCTCGCGGGTGTGCGACGCACCGCGCTGGCGCGGCGTGAGCTGGCCGCGGCGCTGCAGCTCGGCGTCGCGACGGGCATCGGCGCCGGCATGATCCACTCGCCGACGCTCCTCGCGCCGCTCGTGCGGCACGATCGCGTGCACGCCAACGACCAGACCGTCGTGACGATCTGGGACCTCGGGCCGTGGGATGCCCCCGGCGAATGGCCCAAGTCCGTCGTCTCATGGCACCGAGCGATGCTCAAGCGTGCGGTCAAGCACGCCGACGCCGTCGTCGTTCCCACGCACTCGCTGGCTCGGCAGCTCGGCGGGATCGCGAAGCTCGGCGAGCGGATCAGGGTCATCGCCGGAGCGGCGCCCGCGGGGTTCGCCGTGCCGGTGGACGAGGTCGGCCGGCGCCGGGCCATGGATCTGCCCGAGGGATTCGTGCTGCTCGCGGGTCGCGCGGCGCCGACCGACGCGCTCGCGCTCGGGTTCGCTGCCGTCGCCCGTGCCGGCCTGGATCTTCCGGTCGTGGTGATCGGCGCCGGCGAGGGAGAAGAGCCCGCCATCGCCGATCTGGCCGCCGCCGCGGGCATCCCCGAGCGGAGCGTGCACATCCGCGGAGCGCTGGACGGCGCAGACCGCGCCGCGGTGTTCGGCGGCGCCGTCACGTTCGTCGCTCCCTCGCAGCGCTCTGCTCTGCCGTGGCGCGTGCTCGAGGCGTTGGCGCTCGGGGTGCCGGTCGTCGCGGCATCCTCTCCCGTTCACGACGAGGTGATCGTCGACGGGGGAGTGGTGGTGGAGGGATCCGCCGACGCACTCGCTGACGCGCTGGGCCAGGCTCTGGGCTCGACCGCCTCCGTCGAGCGGCTCGGAGTGCTCGCGGCGGACCGCGGGCGCGCGTTCTCGTGGCGCGAGTCGGCCGATCGCGTCTGGCAGCTGCACGCGGAGCTGTAGCCCGTCTGCACGTCGGCTTCATCACCCGGGAGAACGCCCGAAGGGGCGTGTCGAGGTTGCTTCGCTCGAGAAAACATTGGTATTCACCTGTAACTTCCGTCACACTGTTCACATGACAGCGGTTCGGACACGTGGCGTGCGCGCACTCGAGCGGATCGCCGCCTGGACCACGACGGCCGTTCTGCTCGTCGGCGGGCTCAGCGCGGTGGGCAGCCCGGCGACGGCGGCCGAGAGCGCTGAGCAGGCGGTGACGCTCGCTGCGGCATCCGGTTCGCCCGTCGAAGGATCCGTCGTCAAGACGGCGGATCTGTCGAAGTTCCAGCCGGGCAACATCATCAGTGATGCCGCGTTCTTCAACAGCGGGACGATGACCGAGGCGCAGATCCAGTCGTTCCTGCAGTCGAAGGTGCCCACCTGCCAGTCCGGCTACATCTGCCTCAAGGACTGGTACGACACCTCCCGCACGACCACGGCCGACGCGATGTGCGGCGCCTACTCGGGCGGTGTGCGCGAACGCGCGTCGACGATCATCTACAAGGTCGCCCAGGCCTGCGGCATCAACCCGCAGGTCCTCATCGTGATGCTCCAGAAGGAGCAGGGCCTGGTCAATCACACGTGGCCGAGCGACTGGCGCTACACGATCGCGATGGGCCAGGGCTGTCCCGACACGGCGGCGTGCGACACGCGCTACTACGGCTTCTTCAACCAGGTGTACGGCGCAGCGTGGCAGATGAAGCGCTACGCCAACCCGCCCGGGACCAGCGCCTACTTCACCTGGTTCGCGCCCGGCAAGACGTGGAACGTCCGCTGGCACCCGAACGAGGCATGCGGCAGCTCGCCGGTCTACATCCAGAACCAGGCGACCGCGAACCTCTACTACTACACGCCCTATCAGCCCAACGCCGCGGCGATCCGCGCGGGGTACGGCGAGGGCGACGGATGCTCGGCGTACGGCAACCGCAACTTCTACCAGTACTTCACGGACTGGTTCGGGTCTGCGCAGACGGCGTCCGGGCGGACAACCCGTTCGGGAACATCGAGGTCGTGCAGGCGCGGCCCGGTGAGTTCGCGGTCGGCGGTTGGGCCGCCGATCCGAACACGAAGGAGCCCGTCGCCGTTCACGTATACGTCGGAGACACCGGCCACGCCGTCACGGCAGACCTCGACAGGAATGATGTCGGAGCCGCCTACCCCGCGCTCGGCGGAAAGCACGGATTCAGTTCGACCTTTCCGGCCACCGGCTCCGGCAGCGTGACGATCTGCGTCTACGCGATCAATGCCGGTCCGGGTGCCAACGTGCTGCTCGGCTGCAAGCCCGTCACTGCGATGAGCGGTTCTCCGACGGGAAAGTTCGACGCAGTCAAGGGCACCGACGGCAGCGTCGAGGTCTCCGGCTGGGCGATCGATCCCGACACCACCGCGGCGACGTCCGTCCACGTGTACATCGATTCGACCGGCACCGCACTGTCGGCCGACCAGCCGAGGAGCGAGCTCGCGACGAGCCACCCCGCCTACGGGACGGGTCACGGCTTCGCGGCGAAGCTTCCGGCGGCGCCCGGAACCCACAGCGTGTGCGCGTACGCGATCAACGTCGGACCCGGTGGCACGACGGATCTCGGATGCCAGACGGTGTCGGTGCCCGGCGGTGGAGACCTTGCTCGAGTCCCGATCGGGAGCTTCGAGTCGGTTGCGGTAAGCGGCAGCACCGCTGTGGTCACGGGATGGGCGATCGATCCCGACACCTCCGCGCCGATCAAGGTGCATATCTACGTCGGCCCGAATGGCGCCGAGTACACGGCCGACGAGGCTCGGCCGACATCGGTACGCAATATCCCTCTGCCGGGCCGAACCACGGCTTCGCCGAGTCGGTGAGTCTGCCCGTGGGAACCAGCCAGGTGTGCGTGTACGCCATCAACACCGGTCCCGGTGGCCACGTGAATCTCGGATGCAAGTCGGCGACGGTCGCCGCGGCGACGGATCGGGGGCGAGCACCCTTCGGCAATTACGAGTCGCTGATCGTCAGTGGCAACACCGCGACGGTGTCCGGCTGGGCGATCGATCCGGACACGTCTGCTTCGCTCAAGGTCCACCTCTACGTCGGTTCAGCAGGTGCCGAGTACACGGCCGACAAGGTCCGGGCGGATGTCGGCGCGGCATACCCCGGTTCGGGAGATAACCACGGCTTCTCCGAGCAGGTGTCGCTCCCCGTCGGCAGCACTCAAGTGTGTGCGTACGCAATCAACACGGGCGCGGGTGGCCACACGTTCCTCGGCTGCAAGACCGCAACGGTCACGTCCACGGCACCGGACCTTGGTCGGGTCCCGTTCGGCAACCTCGAGAAAGTGGCGCCCGCCGCTGGTGGTGCCGCTGTCTCCGGGTGGGCGATCGACCCGGACACGTCGGCCCCGATCAAGGTCCACATCTACGTCGGCTCGGTCGGCGCCGAGTACACCGCGGACAAGGTGCGCTCCGACGTCGGAGCGGTCTACGCCGGTGCCGGCGACAATCACGGCTTCTCGGAGTTCGTCGCGATGTCCAGCGGCACGAACACCGTCTGCGTCTATGCGATCAACACGGGCGCCGGGGGTCATTCCCAACTCGGATGCCGCACGGTGGTCGTCCCGTAGCGCGGAATCCGGCGAGTCCGGATCAGGCCTGGGCGAGGTAGTCCCGCAACGACGCTGTCTGGTCCTCGACGCTGAAGCCCGTGGCCTCGATCTTCGCGAGGTCGAGTGCGCTGTTGTGAGGCCGAGGCGCAACGCACCCGTGGCCGACGCGAAGTAATCAGCGGTGGTGACTCCCGTGACGCGGCCGGATCGTGTCCGGTGAGCTCGAAGACCGCTACGCGATGTCGGCCCACGACGGTCGCCGCCCCCCGTCAGGTTGTACACCCCGAAGGGAGCCGCGGTCGAGGAGATGACGGATGCCGCGGGCGATGTCGTCGGTGAAGGTGAGGCGTCCGACCTGGTCGTCCACGACGCTCGGATCGATGCCGCGCTCTGCCAGCGAAGCCATCGTGCGCACGAAGTTCTTGCCGTCGCCGATCACCCAGCGACGTGCGCACGATGTAATGGCGCGGCGACGGTCGCGACGATCGCGTCGCCGGCCGCCTTCGTCTGTCCGTACACGCCGAGCGGAGCGACGGGTCGTCCTCGCGATACGGGCGCGTCGACGTGCCGTCGAAGACGTAGTCGCTGGAGACGTGCACCAGCGTGATGCCGTTCGTCGGTCGCGATCCGGGCGAGGGCGGCGACGCCGGTGACGTTGGCGGCCCACGCGTCCGCGCGGCCCTCCGGGGTCTCGGCGGTGTCGACCGCCGTGTATGCGGCCGCGTTGATGATCGTGTCGTAGTCGCGCCAACGGCGCGCGGATGTCGAGGTCGGGGGCGGTGAGGTCGAGGTCGGCGCGGGTCGGCGTACTCGACGTGCGGGACGTCGCCGTATTCGACGCTCGGAGCGCTTGGCCGAGCTGGCCGTTCGCGCCGAGCACGAGGGTCTTCTTCGGCGGGATCGGGGTGACGTCCGCCAGGCGCGGGTGCGCGAGGTCCTTCGTCGAGATCTCGACGCTGGTCGAGCGGGATGGGCCAGGCGATCGCGGCCGTCTCGTCGGCGAGGTTCAGGAAGGTGTACGTCGGCGTCGGGCGACCAGTGGTCGTTGACGAGGTACGTGTAGGCGGTGTCCGGCTTCGAGCGTCTGGTAGGAGTTGCCCACGCCGCGGGGCACGAAGATCGCCCGCGACGGGTCGATCTCGGTCGTGAAGACCGTGCCGAATGTCGGGCCCGTCGCGCAGGTCGACCCACGCGCCGAAGATCCGGCCCGGTCGCGACCGAGACCCATTTGTCCCACGGCTCGGCGTGGATGCCGCGGGTGGTGCCGACGGCGTCGTTGAACGAGATGTTGTTCTGCACCGGGCCGAAGTCGGGCAGCCCGAGCGGCGGTCATCTTCTCGCGCTGCCAGTTCTCCTTGAACCAGCCGCGGTTGTCGCCGTGGACCGGCAGCTCGAAGACCGATCAGTCCAGGGATCGGCGTGTCGTCGTGTGCGTCAGCGCCTTGCCGAACTCAGTCATCGGCGTCACTGTCCCTGTCCGAGTCGGCGTAGAAGGCCTCGGTGGCGTCCTTCGCGGGCGCCCACCAGTCCTCGTTGTCGCGGTACCAGTCGATCGTGGCGGCCAGGCCCGGCGGCGAAGTCGCGGTACGTGCGGCTGCCAGCCGAGTTCGGCGCGGAGCTTGGTGGAATCGATCGCGTAGCGCAGGTCGTGGCCCGCCCGGTCGGTCACGTGGTCGTAGGCGTCGGCGGGCTGGCCCATCAGGGTCGAGGATCAGCTCGACGACGTCTTTGTTGTTCTTCTCGCCGTCGGCGCCGATCAGGTAGGTCTCGCCGATCACGCCCTTGTCGAGGATCGTCAGCACCGCGGAGGAGTGGTCGTCGGCGTGGATCCAGTCGCGCACGTTCTCGCCCGCGCCGTACAGCTTGGGGCGGATGCCGCGGATCACGTTCGTGATCTGGCGCGGGATGAACTTCTCGACGTGCTGGTACGGCCCGTAGTTGTTCGAGCAGTTCGAGATCGTCGCCTGCACGCCGAACGAACGCACCCACGCTCGGACCAGCAGGTCGCTGCCGGCCTTCGTCGACGAGTACGGGGAGGACGGGTTGTACGGCGTGTTCTCGGTGAACCGGGCCGGATCATCGAGCTCGAGGTCGCCGTACACCTCGTCGGTGGAGATGTGGTGGAACCGCGGTGCCGTGCGTGCGGGCGGCCTCCAGCAGCGTGTACGTGCCGACGATGTTCGTGTCCAGGAACGGGCGCGGGTCGTGCAGCGAGTTGTCGTTGTGGGACTCCGCCGCGTAGTGCACGACCGCGTCCACGTCGCCGAACAGCTCGTCGACGAGTGCGGCGTCGGCGATGTCGCCCTGCGACGAACCGCAAGCGGTCCGCCGGCAGCCCGGCGAGCGAGTCGCAGGTTGCCGGCGTAGGTGAGCTTGTCGAGCACCGTGACGTGGTGATCGGTGTGCGCGACGACGTGGTGGACGAAGTTCGAGCCGATGAACCCGGCACCACCGGTCACGAGGAGTCTTCTGCATGCCTTCCAGATTACCTCGGCGCACGCGCGCGCGATTCCGGTTTGGTCGCGCTCCGTCGCAATGCACGCGAGACTAGAGCGCATGCGCGGAATCATCCTGGCCGGCGGCACCGGCTCCCGGCTTCACCCGATCACCCTCGGAATCTCCAAGCAACTGGTCCCGGTCTACGACAAGCCGATGATCTACTACCCGCTGTCGACGCTCATCCTGGCCGGCATCCGGGACATCCTCATCATCACGACTCCGCAGGACTGCGGATCAGTTCCAGCGGCTGCTCGGTGACGGGTCGCAGTTCGGGGTCTCGATCACCTACCGGTCGCAGCCCTCGCCCGACGGGCTCGCCCAGGCGTTCATCCTTGGCGACGAGCACATCGGCGGCGACACGGTGGCGCTCGTGCTCGGCGACAACATCTTCTACGGCCAGGGGATGGGCACCCAGCTGCGCCAGTACAACGATCTGGCCGGCGGCGTCGTGTTCGGCTACTGGGTCGACGATCCGACGGCGTACGGTGTCGTCGAGTTCGACGACGACGGACGCGTGGTGTCGCTCGAGGAGAAGCCCGACGCATCCCAAGAGCCACTACGCCGTGCCCGGCCTCTACTTCTACGACAACGACGTCGTCGAGATCGCGAAGAGCGCTCAAGCCGTCGCCGCGCGGCGAGCTCGAGATCACCGACGTCAACCGTGTCTACCTCGAGCGCGGTCGACCTCAAGGTCGAGATCCTGCCGCGCGGAACGGCGTGGCTCGACACCGGCACCTTCGACTCGCTCAGCGAGGCGACGGAGTTCATCCGCACCGTGCGAGAAGCGGCAGGGACTGTCGATCGGGTGCCCGGAGGAAGTCGCGTGGCGCATGGGCTTCCTCACCGACGACGAGCTTCGCGAGCGCTGCCGAGCCGCTCGTCAAGAGCGGCTACGGGGCCTACCTGCTGTCAGCGCTTCACCAGGGTGGCTCGCTGACTGCCGATTAGGATGGTGACGCGGGCACGGGTGCCCGTCATCGCCGGACGCGGTCTCACACTTGGCTGTCCGCGCGGTACGGAGCAGACGGCGGAGAGTCTCACAGGATGACGGCAGATGGGTCTGTTCCAGTGCCTTCGATGTTCCCCGAGGGCGGTCGCCGACTCGTCGTCTACGTCGTCTACGACATGCGCGGGGACGTGGACGACTTCATCCCGTATGCGCTTGCGCGGACTCCGCGAGCACTCGGACCGCGTTCTCGTCGTCGTCAACGGCAACGCTGACGGATGCGGGCCGGGCCAAGCTCGAGCCGGTCGCCGACGAAGATCCTCGTGCGAGACAATGCGGGCTTCGACATCTGGGCGCACAAAGACGCGCTCGATCACGTCGGGCCGGCGATCGCGGAGTTCGACGAGGTCGTGCTGACCAACGACACGTGGTTCGGTCCCGGTCCGTCCGTACGGTCCGGTTCTGCGAGCGCATGGGAGAGCGCGCCGTGCATTTCTGGGGGATGACGGATCACGCGCGGGAAGAGCCCGAACCCGTTCACGCAGAAGGGTGTCCTGCCCTACCACCTGCAGTCGTTCTGGATCGCGGTGAGGCGCGAGATGTTCCTCTCCGATGCGTGGGAGGCAGTACTGGCGGGACCTGCCCGCGATGCCGTCGTACTTCGACGCCGTGCTCGAGCATGAGACGCTGTTCACCGAGCAGTTCAGCGAGCAGGGCTTCACGCACGACGTGGCATTCCCCTCCGCCGACTACCCGACGGACCACCCCGCGCTGTTCAATCCGGATCTGCTTCTCGCGGACGGATGCCCCGTGCTCAAGCGACGGCCGTTCTTCCACTACCCGCCGTTCCTCGACCGCCACGCGGTGATCGGCCGGGAGATCCTTCGGCGAGTCGAGCGACTACGGGTATCCGCTGCGATCTGATCTGGCAGAACCTCGCCCGAAACGTGAAGCCGAAGGTGCTGAACACCGACGCCGGGATGCTCGAGGTGCTCCCCGAGGTGGACGTCTCCTACGATCCGGCACGGCCCTGCGCGATCGTCGCCGTCGTGCACGTGCGCCACGCCGACGATTCGGCGATGTGCTCGACGCGTGGCGGCGGTGCCCGCGCCGTTCGACCTCATCGTCACGACGTCCGATCGCGGTCGCCGATGCGCTGCGCGCGATCGTCGATGACCTCGACGCTCCCTCCGCGGTCGCCCGCGAGGTGCGCCTGGTGCCGTCGCGACAGGGTCGCGACATGAGCGCGTTCTTCATCGGATGCCGGGATGTGCTGCCCGACGGCGCGTACGACATCGTGATCAAGGTGCACACGCGCACCCCGAAGGCGCGCTCCGTCAACATCGCCCGATACTTCCGCCGGTATCAGCTCGAGAACCTCCTGAGCAGTCCCGGCTATGTCGCGAACGTGCTCGGCCTGTTCCAGCGGGAACCGGGCCTCGGTGTCGTCTTCCCGCCGATGATCCACATCGGCTACGCGATCCCCGGCCGCGGGTGGTCGCAGTACCGCGAGCGCGCGCATCGAGCTGTGCGAGAAGCTCGGAATCCGCGTTCCGCTCGATGGTGTGTCGCCGCTCGCACCGCTCGGCGGGATGTTGATCGCACGCACCGACGCGCTGCGCCTGCTCGCCGAGGCCGATGGAAGTATCGCGACTACCCGGCCTCGCCCCAGAGCCAAGGGCGACCGACCTCGCCCGAGTGCAGGAGCGACTGCTGACGGCCGCCGCCGGCGAGCTCGGGTACCACGTCCCGCACGATCCTGAATGCCGAGCACGCCGGAATCAGCCACGTGGCTCTCGAGTACAAGATCGACCAGCTGTCAGCGACCGCTCCCGGGCTATCCGGTCGAGCAGATCCAGTTCCTGCATCGAGCGGGGTGGGCCGGTCACGGCGGCATCGTCGCCCTCGTGCGGATGTACGTGAACCTCAATCACCCGCGGCTCGCCACGCCGTGCGACCGGTCGTGCGGCCGCTCGGCAGCCTCGCACGTCGCGGCGTATTCGCCGTGCGCCGGCCGCGGCGCGCTTGACGCGGCTCCCGGCGGGGCGGAAGGCGGCACGCATGACCGTTCTCGAGATGCCCCGGCGCGCGCCGAGGCCTTCCCGCGAACGGCCGACGGCTCATCGTCTACGCGATCTACGACCGTCGCGGCGAGGTTGAGGACTACGTGCCCGTACGCGCTCGCGGCCTTGCGGGAGCACGCCGCACGCACTGCTGGTGGTGGTCAACGGGCAGTCTCCGACGAGGGTCGTGCGAAGCTGGAATCCGTCGTCGACGAGGTCCTCGTTCGCGAAAACGTCGGCTTCGACATCTGGGCGCACAAGGACGCGCTGGACCACCTCGGTGCGGGGATCGCAGAGTTCGACGAGGTCATCCTGACCAATGACACCTGGTTCGGGCCGGTGCGTCCGTTCGGACCCGTTTTCGACCGTATGGACGCGCGTGCCTCGCACATCTGGGGGATGACCGATCACTGGCACGAGCCGCCGAACCCCGCCCAGAACGGTGGAGTGCCCCTACCATCGGGCCGTCGTACTGGATCGCCGCGCGATGCGACCTGTTCCGCTCGGACGAGTGGGCCGCCTACTGGCGCGAACTGCCGCCGGTGGCGGGTACATCGACTGCCGTCCTGTGGCACGACGTGAACCTCACGGAGCACTTCCGCGCCGGCGGCTTCTGCCTGCGATGTCGCCTTCGGACACGACGACGACGACAGCGGGGAAGCCGTCCGTCCTGAACGCCGACGCCCTTCTCGACGACGGATGCCCGATCCTCACGCGCCGCGCGCTTCCACTGGCCGCCGTATCTCGACCGATTCGCGGTGATCGGTCGTTGGACGATGGAGAAGGTCGAATCGTACGGCTACCCGGTCGAGCTGATCTGGCGCAACCTCGCCCGGAACACCGCCCCGAGGGGCCCTGAACGCGAATGCGGCGATGCACGACGTGCTCCCCGATGCGCCGGTGCGCTACGACCCCGAGCGGCCCTTCCGGATCGTCGTGATCGCCCACATCTTCTACGAGGACATGACCGATGAGATGCTCGACCGCGCCGACACCCTGCCCGGGTCGTACGACGTGATCGTGACGACTCCCGACGAAGGCAAGGCCGAGGCGATCCGGTCGATCATCAGTGCCCGCCCCGTGCAGCGTGGCGGTGTCGAGGTGCGGGTGCTGCCGTCGAACGACGGCCGCGACCAGAGTGCGTTCCTGATCGCCTGCAGGGACGTGCTGCTCAGCGACACGTACGACCTCGTTGTCAAACTCCACTCCAAGAAGACTCCGCAGGACGGGTTCAACGTCGGTCGGCACTTCAAGTCCCAGCAGTTCGAGAACCTGTTGTCCAGTCCGGGGTTCAGCGGCCAACCTGCTCGCCCTGTTCCAGAGGGAGCCCGGTCTGGGCATCGTCTACCCGCCGACGATCCACATCGGCTACCCGACGATGGGCCGAGGGTGGTGGTCGAACAAGCCGGGGTTCGATCGCTCGCCGCCGAGATGGGAATCCTCGTACCGCTGGACGATATCTCGCCGCTGGCGCCGTACGGTTCGATGTACGTCGCCCGCCCCGAAGTCGTCTGCGCCTGCTCGTCGAGCACGAATGGCGTTACGACAGATTCGGTGGCGCGGAGGCGTACCGCGACGGCGGACTGGCACACATCCTCGAGCGGATGCCGTCATATGCCGCGGCCGAACTGGGTTATCACACGCGCACCGTCTCGACGTTCGAGTACTTGTCGATCAGCCACACGACGTTCGAGTTCAACTACGACGAACTGTCGACCACGATCCCCGGATACACCTACGAGCAGGTCGAGTTCCTGCAGCGCGCGGGCTACGTCGGCCACGGCCGGGCACGAGACTTCGCCCGCATCTACATGCGACTGCATCATCCCGATGCGGGGGAACGGTTTCTCCGAGCGCTCGAACCAGACGCGCCGATCGGCCGCTGGGGGCGGCGCCTTCGGCACCCCGGTGCCGCGATACGCAACCTGCTGACCCAGGCAGGAAGAGCTGACACACCGAGCCGCCGTATCCGGATGGATATAGTGCGTTGGTCGGCTCCAGACATGAGTAGGAACCTTGGACACCTCTGAAAGATATCGACGGCTTGCTGCGGAGCCTTTCCTCACCGTCGACTCAAGCGGCATGAGAACGAGCAGCAGAGGCGGCAAGATCCGCGAGATTCTATCACGACGCGAGCTACTGAACCTCCTCGTGCGCCGCGACCTGCAGGCGCGGTACCGCGACAGCTTCCTCGGGTTCCTGTGGACCGTGATCCGGCCGATCATCCAGTTCCTGATGTACTTCATCGTGCTCGGCCAGTTCCTGCGCGCGGCCGAGGGCATCGACCAGTTCGCGATCTACCTGTTCTCCGGCCTGACCCTCTTCACGCTTCTTCAGCGACATGGTCTTCGGGTCGACGGGTTCGATCATCGGCAACGCCGGCCTGGTGAAGAAGATCTACCTGCCGCGCGAGATCTTCCCGCTCGCCAGCATCGGCGCCGCGGGCTTCATGTTCCTCGTCCAGTTGGTGCGTGCTGCTGTCGGCCGCGGTGGTGTTCCAGGCGCTGCCCGAGCCCGATCATGATGCTGTGGTTCTTCCCCTCGATGTTCCTGATCCTCGTCTACGGCATCGGCATCGGCCTCCTGCTGTGCGGCTCTCAACGTCTACCTGCGCGATATCCAGTACCTCACCGAGGTCGTGATGATGCTGGCGATGTGGGCTTCTCCCATCGTCTACTCCTGGCAGATGGTCGTCGACGCCGTTGCGCGACCTTCGGTCTGCCGGCCTGGGTCCTCGAGATCTACGCGGCCAATCCGATCACGCTCGCCGTGCTCGGGTTCCACAAGGCCTTCTGGGGCGCCGGTACCCCGCGGACTACCCGGCCGACCTCCGGCTGCGGATGCTGATCGCCGGCGTCGTCGGCCTCGTCCTGCTCGTCATCGCGCAGCGCGTGTTCACCCGCCTGCAGGGCAACTTCGCGCAGGAGCTGTGATGGTCGACATCACCCGCGTCCGCGCCCCGACATCGTTCGCGCTCGAACGGCGTCACGAAGCAGTTCGTCGTCCGCAAGGACAACAGCCTCAAGGAGCGCATCGTGCACCTCGGGCGCCGCGGTCGAGCGCACCGAGCAGGAGTTCGTCGCCGTCGACGATGTCACGCTCGAGATCGAGGCCGGAACCACGGTCGGACTCCTCGGCGCCAACGGCTCGGGCAAGAGCACGCTGCTCAAGCTCATCGGCGGCATCGTGTCGCCGACGACGGGCACGCGTGAATGACGCGCGGGCGGATGGCGGCGCTCCTCGAGCTCGGAGCAGGCTTCCACCCCGACCTCAGCGGCCGCGAGAACGTCTACCTCAACGCGTCGATCCTGGGCATGACTCGCGCGGAGATCGACCGCGCAGTTCGACGCGATCGTCGCCTTCAGCGGCATCGGCGACTTCATCGACACGGCCGGTCAAGTTCTACTCGTCGGGCATGTACGTGCGCCTCGCCTTCGCCGTCGCCGTGCACACCGACCCCGACATCCTGCTCGTCGACGAGGTGCTCGCCGTCGGCGACGAGGCGTTCCAGCGCAAGTGCATGGAGCGCATCGCGCAGTTCCGCGAGGAGGGTCGCACGATCATCCTCGTCAGCCACTCGGCCCAGCAGGTCGCGGAACTGTGCGATCGGGGCATCGTGCTCACGTGACGGCGAGATCGTCTTCGACGGCGACACCAACGAGGCCATCGGCGCGCTGCGCGACGTGCTCGACGGCCGTCGGGTCGGCGAGGCCGCCCCCGACGGAGACAATGCATCCGATCCAGGTCAAGCGCATCGAGATGCTCGACGGAAGCGGCAAAAGACCCGCGCGATCGACGTGGGCGACCCGGTGCGCGATCCGCGTGCACGTCGACTCGCTGCGCCGCATCGAGACGTGGGAGATCGGCTTCAGCATCGACACGCCGCTGGGGCACATGGTGCTCGCCTCGAACACCGCGGCCTTGAAAGTCGCACTCGCCCCGATCACGGGTCCCACACACGTGGACCTGCGTATAGAGCACGTTCACTTCGGCCCCGGACAGTACTACGTCAATGCGAATGCGGCCGGGGTCAGCGAGCCCAGCAGCCACGGGCTCATGCAGGGCGCCATGCTTACCGTTCGCACGGATAATTCGACGTTCGGCACCGTCGCCGCGTCTGTATCGGTGACGGAAGCACGTGATGGCTGATGCCCGACCGGCAGGGCTGACGGCGGGCGTCGTCCTCGTCTACCGCCCCCCCTCCGAT
Source organism: uncultured Actinomycetota bacterium (assembly GCA_963792285.1). GTDB lineage: Bacteria > Actinomycetota > Actinomycetes > Actinomycetales > Microbacteriaceae > Microbacterium. The sequence goes on along the minus strand of CAWBVS010000016.1, from coordinate 267,026 downwards.
GTGATCGACAACGTGGAGAGGCTGCTGAGTCAGGTGCCTCGAGTTTTCGTCGTGAACAATTCTCCCGGCGAAGCCACGTCGAGTCATCGAGCATCTTGAGGCGAATCCGCACGTGACGGTGCTCGAGCAGGACGGCAATGTCGGTGTGGCGGCCGGTTTCAACGCGGGTATGCGCGCCGCGCTCGAAGAAGGATACGACTTCGTATGGATCTTCGATCAGGACAGTTCGATCACCGAGCGCATGCATGACAAGCTGCTGGACGCGCGGCGCAACGCCGCCGTGCGGATCGGCATTGTCGGCCCGGCTCTGCGGGCCGCCGAGACGAGCCGCGTCTACGACAATGAGCGAGGTATCGGGACCGCGCCGCGCGAGGTGCTGATCTCATCCGGAGCAATGTTCTCGCGCACGCTACTGGAGACGATCGGGTTCCACGACGAGGACCTCTTCATCGACTACGTGGACCACGACATCAGCCTCCGCGCGAACCGGGCCGGATTCACCAACCTCAAGGTTTTCGACACTCTCCTCGACCACCGTTTCGGTGCCTCCGAGCCGACACGGTTCCTCGGCCGACGGGTGTATCTGTCGAACTACTCGCCGACCCGCATCTACTACTCCGCGCGCAACCGCATCATCGTCTTGAAGCGGTACGGCGGCGGCGCGTGGCTACGCGAAGACATCGGTTTCACCGCCCGCGCGCTCGCGAAGATGCTGCTCGCGGAGCGCGACCGGCGCAAGAAGCTCGGCGCGTTCTTGAGGGGTTGCCGAGACGGGTTGCGCTACCGCGTGCGGTGAGCGGGGGCGCGTCATCGCGGCGACGTCTCCTCCGTGATAGCGGGACTCGCTGATATCGCGTCCTGATCGCTTCTCACCTCGGGGCTCAGCGTGAACCACAGCAGGGTGAGCATGCCCGCAAACGAGCCCACGCCCAGGATCCAGATGAGGAGCGGGGGCGGGGCAAGCGTCCACCACCACTCGGCGCTCGCTCCCGGATCGATCGCGTTCTCATCCAAGCCGGTCGTGTAGCGACGGATGTTGAACTGCAGGGAAATCGTCAGTGCCACGGACAGCGCCACCGCAGACAAGACGAATCTCATGTTGCGCCACGCCCGCTCCGCGTCGAAGCGCAGCGCCGCCACGCCGGCCGCCAGAACCATGAGGGGCAGAAGGTAGCGGGGTTGCACCTGTGTCCCGACGATAGCGCGCGACTGCGCGAGCAGTGCGAAGGGCACGATCCAGAGTGAGAGGAGCGTGAGTGAAATGGCGATGACACGGCGTGCGTCGATGCGGGTCAGCCCTATGAAGAGCGCGCCCGCGAAGACCGACAGCGTCAGCACCCAGACAGTGTCGGGCAGAACGGTATCCAGCCAGCCGAGGCCGGACTTGCCCAGCGCGCCCGCCCACAGGCCGGGCACCCCGAGAAAATTGGCGACGTGTTGAGCCGGAGTAAGCGCAACGGTGTTGCCGGCGAGCCCGGCTGAGGCCGCCCCGCTCTGGCCGGAGGTGAGATAGAAGAACGCGCTGATGGCGACGATCACGCCCGCTCCGACGGTCGGTACGAGGTGATGGCGCACTGGTCTGAGCCCTAGGATCACGGCGATGATCACCCCGAACACTGCGAACGCGGCGGAGTCGGCACGAGCACCCGCACCGATCACCCCCCCGAATACGGCGAGCGCGGTGAGGACGTATCTTCTGCGCCCTGTTGTGAGCATTGCTCCGTACAGGCAGATCCACACCGTCGCCGCCGACAAGATCGCCCAGGACGACGGATTCGTCGACGCAAGAAGGAACATCCCGAGCGGCACCGCGGTCGCGAGGATGGAGACGAGCAGCGCGGGGCGAAGCCTCCGGGGCAAGGCGAAGAACACGCCGGTGAGTAGTCCGACAGCAAACGCCGAGTTCATGATTCGCATCGCGAGCACAGACGATGGCACGTCCGTCGTCGCGAGCGTGGACATTGCCGCATAGAACAGCGGTGGATACAGCCCGTCGGCGTTGGCTCGCTCGGCGCGCGACAAACCCTCCGCGTCGGGGTCCCAGCAGTCGCCGCTGACCTCGGGCCTGAATGCATAGCATGTGGCGTGGATGATCGGTGTCGGAACAAGTCGCTGAACCGAGTCGCCCGGGTTCTCGCACAGCCCCTCGCGCTCACCCAGCCCGCACCATATGGCCGGAAGGTGGAAGTCATCGTCTGGGCTTGATGCGACGGATGAGCTGAACGCCCATGCGGCAAGCGCGATGAAGGCAAGAAGGGGGATGACTATCGCGAAGGCGACAGAACGTCGTGACGAGGTCGGCCGGTTCACCATTGCATCGTAAGCGCTCGCGCGCCTCCGACCCGCCCGACGCACTCGGCGGACGAACGCAACGCCGGTTAGGATGGCGCATTGTGGGCGAAACGACGGGGCGGGTGCTGGCGATAGTTCCAGCCTGGAATGAGGAGCGCAACGTCGGAGACACGGTGCGGGAGATCCTCTCGATCGAGAGCGCGTACGACGTCGTCGTGGTCGATGACGGCTCGGCCGACCGAACGGCCGATGTCGCGCGCGAGGCCGGAGCAATCGTTCCTCGCTTCCCTTCAATCTCGGTGTCGGCGGTGCGATGAAGACCGGATTCACGTACGCCCAGCGCCGGGGCTACGACCGAGTCATCCAGGTCGATGCCGACGGGCAGCACAACCCTGCAGACATCGCGCGAGTCGTTGAGGGGCTGGAGGTCGCCGACATCTCCATCGGCGCCCGATTCGCCGATGTCGGCGACTACTCGGCTCGCGGTCCCCGGCGATGGGCGATGCTGTTCCTGGCCGGAGTGGTGTCACGGGTCGCGAGGACGAAGCTCACGGATGTGACCAGCGGCTTTCGTGCCGCGAATCAAAGGGCGATCGATCAGTATGTCAAGTACTACCCTGCTGAGTATCTCGGAGACACGATCGATTCGCTCGTTGCAGGCGTGCACGCCGGACTTACGGTGACACAGGTTCCCGTGGCGATGCGGCCTCGCATGCATGGAAGTCCCAGCCAAGGCCCGATCGGTCCACCGTTTACCTGTTCCGGTCGGTGTTCGCACTCTCCCTTGCGCTCCTGCGCGGGCGTCGGCGAAAGGCGACAGCGTGATCGTCGTTCTGGGTGTCGCGTTCGCCTTGCTCACGCTCGCCGTGATCATCTGGATGCTGCTGAGTCACCGACTCCGTGAGAAGTACGCGGTGCTGTGGCTGGTCATCGGGCTCGCAATGCTCGTGCTCACGCTGTTCCCCGGACTGTTGGAGGGACTATCCGACGCGCTCGGCGTCCAGGTCCCCGCCAACCTGCTTTTCGTGCTCGCTCTCGCGCTCCTGGTCGGAGTCACACTGCACCAGTCGTGGGAGCTGTCCACTGCCGAGGATGAGATTCGCCGAGTTGCGGAGGAAGTCGCGATACTGCGAGCCGAGATCGAACGGGTTCATCAGGATGATGGCTCCCGAACGGAGCAATCCGACAGGGCCCCAGGTGACGACCCCGGCTAATGCCAATCCGCGGGGACTCGCGTTCATCCTCCTCGCCACCGCAATCGCCGGAATCAGCGGGTACGCAATCCAGATCCTCGCCGCTGCAGCCCTGCCGGGCGCTGGCGAGTACCTGGCGTTCAGTGCGTTCTGGTCCACGATGTTCCTGTTCGGAGGTGCGATCGGGGGCGTGCAGCAAGAAGTCGCGCGGGCATCGTATCCCCGCGAGGGGACACTCCCGTCCCGGACAGCTAGGGCCTTCGCGCTCAGCTCTGTTGCAGTCGTGGCAGGGATTGCGGTCATCACGGGAGGACTGCTTGCGCCGATCGCTTTCGGCGATGCGCCGGCGTTGATCGCCGTGGCATTCGGTCATCGGGCTCCTCGGGTATCTCCTCACGTCGATTGCCACGGGCCTGTTCTACGGCCTGGGAAAGGTCGCCTTCGTCGCCTGGCTGATCATCGTCGACGCTGTCCTGCGTGGTGTCGGCGTCGTGGGTCGTCGCTCGCCGGTCGGCGCACCTCCAGCGGTTCTCGCCTTCGCGATCGCAATCCCGTTCGGACTGTCGATCGCCGTCGTCTGGGCGATCGTCCGCCGCAGCGTCGTCGGTCGCTACGCGGTCGACGTCGGTACCCGCCAACTGGCCGCGAACGCGCTCCGAACGGTTGGAGCGGCCGCGGCGACAGGGCTCATGGTGACGGGTATGCCGATCCTCTTCCGACTGTTCCTCGAGGGTTCGCCGCCTGCATCGGTCGCCTCGCTGACTCTGGTTGTGACGCTTACCCGCGCACCGCTCATCATTCCCCTCATGGCGCTCCAGAGCTATCTCGTCGTCGACTTCCGAGACGCAGGCGGGGCGGCATCTGGGCGGTTGGCACGCCTGCTCACGATTGCCGCGGTGGTGTCGGCTGCCGGCGCGGTCGCCGCGTGGTTCGTCGGCCCCTGGGTCATCGATGTCATCTCGGGCGGCAAGTACGCCGTCGACTCGATGACCTGTGCGCTCGTGATCGTCAGTGCCGCTCTTGTCGCAATGCTGTGCATCACGGGCCTGGCACTTGTCGCTCAACGACGACATTCGACGTACGTGGCCGGTTGGGCGGTCGCGGCGGTTGCGACTGTCGCGCTGCTGGCGATTCCGCTGCCGACGATTCCCCGGGTGCTGATCGCGCTGACCGTCGCGCCTGCGCTCGGGTTGCTCGTTCACCTCATTCCCCTCCTGCGAGCGCGGGAATGAGTGGGGCGCAGCTTTGAGGCAATCCCTGGACATGCCCGATAGCATGGGGCTGGCATTCCCGTAACGAGCGCGCGAACTGTCGATCACACCTCGCGGTAAGGCAATCAGTGAACTCTTCACGACGCTCGCGCCGGTCGCATCAGGTCTGGCTCGCGACAACGGCGATTCTGCTCGCCGGAGGTGTGGTCCTCTTCGTCGGGGGCATCACTCCGTGGGCTGCTCCGGCAGCAGCGCTGCTGTGCTTGACACTTGCCGTCGGTCAGCGCACGTCCTGGCCCTTCGCGTTCGCTGCTTCCGTCATCGTTCAGCTTGCCGCCGTCGCGCTCATCGTCAGATTCACTCCGAACTGGAACATTTCGCTCGTCGGTGGCTCGGCTGCCGTCTTCGCCGTTCTCGGAGTCGCGGCGCTGTCCGTATTCGCGCTGGTCAAAGAACCGCGACTCATCGGCGCCCGCGTGTTGCGCGTCGGCATGCCCATCGTCGCGCTGCCGGTCATCATCGTGGTCGCAATTCTCGTTCGCGCCACGGCAGGAGCCGACTTCGAGTGGGCGATGCGAAACGACGCGGTATGGAATCTCGTCACGACGAGGGTGATGATCGAGGACGGGGGGCTCGACGCGATCTCTCATCCGAGTGCGTCGCCTCTCACCCGGGTCTGCTCGCCATTGTGGCCGCGGTGGGGCGGGGCGGCGTCGCGCCGGGGGATCTCCTCGCCCACGATGTCGAGCGTTTCGCGACATTCTGGCTCGTCGGTGCTCTTGCCTCGGCAATGCTCGCAGCCCTGATCGGCGCACGGAGCGTGCATGGCGGTGCGCGTTGGGGGCGCATCGTCGCGGCAGGCGTGACCGGCCTCATCCCTCTCACCTGGTTCGCTTTCGGGTTCGCGGCGCAGTTCGGCTTCTACAACGCGACCGTCGCGCTGGTGCTGCTTCTTGCATCGTGGCTGGCCTGGTTGGAAACGCGAATCGCACCTGTGATCGGCGCGGCCGTCTTGAGCCTGGCGACGGTCGCGCTCCTGGCGACATGGGCTCCGCTCGCGATCGTGCCGTTCGCGTTGGCGATGTTCGCGCTCGGGTCGCGGTTTCCGGCGCTGATTCGCAACGGCAAGGGATTGAGACAGTACGCAATCCTGGCGATCGCCGTGGCACCGGTTCCGCTCTGACTTGTTCGCGGTGACCCTCCCCGACCTCGCCCGGGAGTCCGCCGCGCTCGCCGTGGACGGCGGGATCATGCCGATCGCGCCGGTGTACGTCGTGACCATTGCAACGATGACCGTCGGCGTGGCAGTGCTGAACGCGGGGCAGCGTCACCAGGTCCATCAGTTGATCGGCGTGATAGTGGTGTGCGTCTCGGGCGCGGTCGCCGGTGGCTACCCGATCCTCCAGCGCGTGGCGTCCGACAGCCTGTGGGGCTACTACCCGGCGAAGCTCGCGTGGCTGCTGGTCACGCTCCTCCTCGTCGTCCTGGCGGCCGGAATCGCGAGCGAGATGGCCACCTTGCGCGGACGCACATTCGCGGCCGCCAGCGTCGCTGTGGTCGCGACTGCGGTGCCTGTTTCCCTTATGCTCCTCGTTCTTCCGCCCTCGACGTCGCTCGCGCCGGCGTTGCTCGCGCCGGTGGCCATCGCAACCAATACCGGAATCGCATCAGGAGATCCAGCGGCAGAGCATTTGTTCGCCCTGGCACACCCCGGGGAGCCGACTCTCGTCCTCTCCTACATGGACGCTGGAGTCGACAAATGCATCAACAGCTGGCTGCTTCAGCTCGAGTCCACAACCGCTGCAGACCCGATCCGACACTATGCCTACCTCTTGAACCCGGGCGACGAAGTGGGTGCCTGCAACGCGGTCGGTGCATGGGACCGCACGGTGCGCGTGGTGACGAGCGACCCGACGCTCCCGGCGCGGTTCGAAACGGAGTGCGTCGGCCCTGACTTCTTCGTCGATGTGGTCGACCTGCCAGGCAGCCCAACCTCCTAGCGGCCGAAAGCGAGGGAGAGCGTGGCTCGTCGGGACTCGTCGTTGCCCCGGTGAGCGCGCGCGGAAGTACGCTCAGCGCGTGGAGCCGCGACATGACCCGCCATCGAGCGGCCGCGCGCCGCGCGCGGCCACCCACGTCGCCGGGCCCGGTCGACGCACTCGCGGTAGAATTGGCGCTCATCTGTGAAACGAGACCCGTCTTGCAGGGCAGTCTGCGAAAGGCTCACGGCGTGTCGACGATAGGCGAAGCACTCGACATGCGTGTAGCGAAGGCTGCCTCCGTCAAGCGCGATGTCGATCAGCAAAGCCAGGTCCAGGATGATGGGCAGCCCGTCACGGAATCCGATCCGACGAGCGGTCTCCGTTCGTAGAGCGAGCGACGGCCGGTAGAGCCAATTGCCCACCAGGAGACTGCGCGCCATCTCCTCACCGTGAAGAGTGACCGGACGGCGGGGAGTGAGCAGTTTCAGCTTCACTGTGTCCACGAGCGTGCGGGACGAATCGCCGTTCGCGTCGATCACGTCGACGCCGGGCTGGATGACGTCCACGTCGGGGAACTGCTGAATGACGCCGCTCACGTGTGCGACGTAGTCTGGCCGCAGGAGGTCGTCGGATCCCAGCACAACGACGTGAGAGCCTTCTGCCGCAGCGACGGCGCGCCGGAAGTTCTCGGTGATGCCGACGTTGGGATCGTTGCGGCGATAGCGGATCCGTGCGTCGCCGAGTCGTTCGACGTAGTCGGCGATGACGGTTCCGGGGTACCCGTCATCGATGATCGTAAGGCGCCAGTCAGGGTCGGTCTGGGCGCATACCGAGTCGATGGTCTGGATGAAGGTCGCCGGTTCACCCCAGTACGGCACACAGATGTCTAGAGTCATGTCTTCCCTGCGGTGCTCAGTCGACCTTCCGACGAATGTACCGACACGGGTGGCCGTCGATCGGAGAGGATCTCGCGATCCTCATTCTCGCTCACGCTGCGTTGTGGCACGCCCGCGAACGGTCGACTCGCTCACCGGCTCGACCACCTAAGCTGTCTTGGGCGGCACTGGAAGGGGTTCGATCGACATGGATCTCCTCATCGTCGGCTCAGGCTTCTTCGGCCTCACGATCGCCGAACGCGCGGCATCCGCCGGTCGCAAGGTCGACGGTCATCGACCGTCGCCATCACATCGGTGGCAACGCTTACAGCGAGAACGATCCCGAGACCGGCATCGAGGTGCACCGCTACGGCGCGCACTTGTTCCACACGTCGAACCCCGCTGTGTGGCAGTACGTGAACCGCTTCACGACGTTCACCACCTACGTCCACCGTGTCTACACGAACCACAAGGGCATCGTGTTCCCGCTGCCGATCAACCTCGGCACGATCAATCAGTTCTTCCGGCGCTGCATACTCGCCCGGACGAGGCGAGGGCGCTCATCCATGAGCTTGCCGGCGAGTTCGACGTGCAGGATGCCGCGAACCTCGAGGAGAAGGGCATCGCGCTGATCGGGCGTCCGCTCTACGAGGCATTCATCCGCGACTACACCGCGAAGCAGTGGCAGACCGACCCGACGGAACCTGCCGGCCGAGGTGATCAGCCGGCTTCCGGTGCGCTACACCTACGACAACCGGTACTTCAACGACACGTGGGAGGGCCTGCCCAGCGACGGCTACACCGCGTGGCTCGAGCGCATGGCGACCACCCGAACATCGACGTCCAGCTCGAACGTCGACTTCTTCGACGCGGACGCAGCCGCTGAACAAGACGGCTGTCATCGGACAGGTCCCGATCGTCTACACCGGGCCGATCGACCGCTACTTCGAAGACGCAGAGGGCGCGCTCTCGTGGCGCACGCTCGACTTCGAAGCAGGAGGTCCTCGATGTCGGCGACTTCCAGGGCACAGCGGTGATGAACTACGCAGACGCGGACGTCCCGTACACGCGCATTCACGAGTTCAGGCACTTCCACCCCGAACGTGCCGACCGGTATCCGGACGACAAGACCGTGATCGTGCGTGAGTTCTCGCGGTTCGCCACCCGTGACGACGAGCCTTATTACCCGGTCAACACCGCGAAGGACCGGGCAGGGCTGCTCGCCTACCGCGAACTGGCGAAGGGCGAGAAGGAAGTCTACTTCGGAGGACGACTCGGCACCTACCAGTACCTCGACATGCACATGGCGATCGCTTCGGCGCTGTCGATGTGGAACAACCAGCTGGGTCCGTCGACCCGTCGCCTGACCCTCCGGTGCGACGCGCTGGTTCCTCCACGAAGCGAATATGCTTTCGGCAACCCGAGCAATGGAGCATGGCGTATGGACGTGTCCGCCGAACCGAGGCGAGACGAGCTGAGGCATACCGAACCCCCCTTCTGGCTGACACCGGCGGCGTACTGGCTCCCGGCGCACCTCCCGATCTCGGCGTGGCACACCCACGGGCCCGTTCGCCGCCTGGCTCGTCGATGTCCTCCGTCCGCGCAGCGTCGTGGAACTGGGGACCCATTTCGGCTACTCGTGTTTCGCATTCGCGGAAGCCGCGAAGCGACTCGGGCTCATCACGACCGTCAGCGCCCTGGACACGTGGGAGGGCGATGACCACGCCGGCCACTACGGCGAAGAGGTCTTCGACTATGTGAGCGAGTCGCGCAGACCGACTACCCCGACAGCGTGCGTCTGGTGCGGGGTCGGTTCAGCCAGTCGCGAGTCCGTTCGCGGATGACGTCGATCGATCTGCTGCACATCGACGGGCGCCACGCGTACGAAGACGTGCTCGCGTGATTACAGGAGTGGCTCAGCGGTGTTCGCGACGGGGGGGTGATCCTCTTCCACGACATCGCCGAGCGGGAGAACGGGTTCGGAGTCTGGCGGCTGTGGGAGGAGATCGCCGAGCCCGGCCGCTCATTCGCGTTCGAGCACGGACACGGCCTGGGCGTGCTGGCCGTAGGCGAAATCGCCGAGGCTCCGCTTCGCGCGCTGTTCACTGCCGACGAGGCCACCGCCGACGCGCATCCGCCAGGACTTCAGCCGACTCGGCGATGTGATCGCACGGCAGGTCTGGCTGGAATCGTTGCCAGGTGAGCTGGAACGCGCGAAGGCCGATGCGCGACAGCGAGGCATCCACGAAAGTCAGCTCGAAGCGGCACTGGCAGCCCAGCACCGGATACATCGACTCCCTCACGACCAGCACGAGTTGGCGCGTGACTGCGCCGCTGCGCGCTGTCGGCAGACTGCGGCCGCGCCGCGACTGACCTCGTCAACAGGCCCCCATAGACTCGTCACCGTGACCACAGCCGCCGTCGGCGCCCCGGGTTCTCCCCGGCGCTACCTCCACTCGCTGTGGCTTCTCTCCGCGACGAGATCTGCGCGTGCGCTACGCCACGAGCGCGCTGGGCTACCTGTGGTCGGTCCTCGACCCGCTCGTGATGAGCCTGATCTACTGGTTCGTCTTCACCCAGGTCTTCGGTCGCGGCGTCGGCGAAGAGCCGTACATCGTGTTCCTCATCACCGCGCTGCTGCCGTGGGTGTGGTTCAACGCGGCGGTCTCCGACTTCACCCGGGCGTTCAACAAGGACGCGCGGCTCGTGCGATCGACGTCGATCCCGCGCTCGATCTGGGTCAACCGCATCGTCCTGAGCAAGGGCGTCGAGTTCCTCTTCTCCATCCCGGTGCTGGTGCTCTTCGCGATCATCTCCGGCGCCACCGTCGGCTGGGGCATCCTGTGGTTCCCGGTCGCGGTGATCCTGCAGACGGCGCTGCTTGTCGGTCTCGGCCTTCTCGTCGCCCCGCTGTGCGTGCTGTACACCGACCTGGAGCGCACGACCAAGCTCATCCTGCGCGCGCTCTTCTACGCATCGCCGATCATCTACGGCGTCTCCGACCTGCCGGCGCCCTTCTCCGAGATCGCGGCCTTCAATCCTCTCGCGGGCATCTTCACCCTCTACCGGGTCGGCTTCTTCCCCGACCAGTGGGACACTCTCAGCGTGGTGGTCGGAGCGGTCATGAGCCTGGTCTTCCTCGGCCTCGGCGTCCTGGTCTTCCGTCGGCTCGAGCGTCCCGTGCTGAAGGAGCTCTGATGGCCGGACTTGCGATCGAGGTCCGCGACCTCGGCGTCCGGTTCCGCCGCAACCGTCGGGGCCGGCGCAGCTTCAAGGACCTTTTCTCGGACTCGTCACGGCGGTCCAAGCCGGGCGAGTTCTGGGCGCTGCGCAATGTCTCCTTCGATGTTCAGCCCGGCGAGTCGATCGGCGTGGTCGGCCGCAACGGGCAGGGCAAGTCGACGCTCCTCAAGCTGGTGGCCGGAGTGCTGCTTCCCGACGAGGGCACGGGTCACGGTCCACGGTGGCGTCGCGCCGCTCATCGAGATCACCGGCGGATTCGTCGGCGACCTCACCGTGCGCGAGAACGTGCGGCTCACCGCCGGGCTGCACGGGATGTCGCGTGCCGAGGTCTCGCGTCGCTTCGACGGCATCATCGACTTCGCCGAGCTGCAGGACTCGGTCGACACGCCCTACAAGCACCTGTCCAACGGAATGAAGGTCCGGCTGGCGTTCTCGGTCGTCTCGCAGCTCGAAGAGCCGATCCTGCTCGTGGACGAGGTGCTCGCCGTCGGCGACAAGGCGTTCCGCGAGAAGTGCTACACGCGCATCGACGAGCTGCTCGCCGAAGGTCGGACGCTGTTCTTCGTCAGCCACAACGAGAAGGACCTGCGCCGGTTCTGCACGCGCGGGCTCTACCTCGACAAGGGCGCGCTCGCGATGGACGCGCCGATCGCCGACGTGCTCGACCGCTACAACGCGGACTACAACGCCGGCTGATCCGTAGAGCGCTCAGGCCGCCAGCGACCAGCGCGGGCATCGGGCGCCACTCGACGTCGCGCGCGATCTTGCGTCCGTCGCGGAGTCCGCGGAAGAGGTTCGACGTGCCGCGGATCGTCCGCTCGACGAAGAGGAGCCGGATCAGCTCCTTGACGAACGTCAACGCCGTCCCCACGCCGAACAGGACGGGGTTGTAGACGCCGAGCGAGCGGTAGTAGTTCTTCATGTGACCGCGGTTGCGCATGATGTAGTACCGGTACGCGTTGCTCGAGGCGTTCATGTGGCGGATGCCCATGTCCCACTGCTTGATCTCGCGCGTGCGCCGCAGCACGAACTCGTTCACGATGACCGAGGTCGTCTTGCGCGAGGCGAGCCACCCGTACATCTGGTCGTCCCAGTAGATGAAGAAGCGCGGATCGGGAAGGCCGATCTGCTCGACGATGTCGCGGTGGATGAACATGCCCTCGAAGCAGCCCGAGTTCATCGGCTTGAAGCCGGACTCGTCGAAGCCCGCCGGCGCGAACGGGATCGGGATGCCGAGGGGTTCGGCGACGCGGTACTGCCAGTAGAACTCGCTGCCGTCGTAGTCGTAGCGGCGGCCCTGGATGCTCTTGAACCGCGGTGCCCACGCGCCCATGCGGGCGAGCCCGTTCGGGATGCACCTCGACGTCGTCGTCCATGAGCCAGATCCACGTGGAGCCGAGCTCGTAGGCCGTGCGCATGCCCTCGCTGAATCCGCCGGATCCGCCGGTGTTGGTCTCGAGCCGGCGGTAGACCAGCTTCGTGCCCAGGCGCTCGCGGAAGGACTCGACGATTTCGGTCGTGTCGTCGACCGACGCGTTGTCGATGATCACGACATGGCCGGGCTTCGGGTCCATGACCACGATGCTCTCGAGCAGGCGCGTCAGCAGACCCGACCGGTTGTAGGTCACGATCGCGATCGTGGCGCTGGCGGATCGAACGCGCGAGGTTCGAAGGGAGTCGTCGACGTCATCTGGGGGCTGTCGGCTGTACGTGGCATGGCCTGAGCATTCTACCGCGGGCCGCTCGGCCCTTCCTGGACGTGGGGGAGCATCGGCCCGTCGTCGACCAGGCGATCCCGCCACGACCGCGACTGACCGGCCCGCACCGCGCACAGCACGAGCAGCAGCCAGCCGAACCCGAAGAGCGTGAAGCTCTCGAACATCGAATCCACCAGCAGGGTGATCAGCACCAGCGGCGTCCACGCGTAGATGACGGAGCGGCGCTCGCTCGCGTCGAGCCATGAGCGCACGAGCGCGACCCCGGCGAACGCGGTGAACAGCAGCAGGCCGATCCAGCCGAGCTGCAGCAGCACGTCGAAGTACGCGTTGAGGCCGGTGGCGTGGCTGGTGCGCAGTCCGTAGTTGATCGCGCTGAAGGGGAACTCGCTCTGGTTCCAGGGCCCCGACCATCCCCAGCCCTGCACCGGCTTCGAGCGGAGATAGTCCACCATCGTGTTCCAGAGGTCGACCCGCATCGAGAAGTCGGATCCGGCGCCCAGGAGGGCGATGATCGGATGCCGCGCCGCATAGCCGATCGCCACGCCCACCACCACGATCCCGCCGAGGGTCCACTGCAGGGCAGAGCGTCCTTCCGGGCGGGTGTGGCGCACGAGGGCGAGGGCCGCGACCGCGAGACCGACCGCGACGGCGAGGACCAGCACCGTGGGGGAGTCGCTCATCGCCGCCAACCCGCCCGCGAGGACGACCGAGTACACCGAGATCCCCACGCGCACGGACTGGGTGCGGTACTCGATGAGGAACGTGATCAGCGCGATCACCGCGACGAAGCCGAGCAGGTTGCGGGTGCCGAAGATGCCCTGGATCGGGCCGAGCTGGGCGATGTTGCCCTGGATGCCGAGGAAGCGGAACGGCATGTCGAGCAGGATGCCGGCGACGATCTCCACTCCGAGCGAGATCGACAGCAGCACGCGCAGCACGTCGCCCAGGGCGCGGGCGGTCTGCAGCGTGTCGCGCACGTGCCCGATCGTCACCGCCAGGAATGCGAGGCCGGCCGTGTACATCCAGCTCCAGAACGAACCCGTCGCGTCCTGGCTCCAGAACACGCTGACCAGCGCCCACGCGATGAACAGCAGCACGGTGGTCGGCACGAGGCGGACCAGAGAGATCTCGCGGCGCCGGGCGACCAGCATCCCCCCTCCGATCACGCACAGCCCGACGATGATGGAGACATACGTGACGCGGCCGGCGAGCCGCTCGATCGCGAAGGCCGAGAAGACGGCGCCGAGCACGGCGATCGTGTAGGCGCGGGCGAGCGCCGCCGACGCCAGGAGCGCGACCCAGCGCGGCGGCGCGGCTCCGGGAAGAGAGTCGGTCACGACGCCCGCGTGGTCAGTTCGCCACGCTCGATGGCGATGCGCATCTCCGCGGCGCCTTCGCCGATGTGGGGGGACTGCTTGATCTTGAACGCCAGCATGACCACGAACAGCCAGCCCCACAGCAGCAGCGGGCTCGACTCGGCGAAACCCTGCACCAGCAGAATGGCCCCGACCAGGGTCGGCAGCAGCGTGAGCGGCGAGTAGGGGCGATCGTCGCGCAGATCCCATCGCGGCCGGTCGACGGCGAAGAACCACGACCTCCAGATGAAGGCGAAGTACACCATCGCCATGATGAACACCCCGACCAGGCCGAGCTGGAAGAAGACGTCGACCCACATGTTGTGCGCCTGCATCACCGTCTGACCGTGGTCGATGATCCAGCCGTCGAACGAGGGGTCGCCGATGATCCACGGTGTCGAGTAGCCCCACCCGATGAGCGGATGCTGGACCGCGCGCTCCAGCACCGCCTCCCAGATCGCCTCCCGCCCGGTCAGGTCGGAGCTGCGGCCGAGCGCCGTGAAGAGCGGATCGCGCAGCAGCCAGAACGCCAGCGCGCCCCCGATGCCGATGAGCGCGTACGCGATGTAGTACCGGGTGCGCTCGCCGGGCTTGCGCGCACGGCGCATCAGCAGCACGGTCACGAGCACGATCGCCGCCGCCAGTGCCGCGACGTACGCCGTCGCGGACGAGGCGCGGAAGAACAGGTACGCCGACAGGACGATCCACCCGCCGAGCAGGAAGCGCCGCGGTGCATCGGCGGCGAAGCGGATCGCGAACACGATGATCGCCAGGAGGGCCACGGGGCCGAGGAGGTTCGCGTTGCCCATGATGCCCTGGATGCGCCCGCCGTCGAACAGGTTGTCCCGGGACCAGTAGACGATGGGGTCATCGGCCGGCTCTGCGGGGATGATGAAGCGGGGCAGGATCGGTCCGCCGATGACGACCGAGACCCAGAGCTCGAACGCGAGCGACAGGGCCATGACCCACTTGAGCGCCGAGGCGATCGCGCGCACGAGCTCGCGCCAGGTCAGGACCCCGCCGATGAACAGCCCCTGCACGGTCGTGATCACGAGCAGGAGCAGGGTCAGCGCCGTCGCCTCGCGCCATTGCGACCAGATGATCGACAGCGCCGCCCACGCGACGTAGGCGATCGTGAACCAGGGCAGCCGCCGCCACTGCACGGGCGGCCGGACGGCGAACCAGAGCCCGACCGAGAGCAGCCCTCCGCCGATCGTGATGACCGCCGTCGGGAGCTCGCCGATCGCGTTGATCCACGCGGTGCCCGACAGGACCATGAACAGCACGAAGATGCACCAGCCGCGCAGCATCAGGTGCCCCGTCTTCTCGCGGACCGGCGCTGCCGGAGGCGCCGACGCCGGGTGCTTCGAATAGACGGCCATCTCCAGATCAGGGTACCGCGTGAGCAGCCCTACCCTGGAGGCATGCTCGCGTCGATTACGAACACGCCCCGGCACTACGAATGGGGCTCCACCCGGCTGCTGGCCGATCTCGAAGGCAGGCCGGCATCCGGAGCGCACGAGGCCGAGATCTGGTTCGGCGATCACCCGGGCTGCCCCGCGATCGTGGCGGACGGGCGGCCGCTGGGTGCGTGGCTCGCGCAGGAGGGCGCCGCGGCAGGCGCGCCGGCCCGGCTGCCGTACCTGCTGAAGCTGCTGGCCGCGGCATCCCCGCTCTCGATCCAGGCCCACCCGTCTGTGCCGGAGGCGATCGCCGGATTCGAGCGCGAAGAGGCCGCGGGCGTGCCGCGCGACGCGCCGCAGCGCACCTACCGGGACCGCAACCACAAGCCCGAGCTCATCGTGGCGATCAGCGAGACGTTCCGCGCGCTCGCGGGGCTCCGCGACATCGACGCGAGCCGGCGGCTCGTCGCGACGCTGGGCGCGGCGGGCGCGGGCCTGGCCGCTCGCCTGGAGGGGACGGATGCCGCTGCCGCGCTGCGCGACACGATCGCGTGGCTGCTCTCCGGCGATGCGCAGTCCGACGTGGACGGGATCATCGCCGCGGCGGGCGAGGCGCGCTCCGATGAGTTCTCGCGCGAGCTGCAGCTGGTCGGCCGCCTCGCACAGACGTGCCCCGGCGACCCGGGGATCGTGGTGGCCCTGCTCATGAACCTGGTGACCCTGCAGCGGGGCGAAGGCGTGTTCGTGCCCGCAGGGGTCCTCCACGCCTACCTCGAGGGGCTCGGGGTGGAGCTCATGGCCGCGAGCGACAACGTGCTGCGCGGTGGTCTCACGCCCAAGCACATCGATGTTCCCGAGCTTCTGCGCGTGCTCGATCCGACCCCCGGACCCGCGCCGGTCGTGCGCGCCGACGATCTCGGAGGCGGAATCTTCCGCTACGCGACGCCCGCCCCCGACTTCGCCCTGACGCGCGTCGAGGTCGCCTCCGCCGAGCCGACGGCGGTGCCGATCACCGGCGTCACGATCGCCCTCGCCACGGCCGGTGCGGTGGAACTGACGGTCGCATCGGGCGCCCGGGTCGCGCTCACTCCCGGCGCCGCGGTTCTGGTGACGCCCGACGAGACCGGTGTGCTCCTGGCGGGGGAGGGCGAGGTCTTCCTCGCGCAGCCCGGCGTCGCTTCCCGCGTCCTGAAGACCGCCGGACGGGCGTCGTGATCCAGCCGTGACCCGGCGCGACACGCCGACGGCGCGTCGTAAACGTTCAAGCGGTGGGTGAGGCTTTACGATCTGCGACTTGACCCTGACGAACTACACCGGTGTAATTACTCGTACACGCGAACCGGCGTGGGGGTGAAACAGGTAGGAGAACGAGATGACGGGTTACCGTTCCGGCGTTCCCGACAATTGGTTCGTCGATCCGGTCCAGCTGGGGGTTCCGGGGGTGCGTCGTCCTCTCGAGGGGGAAGACGGCAACCCGCTCGGGTGGCAGACCGATGCGCTGTGCGCACAGACAGATCCGGAGGCGTTCTTCCCAGAGAAGGGCGGTTCCACACGTGACGCGAAGAAGATCTGCACGACATGCGATGTCCGCGGCGAATGCCTCGAATACGCGCTGCAGAACGACGAGCGCTTCGGGATCTGGGGCGGTCTGAGCGAGCGCGAGCGTCGGAAGCTCAAGCGCCGCGCGAGCTGAGGTCGGCGACGGCACGAAGGCGGTCGAGCGTGCGGCGACCGTTCGGGCCGACAGCGGCGCGTGCGCCGGGCCGGGCTTGGTCGGCCGCTTAGGCTGACCACGTCATGCCCGCCCGAGTCCACGCCATCCTCGTCGTGCGCCCCGACGGGCGCACACCAGCCGCACATCACCTGCGGCGCACTCTTGCGGCCCTCGACGACCAGACCCGGCGTGTCGACGCGCTCACGATCGTGGTGTGCGGCGACGACGAAGGAGTCGCGGCGGTGGCCGCGGCATCCGCTGCCGAATCGGTGATCACCGCTCCCGCCTCGACGGGCTTCGCCGCGGCGACCGCCATGGCCACCCTGCGGGTCTCCGGTGACGCCGTGTGGATCCTCGCGCAGGACACCGCCCCCGAGCCGGACGCGCTCGCGCGCCTCGTCGGCGCCCTCGAGCTCGGACCGTCGGTGGCGTTCGTCGCGCCCAAGCTCGTGCGCTGGGACGACCGCACCGAGATCGTCTCGCTCGGGGTCAGCATGACCTCGCTCGGACGCACCGTGGGCCTGGCCGACGCCGAACTCGACCAGGGTCAGCACGACGCCCGCGAGGACGTGCTCGGCACGGACATCCGCGGCATCCTGGCCCGCACGGATGCGTGGCGCGATCTGGGCGGCATCGACCGCGCTCTGAAGGGAGCCGACGAAGGACTCGACCTCGGAGTGCGCGCGCGGCTCGCGGGCGCTCGCGTGCTGCTCGTGCCGACCGCGCTGGTCGCCGTATCCGGCGACGGGGTCGCCGGACTCCCCTCGCCGCTGACCGGCGTGCGGCGCCGCCGACGGGCGTTCGCGTCGCGGACCGCTCAGCTGCACCGCCGCCTGGTGTACGCGCCGGCGCCCGCGGCGCCCTTCCTCTGGCTGGCGATCCTGCCCACCGCGCTGTGGCGGACCGTGCTCCAGATCGTCCGCAAGCAGCCCGGCCTCGTGGGGCCGGAGTGGGCCGCGGCCGTCGTGGCGATGGTGCGCCTGCCCTCCGTCGCCCGGGCGCGCTCCCGCATCCGCTCGTCGCGCACGACGGGCTGGGCTCAGCTGGCGCCGCTGCGCGTCTCGCAGCGCGAGCTGCGCGAGCAGCTCGAGGACGATGCCGACTCGGCCACGCCCGCGCGCCGGGGCGATCTGCGATTCTTCACCGGCGGCGGGGCGTGGCTGGTGCTGGGTGCGCTGGTCGCCTCGATCGCCGCGTTCCCCGCGCTGGCCGCCTGGTCGGTCCTCGGCGGGGGAGGCCTTCAGCCGCTTTCGGCGAACATCGTCCGGCTGTGGGCGGACACGGCCTACGGCCTGCGCGCGTCGGGGCTGGACACGGTCGGGCCGGCCGATCCCTTCGCCGGCATCCTCGCGGTGCTGGGAAGCGCGTGGCCGCTCGAGCCGTCACGCGCGCTGGTGATCCTCTGGCTGCTCGCGCTGCCTCTCGCGGCCCTCGGCGGCTGGTTCGCGGCCACCCGCGTGACGGACCGATCGCTGCTGCGCTTCGCGGGCGGCGCGATCTGGGCCCTCGCGCCGACGCTGCTCGCCGCGCTCACCCAGGGTCGTCCGAGCGCCGTGCTGGCGCACCTGCTCCTGCCGTGGCTGTTCTACGCCGGCTCGGTCGCGCATCGATCGTGGGTCGCCGCGGGCGTGGCATCCCTGCTGTTCGCGGCGGTCGTCGCCTGCGCGCCGTCCCTCGCCCCGGCGCTCGCCGTCGTCTGGGCCGGCGCGATCATCCTCGTGGTGGTGCTGCGCCGCGGCCGGGGGCTTGCCCGACTCATCTGGCTCGTCGTTCCGGGAGTGCTGCTGGCCGCGCCGCTGGTCTGGCACCAGCTGCGGGCCGGCAACGCGTGGGGCCTGCTCGCGGATCCCGGCCTGACGTGGGCCGGAGCCCAGGTGGGGGCGGATGCCGCAGGGCGGGCGCTGCTGGCCGCCGGCATCCCGACCCCCGACCTCATCGGCTGGGTCGGGCTCGTGCCCGGGCCCACGTGGTGGGTCCCGCTGCTGGCCGCACCGGTCGCACTGCTCGCCCTGATGGCGCCGCTCACGCAGCGCTGGGCGGCCGGAATCGCGCTCCTGGTGATCGCGGCGCTCGGCCTGGCCACCGCGTTCGCCGCCGTCGGCGTCTCGGTGGCCTTCGCGCAGTCGCTCAGCGTGCCCCTGTGGCCCGGCGCCGGGCTCAGCCTGGCCTGGCTCGGCGCGCTCGGCGGAGCGCTCGTCGCCCTCGACATCGGCCTGGCGCCGCGCCTGGCCGCCGCGCGCAGCCTCGCCGCCGTCACCGTGATGCTCGCGCTGGTCGTGCTGGCCATGCCCGCGCTCACCTCGATGGCGCGCGGCACGTCGCTGCTGACCAACGGACCGGCGAGCACCCTCCCCGCCTATGTCAGCGCCGCGGGCCGGGAAGACCCCGACGTGGGAACGATCGTCATCACGCCGCAGAACGAGGGAGGAGCCTCGTCGCGCGTCGTATGGGGCGGCAGCGAGACGCTGGACGGGCAGGCGACGATCATCTCCTCGCGCACGGTCGCGACCGCCGACGACGAGGAAGTCGCGACGCTGACGGCGAATCTGGTGACGTCCGCGGCGGACGACGTGGTCGGCGACCTGGCCTCCGTCGGCGTGAGCTTCGTCCTTCTGGCTCCCGCCACGCAGCCGGAGTCCGAGGTCGCACGTGCCTTCCGGCTCTCGGCCGCGACCGCGCTCGATCAGCGCGACGGGCTGGATGCGGTCGGCGAGACGGACAAGGGCGTGCTCTGGCGCGTGACCCAGGAGGTCGAGCCGCGCGCGGGGGCGCCGGCGTCCGTGCGGGATCTGGCCCGGACGATCGCCCTCGTGCAGATCATCGCGATCGCGGTCGCGCTCCTGCTCGCCATCCCGACGGCGGCGTCGCGGCGCGAGGCGCGCCGCAGTCCACGGGTCGTCGGGCCGCACTGGCAGGAGGGCCGATGAGCGATCGCCGTGTGTTCCGCTGGGCCTCGACGAGTGCGCGCCTGCTCGCGGGCACCCTCGTCGCCGCGGGGTTCGTCGTGGCCGTCGTCACGGCGGTGTCCGTGCCCTGGCCGACCGTGGCCCGCGAGCCGGTCGCCATCACCGCGACCCCCGCGCCCTCGGCGAGCGTGCTGACGTGCACCGGCGGGCTGCTGGCGCTCGGGCGCGAGGTCGAGGATGCCGGCCGCGTCGTGACGGCCGCACCGCAGACCGTGACCAGCGGGGTCGCCGCGGGCGCTGCGGAGCCGGTGACGCTTCCCCTCGCCCCGCCGACCGCCGACGGCGTCGCCCCGCCGGTCTCGGTGATCGCCGAACCCGTCGACGGCACGCGCACCGACGTCGCGGCATCCGGATCCTCCGCCGTCACGGCGGACGATCTGCGCGGCTTCGCCGCCTCGGCCTGCCGACCCGCGCTGATGGAGTCCTGGCTCGTCGGCGGATCCGCGACGACCGGTGCGGCGGATGTCGTGCTGCTGGCCAACCCGGGGACCGTTCCGGCCACCGTGCAGCTCACGGTCTACGGCGCCGGCGGCGGGCAGATCCCGGCGGGCGGCAGCGATCTCGTCGTCGGACCGGGCGTCCAGATCGTCGTCCCGCTGGCCGGCCTGCTCCTGGGCGAGGAGAGCCCGGTGATCCGCGTGACTGCGACCGGGGCGCCGGTGCAGGCCGCCCTCCAGGCGAGCATCACCCGCACGCTTCTGCCGGGCGGAGTGGATCAGGTCGGAGCGATCGCCGTCGCCGAGACCGAACAGATCGTTCCCGGCGTCACCGTCACGCAGAATCCGGGTGCGGAGGGCGCATCGGATGCGGCGACCGTCGTGCGGATCCTCTCGCCGAACGCCGACACGACGGCCACGATCACCGCCTCGCCGATCGGCGCCTCCCAGCAGTCGCCGGTGCCGACCACCGTGCCGCTCGCGGCCGGGATCCCGACCGAGGTCGGGATCCCCGGCCTGGCGGTGGGCCAGTACACCGTCGAGGTCGAAGCGGGGGAGCCGGTGCTGGCCGCGGTGTGGCAGACCACCGGGTTCGGCGAGGGCTCGGACTTCGCCTGGTACTCCTCCGCTCCCGCGGTCGGGGCTCCGAGCCTGTTCGCCGCCCCGCCGGGCCCGGTCCCCGTGCTCACGCTGGCCAACCCCACGGCCGATCCGATCACGGTGGCGCTCGACGCGGTCGACGGATCGTTCACGGCCGACGTGACGGTCGCCCCCGGAACGAGTGAGATCGTCCGGCTGACGGCGCGCACGGTGTACCTGCTGGATGCCGCGGGCGGCGGCATCCGCGCGGGCGTCTCGCAGACCGGCGACGGAGCGCTGGCGGGCTTCCCGGTGTGGTCCTCCGACGCCGCGGCGCAGCAGATCGTCGTCTACCCGTGAGCGCTAGAAGTACCTGAATCTTTCGGGACCCAGGTCCCACGGGTCGCGATCGAGGTACTCGGCGGCAGCGCGGAACACGCTGCTCTCGACCATCATCCGACGGTGCAGATCGTCGTCGCGGTGCAGGTGGCTCAGGCGCTCGATCGGCAGCCGGTAGAGGATGATCCGCTTCTCGTCGGTGAGCGCGCGCCAGCGGGGGATGCCGTCGTCATCGGAGCTCGGCGGCATGTCGCCGACCTCGAAGCTGACGTCGCGCAGCTCGGGCCACGCCGAGCGGAGGAACTCGGCGGCCGTGCCGACGGCGAGGTCGAACCGGTCGACGCGGGTCTCCAGCGGCGGCAGCGGCGGCCGCACGATCGGGCTGCGTCCCTCACGGCCGTGGCGCCCGTGGCGCGTCGGACGCCGGGGCGGTGAAGCCGCTTCCTTGCTCCGTCGCCACGCCATGCGTCCCATCCTAGGATCCCTCTCCTGGGCGCGGCACCGCCTCGATCTGACGGCGGCTGGATAGCGTTGGTCCGATGCGCGAGAGACTCTGCTCGAAAGTGGGATGCGCCCGTGAGGCCGTCTCGACCTTGACGTACGACTACCCCGACCAGATGGCGGCCCTCGGCCCGCTGGGTGCCGGCGGCGACCCCCACGCGCACGACCTGTGCGCCATCCACACCGACCGGCTGTCGATGCCGCGCGGCTGGGTGGTCGTGCGCCACGAGACGATCGCCCAGCGCTGACTCCCGCGGGCAGACGAAGTGGGAGAATGGTCGGATGACCACTGATATCGCCGCGCCCGCCGTCCTCGAGCACCACGTCGCCGACTTGTCGCTGGCCGAGTCCGGACGTCACCAGATCCGGCTGGCAGAGAACGAGATGCCGGGGCTGATGGCCCTGCGCGAGGAGTTCGGTCCCACCCAGCCGCTCGCCGGCGCACGGATCGCCGGGTCGCTGCACATGACCGTGCAGACCGCGGTGCTCATCGAGACGCTCGTCGCGCTCGGCGCACAGGTGCGGTGGGCCAGCTGCAACATCTTCTCCACGCAGGACGAAGCGGCCGCCGCCGTCGCCGTCGGCCCCACCGGCACGGTCGAGGCACCGGCCGGCGTGCCGGTCTTCGCGTGGAAGGGCGAGACGCTCGAGGAGTACTGGGCCTGCACCGACCGCATCTTCGACTGGTCGGCCGAGGGCTTCGACGGGCCGAACCTCATCCTCGACGACGGCGGCGACGCGACGATGCTCGTGCACAAGGGCGTCGAGTTCGAACGCGCGGGCGCCGTGCCGGATGCCGCACCCGGCGACCCCGCCGAGTACCGCATCGTGCTGGCCACTCTGCGCGCGAGCCTCGCTCGTGATCCCGCAGCGCTTCACCCGTCTGGCCGAGGATCTCATCGGGGTGACCGAGGAGACCACGACCGGCGTGCACCGGCTCTACGAGCTCGCGGCATCCGGCGACCTGCTGTTCCCCGGCATCAACGTCAACGACTCGGTCACCAAGTCGAAGTTCGACAACAAGTACGGCATCCGCCACTCGCTGCCCGACGGATTGAACCGCGCGACCGATGTGCTGATGGGCGGCAAGGTCGCCTTCGTCGTCGGATACGGTGACGTCGGCAAGGGAGCCGCTGAGGCGCTGCGCGGTCAGGGTGCGCGGGTGATCGTCGGCGAGATCGACCCCATCTGCGCGCTGCAGGCCGCGATGGACGGCTACCAGGTCGCGCGTCTCGAGACCGTGCTCGGCGACATCGACATCGTCGTGACCGGCACCGGCAACAAGGATGTCGTGACGGTCGAGCACCTGCAGGGGCTCAAGCACCTTGCGATCGTCGCCAACGTCGGACACTTCGACAATGAGATCGACATGGCCGGTCTCGAGTCGCTGCCCGGTGCCGAGGCGATCGAGATCAAGCCGCAGGTGCACGAATGGCGTCTTCCGAACGGACGCAGCGTGCTCGTGCTCAGCGAGGGCCGGCTCATGAACCTCGGCAACGCCACCGGGCACCCCTCGTTCGTCATGAGCGCGTCGTTCACGAATCAGGTGCTCGCCCAGCTCGAGCTGTTCACGAACATCGAGGCCTATCCGGTGGGCGTGTACACGCTGCCCAAGGCGCTCGACGAGAAGGTCGCACGCCTGCACCTCGGCGCACTCGGGGTCGAGCTGACCGAGCTCTCACCCGAGCAGGCCGACTACATCGGCGTTCCGGTCGACGGTCCGTACAAGCTCGACCACTACCGCTACTGACGAAGCGGCGTCCCGCCCGCCTCAGCGGGTCGGGAAGCCGCGCGGCACACCGGATGCCGTGGCCGTCAGTGCCGCGACGCGCTGCTGCTCGAGCTGCAGCGCCCGCAGCTCCCGGTCGCGGCGGACGGCGACGACCGCGCGCAGGAACGTCTCGCCGTCGACGGCGGGGACGGGCGAGACGTGCGCGGACGTCTCGGCGGCCAGGGAGGCGGCGAGCCTCGCGCGCGCGGGCGGCTGCATCGCGTCGGCGTTCTGCACGAACTGCGCGATGCGCCGCGACAGCCGATCGGGCAGTCGGGCGACGTCGGCGACCGCGGCCCATGGTGCCAGCACCGGCGGAACGGGCGGCGCCGGCGGTGGCAAGCGGGGCGTGCGCGTGCGCTCGGAGTAGGTGCCGGCCATCAGATCGCCCAGCCGCTGCGCACGCGGCGTGAAGGCGCCGACCAGAGCCGCCACGGCGCCGACGGTCAGCCAGATCTCGAAGACGCCGACGAGCGCGCGGATGAACGCCTGGCGAAAACCCGAGGCGCCGCCGTCGATGCGCACGATCCGCCCTCCGACGGCGAGCTTGCCGAGGCTGCGGCCGCGTGTCATCGTCTCGACCGCCGTCGGCAGCACCACCGTGACCGTCACCAGGATCGTGACCGTGAGGATCGGGAGTGCGATCACGTCCAGGACGCTCTGGCCGATGAGCCACGAGGTCACCAAGCGCGAACAGGATGAACACCGCGACGCCCAGGAGCACGTCGATCAGCGTGCCCAGCCCGCGCAGGAAGAATCCGACGGGCTGCACGTCCAGCGCCACCGCTTCGCCGGTGAGCACCTCGTCCTGGTGGATCTCGATCAGCCGAGCGGCGGCGGCATCCTGAGCGGGCATGCGTACAGTTAACCAAATGGATCTCGACGCCCTCTCCGCCGCGCGCGGGCAGGAGTGGGCGCGCCTGGACGAACTCAGCCGCACGCGCCGCCTGAGCGGCTCCGAGGTCGACGAACTCGTCACGCGCTACCGCGCGGCATCCGCCGATCTCGCCGACATGAAGACCTCCGCCGGCCGCACCGCCCAGGGCGATCACGTCTCGACCATGCTGGCGCGGGCGCGCCTTCGGCTGACCGGCGCCCCCGAGAACGTCGCCCGGCAGATCCCCCGCTTCTTCGCGCTGCAGCTGCCCGCGGCGCTGTATCGCGTGCGGTGGACGACGCTCGTGATCGCGGTCGCCTTCGTGGCGGTCGTCGCGGTCGTCGCGTTCTGGGTCTCGGGGGACCCGGCGCTGGTGGCTTCGCTCGGGCCGCGCGCTCAGCTGGAGTACTACGCCGAGAACAGCTTCACCGACTACTACAGCGAAAACCCCGCCGCGGTGTTCGCCGGCACGGTCTGGACCAACAACGCGTGGATCGCCGCGCAGTGCGTGCTCTTCGGCATCACCGGGGTGTGGCCGATCATGGTGCTCGTGCAGAACGCGGTGGGCGTCGGAACGGCCGCGGCGGTGATGCTCGCGTTCGACCGCGGTGATGTCTTCCTGCTGTTCATCCTCCCGCACGGCCTGCTCGAGCTCACCTGCATCTTCGTCGCGGCCGCGGCCGGGCTGCACATCTTCTGGGCGTGGGTCGCTCCGGGTCGTCGCTCGCGCGGCGAGTCCCTCGCCGCGGCGGGGCGCTCGCTCGCGACGATCGCGGTCGGCCTCATCATCGCCCTCGCTGTCGCGGGTGTCATCGAGGGGTTCGTCACCGCCCAGCCCTGGCCGTGGCCGATCAAGATCGGCATCGGCGCCCTGGCGCTTGCCGCCTTCGTCTTCTACATGGTCGTCGTCGGCGGCCGCGCCCACCGGCGCGGCGAGACCGGCGACCTCACCGAGTACGAGGCCGGCACGCCGACCCTCGTCGCCGGCTGACCCGCCGCGCCTTCCTCGTTCAGCCGTCGCCCGTGCACGTCGACTGCCCTGAATCGGCGACACGCCGACGCGATGAAGTCGACCGGCGCCGGGCACGGAAGAGGGCCGGCCGCCGAAGCGACCGACCCTCTGCGTGAGCCTGGGCTCAGGACTTCTTCTGCGTCCCGTCGAACAGGGCGCGGTAGGCGAAGCCGGCGATCAGACCGCCGATGATCGGGAACACGATGAACACCCAGACCTGGCTGAACGCGAGCCCGCCGCCGTAGACGGCCGTCGCGATCGAGCGGGCCGGGTTCACCGACGCGTTGTCGATCGGGATGATCGCCAGGTGGATGAGCACGAGCGTCAGGCCGATCGCGAGCCCGGCGAAGTTCGAGCCGCGGGTGGAGTGCGTCACGCCGAGGATCACGATCACGAACAGGGCGGTGAACAGCACCTCGACGATGATCGCCGCACCGAGGCCGAAGCCGCCGGGCGAGAGCCTCGTCGAAGCCGTTGCTCGCGAAGCCGCCGTCCTGCGCGGTGGCGAGCCAGCCCTCCGGACCGAACAGGCCGATCAGCACGACGAGGGTCGTCGCGACCACGCCGCCGATGAGCTGGGCGATGATGTACGGGATCACGCCCTTCCAGGGGAAGCGGCCTGCGGCGGCGAGGCCGAGGGTGACGGCCGGGTTGAAGTGGCCGCCCGAGATCGGGCCGAACGCGTACGCGCCCGCGATGACCGTGATGCCGACGGCCAGCGAGACGCCGACGAACCCGACGCCCTTGTTGGCGGCTTCGGTTCCTTCGCCGAAGCCGGCGGCGAACAGGGCGGTGCTGACCACGCCGAGCACGAGCAGCAGGGTGCCGAAGGCTTCGGCGACGAGGGTGGCCGCGGTCGACGGCCCCGCGGGGACGTCTGCGGGAGTGTGGTGGAGGTCGGTGGGCGCGACGCGCTTATCCGGACGCGGGTCGCTCGTGGCGGGGGTGTGGTCGAGACTGGTCGGCTCGACCGGCTTCTCAGGACGCGGGTCGCTCATGACTCGAGGCTCCTTCAGGTTGTGGTCGCGGCGGATTGTCCGCCCCGCGAGAGCCTAGGGCATGCACAGCAAGTTCCCAGTTATCCCCTTCGGCAAGGCGCGGATGCCGGTAACCCGGCGTCATGAGCGGCGGTGGAGTGCGCCGGATCTCAGAGCCGGCCGGTCGCCTTGAGCTCGAGGTAGCGATCGGCGATCCGCGGTGGCAGCGACTCGGCGTCGGCGGCGATCGCCTCGGCGCCGGCCCGGCCGATGGCGGCGGCGACCTGCGCGGCGTCGCGTGCGCCGCGCTCGGCGGCCGCCGCGCGGTAGACGGCCACGGCATCGCGGTGCTCTCGCGGGTTCCGGGTCGGCATCCGTCACGGTCCCGACCAGCACGTGCGCACGTCGCGACAGGGCCGGCAGCGAGCCGAGGAAGCCGCGAGCGGCCTCGGGTGCGTCCTGCGCGGTGAGCAGCACCACGAGCGACGGACGCGACGTGAGCGCGCGCACCTGCGCGAACGCGGCATCCCAGTCCGTGTCGATCAGCTGCGGCTCGACCGGCGCCATCGCGTCCACGAGCGCGGGCAGGAGAGCCGGACCGTCCACCCGGGTGACCCGGGCCCGGGTCACCCGGTCGAACATCAGCAGGTGGGTGTGGTCGCCGGCGCGGGTGGCGAGGGCGGCCAGCAGCAGCGCCGCCTCCATCGCGGCATCCAGTCGCACCCCGTCGCCGACGCGTGCGGCGGCCGTGCGCCCGGTGTCGATCACGATCACGACGTGCCGATCGCGCTCGGGCCGCCAGGTGCGCAGCATCGTCGTGCCGGCGCGAGCGGTCGCCCGCCAGTCGATCGAGCGCACGTCGTCGCCGCGCACGTACTCGCGCAGGCTGTCGAACTCGGTGCCCTGCCCGCGCACCTGCACGCTCGTGTTGCCGTCGAGCTCCCGCAGACGCGCCAGGCGCGAGGGCAGGTGCCGGCGGGCGGTGAACGGCGGCAGCACGCGCAGCGCACCCTGCGAGGCGAGCCGCGCCTGTCGTCCCGCCATCCGGAGGGGTCCGTCCGATCGGACCACGACGAACTCCGAGCGCAGCTCGCCCCGGCGGCGCGGCAGCAGCGGCACGACGAACCGGCGGCGCTCGCCGGCGGGCAGATCGATCACCGGCCGCTCCTCGGGCGCGCCGGCCGTCGGCTGCCAGGCGTCGCGGACCCGCCCGCGAATCGCGCGCTCGCCGGGGTTGTGCAGCCAGAGTTCCGTCTCGACGCCCTGTCCGAGGAGCGTCCTGCCGCGGGATGCGGCGCTGCACGCGGATGCGGCGCGGGTCGCGCGGCGGCGGCCGCATCGGCGAATGCGACGAGGGCGCACAGCACGATCCACCCGGCTGCCGCGATCCACGCGTCGACGCCGGCGATCGCCAGCAGCACGACGGGCACGGCGCCGAGGGCGACGAGCAGGGGGAGGCGGCCGGTGAGGTACATGTCCTAGATCGGAACCCTGGTCTGCTGCAGCACGGAGCCCAGCACCGCGTCGACCGAGACGCCCTCGAGCTCGGCGTCGGGGCGCAGGCGGATGCGGTGGCGCCAGGTGGGCACGAGCATCGTCTGCACGTGGTCGGGTGTGATCGCGGGGTAGCCGCCGAGCCACGCCCAGGCCTTGGCCGCGGCCAGCAGCGCCGTCGTCGCGCGCGGGCTGACGCCCAGCTGCACCGACGGGCTGCGGCGGGTCGCCTGCGCGAGGTCCACGACGTAGCCGAGCACGTCGTCGGCGACCGTGACGGATGCCGCGGCACGCTGCGCCGCACGGATCTCGTCCGCGCTGACCGCCTGCCGCAGTCCCGCCGCGGCGAGGTTGCGCGGGTCGAAGCCCTCGGCGTGACGGCGCAGCACCGCCAGCTCGGCATCCCGGGCGGGGATGTCGACGATGAGCTTCAGCAGGAAGCGGTCCAGCTGCGCTTCGGGCAGCGTGTACGTGCCCTCCTGCTCGATCGGGTTCTGCGTCGCGGCGACCAGGAAGGGGTCGGGGAGGGGGCGCGTCACGCCGTCGGTGGAGACCTGGCGCTCCTCCATCGCCTCCAGCAGGGCGGACTGGGTCTTGGGCGGCGTGCGGTTGATCTCGTCGGCCAGCACCACGTTCGTGAAGACCGGGCCCTCGCGGAACTCGAACTCGCCGGCGCGGGCGTCGTAGACGAGCGATCCCGACACATCGCCGGGCATCAGGTCGGGAGTGAACTGGATGCGCTTCGTGTCCAGGCCGAGCGCTCCGCTGAACGCGCGCACGAGGAGGGTCTTCGCGACGCCCGGGACGCCCTCCAGCAGCACGTGGCCGCGGGCGAGCAGGGCGATCAGCAGCCCGGTCACGGTGCCGTCCTGCCCGATGACGGCCTTGCCGACCTCCATGCGGACGCGGTTCATCGCCTCGCGCAGGGCCGCGTCGTCGTTCGCGCCCTGCGCCGGCGCGGGGGCCTCGAGCGGGTCGTGCGGAGTGGGGTCGGTCATCGGGTGTTCCTTTCGGGACGTACGGCCGTGTGCACGGCCTCCTCGAGAGCGCGCAGCCGCTGGTCGAGGGCGACCAGCTCTGCATCGGTGTGGGGGATTTCGTCGATCAGGATGCCGCGCACCGCGCCGCGGTCGGCGCCGGTGCGCGCCGCAGCGGCATCCGCGATCTCGTCGGCGGACGCGGACGGGCCGAGCCCCAGCATCCGGCCGAGTCGGCCGAGCGTGCCGATCCGCAGCTGGTCGGCGGCGTGGAGGGCGTCGCGCGCCTGCGCGTACAGCCGCCCGCGTCCCTCGGTCGTCTCGGCGGCGCGCACGGTCACCGGCAGCCTCTCGGCCACGAGGGGCCCGAAGCGGCGGCCGCGCCAGATCGCGGCGGCGACTCCCGAGACGAGCAGCAGGACGATCACGGGACTCACCCACGGCGGGGTCAGCTCGCCGAGGGTCGGGTCGCCTGCGGGCAGGTCGGTGTCGCCGATGCCCGGCATGTACCAGACGAGCATCGGATGCCGCCCCAGGAGGTTCACGGCGAGGGCGGCGTTGCCCGCCTCGGCGAGATGCTCGTTCGTGAACAGCGCGCGTCCGTCGACCGCTGCGACGCGGGCGCCGTCCGCTTCGGCGGCGAGGAGCCCGTACCCGCCGCCGGTGGGATAGCAGGCGACCGTCTGCGGATCCGGGCTGGTAGACGGCGCCCGGCGTGATCGCCCCGGCGCGCTGCGCCTCGGCGAGGTCGCACTCCGGCTCGACCGCGCTGCCCGGGCCCACCCCGTACGTGGTGGATCCCGGCAGCAGGACGCGCAGGGTGCGGGCGCGCGGATCGAGGAGCACGACGTCGGCTGCGGCATCCGTCACGGCGGTGAGCCCGTCGTCGGTCAGCGCCGCCGGGTCGGCGAGGGCGAGGGTCGCCGTCTGCTTCGGCCAGCGCCGCGCTCGCCGCCGCGCGATCGCGCACGACCACCACCTCGACGCCGCGCTCGCGCAGGATCTCGACCAGGGCGCGGGTGCCGTTCGGCCCCGCCGACTCGGGATCGAGCACGTCGCGCTCGGTCCATTCGCCGATGCCGCTGAGGACCGACCCCGCGATGCCGACGCCGACGAGCACCGCCGCGATCGCGATCCAGGTCGTGATGCGGCGGCGACGACTCACCGGCGCCGCGGGTGCGGTCGAGTCGCGCAACCGCTGTCATCGTGGTCGCCTCACGAGGTGACCCCCGACAACTCGCCCAGCACCGGCCGCGCGGCGGTGACGGTGTCGTCCACGGCGGCGATCCGCCGGTACAGCTCCTCTGTTCCGGGCCGGCGCAGGTAGCGGACGTCGTCGAAGGCCGCAGCGGCCGATTCGAGTTCGTCTGCCGAGGCGGGGAAGGCCCGGGCCGCGGCGCGGGCGAACGCGTGCACGGTCGCCCCCGGAGGTGTGTCGACGGCGCCGCGCTCGACGCAGACCCCGGGCCAGGGCACGGAAGCGCAGCACGATCGCGGCGTCCCAGTCGCCCTTCGCCGCCCGGGATGCGGCGTCTCTGCGCAGCTCGGCGGCGCTGCGCTGCTCGCTCTCGCCGAACAGCTCCGCCCGCGCCCGTGCCCGGCCCGTGGCGCGTGGCACGCCCCACACCAGGAACGCCGCCACGATCACCAGGACCACCACGACGGCCGCGATCACCGCGACCCAGGGTCCCCAGTCGCCGGACAGCTGTGTTCCGAGCAAGGACTGGAGGAACTCGCCGATCGCCTGCGCGATGCGATCGAGCGGAGTGGGCTCGGCGGTGGCGTAGACGGGATCCGAAAGCTCGCGCTCTGCCCACTCGCGCGCCTCATCGCCGTCCGGAGTCAGAGGAGGCACCGACACGCCCAGGCGGGGGAGTGCACCTGCTACGACCACGGCGACTCGGGGTCGACCGCGTCGCCGGGGGCGCCGGGCGCGGTCCAGCGGTTCGGCGCGGGCGGCTTCTGGTCCGCCGTCGACGGCGGGGCCGCATACGGCGGCGGTGTCGGCTGCGTGGGGACGGGCGGCGGCTGGCGGCGCGTAGCCCGGCTGGGGCGCGTAGCCGGGCTGCGGCGCGTACCCGGGCTGCGGCGGCGTACCCGGGCTGCGGCGCGTACCCGGGCTGCGGTGCGTACCCCGGCTGCGGTGCGTACCCCGGCTGAGCCGGATACGGATACGGCGCAGGGTAGCCCTGGCCGGGGTGGACCGGTGCCGGGTAGGCCGTCGGGCGCGGGGCGATCACGCGGCCGATGTTCTCGCGGTAGGGATCCGGGAGCCCGATGCCGCCGGCATCCCGCCGCTCGATGTAGGTGAGCAGGTCGATGTCGAGGCCCTCGCGGCGCATGCGGCAGTCGATGTAGATGATCGCGGTCGCCGTCGCCTGCACGACGACGGCCACGGACTGGATGAGCAGGGTCACGACCTGCGTGAGCACCACCGCGACGACGACGCCGATGATGGCGCTCGGATTCGGGTCGCCCGTGGGCGCGATGATCGTCGTCAGTCCGGTCGTCAGGAACGAGAACGGGATGCTGACGACCTGGGCGATCGCGCCGAAGACGAGCGAGATGACGACGATGACGCCCAGCGCCGGCCAGAAGCGTCCGCGGATGAGCGTCCACGACCGCACGATCGCTCCGCTGATCGTCGCGTGCTCGAGGATGATGGCCGCCGGCGCGAGGAGCAGCTTCGTGGTCAGCCACAGCGTGACGGGGATCGCGGCGAGGATGACGAGCACCGTCAGACCGACCGCCACGGGCAGTGCGGCGAAGCCGATCGCGATGATCGCGCCCGCGACCACGGCGATCAGCAGGGTGGCGGCGAGCGCGAGCAGGAACGAATAGCCGATCAGTCGCCAGATCACCGGCTTGACCTGCTGCCACACGGCGCGCAGCGTGAGCTTCTCGGCGACGGCGGCGTGGGCGACCTCGGTGACGACCACGCCCTGCACGATCACCGCGAGCGCGCCGGCGGCGAGCCCGAGCACGATGCCGGCGATCGCGGTGATGGCGATCGAGCCGGCCATGACGGCGTCGAACTCGTCGGTGCCCTCCCGCAGGGTGTCCAGCCGCGCGAAGGACGCGAGCGCGACCGCACCGACTCCGAGGAGCACGATGAGGTAGGCGGCGGTCTGCACGCACAGAGCGAACCCGAGCAGCACGCGCGGGTTCTGCCGCAGGGCGGCGAAGGACCGGCCGAGGATCGTGCCGAACGTGAGCGGACGGAGCGGGATGATCCCTGGGCGGGATGCCGGCGTCCAGGCCGGATAGGCGGTCACGATGCCCCTCCTCGTACGTGCTGGGTCCCTATCGTGTCACACCGCTTCGGACCGGCAGCCGTTCTCCCGGCGCGCGCTCGGCCCAGGTTCGGCGTGCGCACAGCCCCGGTCGACTACTCTGTGGGAAGCGCACGGGGACGCGCGGACAGCGTCGCGCCCCAGGCCCGACGCAAAGGACGTAACGCGCGAGATGACATCACGCATCCTGGTGGTCGACGACGACACCGCCCTCGCCGAGATGATCGGCATCGTGCTGCGCACGGAGGGGTTCGACACGGTGTTCTGCGCCGACGGGTCGAAGGCGGTCGACATCTGGCGTACGGAGCGTCCCGACCTGATCCTGCTCGACCTCATGCTGCCCGGCATGGACGGGATCGAGATCTGCAACCGCGTGCGCGCGGAGTCCGGCGTCCCGATCATCATGCTGACCGCGCGCACCGACACCGCCGACGTCGTCAAGGGACTCGAATCCGGCGCCGACGACTACATCGTCAAGCCCTTCAACCCGAAGGAGCTCGTCGCGCGCATCCGCACCCGTCTGCGGCCGGCATCCCAGCCGGTGAACGAGACCCTGCGCATCGGCGATCTCACGGTCGATGTCGCCGCCCACGAAGTGCGACGCGACGATGCGCCCATCGCACTGACGCCCCTCGAGTTCGAGCTGCTGGTCGCGCTTGGCCTCCAAGCCGCAGCAGGTCTTCTCCCGCGAGATGCTGCTCGAGCAGGTGTGGGGCTATCACTACAAGGCCGACACCCGGCTCGTGAACGTGCATGTCCAGCGACTGCGCGCGAAGGTCGAGCTCGACCCCGACAACCCGAAGATCGTCACGACGGTGCGCGGCGTCGGCTACCGCGCCGGCGCCGTGGTGTGAGGCCCCGATGCCTCCCGCGAGAGCGGCCGCGGCATCCCGTCCACGCCTGACGGCGTGGCGCGACTGGCGATCGTGGCCTGACAGCCTCGCGAATCTGTGGCGGCGCTCGCTGCGCTTCCGCACGATCCTCATCACGCTCGCGCTGACCGCGCTCACGATTCTCATCGCCTGCATCTGGATGGCCCTGGCGATCCAGAACGACCTCTTCCAGGCGCGGAAAGACCAGGTGCTCACCTCCTCTCTGCGGGCGACCGAGGCCGCGCAGTCGCAGTTGGATGCCGCGGCCGTGCAGGGCGACAGCCTCCAGATCCAGAACCTCTGGCGGAGTGTGCAGACGACCTTGGCCGAGCAGTCCTCGACGCGATCTGATCGCCGCATTCCGCATCGACCGTTCGCCGTCGCAGCTCGCCCCGCAGAACTTCACGACCCCCGGCCTGACCGAGGACGTCATCTCCGAGGGCATGCACGATGCGGTGCAGTCCGACCCAGGGTCAGCAGTGGTGGCAGTCCGTCGAGCTGCCGCTGGCGGAGGGTCCCATGCCGGGGATCATCGTCGGTCAGCAGCTCATGGTGCCCGACGTCGGCGGATACGAGCTGTATCTGGCCTACGACCTCGGCGGCGCCTCGCAGACGCTCGGGTTCGTGCAGACGACACTCTGGATCGTCGGCATCTCGCTCATCCTGCTCATCGGCGCGATCTCCTGGTTCGTGCTCAGATCCGTCACGATCCCGATCGGCGAGGCGGCCGACACGAGCGCCAAGCTGGCCTCGGGCGAGCTCGGCGTGCGGCTGCCGGTGCGCGGTGAGGACGAGCTCGCGACGCTCGGCCGCTCGTTCAACGCGATGGCCGACAGCATCGAATCCCAGATCAAGGAGCTGGCGGATCTGTCGCTCGTGCAGCAGCGGTTCGTCTCCGACGTCTCGCACGAGCTGCGCACTCCGCTGACGACCATCCGCCTGGCGGCCGACATGATCAACGATCAGCGTGCCGAGTTCGATCCGGCCACGGCGCGTGCGGCCGAGCTGCTGAACGCGCAGGTCCAGCGCTTCGAGACGCTGCTGACCGACCTGCTGGAGATCAGCCGCTACGACGCCGGGTCGGTGCAGCTCGAGCTCGAGCCGACGAGCCTCGCCCACCTCGCCGAAGACGTGATCGGCTCGATGCACCAGCTGGCCGAGCAGCACGGCACCGACGTGCGACTCGTCGCGCCGGGCGGGTACTCGCCGGTCGAGATGGACCCGCGACGCGTGCGTCGGGTCGTGCGCAATCTGCTCGGCAACGCGATCGAGCACGGCGAGGGCCGCCCCATCGTGATCACGGTGGACAGCGATCAGCAGGCGGTGGCGATCGGCGTGCGCGACTTCGGACTCGGCATGAGATCCGAGGACGTCGAGCGGGTGTTCGACCGCTTCTGGCGCGCCGACCCGTCCCGGACCCGCACGATCGGAGGAACGGGTCTCGGACTCTCCATCGCGCTCGGAGATGCACGCCTGCACGGTGGCGAGCTCGCGGTGTGGTCCGACCTCGGCCGCGGATCCAACTTCGTGCTCACCCTCCCGCGGCACGCCGGCCGCCTGACCGGGCCCTCGCCGATTCCCCTCGACCCGGGAGACGATTCGATCGCCGCTGTGGACGACCTCGGGCTCACCCAGCCGATCCAGGTGCTCACGATGGACGCGTCGACCGATTCCCCCGCAGGCAGGGGCGCCTCGTGAACGCCCGGCGCAGCATCCTGTCCGTCTTCGTGGTGGTCGCAGCGCTCGTGCTCTCCGCGTGCGCAGGGCTTCCTGTCAGCGGGCCGGTCAATCCCGGCCTGGCGGCGGGAGAGGATGCCGGATCCCCGGAGTTCCTGTTCCGTCCCGACGAGCCGCAGCCCGGCGCGACGCCGGAGCAGATCGTGGACGGTTTCATCCGGGCCGGTTCCGGCCCCGGGCCGGCGGCGAACTGGGAGGTGGCGCGGATGTTCCTTGCGCCGTCCATTCGCGAATCGTGGGATCCGGACGCCAGCGTGACGGTCGACCTGCCGGATGACCGGCAGCTCGTCTCGCCCACCGAGGGTGCGGTCGACGTGTCGGTGGTATCGGTCGCGACGATCGACGAGAACGGTGCCTACCAGCCCGATGAAGGAGTCACGCCACTGTCGTTCCGACTCGCCCAGCAGGATGACGGCGAGTGGCGCATCACCGAAGCGCCGGACGGCGTCGTGATCGATCGCGACGTCTTCGCGAACGTGTTCCACCGCTATGCGCTCATGTACTTCGACCCCACGTGGCAGTTCCTCGTTCCCGACATGCGATGGTTCCCGACGACGAACGCCGCGACGCGCATCGCCGATGCCCTCGTCGACGGAACGCCGAGCGAATGGCTGGGCGAGTCGGTGCTCAACGCCATCCCGGAGAGCGTGTCGCTGGCGCGTCCTTCCGTGCCGCTCGAATCGGGCATCGCGCAGGTGACCTTGAGCGCGGAGGCGCTCCTTGTCGAGTCGGCCACGCTCGACCGCATGCAGACCCAGCTGGCCGCGAGCCTGGCGACGGCGGGAGCATCCGGAACCCAGATGTCGGTGGCTTCCACTCCCTTGGATGCCGAGGCAGTCTCGACCCGGTCCACGCGCGTGACCGGTCCGCCACTCGTTCTCACCGAGGACGGCTTCGGATTCCTCGCGGGGGACGAGCTGACGCCTGTTCCGGGGCTTTCCGAGGCGATGCAGCTCGTCGCGCCGGCGGCGATCCAGGTAGCCCCCGATCGTGATTTCGCCGCGGTCCGCCTCGTCAGCGGCGAGGCGGCGCGAGTGCCGGCGGAGGGAGACATCGCCCTCGTCGACTCTCGTGCGGGTCTGATCGACCCCGGCGCCGACCCGTTCGGCTACATCTGGAGCGTCCCGCGCGCTCAACCCGCCGCGATCGAGGTGTTCTCCGCCGCCGGTGAGCGGTCCGCCGTGGCGGACGCTTGGCCCGCCGCCGCGGAGATCATCGCGATGGCCGTCTCCCGGGACGGCACGAGGCTCGCGGGACTGCTCGTGACCGGCGGACGCTCGGAGGTCTGGATCGCGGGGATCGTGCGCGGAGAGGACAACGTGCCGGTGCGGATGGGCGAAGCGGTGCCGCTCGGGGTGCTGAGCGGTGCGGGCTCCGGGCTCGCCTGGCTCGACGACACGACGGTCGGCGTGCTCAGCGGCATCGCGGAGGGTCCGCTGTTCACCGAGCAGCTCGTCGGTGGCCCCGCCACGACCACAGACGCTCCTCAGGGGGCGGCATCCGTCGCGGGCGCCACCTCGATCTCGACCGTTCGGCTGCGCACAGAGGACGCGGCGCTGTACGTCAAGCGTGGCGCGAACTGGCAGCGCACGACGAGCGGCATCTCGATCCTGGCCACGCAGCAGGGTTCGCCGCAGTAGCCCCTCCTCCCCAGGTCGTGACGGTGACGGTACTCCTCCACCACGGGCGATGCGACGCGCCGTGCGCGGCCGAGGCCGAGGCACCCTGGAGCGGTGAGCAGCGCGGAGTGGATCGTCTCGGTGCTGCGCGGAGCGCTCGCCGAAGCGCTGGCGCTGGTGATCCCGGTCGCGTGCGCAGGCTGCGACGAGCCGGATGTCGCGCTGTGCGAAGAGTGCGGCATCCGACTGCGTCCGCAGGTGACGCGCGCGCGGCTCGGCGTCGAGGTCTGGAGCGGGCTGGCCTTCGAGGGCGTCCCGGCTCGCGTCGTGCGCGCGCTGAAGGAGGACGGCCGCACAGGCCTTGCCCGAGCCCTCGCGCCGGCGCTGCGGGCAGCCGTCGAGGCCGCGGCGACCGCGACGACGGGGCGGGCGGATGCCGTCACCGTCGTGCCGATCCCGACCTCGCGCACCTCCTACCGGCGCCGCGGGTATCGCGTGGTGGAGCTCGTGGCGCGGCGGGCGGGGCTGCGCGGCGAGCGGGTGCTGACACCCGTGCGAGCGACGGCGGATCAGCGCGGACTCGACCGCGAGGCAAGAGCGCGCAACGTCGCCGGATCGCTGCGCGCCCGCGGTGTCGAGGGCCGGTCGGTGATCGTGATCGACGACGTCGTCACGACCGGCGCGACACTCGAGGAGGCCGTGCGAGCGCTGCGCGCGGGCGGCGCGGAGGTCATCGGCGCCGCCACGATCGCCGCGACCGCCCGCCGCAGCACATCGAGGTGAATCATTGCGAACTCACACGTGACTATTGCGTGACAGCGAGGCACCACCGGACTAGCGTGGGGATCACAAGGCGACTCAGGGTCCGCCCTTGACCGGGTGGACCGGAACAAGGAGGTCAGGGATGGAAACCAGCATCGTCGGCGTGGGAGTGGGTATCACAGATCGCTTCCGCTCGGTCGTCGAAGACAAGGCCGCCCGCATAGAGCACCTTGCGCCACGCGCCCAGCGCGTGGACATCAAAGTGACCCATCGCGCCTATCACAACGGCCGGATGGAGGACGACACGGTCGAGCTCACGCTCACCGGCAAGGGTCCTCTCGTCCGCGCGGAGGCGACGGATGCCGACAAGTTCGCCGCCCTCGATATGGCGGTCGACAAGCTGTGCGAGCAGCTGCGGCGCGCGAAGGACAAGCGCGTCGACGCCCGCAACCACCCTCGCGGGGCGAAGTTCGAGAAGGGCAGCGGTGAGCTGTCCGGAATCGACGTGCAGCCGGCATCCCTCGATGTCATGCGCGCGGTCGCGACGGGCGAGATCCCGATCATCACGGGCAACGAAGACGAGGCGGACTACACGCCGGTCGTCATCCGCACGAAGGAGTTCGAACCCGAGTGGATGGCGGTCGAAGAGGCCGTCGACCGGATGGAACTGGTCGGCCACGACTTCTTCCTGTTCATCGACGCGCGCACGGATCACCCGAGCGTGGTCTATCGGCGCAAGGGCTGGGACTACGGTGTCATCTCGCTGACGACCCAGACCGCACCGGTGGCCGTCGCGTAGACCCCGCACGCACCGCGAACGGGATGCCTCGAAGGAGGCATCCCGTTCGCGTTCCGAGTTCTGAGGCGGCTCAGCCGTCGAACATGTCGCCGAGCAGGCTGCCGATGAGCAGACCGCCCAGGATGCCGCCCATCCCGTCGCTCATGCCGCCGCGGCGGCCGCCCTGAGGGCCGCCCCAGCCCGGATCCTGCGGACGCGACGAATCGATGTCGCGCTGCGCGAGCTGCAGGGCCTCGCTCGCCAGAGCTCCGGCGCGTCGGGCCAGGCCCATCGCGTTCTCGCGGGTGTCCTCGTCGGCCGCGAGGGGCTCGGCGTCGGTGCGGGTGCGCTCGGCCTCGGCCAGGCGGGTGCGCGCGTCGGCGCCGATCCAGCCGCGGTGGCCCGCGATCACGTTGCGCGCGACGGCGATCTGCCGGTCGGCGTCGTCGAGCGTGTGGCGCACGTGCTGCACGGAGGGGATCGGCCGCGCCGCACGCTCGCGCGCGACGGCGATCGCGGCATCCAGTCCCGCGTTGGCCTCGCGCAGCTGCGACAGCTCGGCGAACGGGTCTGCTTTCACCCGCGAGGCGGGCAGGGCGGCGAGCGCCGCCTCGAGCGCGGTCACGGCGCTCGTGACCGCGGGAACCTGCGGCGCCTGACGCGCGGCGACCAGGTCGCCGCGCGAATCGGCGATCACGTCGGCCAGCGTCGACTCGGCTCGCAGCGCCTCGATCTCGAAGTCCTCGACGCCGTCGATGATCGCGGCGGCCCGGCGGACGGCTTCGGTCGCCGTCTCGAGGGCGAGGTTCGCCTCCTCGCGCCGGCCGGCGTCGCGTCGGCGTGCCGACACGTCGGCGCTGTGCGCGGCGAAGGTCAGGAGCTGCTCGGCCTCGTCGGCGCCCTCCGAGACCTGGCGCAGAGCGGACTCGCTGTAGCGGAGGGCGAGCCGCTCGAGGGTGGACGCGCGCGTGCGGGAGGCGCTCGTTCAGCGTCACGATGTCGGCGCGCACCTGCGCGAGGATCTCGGGGGCGCGGCGCACGCGCTCGATGTCCTTCGCGAGCGCGCTGGTGCGGTCATCCAGCAGTTCGTCGGCCCATTCGCACAGCTGCGCGATGCGGGCGTTGCGGGTGCGCAGCTCGTCGGGTGTGTCGGGGATCTCGTCGTGATTGAGCTGGTTGAGGTGGAAGGCCTCAGCCAGGTGGGTGCGCACGGCGGTCAGCGCGTCGCGCAGCTCCTTCGTCGCTCCCTCGCCGAGCTCGGCGACCGCGAAGTCCAGCTCATCCGTCGTCGTGCGGATGCGCTCGTCCACCGCGACCAGCGCCGTCTTCGCGCGCCGGGCGAGCTCGGCATCCTGCGCATCGAGCGCCGCCTGCTCCTCGCGCTTGCGTTTTCCCCACAATCCAGCCATAGATCGATCCTAGGTTCGACGGCCTGGGCGGATGCCCGGGTTCGCCGCGGGCGCAGAAGACGCGCCGGGAGGCGGAGGCGAGGATCAGTCCTTGTGCCGCGGCTTGCGGGGCGGGCGGTCGTCGTAGGCGCGCTTGCCCGGGCCGCCCGTGTCGAGCCGGATCTCGATGAGCTTGCCCGAGATGCGCGTGTCGGAGAGCCGGTCCAGGGTCTCGCGCGACAGGTCGGCGGGCAGCTCGACGAGCGAGAAGTCCGGGCGGATCTGGATCGCCCCGAAATCGCCGCGGCTGAGGCCGCCCTCGTTCGCCAGGGCGCCGACGATCTGCCGCGGCTCGACGCGGTGCCGCTTGCCGACCGCGATCCGGTAGGTCGCCATCCGGCTGTTCGTCGGGCGCTGCCGGCGCTCGGGACGCTCGCCGTCGCGGTCGAACCGGCCGGGACGGTCGCCGCGGTCGCCGCGGTCATCGAACCCGCGGCGCTGCTGCTCGGGCTCGGGCTCCAGGAGCAGCGGCGACTCGCCCTGCGCCACGACGGCGAGGGCGGCGGCGACATCCACTTCGGGCACGTCGTGATTGCGCACGTAGTGGGCGATCACGTCGCGGAATCCGTCGATGCGCTCGGACTGCGCGAGCGCCGCGGTGATGCGGTCGTCGAACCGCGCGAGGCGGGTCACGTTGACATCGTCGGCGGTGGGCAGCTGCATCTGCGTGAGCGGCTGCCGCGTCGCCCGCTCGATCGCGCTGACGAGCCCGCGCTCACGGGGTGTCACGAAGCTGATCGCGTCGCCGGAGCGCCCGGCCCGGCCGGTGCGGCCGATGCGGTGCACATACGACTCGGTGTCGGTCGAGATGTCGAAGTTGACCACGTGCGAGATGCGATCCACGTCGAGGCCTCGGGCGGCGACATCCGTGGCGACGAGGATGTCGAGCTTGCCCGACTTCAGCTGATTCACGGTCTTCTCCCGCACCGGCTGGGCGACATCGCCGTTGATCGCGGCGGCGGAGTACCCGCGGGCGCGCAGCTTCTCGGCGATCTCCTCGGTCGCGCTCTTCGTGCGGGCGAACACGATCATGCCCTCGAAGTTCTCGACCTCGAGGATGCGCGTGAGCGCGTCGATCTTCTGCTGGTACGAGACGATCAGATAGCGCTGGGTGGTGGTGGCCGAGGTCGTGGTCTTGGTCTTGACCGTGATCTCTTCGGGGTCGTGCAGGTACTGCTGCGACATGCGGCGGATCGCCGCGGGCATCGTCGCCGAGAACAGCGCGACCTGCTTGGTCGACGGAGTGTCGGCGAGGATCGTCTCGACGTCTTCGGCGAACCCCATCTTCAGCATCTCGTCGGCTTCGTCCAGCACGAGGTACTTCAGCTCCGACAGGTCGAGGGTGCCCTTGTCGAGGTGATCCATGATGCGCCCGGGCGTGCCCACGATGATGTGCACGCCGCGGCGCAGTGCCGAC
The DNA here is from genome assembly GCA_963792285.1 of uncultured Actinomycetota bacterium. Taxonomy (GTDB): domain Bacteria; phylum Actinomycetota; class Actinomycetes; order Actinomycetales; family Microbacteriaceae; genus Microbacterium. The sequence goes on along the minus strand of CAWBVS010000016.1, from coordinate 226,184 downwards.
AGCTGCACGCCGTAGCCCTGACCGCCGTAGACCGGGAGCACGTGCACGCCCTTCACGTGGGCGGCGTACTTCTCGAACGCCTCGCACACCTGCAGCGCGAGCTCGCGCGTCGGGGCCAGCACGAGAGCCTGCGGCGTCTTCTGCGACACGTCGAGGCGGTCGAGGATCGGCAGGGCGAAGGCCGCGGTCTTGCCCGTTCCGGTCTGCGCGAGCCCCACGACGTCGCGGCCGGCCAGCAGCGTCGGAATCGTCGCCGCCTGGATCGCGGAGGGGGTCTCGTAGCCGACGTCGCGGAGTGCTTTGAGCACCGCGTCGCCCAGGCCCAGGTCGGAGAAGGTCATCGCGGGGGGCTCTGCGGGAGCCTCGGCCTCGACGGGAGCATCAGCAGAAGTCACGCTTCAGGTTAGTGCGCCGGGCTGAGAGGCGACAGGATGCCGCGGGGTGCGGCATCCGCCCGCCGTCAGGCGATCGCGACGGGGGACTTGACCGGCCGTCCGCGCTTGGGGCGCTCGGACGCCGGCTCGAGAGCCATCGTCTGCCGCGGATGCCGGGCCACGCGGTCCTGCGCCCGGTCGAGCCAGCGCAGCTCGGCTTCGGCGCGCTGGAGCATGCCGTCCACGACGAGGGCGTGCCCGAGCTGCTCCGGTCCGTCGCCGTGCACCGCGTCGAGCGTCCGTGCGAGCGCATCGCGCTCTGCGGCCGAGGCTTCGCGCTGCGTGCGGATCAGCGCGACGACATCCGCGCCGGGCAGGGTCGCGGCGATCGAGATCTTGATCGCGAGTTCGTCGCGCGTCCGTGCAGAGCGCTCGACGGGGGAGCTGAGCCACACCGAGACCTCGAGCGAGCCGGCATCCGTGATCTCGTAGAAGACGTGCCCCTGCGCGTCGGTCGCGCCCTTCGCGACGAAGCCGTCGCGCTCGAGCCGGTCCAGCGTGTTGTAGATCTGGCCGACGTTCAGGGGCGAGCTCGACCCCGTGCGGCGCTCGAACTCCGCCCGCAGCTGATAGCCGTAGCAGGGTCCCTGGTCGAGGATCGCGAGCAGGCTGTGTCGCACCGACATGTCGTCGTCCTCTCGATCGGGTGCATACCGGGTATGCAGTTGCCGAGTATATGCATACCCGGAAACGCGGTGGGGATGCCGCCGCCCGCGTGTCGGCGTGCCGCTCGGGGGAGCGCCTACCCAGCGCACTCCAAGGTCACAGGCCGATAACATGGCGGGGTATGCCTGCGCGCTCGGCGCCGGGCGGCATCGGCGCCGGACGGCGCCGCACCCAGACAGATGGAGATTCTTCGTGGCCAACGCTCTCGAGAAACTGCTCCGTGCCGGAGAGGGACGAATCATCCGGCGCCTCCAGCAGGTCGTGAAGGCGGTCAACGCCCTCGAAGAGGACTACGCGCACCTGACGGATGAAGAGCTGCGCGGCGAGACCGCAGAGCTGCGGGCCCGCCTCGAAGCGGGCGCGACCCTCGACCAGCTCATGCCGGAGGCGTTCGCCGCCGTCCGCGAGGCCGCCGGGCGCACGCTCGGCCAGCGCCCGTACGACGTACAGATCATGGGCGGCGCCGCCCTCCACCTGGGCAACATCGCCGAGATGAAGACCGGTGAGGGAAAGACGCTCACCGCCGTGTTCGCCGCCTACCTCAACGCGATCGCCGGCAAGGGCGTCCACGTCATCACGGTGAACGACTATCTCGCGTCGTATCAGTCCGAGCTCATGGGCCGCATCTATCGCGCTCTGGGCATGACCACCGGAACGATCGTGGCCGGCCAGACCCCCGACATCCGTCGTCAGCAGTACGAAGCCGACATCACGTACGGCACGAACAACGAGTTCGGCTTCGACTACCTGCGCGACAACATGGCCTGGCGCAAGGAGGACCTCGTCCAGCGCGGTCACTTCTACGCGATCGTCGACGAGGTCGACTCGATCCTCATCGACGAGGCGCGCACGCCGCTGATCATCTCGGGCCCGTCCTCGGGCGAGGCCAACCGCTGGTTCGTCGAGTTCGCCAAGATCGCCAAGACCCTCGAAGCGGGCGTGGACTACGAGGTCGACGAGAAGAAGCGCACGATCGGCGTGCTCGAGCCCGGCATCGAGAAGGTCGAGGACTACCTCGGCATCGACAACCTCTACGAGTCCGCCAACACCCCGCTGATCTCGTTCCTCAACAACTCGATCAAGGCTCTCGCGCTGTTCAAGCGCGACGCCGACTACGTCGTCATGAACGACGAGGTCATGATCGTCGACGAGCACACCGGCCGCATCCTGGTCGGCCGTCGCTACAACGAGGGCATCCACCAGGCGATCGAGGCGAAGGAGGCGGTGCCGGTCAAGGCCGAGAACCAGACTCTCGCCACCGTGACGCTGCAGAACTACTTCCGCCTGTACGACAAGCTCTCGGGCATGACCGGAACGGCCGAGACCGAAGCCGCCGAGTTCATGTCGACCTACCAGCTCGGCGTGGTCCCGATCCCCACGAACAAGCCGATGATCCGCAAGGACCAGTCCGACCTCGTCTACAAGAACGAGCAGGCGAAGTTCGACCAGGTGGTCGAAGACATCGTCAAGCGCCACGCCGACGGCCAGCCGGTTCTGGTGGGCACCGTGAGCGTCGAGAAGAGCGAGTACCTGTCGCGCCTTCTGGCCAAGAAGGGCATCAAGCACGAGGTCCTCAACGCGAAGAACCACGCCCGCGAGGCGGAGATCGTCGCCCGCGCGGGGCGCCTCGGCGCCGTGACGGTCGCCACGAACATGGCCGGCCGCGGCACCGACATCATGCTGGGCGGCAACGCCGAGTTCCTCGCGGTGCAGGAGATGAAGGCCAAGGGCCTGGACCCGGTCGAGACTCCCGAAGAGTACGAAGCCGAGTGGGATGCCGTCTACCAGGGCACCCGTGACACGGTGGCGGTGGAGGCGACCAAGGTCGTCGAGGCCGGCGGCCTCTATGTGCTCGGCACCGAGCGCCACGAGTCCCGCCGCATCGACAACCAGCTGCGCGGCCGCTCCGGCCGACAGGGCGACCCCGGCGAGAGCCGCTTCTACCTGTCGCTGACGGACGACCTCATGCGGCTGTTCCAGTCGGGCGCGGCCGAGGCGATCCTGGCGCGGACGAACTTCCCCGATGACGTCGCGATCGAATCGACCATGGTCAGCCGCGCGATCAAGAGCGCGCAGTCCCAGGTCGAGGGGCGCAACGCCGAGATCCGCAAGAACGTCCTGAAGTACGACGATGTCCTCAACCGCCAGCGCGAGGCGATCTACTCCGACCGCCGGCACATGCTGCAGGGCGATGACATCGCCGATCGCGTCACCCACTTCATCGAGGACGCGATCAACGCCGTGATCGACGACCACACCGGCAGCGGGCACACCGAGAGCTGGGACTTCGATGCGCTGTGGACCGAGCTGAAGACCCTGTACCCGGTCGGTGTCACGATCGACGAGGTCGTCGCCGAAGCGGGCACCAAGGGTCGCATCACGGCCGACGGACTCAAGCGCGAGATCCTCTCCGATGCGATGATCGCCTACGCCAAGCGGGAAGAGACGCTCGGTTCGCCGGCGACGCGCGAGCTCGAGCGGCGCGTCGTGCTGCAGGTGCTCGACCGCCGCTGGCGCGACCACCTGTACGAGATGGACTACCTCAAGGACGGCATCGGCCTGCGGGCGATGGCCCAGCGCGACCCGCTCATCGAGTACCAGCGCGAGGGCTACCAGATGTTCCAGGCGATGATGGGGCAGATCAAGGAGGAGTCGGTCGGCTACCTCTACAACCTCGAGGTCGAGGTGCGTCGCCCCGCCGACGGCGAGAGCGACGCGGTCGCCGAAGTCGAGGCCAAGGGTCTCGGTGCGACTCCGGTCGAGGGTCAGCGTCTGCAGTACTCCGCCGCGAACGACGCCGGCGAGGTCGAGGTGCGCAACGACCGCGGTCAGGTGCAGCAGGCCGCGACGAACCGGATCCGCCAGGCGGCGGCATCCGCGGCGCCCGCCGCAGCCCCGGTCGCCGAGGCTCCGCGCGGAGCCTTCGGGCAGCGCACCGACGCACCCGCGCCGGCTGCCGCTCCGCAGAACCGCGCCCAGCGTCGGGCGGCCGACAAGCGGAAGTAGACCGCTACCGCGTACCCCAGTCGTAGGACTGCTTGCGCAGACCGAGGTAGACGAACGTCTCCGATGAGATGACTCCGGGCAGCGAGCGGATCCGGCTGTTGAGCAGTTCCACGAGGTCGTCGTCGGATTCGCAGACGACCTCGGCGAGGATGTCGAAGCTGCCCGCGGTGAGCACGAGATAGTCGACGGCCGAGATCTTCTCGAGCTCCGCCGCGACATCGCGGGAGTCTCCGGCGACCCGGATTCCGATCATCGCCTGGCGATGGAACCCGAGCTGCATGGGATCGGTCACGGCGACCACCTGCATCACGCCGCTCTCGGTGAGGCGCTGCACCCGCTGGCGCACCGCGGCCTCGCTCAGACCCACGGCGCGGCCGATCTCGGCGTAGGAACGACGGCCGTCTTCCTGCAGCTGTTCGATGATCCGCTTGGAGAGGCCGTCGATGGCACCGGGCTGGGACATGCTCAGATGATGACACCGACGGTCCTGCGGACCAAACGGGCACGACGGATATCGCAGAATGTGACACTTCAGCCTGCCGATTCGTGTGAAATTTTTGTTTCAATGTGCGGATTCCGTCGTGATTCGCCGTGCACATCTGGCAGGATCGGGACACCCGTCGTCGCGTGAGCGATATTCCGCATCTCTTGAGGAGTGCTCCATGCCCCGTGGACCCCTGCCCGAAGACCCCGCCGTCCGTGCCCTCATCGCACAGGCCCGGACCGCCCAGCTCAGCCGCCGCGGCCTGATCGGCGGTGCCGGTGCGCTGTCGCTCGCGGCGTTCCTGGCCGCCTGCTCGGGCCGCGTCGGCGGCTCCGGCCCCGCCGCGTCCGCCAGTGCGGGCGAGGACCTCTCCGCGTCGCAGAAGACGCTGACGTGGGCGAACTGGTCGTTCTACCTCGACGAGGACGACGACGGCAACCACCCGACGCTCGAGGCGTTCATGGAGCAGTCCGGCCTCACGGTCAACTACGACGTGTCGATCGACGACAACAACACGTACTTCGCCAAGGTGCGCGACCAGCTCGCGCTCGGTCAGGACATCGGGGCGGATGCCGTCTGCCTGACCGACTGGATGGCCTCGATCTGGATCGCCTCCGGCTACACGCAGGCCTTCGACCAGGCGAACATGCCCAACGCGGTGGCCAATCTCAACCCGAGCCTGCAGAACCCGGACTTCGACCCGGGCCGGGCGAACTCGCTGCCGTGGCAGTCGGGCTTCGCCGGCATCGCCTGGAACAAGGAGAAGCTCCCGCAGGGGCTGCAGAGCATCGATGACCTGTGGGCTCCCGACCTGCAGGGGCGGGTGGGGGTGCTCAGCGAGATGCGCGACACGATGGGGCTCATCATGCTGAGCCAGGGAGTCGACATCTCGGGCTCCAGCTGGGGCGACACGGAATTCCAGAATGCCCTCGACGTGTTCGCGGAGCAGGTCTCCAACGGCCAGATCCGCAACATCAAGGGCAACTCGTACGCCGACGACCTCAAGAACGAGGACACCCTCGCGGCGATCGTGTGGTCGGGCGACATCACCGCGATCAACGCCGAGGTCGGCGACAAGTTCGGCTTCGCCCTGCCCGACTCGGGCGGCACGCTGTGGAGCGACAACTTCATGATCCCGATCGGCTCGCAGCAGAAGGCCAACGTCGAGAAGCTCATCGACTACTACTACGACCCGCTCGTGGCCGCCGAGGTCGCCGCCTGGGTGAACTACATCACCCCCGTCGCAGGCGCGCAGGAGGCCATGGCCGAGATCGACCCGGAGCAGGTGGAGAACCAGCTCATCTTCCCGGATGAGGCGACACTGGCCCAGGCGCACATCTTCCGCACGCTCACGAACGAGGAGCAGCAGAAGTACAACTCCGAGTTCGAGGCCGTCGGACTCGGCGCCTGACGATGGCAGCGGGAGCGTTCGCCGAGTCCGGCGCAGATCTGCAGCTGGAGGGCATCCGCAAGACCTTCCCGGGCTTCACCGCGATCGAGGAGCTGGACCTGCTCATCCCGGCAGGATCCTTCTTCGCCCTGCTCGGTCCGTCGGGGTGCGGCAAGACCACCACGCTGCGCCTGGTCGCGGGCCTGGAAGACCCCACGGCCGGCCGCATCCTCATCGGCGGGCAGGACGTCACCGCGGTCAAGCCACACAAGCGGCCGGTCAACACGGTCTTCCAGAGCTACGCGCTCTTCCCGCACATGACGGTGATCGAGAACGTCGCCTTCGGACTGCGGCGACGCAAAGTGGCGGATGCCGTCACCAAGGCGCACGAGGCGCTCCGCCTCGTCGAACTCGACCACGTGGCCACCCGCCGGCCCAGCCAGCTCTCGGGCGGTCAGCAGCAGCGCGTCGCCCTCGCGCGTGCGATCGTCAACCGGCCGGCGCTCCTGCTGCTGGACGAACCGCTCGGCGCGCTCGACCTGAAGCTGCGCCGCCAGATGCAGCTCGAGCTGAAGTCGATCCAGGCCGAGGTCGGCCTCACGTTCCTGCACGTCACCCATGACCAGGAGGAGGCCATGACCATGGCCGACACCGTCGCCGTCATGAACCACGGTCGCATCGAGCAGCTCGGGTCGCCGCAGGAGCTCTACGAGCTTCCCCGCACGGGGTTCGTCGCGAGCTTCCTCGGTCAGTCCAACCTCTTCCCCGCCGAGGTCGAATCGACCGCGGGCGGCCTGATCACCGCGCGCACCGCGGGCGGAGTCGTCGCGATGCCGCACGAGCGGGCGGTCGTGGATCACGGCGCCATCACCGTCGGCGTGCGTCCGGAGAAGCTCCGGCTGCTGAGCGAGGAGCCCCCGCGCGACGGACTCGAGAACGTGCTCGGCCCCGGGCGCATCATCGACGTGTCCTTCGCCGGAGCCAGCACCCAGTACATCCTCGCGATCCCCGGCCTCGGCGAGGTCACGGTCTTCGAGCAGAACATGGTGTTCGGGTCGGTGTTCACGCCGGGCTCCGAAGTCTGGGTCGCGTGGCGTCGCGAGCACACGTTCGGGCTGGACGCCGCCGCCCGCGTGGAGGCGGCGGAGGCAGTCGCGGCGGCGGATCCGGACGGCATGCACACCGACGGGGAGGCCGCCTGAGATGGCGATCTCGGCGCTCGTTCCGGCGGGCACCCAGGCTGTGCGCGAGCCCGAACGCCGGCGCGGCGGGCTGATCGCCCTCGCCCTGCTCGTGCCGGGCCTGGCGTATCTGGCGCTGTTCTTCCTCGTGCCGTTCGTCTCGCTGCTGATCACATCGTTCGGCATCAACGACACGGCCACCTACGGCGGCTACTACTACGCGTTCTACTGGCAGAACTACGTGGACGTGATCGCGCAGTACTGGCCGCAGTTCCTGCGGTCGTTCTGGTACGCGCTGCTGGCGACGGTGTTCGCGCTGCTGATCAGCTACCCGATCGCCTACTTCATCGGCGTGACGATCCGCGAGCGCAAGATGCTCCGCAATCTGCTCCTGGTCCTGGTGATCGCGCCGTTCTTCATCTCGTTCCTGCTGCGCACCCTCGCCTGGAAGCAGATCCTCTCCGACGAGGGCCCCGTCGTGGGCGTGCTGCAGGCCATCGGCCTGATGGGCCCGCAGGACCACATCACCGGCACCGGATTCGCGGTCGTGTTCGGTCTGACCTACAACTTCATCCCGTTCATGACGCTGCCGATCTTCGCGTCGCTCGACCGCCTCGACAAGCGCCTCATCGAGGCCGGGAGCGACCTGTACGCGAGCCACGCCAGCACGTTCTGGAAAGTCACCTTCCCCCTGTCGCTGCCGGGCGTCATCTCGGGCACGCTGCTGACCTTCATCCCCGCGGCCGGGGACTACGTCAACGCGAGCCAATCCTTCCTCGGCGGACCGGGCACGGCGATGATCGGAAACGTCATCCAGTCGAAGTTCCTCATCACCGTGAACTACCCGCAGGCGGCCGCCCTGTCGATCCTGCTGATGGCGGTCATCGTCGTGATCGTCGCGTTCTACGTCCGCCGCTCCGGAACGGATGACCTGCTGTGACCGCCCCCCAGACCAGCACGGTGCAGATGCGCGCCGCCGCCCGCCCTCGCACGAGAGTCGGCTCGTGGCTGCTGCCGACCTACGTGACCGTCGCGTTCCTGATCCTGCTCATCCCGATCGTCTACACGTTCGCGTTCTCCTTCAACGACGCGAACCGGTCCAACATCTCGTGGAACGGCTTCACGCTGGAGAACTGGCTGACCGTCTGCGCTCAGCCCGAGGTCTGCGTGGCCTTCGGCAACAGCCTGCTGGTGGGCGCCGTCTCGACTCTCATCGCGACGACCCTCGGAACGATGATCGCCCTGGCGCTCGTGCGCTACCGCTTCCGGGCGCGCAGTGCGATCAGCCTGCTGCTGTTCCTGCCGATGGCGACCCCGGAGGTCGTGATCGGCGCGGGCCTGGCATCGCAGTTCCTCACGATCGGCGTGGCGAAGGGCCTGGGCACGATCATCATCGCCCACACGATGTTCTGCCTGAGCTTCGTCGTGGTCACGGTGCGGGCGCGCGTGCTCTCGCTCGATCCGTCGCTGGAGGAGGCCGGGCGCGATCTGTACGGCTCGCCGCGCGAAGTGTTCTGGCGCATCACGTTCCCGCTGCTGCTCCCCGGGATCGTCGCGGCCGCGCTGCTGTCGTTCAGCCTCAGCTTCGACGACTTCATCATCACGTACTTCACCTCGGGCACGGTGCAGACCTTCCCGGTCTACATCTACGTCGCAGCCCAGCGCGGCATCCCACCCCAGGCGAATGTGATCGCATCGGCGGTGTTCCTGATCGCGATCGCCGCGACGCTGATCTTCCAGATCGTCTCGGCCCGACGGGCCGCCCGGCTGAAGCGCTGACCGACGGCCGGAGGGGCGCCGGTCCAGAGCCTGGCGATTGGCCGTGTCGGGGGCGGACTATCCTGATCCGATGAGCCCCCTCCGCCCCCTCGACCAGTCGAGCAAGCTCAAGGACGTCCTCTACGAGATCCGCGGGCAGGCCCTCGTCGAGGCCGACCGGCTCGAGAACGAGGGTCACCACATCCTCAAGCTCAACACCGGCAACCCGGCCGTGTTCGGCTTCGACGCGCCGTTCCAGATCGTCCGCGACATGATCGAGGCCGTGCCGCAGGCCCACGGGTACAGCGACAGCCGCGGCATCATCTCCGCCCGCCGCGCCGTGGTGTACCGGTACGAGCAGGACCCGACGTTCCCGCCGTTCGGACCCGATGACGTCTACCTCGGCAACGGCGTGTCCGAGCTGATCACGATGGTGATGCAGGCCCTCCTGGACGAGGGCGACGAAGTGCTGATCCCGGCGCCGGACTACCCGCTGTGGACCGCCATGACGAGCCTCGGCGGCGGCACGCCGGTGCACTACCTCGCCGACGAGCAGAACGGGTGGCAGCCCGACCTCGAAGACATCCGCGCCAAGGTGACTCCGCGCACCAAGGCGATCGTCGTGATCAACCCCAACAACCCCACCGGCGCGGTCTATTCGCGCGAGGTGCTCGAGGGCATCGCCGACATCGCACGGGAGAACTCCCTGCTCGTCCTCTCGGACGAGATCTACGACCGCATCCTGTTCGACGGCGCACAGCACATCCCGATGGCCTCGATCGCCCCCGACCTGCTGGTGCTGACCTTCAACGGGCTCTCCAAGACCTATCGGGTCGCGGGCTACCGCTCCGGCTGGCTGGTGATCACCGGTCCGAAGGACCACGCCCACGGGTTCCTCGAGGGCATCACGCTGCTCGCCTCCACGCGCCTGTGCCCGAACGTCCCCGCCCAGCACGCCGTGCAGGCGGCGCTGTCGGGTGTGCAGTCGATCGACGCCCTGATCGCCCCGGCGGGTCGCCTGCACGAGCAGCGGGATGCCGCGTGGGAGGCGCTCGAGGCGATCCCCGGTGTCAGCTGCGTCAAGCCCGAAGGCGCGCTCTACGCCTTCCCGCGGTTCGACCCCGATGTGTACGAGATCCGCGACGACGCGAAGTTCGTGTACGACTTCCTGGTCGCCGAGCACGTCCTGCTCGTCCAGGGGACGGGTTTCAACTGGCCGACTCCCGACCACGTGCGCATCGTCACCCTGCCCGAGGCGCGCGTGCTCACCGAGGCCATCGAGCGCCTCGGCAACTTCTTGTCCTCGTACCGCCAGTAGCGCGGAGTCAACCCCGTTTCCTGCGGGCGCAGCCGGTCGTATCGTGACGCCATGACGATCGAACTGAACAAGCCCGCCCTTCGTCACGCCCGTGCCCTCATCCGCGACGGCAAGATCGTGCGGGACGGACAAGGTGATTGGGCGCAGGCTCAACCCACTCCCGACGAGGAGAACGCCTGCATCGAGCGGGACGGGTGGACCGAGTACTCCCACTGGCACATGGGCATCGACAAGAGCGCCGATCGGGAGACGAAGGAGGCGTACTCGTTTCCGTTCGGCGATTTCCGCAAGGTGCATCGATCGGGCGTGATCGCCGCGGAGGGCCGAGCCGCGCAATTCGACCACCCGGAGATCCGCGACGCCCTGAAGGCCCTCCTGGAGCTCATCGACGACGAGTGATCGTCGCCCCGTGGGTCCACCTCCGCCGTCGGCTCAGGGGGAGGTGACGAGCGGACCGACCACAACGCTGGGGACGGCCCGCCGCCGGTCAGAGGAGCGCGAGCGAGGTCGCGCGCCAGCGGCCGTCCATGCCCTCGAGGCGCAGGGCGACGGAGCGCGTTCGCGCGGGGCCCTGGACGACCACGACGGCTTCGACGACTCCGTCGGCAGGAGACGAGTGCCGCACGGAGAGCAGCGTGTGCACCGGCCGGATCGCAGGCACGCCCCGCGCGCTGCGGGCGCGCGCGGCCAGATTCGCCCGCGTCAGGAGCTTGCGATACGCGTCTTCGGTGAGCCATCGGGCGAGCTGGTCGACCTCGCGCACTCCGGCGAAGACCTCGAGGACGCCGCGGGTGATGTTGCGCAGGAACGGCTCGGGGTCGGGGAGCTGGGTCGACGAGGTGCGCTGGGGAGCGAAGAACTCGGAGAGCTCGCGCGCATCGACGGGCGCAGCGGAGGTGCGAGGGGTGCGCGAAGGCGACGTTGCCATGGGTGCCAATCTCGACAGGGGGATGTCCTGGGCAAAATTACAACATGCGGCAACTTCACAGGAAAGCCCGGAGGCCGACCTGTGGAGAACTTCTCATCGACTCGTGATGAAGTGTCCTAATCTCGCCAGGTGCGCTGGGATCGCTTCTTCGACGACCTCGAGGGTCAGCTCGCCTCCGAATGGGAGGCCGAGCGCGCTGCGCTCGAGACCGAGGCGGAGCGCCTTCGACTCTCGCGCGTCGCGCTGCGCGAACGCCTGAGCATGCTCGAAGGGCGAGATCGCGATGCCGCCCCGCCGTCTTTCGAGGTCATCGACGGCACGGTGCTGTCCGCCGAGGTCACCGGCGTCGGCGCCGACTGGGTGGCGCTGGAGAGCGGAAGGTCGGGCGCCCTCGTGCTGCCGTTCGCCTCGATCGCCGCGATCGGGATGCCGCACGCCGACGTGCTGCGCAGTGCACGCCCGACCTCGGGGCGCTCGGTGCTCGCCGACCGGATGACGCTCGGATTCGTCGTGCGGGATCTCGTGCGCCGGCGCGTGCCGGTCACGATCCATCTCGCACACGGGCGGATGCTCGCCGGCACGATCGATCGTGCCGGCGCCGATCACCTGGACCTGGCGCTGCACGAGCCCGGGCTCGCCGCGGCGCGCGAGCGAGGTCACCGGCCACCGTCTCGTGCCCTTCTCCGCGATCGCCTGGATCCGGTTGGACGCGGGAACGCCGCTGGCCTGACCCGACCACTCGCGCGTCGGCTCGCCGGCGGGCGCCGATCAGTCCGGGTTTCGGACGGCGCCGGTGCCCCACAGTTCGGGGAAGCTCGCCTCGTTCGACTGGCGCCACAGCGCCATGCGCCGCGCCTCCTCGGCCTGTTCGTCGAGGTACTCCGCGACGCTCGCCTCCTCGACCCGCCAACGGGCGGGGGAGCCCACGCGCAGTCCGCGCAGGCGGCGCGCGTCGACGAGAGCCATGACCTCGTCGACCGAGACGCCGAGCACCTCTGCCACCTGTGCAGGTGCCAGCAGGCGCACGTCGGACGTCGGGATCTCGGGCATGCCACCATTATGGGCGCAGACCGAGGGGGTCGGCCGGGCGCGGCAGGCGCTGTGGATAACCGCCGAGGCGGTTTCGCGGTCTGCGTCACGATGGTGTCATGACGGCAAACGACAGCGCCCGACCCCGGTCTCGCGCCTTCTGGGGCGATGCACGGTTCTTCCTCGGCATCCTGCTCGTCGTGGCATCGGTCGCCGGAGTCTGGTTCGTGGTCGCTGCATCGCGTCAGACCATCCCCGCTTTCGCCGCGAGCCGGACGATCGTGCCGGGCGAGGCGATCTCCGGCGATGACGTCCGCGTGGTCGAAGTCTCGCTCGGACAGCTCGGCGATGCGTACCTCGCACCCGATGCCCTGGCCGACGGGCTGGTGGCGACCCGCACGATCGAGTCGGGCGAGCTCGTGCCGCACAGTGCGGTCGGCGAGGCATCTGCCGTGCGCACGACGAGCGTGGTGCTGCGCAGCGCCGTGGACGTTCCCGGGTCGGTGGAGGCGGGGTCGGTCGTCGAGGTGTGGGCGGCACCGATGATCGAGCGCGGCAGCTACGACGTGCCGCGCATCCTCGTCGCGGACGCGACGGTCGTCTCGGTGACGCGGGACGACTCGATGATCGGCGGCGGCTCGGCGGCCCTTGAGATCGTCATCCCCCGGTCCGATGTCGCGGCGACCCTCGCCGCGATGGCCGACGAGTCCGCCCTCTCCGTGGTACCGACATCCGGGGCGACCCCGTGAGGGTTCTGGTCGCCGTCGACGAGCCGCACGGCAGCGACCTGGCGCAGGGCCTGGAGGCCGAGGGCGTCGCGGTCGTGGCAGTGGTGGCGGCATCCGCGCTCGCCGTGGCGGTCGAGGGCGGCGCGCTCGCAGAATCCGATGGCGTCGCGGGTGCGCTCGGGGACGCCGATGCCGTCGTGCTCGAGGTCACGCGGGCAACCCTCGACGCGTCCGTCGTGGCGGCGTGCGACCGGCGAGCGGTGCGGATCGTGCCGCTCAGTGCAGAGTCGGCCGACGACCGTGTCGCGGAGGCCTTCGGTCTCGAGCCGCCGCTGGGCCTCGGGGTGGAGGCATGGCAGCTCGCGGAGCGCCTCGCCGCGCCGCCGGTCCGGCGGGCGTGCGGCGGCTGCTGCTCCTGCCGAGACGGCATCGTCGCGCCCGCGCGTCATCGCGGTCTGGGGACCCGCCGGTTCCCCCGGGCGGTCCACTGTGGCGATCGAGCTCGCCGTCGAACTCGCCCGCGGAGGACGCCGCGTCGGGCTGGTGGATGCCGACTCCCACGCGCCGTCGATCGCGCTCGCGCTCGGACTCGCCGACGAGGCGCCCGGCTTCGCGGCGGCGTGCCGGCAGTCCGAGCTCGGACTGCTCGACGCGCGCGAGCTCACCCGCATCAGCGCTCCGATCGGCGGCACCGGCGTCGACGTGCTGACCGGCCTGAACCGCCCGTCGCGCTGGCCCGAGCTGAGCGGCCCGCGCGTGGCCGCGGCGCTGGAGAAGTGCCGCGAGTGGGCCGACTACACGGTGGTCGATGTCGCCTCGTCGCTCGAGCGCGACGAGGAGATCGTGAGCGACCTGGACGGTCCGCGGCGCAACGCCGCGACCCTGGCGGCGCTTCGCAGCGCCGATCTCGTGGTGGCCGTGGTCGCCGCTGACCCGCTCGGCATCTCCCGCTTCCTGCGGGCGCACCCCGAACTGCGCGCCACGATCGGTGCGACGCCGATCGCGGTGGTCGCCAACCGGCTGCGGCCGGGGGCGCTCGGCATCGACGCGCGCGGTCAGGTGCGACGCACGCTCGACCGGTTCGGGGGAGTGGCCGACGTGTGGTTCGTGCCGACGGATCCCCGGGCGGCGGATGCCGCACTCCTGGCGGCCCGTCCGATCGCCGAGGTCGCGCCGCGATCGCCGATCACCCTCGCGCTGCGCCGGTTCGTCGGGGAGGCCGTGGCACCCGTCCCCGACACCGGTCGCGCCGTCCGCCGGTCTGCTCGCCGCCGCGCGGCGGAGCCCGCCCTCTCGTAGCGGGCGCGCACTCCGGCGGCGTCTAGGCTTGAGGGGTGTCGACGCTCAGCGATCTCGTCTACGCCCAGGGTCGGTCGAGCGAAGCCGACGTCGAGTGGCTCCACCGCCTCGCCGGAGACGGGCAGCTTCTGGCCGACCTCGCATTCGCCGACATCGTCATCTGGGTGCCCACCGAGGACGATTCGTTCGTCGCCGTCGCGCACACGCGACCGGGCGGCGCTGCGACGCTGTTCTACCGCGACATCGTCGGCGACCGTGTGCGCCCGCAGTGGCGCACGCAGGTGCGGGAGGCGTTCCAGAGCGGGCGCATCGTGGACTCCGCATCGCCCGACTGGTTCGAAGAGACCCCGACCCGCGTGCGCGCCGTGCCGATCGTCCGGTCGCGAGGCACCGAGCCCGCGCTGACGATCGGCGTGCTGACGCGGCACACGAACCTCGGCGAGACCCGGACGCCCTCTCGCCAGCAGATCACTTTCAACGACTGCGCCGACGACCTGTTCGGGATGATCGCCTCGGGCGAATACCCCGACCTGTCGGCGCCGACCGCGCCCCGTCGCGGCGCGCCGCGCGCCTCCGACGGACTCATCCGCCTCGACGTGGACGGGATCACGACCTTCGCCAGCCCCAACGCGCTCTCGGCGTTCAACCGGATGGGCTTCGACGACGAGCTCGAGGGCGAGTCCCTCAGCGAGGTGACCACCCGCATCCTGCCCGCCAAGCGCCAGTTCGACGAATCGCTGCCGCTCGTGGTGAGCGGCCGCGCCCCATGGCGCACCGACATCGAGGCGCGGGGCGTCACCGTGTCGCTGCGCACGATTCCGCTGCGCGACCGCGGCAACCGCATCGGCGCGATCGTGCTGTGCCGCGACGTGACCGAGCTGCGCCACCAGGAGCAGGAGCTCATCACCAAGGACGCGACGATCCGCGAGATCCATCACCGCGTCAAGAACAACCTCCAGACCGTCGCCTCGCTGCTGCGGATCCAGGCGCGCCGCTCGCACTCCGACGAAGCGCGCGAAGCGCTCACGCAGGCCATGCGGCGGGTCGCGGCGATCGCGGTCGTGCACGACACCCTGTCGGAGGGCCTGTCGCAGACCGTCGACTTCGACAACGTCTTCGACCGCGTGCTCAAGCTCGTCGCCGAAGTCGCCGCCGCGCCGAACACCCGCGCGCGGACGCGCTCATCCGGGAAGTTCGGAACGCTCCCCAGCGAATACGCCACACCGCTCGCCCTTGCCCTGACCGAACTGGTCACCAACGCCGTCGAGCACGGCCTGGCCGGTCAGGAGGGCGATGTCGAGATCATCGCCGAGCGCGGCGAGCACAACCTCGCCGTGCGCGTGCGCGACACCGGGTCGGGGCTGCCCGAGGGTCAGGTCGGCCGGGGCCTGGGCACGCAGATCGTGCGCACCCTGATCCAGGGCGAACTCGGCGGCACGATCGACTGGCACACCCTGATGGGGAGCGGCACCGAAGTGACGATCGACATCCCGATGCGCTACATCGAGCGCGAGCCGGGCTAAGAGGCGCGTCGTGCGCGGGCGGCGCGGCGCTTCAGGGCGCGGCGCTCGTCCTCGGACAGCCCGCCCCACACGCCGGAGTCCTGCCCGGTTTCGAGGGCGTACTGCAGACAGATCTCCGTCACGGTGCAACGTGCGCAGACCGACTTGGCCTTCTCGATCTGATCGACGGCCGGTCCGGTGTTCCCCACGGGGAAGAACAGCTCGGGGTCGACGGTCAGGCACGCGGCCTTATCGCGCCAGTCCATGGTGGTGCTCCTTGATGATGATCGGGTGGTTCGGGCCCGGATTCGGGTCCGATACCCTGTGGGAGATGCGAGTTCTGCTCGCCCCACCTCGCTGTGGGAGCACACTGCTTTGTTAATCGTCCCACAGGGGTGGGTGCGAATCAAGAGCCAGCGGCCACGTTGTGTGCGGTCTCGCTGAGCATCGGCTCCACGGCATGGAGAATTCTGACAAACCCTCCCGAAGCGACGAAGGAATGGTGGCGAATGCGCACACACGCCGCGGGCCGCATCGCGGCCGTCCTCCTTGCCTTGGAGGGCCTGGTGATCGCCGGGCTGGCCGTCTGGCAGATCGGCGCGCTGGTCGCCGGCGACACCGAATCGATCGAGAGCGCGATCGCACTCGTGGTGCTCACGATGATCGGCGCGGTCGCCGTGATCGCGTTCGCCGTCGCCGCCTGGCGGGGCCTGTCGTGGGGTCGCTCGGGCGGGATCGTCACGCAGCTGCTCATCCTCGCAGTCGCGCTGGGCGCCGTGACCGGGGCGTACGCGGACGCGAACACCGGTCTGATCCTGGCGCTGCCCGCGGTGGTGACGCTCGTGCTGCTCGTGATCGCGGTGCGCGCGGCCGGACGGGAAGCGCGGGACGCGGCATCCGAGTAGGCGTTCGGCCCCGCCGCGCCCGATCAGGCCGGGTCGACGCCGAGCAGCTTGCGCACGCGTGCGACGTGACCCGTCGCCTTCACGTTGTACAGCGCCTCCTGGATGCGGCCCTCGGGGTCGATCACGAACGTCGAGCGGATGACGCCCTGGTACGTCTTGCCGTAGTTCGTCTTCTCGCCCCACGTGCCGTAGGCGTTCAGCGCCGCGTGGTCGGGATCGCTGAGCAGGTCGTACGTGAGGGAGTCCCGCTCGCGGAAGCGGCGGAGCTTCTCGGGCTTGTCGGGAGAGATGCCCAGCACCGTGTAGCCGGCCGCCTGCAGCGGGGCGAGGCTGTCGCGGAAGTCGCAGGCCTCCGTGGTGCAGCCGGGCGTCATGGCCTCGGGGTAGAAGAACAGCACGACACCCTTCCCTCGCAGCGCGCTGAGGGAGACGGGGGTGTCATCCTGATCGAGAAGCGTGAAATCGGGGGCGGCGGATCCGGGTTCCAGGACGACTGAGCTCATCGCTCCAGGATAGAGCGGTCCCGGTCAGGGCTTGTCGCCGAACGTCAGCAGCAGGCGCTGCAGAGAATCGAGCCGCGCGGCCCCGTTGGGTCCGAGGCGGCCTTCCGCGGCCGCCTCCACGATCGCGCAGTCCGGCGCATCAGGCAGGTGCGTGCAGCCGCGGGGGCAGTTCTTCGCGATCTCGGCGAGCTCGGTGAAGGCGCCGAGGATGTTCGCCGGGTCGACGTGCCCGAGGCCGAACGAGCGCACCCCCGGGGTGTCGATCACCCAGCCGTTGCCGCCCTCGCCGCGGTAGCGGAGCGACACCGTCGAGGAGGAGGTGTGCCGTCCGCGGCCGGTGACTTCGTTCACATGACCCGTCGCCCGCATCGCGCTCGGCACCAGGGCGTTGACGAGCGTGGACTTGCCGACGCCGGAGTGGCCCACGAACACCGTGGAGTGCCCGACGAGTTCGGCGCCGATCCGCTCGAGCGGCATCTCTTGCTGCGCGCTCGTGAACACCTCCAGATCGAGCCCCTCGAAGTGCGAGAGGAACTCGCCGGGATCGGCCAGGTCGGTCTTGGTCACCACGAGCAGCGGGCGCACGCCGGCATCCAGCGCGGCGACGAGGTAGCGGTCGACCAGGCGCTCTCGCGGCTCGGGGTCGGCGGCGGCCACGACGATGAGCATCTGGTCGGCGTTGGCGACGATGATCCGCTCGACCTGGTCGGTGTCGTCGGCGGATCGGCGCAGGAGCGAGGTGCGCTCCTCGATGCCGATGATGCGCGCGAGGGTGCCGTCGGAGCCGGACTGGTCGCCGACGATGCGCGCACGGTCGCCGGTGACGATCTGCATCCGGCGCAGCTCCCGGGCGCGGGTGGCGAGCACCCGGCGCTCGTCCGGGCCGTCCTCGTCCGCGAGGACCGTGTAGCGGCCGCGGTCGACACCGAGAACACGGGCGGTCACGGCATCCGCGTGCGCCGGCCTGCGCTTGGTCCGCGGGCGGTTCGCCTTCGGGTTCGGTCGCGCGCGGAGGGTGGTCTCGTCGAACTCCGGTTCGTCGTCGTCGTCTTCGAGCCAGCTCACTGTCGCCTGACCACCGTCAGGACGCCAGGTCGTGGAGCGGTTCCGAGTGGGCGTCGTCGGGGGAGCCGGCGAGCATGTCCTGCCACAGCTGGGGGAATTCGGGCATCGTCTTGGCGGTGGTGCCGATGTCGTCGATCTCGATTCCCTCGACGGCCAGGCCGATCAGCGCACCGGTGGTGGCGAGCCGGTGGTCGTGGTGCGCGCGCCACAGCCCGCCGTGCAGCGGGCGGGGAACGATGCGAATCCCGTCGGGCAGCTCGTGGGCTTCGCCGCCGACGGCGCGCAGCTCGCTGACCAGCGCCGCGATGCGGTCGGTCTCGTGTCCGCGGATGTGTCCGATTCCGTAGAACGTGCTCTCCGAGTCGGCGAACGCGGCGAGTGCGACCAGTGTCGGGGTCAGCTCGCCCGCGGCCGAGAGATCGAGATGGATGCCGCCGATCGCGCTGCCCGCCGTCACGGTGAGCGCCCCGCCGCGGCGCACCGCGCGCGCCCCCATGAGCGAGAGGATCTCGGTGAGCATCGCACCGGGCTGTGTCGAGTGGGCGGGCCATCCGGTGACCGCGACGGATCCGCCGGCGATCATCGCCGCGGCCAGGAACGGCGCGGCGTTGGAGAGGTCGGGCTCGATCGCGACGTCCTTCGCGCGGACCGATCCGGCCGGGACGACCCACTCGCCGGGCGCGGGCCGCTCGACGTGTACGCCGCGATGGGCGAGCGCCTCGATCGTCATGTCGATGTGCGGCATGCTCGGCAGGCGCTCGCCGCGGTGGATCAGGTGCAGTCCGACGTCGAAGCGGGGCGCGGCCAGCAGCAGACCCGAGACGAACTGGCTCGAGGCGCTCGCATCGACGACGACCTCGCCGCCCCGGACGTGCCCGTGCCCGCGCACGGTGAACGGCAGCGCCCAGTGGCCGCCGTCGTCGATGTCGACGCCGACGTCACGCAGCGCTTTGATCATCGTTCCCATCGGCCGGTGCAGAGCGCTCTCGTGGGCCGTGATCGTGACATCGCCGCGCGCGAACCCCGCAAGGCCCGCGACGAAGCGCATCACGGTTCCGGCCTGGCCGCAGTCGACGACGGTCGGTCCCCGGAGGGGCCAGACCGGCGTCACCAGCAGGTCGTCGCCGTACTTGCCCGCGCCCGGACTCCGCTCGATCCCGACCCCGAGGGTATGCAGCGCCTCGATCATCCGCACCGAGTCCTCGGAGTGCAGGGGCGCCGCGAGCCGGCTCGGTCCGTCGGCCAGGGCGGCCAGGATCAGCTCGCGATTCGTGAGGGATTTCGAGCCGGGAACCGTCACCGTCGCCCGCAGCGGACCACCGGCCGACGGGCGCGCGCCAGCGGCCGCGCACAGTCGGTGCGGAATCGTGGGAATACCGGTCACCTGTCATCGGGTTCTACCCTACTGAACCGCCGCCTACAACCCGCAGAAGTGGAGCCGGATGATCGCCACACTCGATCGCCCCGAACTGGATGACCTCGATCAGGTCGTCCTGTCGTGGGACCCCTCCGCCGTAGACTGGCGGGTGATGAATGACGAGGCAGAAGCCGCCACCGACGCACGCACGCAGTTCGAGGTGCAGGCGCTTCCCTTCATGGACCAGCTCTACGCCGCCGCGATGCGCATGACGCGCAATCCGGCCGATGCCGCCGACCTGGTGCAGGAGACCTTCGTCAAGGCGTTCGCCTCATGGGGCACGTTCACGCAGGGGACCAACCTCAAGGCGTGGCTGTACCGCATCCTGACGAACACGTACATCAACATCTATCGCAAGAAGCAGCGCGAGCCCTATCAGGGCACGATCGACGAGCTCGAGGACTGGCAGCTCGGCGGCGCGGAGTCGACGACCGCGACCAGCAGCCGCTCGGCCGAGGCCGAGGCGATCGACCGGATGCCGGCATCCGTCGTCAAGGACGCACTGCAGGCGATCCCCGAGGACTTCCGGCTGGCGGTGTACCTGGCCGACGTGGAGGGCTTCGCGTACCAGGAGATCGCCGACATCATGAAGACACCGATCGGCACGGTCATGAGCCGCCTGCACCGTGGCAGGCGGATGCTCCGTGATCTGCTGGCGGACTATGCGGCCGAGCGCGGAATCAGCGCGGCCGCCACAGGGAGCAGGAAATGACCGATTGCGGCTGTGAGAAGGCGCGGCGCGACCTCGAGGAGTACCTGCGCCACGAGGTGTGCAAGACGTCCCAGACGGACATCGCCGAGCACCTCGAGAACTGCCCGAGCTGTCAGGACGAGGCGCTGGTCTCGCGCACGCTGACCGAGGTCGTGGCGCGCGCGTGCAAGGAGACGGCCCCCGAGCAGCTGCGCGATCAGGTGCTCGAGCGTCTGCGCGCCGTGCAGGCGACCCACTGACCCGGCCCTTCGCGACGCTCCCTACGGCGTGAAGACGCTGAGCGCCGCCGCCGCGACCTCGATCGTGAGGGGCAGCTCGCCGATCGGATCGCCGTCCGCGTAGGCGGTCACACCCGGCGAGGACAGGCGCACGGAGCGCACGAGGTGCGTGGAGACCTCGGGAACGCTCGTGTGCGTCCCCTTGTACACGCGGGGGAGCAGGCGCAGCAGCCGCAGCCGCCCCGCAGGACGGACGAGTGTCACATCGAGCAGTCCGTCGGCGGGGTCGGCGTCGGGACAGATCGGGATGCCCCCGCCGTACGTGCTGCCGTTGCCGACCGTGCCCATCACCAGGTCGCCGCGGAAGCGCTCGCGCGTGCCGTCGGCGAGCTCCAGATCGACCTCGTAGGGGATTCCGCGCAGAGTGAGGAACTCGATCAGGATCGCGATGTTGTAGCGGGAGCCGCCGCGCGGCCAGCGCATCGCGTTCGCCCGGTCGTTCACTCGGGAGTCGAAGCCGCTCGCCAGCACGGTGCCGAAGTATGCGGTGGTGCCGTCCTCGCGGATGACGCGGGCGAGGTCGATGCGTCGCGTCCGGCCGGCGATGATCGCGTCGGCGGCCGCCTCGGGGTGCAGCTCGCGAAGGCCGAGGGCGGTGGCCAGATCGTTGCCGGTCCCGCTGGGGATGATGCCGAGCGGGATGCCGGTGCCGGCGAGCTCCTGGATCGCCAGGTTCACCGTGCCGTCGCCGCCCGCCACGACGACGGCGTCGGTGCCGAGGCCGACGGCGGTGCGCAGGAGCGCGCTGGATTCCACCGCACTGCCGCCGCTGACGATCGTGGTGCGCACGTCGTGCGCGCGCAGGCGCTCGGCCGCCCGCGTGGCGGACCCGGTGTGGGCCCCGCTGCGTGCGGCGGGATTGACCAGCAGGGTGACGTTCATCCGGCCTTCTGCGGCGAAGAGGTGGTGACGGGCGGCACGAGCACGCCCGGATTCATGATGCCGCGCGGATCCAGTGTGTCCTTCACGGCGCGCAGGACCGCGATCCCGAGGTCGCCGATCTCCGCTTCGAGATACGGCCGGTGGTCGCGACCGACCGCGTGATGGTGGGTGATCGTGCCTCCGGCGTCGCCGATCGCGCGGGAGGCGGCATCCTTCGCCCGTGCCCACTGCGCGGCCGGGTCGGCGGTGAGGGCGGCGACGACCGTGAAGTACAGCGACGCGCCCGCGGGGTACACGTGCGAGATGTGGCACATCACGATCGGCTTCGTCCCCTCGGCGGCGAGAGAGGCGGTGAGGGCGCCGGTCACGGCGGCCTTGAGGGCGTCGAGGTTCGCCCACGTGGTCGCCGTCTCGAGCGTCTCGGCGAGCACGCCGATGTCGAGGAGGGTGTCGCGCAGCGCCGGCGAGGCGAAGCGGCCACGCTCCCATGACCGCGCGGGCTCCTCGCCGCGTGCGGACCCCCCGTGGTGCCGGAACAGGGCATCCGTCTGGTCGAGCGTCGCCGCGGCCTCGGCGGCGTCGTGGCCCTCGAAGGTCGCGACCGCCAGGCAGCCCCGGGCGCGGCCGAGGTGCCCGCCCATCAGGGCGTTCACGCGCGTCTCGCTCGCGTCGCTCAGCCGCAGCACCGTGGGACGGATGCCGCGCTGGGTGAGTTCGCGCAGCGCCGCCGCGCCGGCCGTGAAGTCGGGGAAGGTCCAGGAGCCGTACGCCGTGGCAGCCGGGACCGGCCTGATGCGCACGGTGACCTCGGTGATCACGCCGAACGCGCCCTCCGATCCGAGGAAGAGCTCTCGCAGATCCGGCCCGGCGGCGCTGGCGGGGGAGCGGCCCGAGAAGCAGCTCGCCGACGGGTGTGGCGATGCGCAGCGCGTGGACGAGATCGTCGAAGCGGCCGTACCCGCGCGAGGCCTGCCCGCTCGATCGGGTCGCGGCGTAGCCCCCGATCGAGGCGTACTCGAAGCTCTGCGGAAAGTGGCCGAGCGTGTAGCCGCGCGCGCCGAGCAGCTCTTCGGCCTGCGGTCCGGTGGTGCCGGCGCCGAACGTGGCCAGGAGCGAGATCTCGTCGAGATTCCACATCCCCGCCGTGCGGGCCAGGTCGAGGGCGATGACGCGCGTGTGGCCTCCGGCATCCGGATCCACGCCGCCCACGACGCTCGTGCCGCCGCCGAAGGGGACGACCGCGATCCCCCGGCGATCGCACAGCGACAGGAGCGCGAGCGTCTCGGCGTGCGAGGCCGGCGAGACGACGGCGTCCGGGGCGGGCTGGGGCTCGCCCCGGCGGCGTGCGAGCAGGTCGGGCGTGCTCTTGCCGCCGAGGTGGAGCGTGCGCGCCGCGTCGTCGGAGGTGACCTCGCCGGCACCGACGATCGCCGCCAAGGCGCCCTCGTCCTCGGGAGTGAGTCGGGAGGTCGTGAGGGTGGGGGCGCTGCCGGCGCGGGACGGGGTGCGCCTTGCCCGGGAGGACGGTCGCGACGAGCGCCTTCGCACCGGCCGGAAGCCGTGCGGGCGTGTTGCCCCAGGAGTCCCACGCCGATCGCGGCCGCGGAGTGGGGACGGTGATCGGCGGGTCCGGCAGAGGCGGCGGCGCATCCATCGCGACAGTATGACACATTCTGTATGGTTGTCACATGGCCGACGGAGACACCGAGACAGCGCTCCTCGACGCCGCGCACGCCGAGGTGCTCGCGCACGGCATCCGCCGGACGACCGCATCCGACATCGCCCGCCGCGCGGGCGTGTCGCGCCAGACCCTCTACCGCTACTGGCCCGACGTGCAGGCGCTGCTGGCGGCGCTCGTGACGCGCGAACTGTTCGCGGTCGTCCCCCGCGGGGGCACCGCGGCCTCGCTCGACGAGTTCGCCGCGGGACTCGTCGAGACCGCCGACCGGATCCGCTCCCTCCCGCTGGTCGACCGGCTGCGCGACACCGATCCCGAGCTGTTCGCGCGGTACATCCTCGACCGGCTCGGCACGAGTCAGCGCGGCATCCATCGCGAGCTCGCTGCGCGCATCGCCGCCGGTCAGTCCGCCGGGTTCGTCCGCGCCGGCGAGCCCGATCAGCTCGCGGCGATGCTGCTGCTGATCGCGCAGTCGGCGGTGCAGTCCGCGCCGCTCGTGGCGGAGTGGCTGTCGCCCGAAGACTGGCGGCGCGAGCTGCGCGCCGCCGTCGCCGGCTACCTGCAGACCGGACGGCGACGGGCGATGACCCGCATCGTCGGCCGGCATCCGCACTCGACCGCGCTGAACGCGGGCCGTCGCGTCGCGGGAGCTCGCGGCGCTGGGCGACTCCCCGTCCGTGGACGTGCTCGTGATCGGCGGCGGCATCACCGGAGCCGGGATCGCGCTGGATGCCGCGAGCCGGGGCCTTCGCACCGTGCTCGTCGAGCGCAGGGACCTCGCGCACGGTACGAGCCGGTGGAGCTCGAAGCTCGTGCACGGCGGGCTGCGCTACCTCGCGACCGGGCAGTTCGGCATCGCGCACGAGAGCGCCGCCGAACGTCATCTGCTCATGACGCGGATCGCGCCGCACCTGACGCGTCCGCTCGCACAGGTCATGCCGCTGTACGCCCCGGGGCATATGGCGCGCGGGGCATACGTCGGGGTGGGCTTCGGGCTCGGCGACGGGCTGCGCCGTCTCGTCGGAACGCCGGATGCGGTGCTGCACGCCCCCGGACCGATCGGCCGTGAGCGGACTCTGCGCCTGGCACCCGCCGTGCGCGCCGAAGGGCTCCGCGGCGGCGTGCGGGGCTGGGACGGGCAGCTCTTCGACGACGCGCGGCTCGTCGTCGCCGTCGCCCGCACGGCGGCCGGCTTCGGAGCGTCGGTGCTCACGCGGGTCGAAGCGGTGAGCGTCCGCGGTGACGGCGCCGTCCTGCGAGACGTGCTCACCGGAGAGGACCTGCACATCAGCGCCCGCGCCGTCCTCAGCGCGACGGGAGTGTGGGCGGGTGAGCTCGACGCCGATGTGCACCTGCGCCCCAGCCGAGGGACGCACCTGGTCGTGGAGTCCTCGCGCCTGGGCGGGTCGGAGGTCTCGCTCACCGTTCCGGTCGCCGGGTCGAGCAGCCGGTTCGTCTTCACGGTGCCCGCCCCGCACGGGCGCTCCTACATCGGGATCACCGACGTCCCGGCGGATGGGCCGCTGCCCGAGGTGCCGCACGCGAGCGAGACCGAGATCGAGCTGCTGCTCGAGACCGTGAACACCGTCCTGGAGCGGCCGCTGGAGCGGTCGGAGGTGATCGCGACCTTCGCGGGACTCCGACCCCTGCTCACGGGCGCAGCCGGCCGCCGACGCGGAGACGAGCGACCTGTCGCGTCGTCACGCGATCCTCGAATCGTCCACCGGCGTGCTGAGCGTCGTGGGCGGCAAGCTCACCACCTACCGCCGCATGGCCCAGGACGGGGTGGATGCCGCCGTCGCCCGTCGGTTCGCGCCGGGCGAGGTCGCGGCATCCGTCACGCGCGCACTGCCGCTCGTGGGCGCATGGCCGCGGGAGCGCTCGGCCGAGATCGCGGCGCCGGCGCGCCTCGTGCGCCGCTACGGCGCCGAGGCCCCGTTCGTCGCCGGTCTGCCGCGGCGGGCCGGATGCCGCTCGCGGGGTGACCGCGCAGGAGCTGCGCTGGGGCGTCGAGGTCGAAGGCGCCCTCGACGCCGATGACCTGCTCGACCGGCGCACCCGGCTCGGACTCGTCCCGGCGGACCGGGAGGCGTCGACGGATGCCGCGACGGCGGCGTTCACGGACTGAACCGGGCCCTGTCCGGCCCGCTCGGTAGGGTGGTGCGCATGCCTGCGCACGACTGGAAGAACGCCCCCGCCGACCGCGACGCCATCGCTGCCCTGGCCGCCGCCGGGCTGGATTACCGCGTGATCGACACGTCTGACACGACCGTGTTCGACCCCTATCTGCAGGCCGAGATGCGCGGCTTCCTCGCCGGCGAGCAGAGCGACGAACAGCTCGGCGGCGCCCGCGACGGCCTGGCGTTCCGGCGCTTCGTCGGCGTCTACGACCCGGCGTCGCTCGATGCCACCCAGCCGGTCGGCACCGTCAATTCCTGGGTCACCGACATGTCGCTGCCCGGGGGCCGCCGAATCCCGATGTGGGCGATCAGCGGCGTCACCGTCGCGCCGACGCATCGGCGCAAGGGCATCGCGCGCGCGATGCTCGAGGGCGAGCTGCGCACCGCCGCCGCGGCGGGAGTGGCGATCGCGGGGCTCACGGTCTCCGAGGCCACGATCTACGGGCGCTTCGGGTTCTCGCCGGCCACGTACGCGACGAACTGGACGATCGACACCAAGCGCGCGCTGTGGGTCGGCCCCCGACCGGACGGCCGCCTCGACTACGTCGGCCGCGAAGCCGCTGCGCGACCAGCTCGCCGAGCTGCACGGCCGGGTCCGCGCGTCCCGCCCCGGAGAGATCGAGGCATGGCCGGGGCTGTGGCGCCGCATGTCGGGCACGGCGCCGGGGCAGGAGGGCGGCACGAAGCTGCGCGCGGTGCGCTACGCGGATGCCGGGGGCACGACCCGCGGCATCGCGGTGTACCGGCTCGGAGACGAGGGCTCGGACTTCACCAAGCACGAGCTCGACCTGCACTACCTGATCAGCGAGACCGCCGATGCCTATGCCGCCCTGTGGCGGTTCGTCCTCGAGCACGATCTCGTCGCGATCGTGAAGGCGTCGCTGCGCTCGGTCGACGAGCCGCTGCGGTGGATGATCGCCGACCAGCGCGGCGCGAAGGTCGAGACGGGCGAGCACGGGTGGCTGCGCATCCTGGATGTGCCCGCGGTCCTGAGCGCACGCACGTATGCGGCGCCCGGTGCGATCACTCTGCGTGTCATCGATGACCTTGGATTCGCGGATGGCGCGTGGCGACTGACGGTCGCCGAATCCGGCGAGGCGGAGGTGGTCGCCGCAGACGGCGAGGCCGACGTGACGCTGACGGTGAACGCGCTCTCGTCGATCGTGCTCGGCGGTGTGCGCGCCGCGACGCTGCGCGAGGCGGGCCTCGTGCGCGGCGACGCCGCGGCCGCAGCGACGGTGGACGCCCTGTTCGCCTCTTCGCAGGCGCCCTACCTCAGCCTCTGGTACTGACCGCGCGGCGCCCCCACACGACGAAGAGCGGATGCCGCAGCATCCGCTCTTCGTGAACCGCTTCTACAGCGTGAGCGCCTTCTTGAGGATCGCCGCCTGCTCGAGCGCGTGCACCTTCGGCGAGCCCGTCGCCGTGGAGGCCGCCGACGCGCGTGAGATGCGGCGGATCGTGCGTCCGTGCAGGTGCTTGACGACCTCGAGGGCGATGAACGGCCAGGCGCCCTGGTTCTCGGGCTCGTCCTGCACCCAGAACAGCTGCGCGTCCGGGTAGCTGTCGAGCACGGCGTTGAGCTCTTCGATGGGAGCCGGGTAGTACTGCTCGAGCCGCACGAGGGCGATCTCGGGGTTCGGGTTCTTGTCGAGTTCGGCCTTCAGATCCCAGTGGATCTTGCCGGCGTGCAGCAGCACGCGCTTGACGGCGGACCTGTCCAGCCCGCGCGTGTCATCCAGCACCGGCTCGAACTTGCCGGTGAGGAAGTCCTCGACGGGGCTCGTGGCTCCGCGCAGGCGCAGCATGGCCTTCGGGGTGAAGACGATGAGCGGCCGCCGCGGGCGCGCGTACGCCTGGCGGCGCAGCAGGTGGAAGTACGACGCGGGCGTCGAGGGGCGCGCGACGGTCATGTTGTCCTGCGCGCACATCTGCAGGTACCGCTCGATGCGGGCGGAGGAGTGGTCGGGGCCCTGGCCCTCGTACCCGTGGGGGAGCAGCAGCACGACGCTCGACAGCTGGCCCCACTTCTGCTCGGCGGAGGAGATGAACTCGTCGAGCACGGACTGCGCGCCGTTCGTGAAGTCGCCGAACTGCGCCTCCCAGAGCACGAGCGCGTCGGCGCGCTCGACCGAGTAGCCGTACTCGAAGGCGAGCGCCGCGTACTCGCTGAGCAGCGAGTCGTAGACCCAGAACTTGCCCTGCTTCTCGCCCAGGTTCGTCAGCGGGATCCACTCCTGGCCGTTCGCGCGGTCGTGCAGCACGGAGTGGCGCTGCACGAACGTGCCGCGGCGCGAATCCTGGCCGGCGAGGCGCACGGGCGTCCCCTCGACCAGCAGCGAGCCGAAGGCCAGCAGCTCGCGAGAAGCCCCAGTCGATCGCGCCGTTGCGGCTCATGTCGAGGCGCTTCTCGAGCAGCTGCTGCAGCTTGCCGTGCACCGTGAAGCCCTCGGGCTTGTTCACGAACGCGTCGCCGATCATGTGCACGATCTCGCGGGAGACGCCCGTGGTCTCGGGTGAGCCGACGGCCGGCTCCACTTCCTCTTCCGCGACGACCGGCGACGTGCCGGTCTCGGCCGCGTGCGTCTCGGCGAACGCGATCTCCAGACCGTTCTGGAAGTCGCGCTTGGCCTGCTCGTACTCGTCCTCGGTGATGTCACCGCGACCGACGAGGGCCTCGACGTACAGGCGGCGGACCGACCGCTTCGCCTCGATGAGGTTGGTCATGAGCGGCTGCGTCATCGAGGGGTCGTCGCCCTCGTTGTGGCCGCGTCGGCGGTAGCAGACCAGGTCGATCACGACGTCGCGGTGCCAGCGCTGGCGGTAGGCGAACGCGAGCTGCGACGACGCGCACGACCGCCTCGGGGTCGTCGCCGTTCACGTGGAAGATCGGCGCCTGGATGGTCTTGGCCACATCCGTCGCGTACACCGAGGTGCGCGCGTCCTGCGGCACCGTGGTGAAGCCGACCTGGTTGTTGACGACCACGTGGATCGTGCCGCCGGTGCGGTAGCCGCGCAGCTGCGACATCTGCAGCG
The DNA here is from genome assembly GCA_963792285.1 of uncultured Actinomycetota bacterium. Classification (GTDB taxonomy): domain Bacteria; phylum Actinomycetota; class Actinomycetes; order Actinomycetales; family Microbacteriaceae; genus Microbacterium. The sequence continues at coordinate 197,805 of CAWBVS010000016.1, read as the reverse complement.
TCTCGACCACGACGCCCTGGCCCGCGAAGGCCGCGTCGCCGTGCACGAGGATGGGCAGCCACGAGAAGGTGCCGATCGGCTTGCGGTCCTGCTTGGCGCGGACGATGCCCTCGAGCACGCCGTCGACGGTCTCGAGGTGCGACGGGTTGGCCGCGAGGTAGACCGGAAGCTCCTCGCCGCGGTCGTCGACGAAGGTGCCCTCGGTGCCGAGGTGGTACTTGACGTCGCCCGAGCCGCTCTTGCTGCCGATCGCGACGGAGCCCTCGAACTCGCGGAACACCTGGCCGTAGGTCTTGCCGGCGATGTTGGTCAGCACGTTGAGGCGGCCGCGGTGGGCCATGCCGATCGCGGTGCCGTCGAGGCCCGCCTCGGCCGCGCCCTGCAGGATCTCGTCGAGCAGGGGGATGAGCGACTCGCCGCCCTCGAGGCTGAAGCGCTTCTGGCCGACGTACTTCGTCTGCAGGAACGTCTCGAACGCCTCGGCCTCGTTGAGCTTGCTGAGGATGCGCAGCTGCTCGTCGTGGCCGGGCTTCTGGTACTTCATCTCGACGTTCTCCTGGAACCACAGGCGCTGGGCCGGGTCCTGGATGTGCATGTACTCGATGCCGATCGTGCGGCAGTACGAGTCGCGGAGGACGCCGAGGATGTCGCGCAGCTTCATCTGGCGCCTGCCGCCGAAGCCGCCGGTGACGAATTCGCGGTCGAGGTCCCAGAACGTCAGCCCGTGCTGCTCGATCTCGAGGTCGGGGTGCGTGCGCTGCACGTACTCGAGCGGGTCGATGTCGGCCATCAGGTGACCGCGGACGCGGAACGAGTTGATGAGCTCCTGCACGCGGGCGGTCTTGTCGACGCGCTCGGCGAGGTCGACGTTGATGTCGTTGCCCCAGTGGATCGGGGCGTAGGGGATGCGCAGCGCCGCGAAGATGTCTTCGTAGAAGTTGCGCTGGCCGATGAGCAGCTCGTGCACCTTCTTGAGGAACTCGCCCGAGCCCGCACCCTGGATGACGCGGTGGTCGTACGTGCTCGTCAGCGTGATCGTCTTGCCGATCGCGAGCTCGTTGAGGGTCTTCTCGCTCGCACCCTGGAACTCGGCGGGGTACTCGAGGGCGCCGGCGCCGACGATGCAGCCCTGCCCCTTCATGAGGCGCGGCACGGAGTGCACGGTGCCGATGCCGCCGGGGTTGGTCAGCGAGATCGTCGTGCCCTGGAAGTCGGCGGCGGTGAGCTTGTTGCCGCGGGCGCGGGTGATGAGGTCTTCGTAGGAGACGAGGTACTCGCTGAAGGTCAGCGTGTCGGCGCGCTTGAGGCTCGGAACCAGGAGCGCGCGCGTGCCGTCGGGCCGCGGCAGGTCGATCGCGATGCCGAGGTTGATGTGCGCGGGAGCCACGACCGACGGCTTGCCGTCGATCTCGGCGTAGAACACGTTCTGGCTCGGGAACTCCTTGAGCGCCCGGATCAGCGCCCACCCGATCAGGTGGGTGAAGCTGATCTTGCCGCCGCGGGTGCGCGACATGTGGTTGTTGATGACGATGCGGTTGTCGATCATCAGCTTGGCCGGGATGGTGCGCACGCTCGTCGCGGTCGGAACCGTGAGCGACTCGTCCATGTTGACGGCGAGCGCCTTGGTCATGCCCTTCAGGACGGTGACCTTGTCGTCTTCGGGGTTCTCCGCGCCCGCCGAGGGCAGGGCGGCCGGCGCCTGGGCGGGGATCGGCTGGGGCGCCGCGGGGCGCGCCGTGGTGCGCGCGACGGGCGGGGCGCCGATGACGGGGATGGGCGCGGTGACGGGGTGCGCCTCCGGTGCCTGGGCGGTCGGCTTCGCGGCCTCGGTCTGGGACTCGCTCGGCGCGGCTGCCGCGGCTGCCGGCGGTGCGGACGCGGCGGGCGCCGGCGCCGTCGGGGGCGGGGGATGCCGTCGTATCGACGGGCTGGTAGGCCTCGAGAATCGGCCACCACGCCTTGTCTACTGAGTTCTTGTCGACTTTGAACTGCTCGTAGAGTTCGTCGACGAGCCATTCATTGGCTCCGAACTCTCCTTCGCTCGACACTCCGACGCCCGTGACCTGGCTCGACACGCTCGATCGCCTGCTTTCGTGAAGACTGTAGGAGCGTGCAGGGCAAGATCCAACGGCCCCCACGCACGACTGTTAAGCCTAACCCAGTCTGGTGGGCCGTCGCGGAGGAGCGAAAGGTCGGCGCGAACACATTTGCGCATCGTTATCCGTACAGAAAGAGTCACTAACCTTTCGGACATGGAGTTCTACGGTGAGCAGCCCGACGTCGACCTGACGTATTCGGATGTCTTCCTGGTTCCACGGCACTCGTCGATCACGAGCCGGCTGGACGTCGATCTGTCACCGGGCGACGGCACGACCGCGACGATTCCGCTCGTCTCGGCGAACATGAACTCGGTCACGGGCGCGCGCCTCGCGGCGACCCTCGCCCGCCGCGGGGGGCTCGGAGTCCTTCCCCAGGACATGCCGCTGCAGGAGCTCGACGCCGCCATCCGCTGGGTCAAGGACCAGCCCGTGCGGTGGGACACTCCGCTCGTCCTGCCGCCGGAGGCGACCGTGGCGGATGCCGCGCGGCTGCTGCCGGCCACCGAGGGGCACGGGATCATCGTCGCGGACTCCTCGGCGAGCCACCTCAACATCGACGCCGTGCTCGGCGTCGTGCCCGCGACGCGGCTCGGCACCGCGCTGCCCGACGCGCGCCTGGGCGACCTGGCACGCGGGCGGACGGCATCCATCGACGCGGACGACGTCGAGAGCGCACGCCACGCGTTCGACCTCATCGTCGGTTCGGGCGCCGAGACGGTCTGCGTCCTGCACCACGGCTTCGTGGTCGGCACGCTCTCGCGCCGCAGCGCGCTGCGCTCGACCCTCTACCGCCCCGCGGTCGACGCTTCGGGACGCCTGATCGTCGCCGCAGCGGTCGGCATCAACGGCGACGTCGCGGCGAAGGCGCGCGCCCTCGCCGCCGCCGGCGTGGACGTGCTCGTCGTCGACACCGCGCACGGACACCAGGAGGGGATGCTGGCGGCCCTGCGCGTCGTCTCGGGCCTGGGCCTGGGCATCCCGATCGCGGCGGGCAACATCGTGACCTCGGAGGGCGTGAACGACCTGGTGCGCTCGGGCGCCGACATCCTGAAGGTCGGCGTCGGACCCGGTGCGATGTGCACGACCCGCATGATGACCGCGGTCGGCCGGCCGCAGTTCTCCGCCGTCCTCGAGACCGCCGAGGCCGCGCGGATGCTGGGCGCCCACGTGTGGGCCGACGGCGGAGTGCGCTACCCCCGCGACGTGGCGCTCGCGCTCGCCGCGGGTGCGGCATCCGTCATGATCGGCTCGTGGTTCGCCGGGACGATCGAGGCGCCCGGCGAGCTCCAGGTGGATGGCGCCGGGCGGGCGTTCAAGGAGTCGTGGGGCATGGCCTCGACCAAGGCCGTGCACGACCGGTTCGGCCGGCTCGACCCGTACGAGCTCGCGCGCAAGGAGCTGTTCGCGGAGGGGATCTCGTCGTCGAAGATCTACCTCGACCCGCTGCGCCCCGGCCTGGAGGACCTCATCGACATGATCACCGCGGGCGTGCGCTCCTCGTTCACGTACGCCGGTGCCGGCTCGGTCGCCGAGTTCCGCGAGCGCGCCCAGGTCGGGCTGCAGTCCGCGGCGGGCTACGAAGAGGGCAAGGCGCTCCCGGTCAGCTGGTAGCCCCGGCTCCCGACTGCTGCACTTTCCTGCGACTGCTGCGTCCAGCGACGCCGCGCTCGCAGGAAACTGCCGCGCTCGCGATGCGGGCCCGCGAGGGCGGGCACCCGGCAGTCTCGGAGCGCCGAACCCCTAGACTTGTCGGCACAATGGACGACCCCCCCAGTTGCAGACCCTCGCCCCATCGACCCGCACCCGCCATGGCGGGGGGTGATGCGTGATGGAATTCATCATGCTGGGCGTGGGGCTTCTGCTCACGGTCGGAACCGGCCTGTTCGTGGCGAGCGAGTTCGCGCTCGTCAACCTGGATCGCGCGGATCTGGAGGCGCGACGGGATGCCGGTGAATCGCGTCTCTCGCTGACGATCAACGCGCTGCGCATCACATCGACCCACCTCTCGAGCGCGCAGCTCGGCATCACGCTGACCACGCTCCTGACCGGTTATGCGCTGGAGCCGGCGATCTCGAGCCTGCTGCGCCCCGTCTTCACCGGGTGGGGGCTGCCCGAAGGGCTCGTCTCGCCCCTCGCGGTGATCATCGCCGTGACCCTCGCGACGGTCCTGTCGATGATCCTCGGCGAGCTGATCCCGAAGAACTTCGCGCTCGCGGTGCCCCGGCAGACCGCGAAGCTCGTGATGCCGTTCCAGGTCGCGTTCACCACGGTGTTCCGACCCGCGATCGTCGTGCTCAACGGCAGCGCGAACGGCGTGCTGCGCCTGATCGGCATCGAGCCGAAGGAGGAGCTGTCGGGTGCGCGCACCGCGGAGGAGCTCTCCAGCCTCGTGCGCCGATCCGCCCTGGCCGGCGTGCTCGAGGAGGACACGGCATCCCTCCTCGATCGCAGCCTCACCTTCGCGCGCCTGAGCGCGGCCGACGTGATGACGCCGCGGCCGAGCATCCACGCGCTCGCCGCCGACGACTCCGCCGACGACGTGATCCAGCTCGCCCGCCGCACCGGGCACAGCCGCTTCCCCGTGTACGACGACTCGATGGACGACATCGTCGGCATCGTGCACCTCAAAGCCGCCGTCGGCGTTCCGCGCGACCGGCGCTCCGACGTTCCGGCCGCCGCGCTCGCGACCGAGCCCCTGCGGGTGCCCGAGGCCGTGCACCTGGACACGCTCGTCTCCGAGCTGCGCGCCCGCGGCTACCAGATGGCGATCGTGGTCGACGAGTACGGCGGCACGGCCGGTGTCGTGACCCTCGAAGACCTCGTCGAGGAGATCGTCGGCGAAGTGCTCGACGAGCACGACCGGCGTCGCGCGGGCATCGTGCGCGGCGACAACTCCCTGACCTTCCCCGGCGACCTGCGGCCCGACGAGGTGCTCGATCGCACCGGCATCCGCATCCCCGAGGGCGACGTCTACGACACCGTCGGCGGCTACATCATGAGCGTCCTCGAGCGCATCCCGGTCGTGGGGGACACCCTCCAGATCGAGGACGGCACGATCGACGTGCAGCGGATGGACGGTCGCCGCGTCGACCGCGTGCGCTTCACGCACACTCCGATGCCCGACGACGAGCAGACCTCCGACGAAGGGGGTGAGCGCTCGTGAGCGACTGGGCCGGAATCGCATGGCTTTTCGTGCTGCTCGCGTTCAACGCGTTCTTCGTCGGCGCGGAGTTCGCCGTCATCTCCGCACGCCGCTCGCAGATCGAGCCGCTCGCCGAGAAGGGCTCGCGCGCGGCCAAGACCGCGCTCTACGCCATGGAGCACGCGACGCTCATGCTGGCCACGAGCCAGCTGGGCATCACGATCTGCTCGCTGCTGATCCTGAACGTCTCCGAGCCGGCGATCCACCACCTGCTGGCCGAGCCGCTCGGACTCACGGGTCTGGCCGAGGGCACGGTCGACGTGATCGCCTTCGTGATCGCCCTGCTGCTCGTGTCGTACCTGCACGTGGTGTTCGGCGAGATGGTGCCCAAGAACCTGGCGTTCTCGGTGCCCGACCGCGCGGTGCTCATGCTCGCGACCCCGCTCGTGTGGGTCTCGCGCCTGTTCCACCCGGTGATCTTCGTCCTCAACTGGATCGCCAATCACGCCGTCCGCCTGTTCGGCGTCGAGCCGAAGGACGAGGCCGCCTCGACGTTCACGCTCGAAGAGGTCACCACGATCGTCAACCAGTCGCGCATCGAGGGCATCCTCGATGACGCCGCCGGGACGCTTTCCGCCGCGCTCGAGTTCACCGACAAGAAGGCGAGCGACATCGCGGTGCCGCTGACGCAGCTCGTGACCCTGCCCGAGTCGGTGACCCCCGACGAGATCGAGCGCGCGGTCGCGAAGTACGGCTTCTCGCGCTACGTGATCGTGGATGCCGAGGGTCTCCCGCTCGGGTACGTCCACCTCAAGGACATCCTGCGTGCGGCCGAAGGACCGGATGCCGCGACCGATGTGGTCCGTCCGATCCCGGGCAAGCGGATCCACCAGATGGTGCCCGTGCTGGAGGGGACCGACCTGGAGGACGCGCTCGCGCTCATGCGCCGGGCCGGCCGCCACCTCGCGCGCGTGCGCAACGCCGACGGAGACACCACCGCGGTGCTGTTCCTCGAGGACATCATCGAGGAGCTCATCGGCGAAGTGCAGGACGCGACCCGCCGCCGCGCCTGACCCGTCGCCCGGGTCGGGCGGCTGTCAGGCGGCGGGGCGGGCGCGAACGTACTGCGCGGGCCAGTAGTCGATGTGGTCGCCGAGTTCGGATGCGGCCCGCAGGGCGAAGTGCGGGTCGCGCAGCCACTCCCGGCCGGCCATCACCGCATCCGCGTCGCCCACCTGCAGCACCTGTTCGGCCTGTGCGGCATCCGTGATGAGTCCGACGGCGCTCACCGGCACGCCCGCGCCGTCGCGCACCGCGGCGGCGAAGCCGACCTGGTAGCCCGGCCCGCTGGCGATGCTCTGGTGGGCGACGAGCCCGCCGCTGGAGATGTCGAAGAAGTCGGCACCGCGGTCGGCCGCCCACCGGGCGACCTGGGTCGTCTCGGCGACGTCCCAGCCGCCGTCGGCCCAGTCCGAGGCCGAGAAGCGGACGAACAGCGCCGCTGCGGGCGCGGCATCCCGCACGGTTTCGACGATCCGCAGCAGCAGGCGGGCGCGGTTCTCCAGCGTGCCGCCGTATTCGTCCTCGCGCCGGTTCGACAGCGGCGAGAGGAACTGGTGCAGCAGATAGCCGTGCGCCGCGTGGATCTCGATGCACCTCGAAGCCCGCCTCGATCGCCCGGCGCGCGGCGGCGGCGAAGTCGTCGACGACCGCGTCGATCGCGTCCGTGTCCATGGCGATCGGCTCCGCGAAGCCGTCGAAGGCGACGGCGGACGGGGCGAGCGTGGTCCAGCCGCCCGCCTCGGGCGGCACCGAACCACGACGGCCCGTCAACGGCGACCACGTCGACGCCTTGCGTCCGGCGTGGGCGAGCTGCACGCCGGCCAGCGCGCCGCGAGCGCGGATCGCGGCGACGATCGGCGCCCACGCGTCACGCTGCGCGTCGTTCCACAGTCCGGTGTCCTCCGGCGAGATCCGGCCCTCGGCGCTGACGGCGGTCGCCTCGGCGATCACGATGCCCGCGCCGCCCGACGCGAACTGCACCAGGTGGGTGTGGTGCCACTCCTGCGCGACGCCGTCGACCGCGCTGTACTGGCACATGGGTGCGACCCAGAGCCGGTTGCGCGCGGTCAGTCCGCGCAGGGCCAGGGGGGAGAACAGCATGCTCATCGATTTCGCTCCTGCGCGGGTAGGGTGTCGCCCATGGTCGGCTCGTGGACGGTGCAGGACGCAGCGCGCGTCCTTCGGAGGCCAACCGCGGCGGACGACAAGTATTCCCGCGGCGTGCTCGGCGTGCGCACGGGCTCCGACGCGTATCCGGGTGCCGCGGTGCTCGGCGTCGAGGCCGCGTGGCGCACCGGCGTCGGGATGGTGCGCTACCTCGGTGCGTCGGCGCCGACCTCGCTCGTGCTGCAGCGCCGGCCCGAGACCGTGACGGTCGACGGGCGGGTCCAGGCGTGGCTCATCGGGTCGGGGACGGATGCGGCGGACCGGCCGGATGCCGACACCGAGGCGCTCCGCGGCATCCTGGCATCCTCGCTTCCGGTCGTCGTGGACGCGGGAGCGCTCGATCTCGCGCCGGCTGCGACCGCGCCGCTCGTGGTCACCCCGCACGGGCGGGAGCACGCGCGGCTGCGTGCGCTCCTCGGGCTCACGGAGGACTCGCCGACGACGGATGCCGAGCGCGCGGCATCCGCTCTCGAGACGGCCGCCGCGCTCGGCGCGACGGTCGTGCTGAAGGGGTTCGTCACGATCGTCGCCACGCCGGACGGCTGGGTCAGGACCGTCTCGGCCGGCACGCCGTGGCTGGCGACCGCCGGAACAGGGGACGTGCTCGCCGGTGCGATCGGCGCCGTGGTGGCCGGAGCAGCCTCGACCTCCGACCTCGGTGCGCTCGCCGCGACCGGGGTCTGGCTGCACGGTCGCGCCGGGAGCCTCGCCGCGGGCGACGTGGGCGATGCCGGCGGACCGATCACGGCCCTCGACGTCGCCGCCGCACTGCCCCGCGCGGTCGCGGAGGCGACCGCGATCGCGCCATAGACTCGACGCGTGTCGAGGCGGGCGGGACTGTGGATCGCGTTCGCGGTCGTGCATCTCGCCGTCGCGGCACTCGGCTTCGTGCTGCCCAACCAGCCGATGGGCGACATCTACCTCGTCTACGACCCGTGGTCGACGTGGGCGATCGACAATCGCGCGATCGTGGGCATCACCGAGTCGTGGGTGTACCCGCAGCTCGCCCTGCTCCCGATGGTGCTCGCACAGGGTCTGACCTGGATCGCGGGCTACGAAGTCGCCTGGGCGATCCTCGTGACGGTCGCCGACGCCCTGGCCTTCGCGCTGCTCGTCGGCAAGGGACGATCGGTCGGTCGCCGTCACGCGGCGTGGTTCTGGCTGGCGTTCATGCTCCTGCTCGGCCCGGTGGGCATGTACCGGCTCGACGGGATCACCGTTCCGCTCGCGCTCGCCGGCTGCCTGTGGCTGGTGGGCCGGCCCTGGCTCGGCTCGATCCTGCTCGCGGTCGGCATGTGGATCAAGGTCTGGCCCGCGGCGCTGATCGCGGCGGCCCTCATCGCCGTGCGACGGCGCCTCGCCGTGCTCGGCGGCGCCGTCGTCGTCTCGGCGCTGACACTGCTCGTGGTCGTCACCGCCGGCGGCGGCTCCCACGCGTTCGGGTTCATCGGCGACCAGACGGGTCGGGGGCTGCAGCTCGAGGCGCCGGTGAGCGCGTGGTATCTGTGGGGCGCGGTGCTCGGCATTCCCGGCTCCTTCATCTACTACGACCAGGACATCCTGACCTACCAGGTGGCCGGAGCCGGCGTCGACGCGGTGATCGCGGTCATGACGCCGCTGCTGATCATCGCCGTCGTCGCCGTGGCGGCGCTCGGGGCCTATCGCGCCTGGCGCGGGGCGAGCTTCCTCTGGCTGTTCCCGCCGCTGTCGCTCGCGTTCGTGCTCGTCCTGATCCTGTTCAACAAGGTCGGATCGCCCCAGTACATGACCTGGATCATCGCTCCGCTGGCGGTCGGTCTGGTGATCGACCGTCGCCGCTGGTGGCCTCCCGCAGTCCTGGGGCTGGTGATGGCCCTCGTCACGCAGCTGATCTACCCCCTGCTGTACGGGGAACTGCTCGCCGCCCAGGCTCTGCCCGCGGTGCTCCTGACCGCGCGCAACCTGCTCGTGGCCGTGCTCCTGGTGTGGGCGATCGTGCGCGTCGTGCGTCTTCCCCGTCGCGCCCCGACGCTCGCGCGCTCCGCCGCCATCCACCCCTGACCCGGAGGTCACACCATGCTCGTCGCCTTCTCCGTCGCCCCCAGCGGCGCGCCCCGCACCTCCGCAGCCGCACCGGACGCGTCGGTGCACGATGCCGTCGCCGCAGCGGTGCGCATCGTCCGCGAGTCGGGTCTGCCGCATCGCACGACATCGATGTTCACCGAGATCGAGGGTGAGTGGGACGAGGTCTTCGACGTCGTCAAGCGGGCGACCGACGCCGTGCTGCCGTTCGGCTCGCGCGTGTCGCTCGTGCTCAAGGCCGACATCCGCCCGGGCTGGACCGGTGAGCTCGACGGCAAGGTCGAGCGCCTCGAGCGTGCGCTCGGCGCCACGCCGAGTGAGGACCCCGACATCGCGTGAGCCGGACGGTCGAACCGCCTCGAATCGATTCGACAGGATGCCGCGGCTCGGACTAGCATGACCGGGTGACCTCCTCGAATCCCACGAGGGGTGCGGCGATGTGGGCGCTCCTCTCCCTCGCCATCGGCAGCTTCGGCATCGGCATGACCGAGTTCGTCGTCATGGGCCTGCTGCCGAACATCGCAGCCGACGTGCTGCCCGGCCAGTGGGCCGCCGGCCAGGGCGACGCGATCGCCCAGACCGGCTGGCTGATCACCCTGTACGCGCTCGGTGTGGTGGTCGGGGCGCCGACGATCGCCGGCTCGGTCGCGAAGTATCCGCGGCACCGCGTGATGATCGGCCTGGCGCTGGCCCTGACCGTCTTCAACGGGCTGACGGTGATCCTGCCGACGTTCGAGCTGGTCGCGGCCTCCCGCTTTCTGGCGGGCCTGCCGCACGGCGCCTACTTCGGGATCGGCGCGCTGGTCGCGGCGGACGTCCTGGGCCCGGGCAACCGCGCGAAGGGCGTCGCCTTCGTCCTCACCGGCCTGACCGTCGCGAACGTCGTCGGCGTTCCGCTGGGCACGTACCTCGGGCAGCAGGTCGGCTGGCGCGCCGCCTTCATGGTCGTCACGGCGATCTTCGCGGTGGCGACGGTGTTCATCGCGTTCTTCGTTCCGCCGCATCCGGGTGAACCCGGCCGCACGCTCCGCGCCGAGCTGGGCGTCTTCCGCATCGGCCAGGTCTGGCTCGCGCTCGGGGTGGGCGCGATCGGCTTCGGCGGGTTCTTCGCCGTCTACAGCTACGTCGCCCCGATGGTCACCGAGGTCGCCGGCTCGCCCGAGTGGGTCGTGCCGATCGTGCTCGTGCTGATGGGCATCGGCATGACCGTCGGCAACCTCGTCGGGGGGCACCTCGCCGACGTCGACCTCAAGCGCACGCTGATCGGAGGGCTGGTCGCGCTCACGATCGTGCTCGTGCTGCTCGCGCTCACCGCGGAGTGGATCTTCGCCCTCGGCTTCTTCGTGCTGGCCACCGGATTCGTCTCGTCCGTGCTGAGCCCGACGATCCAGACCCGGATGATGGACGTCGCGGAGGACAACCAGTCGATCGCCGCGGCGCTGAACCACTCCGCACTCAACATCGGCAACGCGCTCGGCGCGTTCCTCGGCGGGCTCGTCATCGCGCTCGGCCTCGGCTTCGTCGCCCCGCCTGGGTCGGCGTGCTGCTGGCCGTCGCGGGTCTCGGCATCGCGGCGGCGAGTCTCCGGCTCGAGCGTTCCCGCGTCCCGGCCTGAGGGTGCGGAGCCCGGCCGAGTAGCATGCCGGAGTGACGTCGACGACACTCCCGCGCAGCACCCCGTCCGCTCAGGGAGTCGATGCCCGCGGCATCCTCTCGTTCCTCGATGAGGTCGCCGAGGCGCCCGACGTCGAGATGCACAGCCTGATGCTGCTGCGCCACGGTGCTGTCGTGGCGGAGGGATGGTGGGCGCCGTACGGGCCCGACCGTCCGCACCTGCTGTACTCGCTCAGCAAGAGCTTCACCTCGACGGCGCTGGGGTTCGCGGTCGCCGAAGGGCTCGTCAGCCTGGATGACACGGTGCTGTCGCACTTCCCCGAGCTCGACGCCGAGATCACCGATCCCCGCTCCCGCCGCATCCTCGTCCGTCACGTCGCCGCGATGGCCAGCGGCCACCTCACGGACACGATCGACCTGGCACGGGAGATCGACCCGGTCGACCTCGTCCGCGGGTTCCTCCTGCTCCCGCCCGACCGGGAGCCCGGGACCGTCTTCGCCTACAACCAGCCGTGCACGTTCTCGATCGCCGCCCTCATCCAGCGGGCGGCCGGGATGCCGCTGACGGACTATCTGCGACCGCGGCTGTTCGACCCGCTGGGCATCGGCGAGGTCGGCTGGCTGACGGATCCGCGTGGTCGCGAGCTCGGCTTCAGCGGGCTGCACGCCACCACTGACGCGATCGCGAAGCTCGGGCAGCTGTACCTCCAGCGGGGAACGTGGCACGGACGACAGCTGCTGGACGCGGCGTGGGTCGACGACGCCACGCGCTCGCACATCGCCAACCCCGACGGCGAGAACCCCGACTGGCGCCAGGGCTACGGATTCCAGTTCTGGATGGCCCGGCACGGCTACCGCGGCGACGGGGCGTACGGGCAGTTCTGCGTCGTGCTGCCCGAACACGACGTCGTGCTCGCGATCACCGGCCAGAGCCTCGACATGCAGGCCGTGCTCGACGCCGCGTGGACGCACCTCCTCCCGGCGTTCGCAGCGGCGACCGGCGACGCCGACGTGCCGAGTCGCAGCTCGCCGAGCGCCTCGCCGGAGCGGCACTGCCGCCGGCGGCAGGAACAGCGCTGGAGGGCCCCGCACGCTCTTTCACGGCGGGCCCGGGCAACGCCGTTCCCACCCTCACCGCGGTCACGGTCGTACCGGGGGCCGATCGCACGACGATCGCTCTGATCGATGCGGGGGAGCAGCTCGATCTCGACGCCGGAATCGGCGAGTGGCTCGAGAGCGACGGACGCCTGGCGAGCGGGGGCGCCGTGCCGGGAGGCGACCTCGCGTTCGAGGTGATCTTCGTCGAGACGCCCCATCGCCTGCGCATCGTGTGCGGCGGCGATCCCACGGTGGAGAGCACGTTCGCCGCGACCTGGATCACGGAGCCGCTGCATCCGCTTCCCCTGGCGCAGATGCGGATGCCGCGTGGATAGCGGAGCCGACCCCGCCGACGCGGTCGATCGCGCCGTCCGTGCGCTCGCGGACGTCGTGGGCGAATCGCGGCCGCGGCGCCCCGAAGACGGCCGCGACCCGACCGTGCCGGTCGCCGCGACCGTCGTGATCGTGCGCGACGCCGAGATCGGCCCGGAGGTGCTCATGATCGAGCGGCCCGACCGCGGGTCGTTCGCCGGGGCGTGGGTGTTCCCCGGCGGAAAGCTGGACGACGCCGATGCCGACCCGGGCGATGCCGACCCCGCCGACGGCGACGCCGGCGAAGCGACGGCCGCGCGACGGGCGGGCGTGCGCGAGACGTGGGAGGAGACGGGACTGCACCTGGATGCCGCAGCCCTCGTGCCGCTGTCGTGCTGGGATCCGCCGCCCGGGCTCGCGCTGCGCATCCGCACCTGGTTCTTCCTCGCCGCCGATCCGGAAGGCGAGCTCGCGCTCTCGGCGGATGAGGTGATCGCCGCGGAATGGGTGCGACCGGCGGAGATGCTGGCCCGTCACGCGCGCGGCGAGGTGACGCTCTACCCGCCGACGTGGGTGACCCTGCACGAGCTGGCCGAGCAGTCCGACACCGACGCGCTGTTCTCCGTGGCGCGGATCGGAGGGCTGCGGCGCTACGAGACCGTTGCGCGTCGCAGTGACGACGGCCCCCTGCTGCTCTGGCACGGCGACGCGGCCTACGACGACGCCGCGCCTGTCGAAGACGCAGGGGACGCGGCATCCCGCCACCGTCTCGAGCTGGGCACTCTGCCCTGGGTGTACACCCGCAGCGGGTGAGGCCGCTCAGCGCGCGGGTGCGTCCAGGAGCCGTCGGAGGTGCGCGCCGACGGCGTGGGTCTCGATGAGGAACCCGTCGTGCCCGAAGTCGCTGGCCAGGACGACCGCGCCCTCGTCGAGGGTCGTGCGGATGCCGCGGGCGATGCGGTGCTGCCCCTCGACCGGGAAGAGCCGGTCGCTGTCGATGCCGAGCACGAGCGTCGTCGCGGTCACGCGGGCGAGCGCATCCTCGACGCCGCCGCGGTCGCGGCCGACATCGTGCGAGTTCATCGCCTCGACGAGCGTGATGTAGGTGTTGGCGTCGAACCGGCGCGTGAAGCGGTTGCCGTGGAAGTCGAGGTACGACGCGACCGCGAAGCGGCCCCCGTGGCCGAGCGGGCTCACCCCCGACTGCCAGGACCGCTGGAACCGCTGGTTCAGCTCGGTCGGCGAGCGGTAGTTCAGCAGCGCCATCCGGCGGGCGAGCGCCAGGCCCCGGTGCGGTCCGTCGCCGTCTCCGGAGTCGTAGTACTCGCCGCCCTGGAAGCGCGGGTCGATGTTGATCGCCTCGAGCTGCACCGAGTTGAGCGCGATCTGATCGGCGGTGTTGACCGGGGGAGCGGACAGGATGCCGACACGCTCGACGCGGTCGGGGTGACCGACCGCCCACTCGAGGGCGTGCATGCCGCCCATGGAGCCGCCGACGACCGCCGCCCACACGTCGATCCCGAGCGCGTCGGCCAGCCGCACCTGCGCCGCGACCTGGTCGCGGATCGTCAGGTACGGGAACCGCGACGCCCACTCGTACCCGTCGGGGGCGATGCTCGACGGGCCGGTCGAGCCCTGGCAGCCGCCGAGCATGTTCGGCGCGATCACGAAGAACCTGTCGGTGTCGATCGCAGCGCCGGGGCCGACGATGTCGTGCCACCAGCCCTCGGTCGGATGCCCGGGGCCGGCGGTGCCGCGGATGTGGCTGTCGCCGGTGAGGGCGTGCAGCACCAGCACGGCGTTGTCGCGCGCGGGCGAGAGCTCGCCCCACGTCTCGTAGGCGAGGCGGTAGCCGGGCAGCTCCTGGCCGCCCTCGGTGCGGAACGCCCCGAAGCCCGCGAACCGCCGGTCGCCGAGCGGGTCGCCGTCGCGCCACGCGCCGGTGGCGGGCGGTCGCCCGAGCAGCAGCCGTGCGTCGGCCTCCGTGATCGGCGCGCTGGGCACCGTGTCTTCGGAGGTCTGCCAGTCCATGGGTCTCATTCTCGCTGTCGAGGCGGGTGCGGGTCGCTGTATTACGCCTGTCGGACGCGGCGAGTACCGTGCTCGGCATGGACGTGACCGAGTATCTCCTCGATTCCGACCCGTCGATCCGCTGGCAGGTGATGCGCGACCTGACCGACGCGCCTGCCGCTCAGGTCGCCACGGAGCGCGCGAGAGTGGCCGCAGAGGGGTGGGGAGCGCGCCTGCTCGCCGAGCAGGCCGAGGACGGACGGTGGGACGGCGGGGTGTACCGACCCGGGTGGGTCGACGAGTCACAGGCCCTTCTACGATGCCTGGACCGCCACGCATCCGTCGCTCGAGCTGCTGCGCGCGTTCGGCGTCGACCCCGTCGACCCCGCCGTCACGCGTGCGATCGCCCGCGTGCGTGAGAACGTGCGGTGGGACTACGCCGGCGAGCCGTACTTCGAGGGCGAGGTCGAGCCGTGCATCAACGGCGGCGCGCTCGCCAACGCCGCCTACTTCGGTCAGGACGGCTCGCACATCGCCGAGACGCTGCTGGCCGGTCAGCTCGCCGACGGCGGGTGGAACTGCTGGGACGAGGACGGCACGAGCCGCTCGTCCTTCCACTCCACGATCTGCGCGCTGGAGGGGCTCCGGGCGTGGGAGCAGGCCGGGCCGGGATCGGATGCCGTCGCGTCTGCGCGCCGCCGCGGCGAGGAGTACCTCCTGGAGCGCCGCCTGCTGTGGCGGGCGTCGACAGGTGAGATCGTCGATCCCCGCTTCGCGATGCCGTCCTTCCCGACCCGCTGGTACTACGACGTGCTGCGCGCGCTGGACTACTTCCGCCTCGCGCGGCCCGAGCGCGATGAGCGCTGCGCCGAGGCGATCGCGCTCGTTCGCGGCAAGATGCTGCCCTTCGGCCTGTGGAAGCTCGAGGTCACGCACCAGGGCGCGACGCTGTTCGAGCTGGAGGGCGAGCATGAGGGGTTCCCGAGCCGGTGGATCACGCTGCGCGCGCTGCGCGTACTGAAGTGGTGGGACGCCGCCTGACCTGTTCCGGCCCTCACCGCTCCTGCGGCCGTCAGACTGGCGTCGGAGGATTCACATGGCTCGATACCTGATCATTGCGGCATCCAGCGGCATCGGCGGCGCGACGCGAGACCTGCTGCGCGAGGCCGGACACGAGGTCGTGACCACAGCGAGGGATGCGGCATCCGGAACAGCCGACATCGTGCTGGACGCGACCGACTTCGACGCCGTCGACCGTGCGTTCGCCGAGGCCGGGCCCCTCGACGGGGCCGCCTGCTTCGCCGGCTCGATGCTGCTCAAGCCCGCGCATCTGACCTCGCGGGAGCAGTACGACGATGTCGTCGCGGCATCCCTCACGACCGCCTTCGCCACCGTCCGAGCGGCGGGACGACACATGCGCGAGGGCGGGTCGGTCGTGCTGGTCTCATCGGCGGCGGCGCTGGCCGGCCTGTCGAACCACGACGCGATCGCCGCGGCGAAGGCCGGCGTGATCGGCCTGATGCTCTCGGCCGCGGCGAGCTATGCGACGCAGGGTCTGCGCGTCAACGCGGTCGCCCCGGGACTCACGCAGACGCGCTTGACCGAGGCGCTCACCGCGAGCGAGGGCTCGCGCAAGGTGTCGGAGTCGATGCACGCGCTCGGCCGGCTGGGTGAGCCCGGCGACGTCGCGCGCGGCGTCGCGTTCCTGCTCGACCCGGCGAACGACTGGATCACCGGTCAGGTGCTCGGCATCGACGGCGGCCTCGGTCACGTGCGCCCCAAGGTCCGCGCCTGACGGACGGATGCCCCGACCCGCGCTGCCGGAGCAGCGGGGCCGGGGCATCCGGCGTGCGATGGCGCTCAGGCGCGGGCGGCCTCGGAGACCCGGCGAGCGGCGGCGAGAGCCTGCTCGAGGTCGGCCTTGAGGTCCTCGATGTTCTCCAGTCCCAGCGACAGGCGCACGAGGCCCGGCGTCACGCCCGTGGTCAGCTGCTGCTCGGGCGTGAGCTGCGAGTGCGTCGTGGACGCGGGGTGGATGACGAGCGAACGCACGTCGCCGATGTTGGCGAGGTGGCTGAACAGGGTGAGGCTGTTGACGAACTCGCGCCCGGCCTCGACGCCGCCCTTGAGCTCGAACGACAGCACCGCGCCGACGCCCTTGGGGGCGTACTCGTTCGCCTTGGCGTACCAGGGCGACGTGGGCAGGCCCGAGTAGTTGACCGAGGCGACGTCGGGCTGGTTCTCGAGCCACTCCGCGGTCTCCTGCGCGTTCTGCACGTGACGCTCGATGCGCAGCGACAGCGTCTCGATGCCCTGGATGAGCAGCCAGGCGCTCTGCGGCGAGATCGCGGCACCCAGGTCGCGCAGCAGCTGCACGCGCGCCTTGATGATGTAGGCCAGGCCGTCGCCGACCGCTGCCGTGTAGGACGCGCCGTGGTAGCTCGGGTCGGGAACGGTCAGCCCCGGGAACTTGTCGACGTTCTCCGACCAGGCGAACGTGCCGCCGTCGACGATGACGCCGCCGATGACCGTGCCGTGGCCGCCGAGGAACTTCGTGGCCGAGTGCACGACGATGTCGGCGCCGAACTCGAAGGGCTTGATCAGGTACGGCGTCGCGATCGTGTTGTCGACGATGAGCGGGATGCCGTTCTCGTGCGCGACGTCGGCGACGAGGCGGATGTCGAGGATGTTGATCTTCGGGTTGCCGATCGTCTCGGCGAAGAACAGCTTCGTGTTCGGGCGCACCGCGGCGCGCCACTCCTCGGCGTCGTCCTGGTTCTCGACGAACGTGACGTCGATGCCGAGCTTCTTGAGCGTGTACTTGAACAGGTTGTACGTGCCGCCGTAGATCGAGCTCGACGAGACGATGTGGTCACCGGCCTCGGCGATGTTGAGCACCGCGAAGGTCTCGGCGGCCTGGCCGCTGGCGACGAGGAGGGCACCGGTGCCGCCCTCGAGCGCCGCGACGCGCTCTTCGACGACGGCCTGCGTCGGGTTCTGGATGCGGGTGTAGATGTTGCCGAACTCCGCGAGGGCGAAGAGGTTCGCCGCGTGGGTCGTCGAGTCGAAGACGTAGGAGGTCGTCTGGTAGATGGGCGTGGCGCGGGCCTTCGTCACCGGGTCCGGCTGGGCGCCGGAGTGGATCTGCTTGGTCTCGAAGCGCCAGTTCTCGGGTGCGGACATGTGCGGGCTCCATTGCTTGAGTCGATACGGGTATGTCGGTCGGCGGCGGCGGACGCTGCGGCCTGCATCGAGAGTAGGCACGCGGCGTCCTGTCGACAACGGACGGGAAATGTGACGTAATACCGGCCGCGCCCGGCACGCGGCCCCGCGGCGCCTTCGCGTGCGACCGATCGTGGGTAGCGTGGAGCACATGGTGACGCGACGTGCAGTGGTGACAGGGGCCAGTTCGGGCATCGGCGAGGCGGCCGCGCGCGCCTTGCGCGCGAGCGGCTGGGACGTCGTCGGAGTCGCCCGTCGTGCTGACCGGCTGCGGACGCTCGAGGAGGAGACCGGAGCCGTCGCCTTCGCTGCGGACCTCACCCGGCAGGAGGACGTCGACGCGCTCGCGGCGTGGCTCGCCGAGACAGGTCCGGTGCATGCACTCGTCCAGATCGCCGGCGGCGCCCGCGGAACCGACCGCGTCGAGGACGCCGACCCCGCCGACTGGCAGTGGATGTTCGATGTCAATGTCCTGTCCGCCCAGCGGCTCGTGGCGGCTCTGCTGCCGCAGCTGCGCGAGGCGGCGGCATCCGACGGCCATGCCGACACGCTCTTCGTGACCTCCACCGCTGCGGTGACCGCCTACCCGGGCGGGTCGGGCTACAACGCGGCGAAGGCCGCCGAGGGGATGCTGGCGCACGTGCTGCGGCTCGAGCTGAACGGTGAGCCGATCCGGGTCGTCGAGGTCGCGCCCGGGCATGGTCTACACCGAGGAGTTCACGGTCAATCGCCTGCGGGGGGACCAGGATGCCGCCGACCGGGTCTACGAGGGCGTCGAGCATCCGCTCACGGCGACCGACGTCGCCGATGTGATCGCCTACGCGCTCAACGCCCCCGGGCATGTGAACCTCGACCTGATCACCATGCGTCCGGTCGCCCAGTCGGCGCAGCACCTGCTCGCGCGCGGTCCGCTGCGCGTGCGCGGCGGCTCTGAGTGACCGACCCGAACCACCTCTCACCGACGACTCAGCAGGAGGCAGCCCGAATGGCGGACGCGACACACGACCGGGAACGGCTCTCGTGGGAGCAGTTCGGAGAGGCCTCGCGCGACCTCGCCCGGGCGATCCTCCGTGACGGCTTCGAGCCCGAGGTGGTCGTCGCGATCGCCCGTGGTGGCCTGCTGCCCGGCGGTGCGATCGCCTATGCGCTCGGTGCCAAGAACTGCGGCGCCCTGAACGTGGAGTTCTACACCGGCGTCGGCACGGTGCTGGATGCGCCCGAGGTCCTGCCGCCCGCACTGGACATCTCCTACCTCGAGGGCCGGCGGGTGCTGCTCGTGGACGACGTCGCCGACAGCGGAAGGACGCTCGCGCTCGCCGTCGCGCTGCTGCGCGATCGGGGCGCGGACGTGCGCTCGGTCACCGTGTACACGAAGCCCGGCTCGATCGCGACCCCGGACTACTCGTGGCGCGAGACGGATCTGTGGATCGACTTCCCCTGGTCGTGGCAGGGGACGGTCACCCTCGACGGGTCACCGGGCGCCGAGGGAGCCTGAGCGGTGGCGCGCTCTCTGCCCGAGCTCGCCGACGCCGGGCTGATCGATCCGGGCTGGGCGCGGGCGCTGGAGCCCGTCGCCCCCGACATCGCCGCCATCGGCGACCGCCTGCGCGCAGAGGTCGCGGCCGGCCGGCGCTATCTGCCCGCGGGCGACCACGTGCTGCGGGCATTCCAGCGTCCGCTCGCGGACGTGCGGGTGCTGATCGTCGGCCAGGACCCGTACCCGACGCCCGGGCATCCGATCGGCCTGTCCTTCGCCGTCGAAGAGCACGTGCGTCCGCTGCCGCGCAGCCTCTCGAACATCTACCGCGAGCTGGAGGCCGATCTCGGCATCCCGCCCGCACCGCACGGTGACCTGTCGGCCTGGAGCGATCAGGGCGTCATGCTGCTGAACAGGGTGCTGACGGTCGCTCCCGGTGCGCCGGCGTCGCATCGCGGCTGGGGCTGGGAGAAGGTCACCGAGCACGCGATCCGCGAGCTCGTCGCGCGCGGCGGTGCGCTGGTGGCGATCCTGTGGGGGAGGGATGCCGCGAACCTCCGCCCCCTCCTCGGAGCGACCCCGATCATCGAGTCCCCGCATCCGTCGCCGCTGTCCGCGAGCCGGGGGTTCTTCGGATCCCGGCCGTTCTCGCGGGCGAACGGGCTGCTCGAGGATCAGGGCGCCGCGCCGGTCGATTGGCGCGTCCCGGCCCGAGCGTAGGCTGTCGGAATGCTCGAGGAGGAATACGACCGCGACCGCCGGCGCCTGCCGCGGCACCTCCGCAAGCCGCCGCCCGCCGAACCCGAGTTCTCGTACACGATCCGGCCGGTGGAGGATCGCGACATCCCCGACATCCGCGAGATCTACAACTACTACGTCACGAACTCCGTCGTCACTTTCGACGAGAAGAAGTGGACGCTCGCGCAGTGGCGCGAGAAGGCCGCCCACCTCGCGAAGCTGAACCTCCCGTTCCTGGTGGCGGAGTCCCCGTCGGGGCAGGTCCTCGGGTACGCCCTCGTGCAGCCCATGTCGAGCAAGTCCGCCTACCGGTTCTCGGTCGAGAACTCGATCTACCTCGGCCACGCCGCCGCAGGCAAGGGGCTCGGTCGGGCACTGCTGGAGGCGCTCATCGCGGCGTGCGAGCAGGCCGGCATCCGCGAGATCGTCGCGGTGATCAGCGACAAGGGGGCCGAGGCGTCCGTGGCCCTGCACGAGAAGCTCGGCTTCGTCGAAGTCGGACGCATGGGCCGGGTGGGCTTCAAGTTCGGCCGCTGGCTCGGCACGATCTACCTGCAGAAGCACCTCAAGCCCGTGAAGAAGCGGCGGTTGTTCGGCCGCTGATCAGCGACCCGACTTCGGCGGACGCTCCTCGGTCTTGGCCGCACGCACCGCGTCGATCAGATCGCGCCACGGTCCCTGCACCTCGGGGTCGGCCAGCGCCGCCTCACGTGCGGCGTCGCCGCAGCGCGCGTCGACGTGCCAGACGAAGCGATCGGCGCCGGTCGGCGCGATGTCGCGGGTCGGGTCGGCGGCATCCCACGGGCATCCATCGATCAGGGCGATCCACTGGGGGGCATCCGCGGTGTCGGGTTGCGCGTGCCACGTGCGGCGGAGCCCCGCGAAGCCTCCGGTGCGGGTGACCGTCACGGCGACCGCGACGATGCGCGCGTCGCGGTCGGGCGCTTTCGGCTCGGGGCGTTTCCGTCGGCCGGGGACCTCAGGCGGTGTCGGTTGCGTCATCGAACACGCCGACGCCCGTCCAGCCCTCCCGGACCGCGTCGGCCTCCTCCGATCCCTCACCGTACTCCGCCTCGGCCGCAGCCACGGTGGCACGTGCGAAGGCCGCGAAATCCGACGTCGGTGAAAGTGTGCCCGAGGTGAGCGTGCGGTACCAGATCAGTCCGGCGCGCTCCCAGGCCTTCCCGCCGAGGGCGAGCGCCGTCAGGTAGAACGCATGATTCGGGATGCCGGAGTTGATGTGCACGCCGCCGTTGTCGTCGCGGGTCTGGACGTAGTCGTCCATGTGCGCCGGCTGCGGGTCGCGCCCGAGCACATCGTCGTCGTATGCGGTGCCCGGCGCGGCGAGCGAGCGCAGGGCGATGCCCTGGACGGCCGGGGTGAAGATGCCCTCGCCGATGAGCCAGGTCGCCTCCTCGGCGCTCTGGCCGAGGTGATGCTGCTCGGTCAGGGCGCCGAACACGTCGGAGAGGGACTCGTTGAGGGCACCGGACTGGCCCTGGTAGACCAGCCCGCCCTCGTATTCGGTCACGCCGTGGGTCAGCTCGTGCGCGACGACGGTGAGCGACTCGGTGAATCCGACGAAGACCTCGCCGTCACCGTCGCCGAAGACCATGCGCTCGCCGTTCCAGAACGCGTTGTCGTAGTCGCGCCCGTAGTGCACCGTGGCGAGCAGTTCACCGCCTGCGCCGTCGATGCCACTGCGCCCGTAGGCGTCCCAGTAGAAGTCGAACGTCGCGCCCAGCCCGTCGAAGGCCTGGTCGACGTCGGCGTCGCCGGTCGGCGGATCGTCCTCCCCGCGCACCCGCACGCCGGGCAGGCGCTCCAAGTGGCGCGCATCCGAGATCGTGCGATCGGGTGCGGGCCCGCCCTCGAAGACGAGCGTTCCGGGCTCTTCGATCGACATGCGGATCCGCGAGCGGACGGGCCGGTACTCGCGCGGGGTGTCCAGAGTGGCGCGGGCCGCCTGGGCCGCCCGTGCCCAGGTGGGCTCGCGGACCGCAGCGATCCGGGCCAGCAGATACGGGGGGACGATCGCGTGCGTCATGATCCGAGGCTAGCCCGGGCCTCCGACCCCGCGGCCGTCGGAGGTGTCGTCAGGGTCAGGCGGTGCCGGGGTCGATCGCCGGGATCGAGGCGAGCAGGCGCCGCGTGTAGGCGACCTGAGGCTGCAGGAGCACCTTCTCGGTCGGACCCTCCTCGACGATGCGGCCGTCCTTCATCACGACGACCTCGTCGCACAGGTTCTGCACGACGCCGATGTCGTGCGAGACGAGCAGGAGCGTGAGCCCGTCGCGCACGCGCAGCTCGGTCAGCAGCTCGAGGATCTGCGCGCGGACCGTGACATCGAGCGCCGAGAGGGGCTCGTCGCCGACGAGCAGCCGCGGACGGTGCACGACCGCGCGGGCGATCGCGATCCGCTGGCGCTGCCCGCCCGAGAACTCGTGCGGGAACCGGTCGGCCATGGCCGGCTCGAGGCCCACGTCCTCGAGCACTTCGCGCACCCGCGCGCGCCGGTCTCCCTCGATGCCCAGCGCCCACAGCGGCTCGCCGATGATGCGCCCGACGCTCATCCGGGGATCCAGCGACGCATACGGATCCTGGAACACGATGCCGGTCTGGCGGCGCAGCCAGTGCAGCGCATGCGCCGGGGCGGCGGCATCCACCGGGCGTCCGTCGAATTCGACCGTGCCCGCCGTCGGCGTGTCCAGCGCCAGCAGCAGGCGCACGAGCGTGGACTTGCCCGATCCGGACTCGCCGATGATCCCCACCGCCGAACCTGACCGCACGTCCAGATCGGCGTCATCGAGCGCGGTCGTGTACGTCATGCGCTCGAACAGCGCCGTCTTCGGGACCGGATGCCGCCGCGTGAGGCCGCGGGCGCGCAGCAGCGTCGTCACACCGAACCCTTGCCCTTCTGGGGCTCCGCCCCAGACCCCCGGCTCGCTGGCGCGTCGCCAGGCCGCCAGAGCGTCGCCGTCGCGTCCCGCAGGAGTCCCTGGGTCACCGGCGATGCGGGGGCGCTGAGCAGGGTCGCAACCGGCGCGGTCTCGACGACGCGGCCGTGCTCGAGGACGACCCCGTGGGTGGCGATCTGCGAGAGCACGGCGAGGTCGTGCGTGATGAACACGAGCGACATGCCGTCGTCCTCGACGAGGGAGAGCAGCAGCTCGAGGATCTCGGCCTGGATCGTGACATCGAGCGCGGTCGTCGGCTCGTCGGCGATCAGCAGGCGGGGACGGCACGCGAGCGCCATCGCGATCGCGGCGCGCTGCCGCTGACCGCCCGAGAGCTGATGCGGATAGCGCGCGACGATGCGCTCCGGGTCGGGGAGCGCGACGCGAGCAGCCTCGGCGACCGCGCGATCGCGCGCCTGTGCGCGCGAGAGGCCCTCGTGGATCCGCACCGACTCGCCGATCTGCCGGCCGATCGTGCGGATGGGGTTCAGGGCGGTCCGCGGCTCCTGGAAGACGATGCCGATCTCGTCGCCGCGCAGCGTGGCGAGTTCGCGATCGGGCATGCCGATCAGCTCGCGCCCGTTCCATCGCACGCTGCCACCCGCTGCGGCGCCGTCGGGGAGCAGTCCCAGGACCGCCAGAGCGGTGAGCGACTTTCCCGACCCCGACTCGCCGATCAGGCCCAGGCGCGCGCCGTCGGGCACGGTGAACGACACGCCGTCAACGACGCGGCGCTCGCCGATGTCGACGGTGAGGTCCGTGACCTCGAGGCTCATGCGACCACCTCCGGCACGTGCCGGATGGCACCGCGGGGGGGATGCAGCGGGTCGCGGCCGCGCGAGAGCGTGGGATCGGTCGCTTCGCGCAGCGCGTCGCCGAGCAGGTTGAGCCCGAGCACCGTGAACGTGATCGCCAGGCCCGGCCACAGCACCGACAGCGGGTACACCGTGATGTACTGCTGCAGCTCGGCCAGCAGCAGGCCCCAGGAGGGCTCGGTCACGGGTGCGCCGAAACCGAGATAGGACAGACCCGCCTCGGCGAGCACCGCGACCGCCATGCCCCACGACAGCTGCACGATGAACACCGGCGCGACATTGGGAAGCAGGTGCCGCCAGAGGTTCTGCAGCGGCGAGAGCCCCGACGCACGCCCCGCGAGCACGAAGTCGCTGTGCAGCACGCGACGCAGTTCCGGCCGTGTGACGCGGGCGATGTTCACACCGAATCCGATCCCGACCGACCAGATGACCACGGCGAGGGAGCCGCCCCACACCGCGCTGATCATCATGGCGATGATCAGCACCGGGAAGGCGATCAGGATGTCGACCAGCACCGCCACCGACTCGCGCACCCATCGCACGGTGAGCGCGCCGAGAGCGGCCAGCGACACCCCGATCACGGTCGCGATCACGCCGGCGCCCAGCGCCACCAGCACGGTCGTGCGCGAACCCGCCATGAGCAGGCTCAGGATGTCGCGGCCGGACCCGTCCGTGCCGAGGAGGTGCGGCCATCCGGGCAGCGCCCACCGGTTCGAGATCTCGACCTGGCGGGGATCGAACGGCGTCCACACGAGTGACACGAGCGCGGTGACCACCACGACCGCGACCACGATCAGGCCGAATCGGCCGGTGGACAGCCCCCACAGGCGTCGCAGCCACGTCAGGCGCGACCGGGTGCGGCCGCTCATGTCGCCTCCCGCTGCCGGGGGTCGATCACGCGGTGCACGAGATCGACGACGAAGCCGACCACGAGGACGAAACCGGTGAGCACGAGAAGCTCGCCCTGCACCTTCGGCAGATCCCTCGCGCTGACATCGGCCACCAGCATCCGCCCGATGCCGGGCAGGGAGAACAGCTGCTCGATCACGACCGCACCGACGATGATGCCCGGCGACCTGGAGGCCCAGCACCGTCACGACCGAGAGGCCCACATTGGGCAGCCCGTGGCGGATGAGGGCCGCGTTGCGCGTGAGTCCCTTGGCGGCCGCGGTGCGCACGTAGTCCTGACCGACCGCCTGCATCGTCGCGCTGCGGACGAACCGCATGAGCATCGCCCCCTCGACGATGCCGATCGTGAGGGCGGGCAGCAGCAGTGAGCGGAAGGCGGCGGCCGGATCGTTCCAGCCTGCGCGCGGGAACCCCTGCGCGGGCAGCCAGCCGAGCCACACCGCGAAGACCACGACGAGCATCATGCCGGCCCAGACGACCGGCACCGCGGCCAGCGCCTGTGCGCCGACGCTCAGCGCGGTGCCGTCCGCGCGACCGCGGCGCATGGCGGACAGCACTCCGAACGGGAGGCTGAACAGCAGCGCGATCGTCAGCGCCATGATCCCGAGCGGCACCGTCACCTGGGCCTTCTCGGCCAGTTCCGAGGTCACGCTCGATCCGGTGAGCAGCGACGCGCCGAGATCGCCGCGGAAGACACCGCCGATCCAGTCCAGGTACTGCGCCGGGAGGGGCTCATTCAGTCCGAGCCGCTCCCGGATCGCCGCGATCTGCTCGGGCGTGCTGTTGGTTCCGGCGATCAGCTGCGCGATGTCGCCGGGGAGCACGCGAAGAGTGAGGAAGATCAGCACGCTGGCGACGAGCAGCCCGAGCAGGAGCAGGGCCAGTCGCGTCAGCGTGTAGCGGATCACCCGTTGCTCTTGGCGAGTTCTGCGAGGTTGAGGCGCTCGTTCACGTTGATCGAGGGCATACCCGTGATGTTAGTGCCGACCGCCACGACCGAAGCCCCGTTGTAGAGCCAGTCGCCGGCGGCGTCCTCCGAGACGATGCGGGCGGCCTCCGCGAGCAGTTCGGCGGCTTCTGCCTCGTCGGTCGCGGCGAGCGACTGCGCGTACAGCTCCTGCACCTCGGGGTTGTCGTACGTGAAGTAGTAGTCCGGGTTGGCCCAGTTCTCGAAGTCGCGCGCCTCGGTGTGCAGCACGAAGCTCAGGTCGTAGTCCTTGTTGATGTAGACGTCGTTCAGCCACGTCGGGAAGTCGACGGAGTTCACCTCGAGCGTGATGCCCACCTCGTTGAGGTCCGACACCAGGATCTGCGGGATCGTCGTGGAGTAGAAGCTCGGAATGGTCAGCTCGAGCGTGAGGTCTTCCGCGCCGGCCTCGGCCAGCAGCGCGCGGGCGGCGTCCGGGTCGTACGGTGCGACATCGGCGAGGTCCTCGTAGCCCGGGGTCCAGCGACGGGATCGGCCCGTACAGGGTCTCGCCCGACGCGAGCGCCTCGACGAACGCCTCGTGGTCGATGGCCTGGCGGATCGCCTGGCGCACGCGCTGGTCCGCCAGCGGACCGGAGGTCTGGTTGAACGCGAGCGTGCCCTTGTCGGTGGATGCGCCGAGCTCGAGGGTGAACTCTCCGGTGGCCTCGATCTGCTCCTTCAGGTTCGCGTCGAATCCGGTGACCGCGTCGACCTCGCCCGCCAGGGCGGCGTTCAGGGCCGCCTGGTTGTCGGGGATGTAGTCGAAGACGACCTCGGCGACCTGCGCGGCATCCCCCCAGTAGTCGTCGTAGCGGGCGAACGTGATGCTGTCGCCCTGCCGCCAGCGTGTCGAGCACGAACGGGCCCGTGCCGTTCGCCTTGGTCTGGTAGTCGACCGTGTCGCCCTCCTTGAGCACGAGTCCGGCGCGACCGGTCAGGTTCCACAGCAGGCTCGAGTCGGGCTCGGTGAGCGTGAGGGTGATCTCCTGCCCTTCCGCGGCGATCGTGGCGACGTTCGCGAGCCGCGAGGAGTCGCTCCACTCCGGGGTGTCCTTGCGGGTCTGCAGCGACCACACCACGTCCTGCGGGGTGAGCTCCTGGCCGTCGTGGAAGGTGACGCCCTCGCGGAGCGTGAAGGTGTACGTCAGGCCGTCCGGCGAGATCTCCCAGTCCTCGGCCAGCGCCGGGACGATGTCCTGCTCGGGCGTGCGCGAGACCAGGCCCTGGTAGATGTTGTCGACCAGGATCTGGTCCAGCGCCGCGCCGGCCGTCTCGCGGATGTCGAGGTTGCCGGGCTCCAGCACGAGACGGATGATCGCCGATGCGTCGGCGTCGGGCTCGGGCGTCGTGGTGGGTTCGGGCGCCGTGCCGCCCGTGCACGCGGTGAGCAGAAGCGCTCCCGAAGCGAGCAGAGCGGTGGCGGCCAGAGCGGTACGGCGGAGCATGGGGGTCCTTTCGGAAGATCATCCGTCCTGCGGATGCCTCGGGCGGGCGACTGCGATGAACTCAGGTCTGTCCGATAGTCCAGCCTAGAGAACCCGCGAACGAGGTCAGGCGCCCGCTACCCGCAACGCAACACAAGCGTTAACCCTTCCCCGCCAGCGCGCGCAGGCGGGCGCCGAGGTCCACCGGCACCTCTTCCTGCACGTTGTGGCCGGAGGGCACGACGACCAGGGATGCCGCGGGCACGCGCTCCTGGAACTCGGCGGCATCGGCATCCGTGACATACCCGTGGTCGCCGCGGATGAGGGTCACCGGCGCCGTCACGGCGGCCAGGTCGTCCCACCCGGTCGCGGACAGCACGCGCGAGACCGCATCCTGCCTGTCGGCACGCTCGGCGCCCGCGTTCGCGGGTGCCGCATCGCCCGCCATCGCGGCGGCGAGGTGCGCGAAGTGGTGCTTCCACTCGAAGCGTCCGTCGGGGCGCTGCCGTGAATTGAAGAACACGCCCCGCTCGGCCGCGGAGCGCGAACCCCCCAGGCCGAAGCTCATCGCGCGGTCGACCATCTCGTCGCGGGTCGCCCAGTCGGTCGGGCCGGCGAAGAATTCGCGGATCTGCGTCGGGCCGGCGTTCGGGTCGACCCCCGGGGTGATGTCGATGATGACGAGCTCGCGGACGAGATCGGGGTGGGATGCCGCCACCGCCGCTGCGGTCAGGCCGCCGAGGGACTGCCCGACGAGCAGCTGGGCGCGGTCGGTCCACGCCGCGATCCCGGTCGCGACGTCGGGCGCCAGGACGCGACCGGTGTAGGCGGCATCCGCGCGCCACGACGAATCACCGTGACCGGGCAGGTCGATCGCCAGCGCGGGCAGCCCCAGCGCGAGGATCGTCGTGTCCCACGTGTGCGCGTTCAGGCCGGCGCCGTGGAGGAAGGTCACCACCGGGGGAGCATCGCCGTAGCGGAGGGCGCTCAGGGTGCGACCGTCGTCGAGCACGAGGCTGACGCGCTCGCCGCGGGGGATCGGTGCGTCGATGCCGAAGTCCGCGGCCTGACCCGGGAGGAAGGAGAACTCGTCGATGGGTTCGCTCACCCTGCCATTGTGCCCGCTGAGGCTGCTGCCGCGAGCCGATCGGTAGGCTGGCGTCATGAGCGAACTGGCCCGTGTGCACCTGTCGAAGTCCGCTCCGGACGCCTACAAGACGCTCGCCGCGTTCTCCAAGACCGTCGGCGGCATCGCCGATCAGGCGGGCATCGACGCGCGGCTCAAGGAGCTCGTGCAGATCCACGTGTCGCAGCTGAACGGGTGCGCGTACTGCGTGCGGGTGCACGTCGAGCGCGCCTCGAAGGCAGGGGTCACCGCCGATGTGATCGCCCAGCTTCCGGTGTGGCGCGAGTCGGGCGTCTTCTCCGATCGCGAGCGCGCCGGGCTCGAGCTCGCGGAGTCCTTCACCTTCATCCACGAGGACGGTGTGCCCGACGACGTCTACGACCGGGTCGGCGGCATCCTGAGCGAACAGGAGTACATCGGTCTCAGCTGGATCCTCGTCTCGATCAACGCCTTCAACCGGGTCGCGATCGCGGGCCGCTACAGCGTGCCGCCGCGCGACGACCTCGTCGGAGAGGATCGCGACGCCGCCTCGGGCGCGGCGTGGTGACCACGCCCGTCGATCCGGTCGTTCCCGGCGCCGTCAACTTCCGCGACGTCGGCGGGCTGCCCGCGGGGGCGGCGCGCACCCGGTCGGGGGTGCTGTTCCGGTCGGGCAACCTCGCCGCCCTCGACGAGGACGGCACCGCGGCGCTCGAAGACCCTCGGCATCCGTCGCATCATCGACCTGCGCGCCGACGACGAGGTCGCCCACGCGCCCAGCAGGGTGGCGGGCCTCGAGGTCGCGCACGCAGCGCGTCCCGCTGTTCCTCGGGTCGGTCGGCTCGTTCTTCGCCGACGACATCCCGCTCGAGGAGATGTACCGCCGCCTCGTCGAGGACTCCGCCGGTCTCGTGGTCGAGGTGGTCCGGGGCATCGTCGCCGACCAGCCGGTGCTCGTGCACTGCACGGTCGGGCAAGGACCGCACCGGGGTGACGGTCGCGCTCGCGCTCGCCGCGGCCGGCGTGGACGAGCGAGGCGGTCGTCGCCGACTACGCCCGCACGGAGGCTCTGCTTCCCGAGTGGCGCAACACCCGCGTCGTGAGGATGCTGCGGTCGATGCACCCGGATGCCGTCAACCTCGAAGACCTCGCGACGCGCTCGCCCGCGCCGGTCATGCGGGACCTGCTCTCGGGGATCACGACGCGATACGGATCGTCGGCCGACTATCTGCGCGCTCACGGCATGACCGACGACGAGCTGATCGAACTGCGCCGCGTGCTCATCCAGCCCGCGTGACGGCAGCGCGCTGACTCACAGCGAAACCAAGGTAAGGCAACCCTTGGTTCGCGGTATAGTGGACGTGTCATGACCCACACCATCGAGCACAACGCCGCCGCCTGCCGCTCTTCGCGGCACACGCGCGTGCAGCACCTGATCACGGCCGACGAGTCCTCGCTCGCCGAGCTCGAGGCGCTGCTGGCGACGCTGCCGATCTGCTCGACCGGCCGGGTCTTCATCGAGGTTCCGGATGCCGCCTGGCAGACCGAGCTGCACGGTGCCGAGCCGCATGGTCGTCACGTGGCTCGACCGTGCCGCCCGCAGCGGCGCGCCCGGGCTCGGGCCGCGGCTGCGCACCCGGTCAGGCCCTCGCCCGCGCCGTGACCGCCTGGGCCGACGAGATGCTCTGCGAAGACGACGACCACACGCGCGTCTTCCTGATGGGCGGCTACCTCGGCACGGCCGACATCGTCGATCACCTCACGACCCGCAGCGGGGTCGCCGCCGACGCGATCCACACGCCCGAGCGCTTCGGGCTTGCGACCGCGCGCTGAGACCTCAGCGTCCCGCTGACCCTCGCGTCCGCGGCACGTAGTTGCCGTCTTCGAGACCGGCTTCGATCTCGAAGCGGTTGCGCAGCGGATCCCGCCCGGCGATCAGATAGAGCAGCGGCATCAGAAAGCCGTACCGGCGCCATTGCCGCGCGTGCACGGCTTCGTGGGTCAGGACGCGCTCGCTGACGGGCGCGTCGCCGGTCAGATAGCAGCCGCCCACGCACACGCCCCCGCGGCGGTACGCCCAGCGCGGCATCCCTCGGAAGACCCACAGTCCGCCGCGTCTCTCGACGCGTCCGGTGCTCCAGATCGAGCCCCACACCCACCCCACCGCCGTGCCCCACGCGTAGCCGGCCAGGCTCAGCCGCGAATCGAGGAACGGCAGGAAGCGGTCGAGGCGTCGCCCGCGCGCGACGGCACGGTCGGCCGCCTCACGCCACCCGGCGGGCGGAGTCGGAATCGGACTCACGCGAGCGCTCCGACGATCCGCAGGATCGTGCCGAGGTCGTCGACGGCGGCCGCGGGGGACGGCGGTGCGAAGCCGGTGATGCTGGAGCCCGACGAGCGGGAGCGTGCGCGCGCACGCGCGCGATCGAGCCGACGAGATCGGCGAGCGAGATGCCGAAGGGCACGGATGCCGTCACCCCGCTCATCGCGGCGGGGTCGAGCACATCGAGGTCGACGTGGATGTAGACGCGCGCTCGCGCCGGTGGCCGCCACGGCGGCCGCGAGGGCGTCGTGATCGCGAGAGGGCGGCGGCATCGATCACGCGGAGGCCGAGCTCGGTGACGGCGTCCTCCTCGGCGGGTTCGTACTCGCGCGCGCCGGCCAGGACGAGGCGGTCCGTCGCCGACGGCTCCCGGGTCGAGCACGAGACCGTCCGCGCCGTCGCCGAGGATCGCCCGCAGGGTCATGCCGCTGAAGGCGCCGGACGGCGACGAGTCGGGCGTGTGAAGGTCGGGGTGCGCGTCGAGCCACACCACGACCAGATCGGGATGCCGCGCGCGCCGCGTGACCGACGGCGCCGACGGCGACGCCGCAGTCGCCGCCGATCAGCATGACCGGCTCGGTGAGCGGCGCGAGCTCCAGATCGACGAGCTCGCGCGTGCGACGCAGCGTGCTGAACCGGAGCACGCCGGTCTCGACGGACTCGCCCGCCTCGAGGGGGACGTCGACGGTCGTGCAGGACGCGCGGGGCAGGTCGCCCGCGATCGCCTGCGCGCCGTCGATGAGCTGCATCGCGCGTGACGAGGGCGAACCCTGCCACTGCGGAACGATCACGAATCGGGCCATGTCCTCATCTTCGCTCACTGGTCGGCATCCCTCAGTGCGAAATCCTCCGCCGTGCGCGAAACCCTCCGTCCCGATCGCACGGGACGGAGGGTTTCGCTGCGCACGGAGCGCGTCGCGGAGTGCGGCTACGGCGTGTACGGCGCGGTCGGGCGCGTCGATCGCGGCCTGCGCGGGCGTGCCGGTTGCCTTCAGCTCGGCCAGGCGAGCCTCGACCTCGGTGAGCTCACCCAGGTCTTCGAGGCTCTCGAACTGCGCGTCGAGGCTCGAGGCGGCGAGCTCCTGCTTGCCGGCCGCGAGGGCCTCCTGGCGACGGACCTTGTCTTCGAACCGGCCGAGCTCGCTCGTCGGGTCCATGACGTCGATCGACTTGACCGCGTCGTGCACCTTGTTCTGCGCCTCGGCGGTCTTGGCGCGCGCGAGCAGTTCGCTGCGCTTGCTCTTGAGCTGCTCGAGCTTCTGCTTCATGCCGTTGAGGCCGTCCTTGAGCTTGCGCGACGACCTCCGTCTGCGACTCGATCGGTCGGCTCGACGGCCTTCGCCTCGCGCTCGGAGCTGATCTGGCGCTGCAGGGCGATCTTGGCGAGGTTGTCGAACTTGTCGGCGTCGGCCGTGCTGCCCGCGGCGCGCAGCTGGTCGGCCTTCTTGCTGGCCGCCAGCGCCTTGTTGCCCCACTCGGCGGCTTCCTGGACGTCTTCCTCGTGGTCGCGCTCGAGCAGGCGCAGGTTGCCGATCGTCTCGGCGATCGCCGACTCGGCATCGGCGATGCTGTTGGTGAAGTCGCGGACGAGCTGGTCGAGCATCTTCTGAGGATCCTCGGCGGAGTCGAGCATCGAGTTGATGTTCGCCTTCAAGAGGGTCGAGATGCGACCGAAGATGGACTGCTTGGCCATCCGGGTTTCCTTCCTATCGGTGGTGCGGAACGTACGTGTCGTGAAGTGCGGTGGGGCGTCGTGCGGGGCTGCTCAGAAGCGACCACCTCCTCGGCGACCGCGGGTGCCGCCGCCGCCGAAGCTGCCGGGGCTCATGCGGCCGCGGCTCGAGCCGCCCCCGCCGCCGAACATGCCGCCGAGGCCGCCCGACGAACCGCCGCGGCTGGAGCCGCCGCCTCCGCCGAGCAGGGAGTTGATCACGATCCCGCCGAGCACCGCCCCCATCATGCCGCCGCCGGAGTTGCCCCCGCCGCCCCCGCCGAGCATTCCGCCCCGCCGCCGCCCTGGAAAGCGCTGACGTCGTGCTGGGCGTACTGGATCGCCTGGCCGGCGAGCTGGTTCGCGCGCTGGGCGTACTGCGAGGGCCTGCTCGGGGTTCGCCGACCTGCAGCTGCTGGGCCTGCACGAGGGCGGCGCCCGCCTCGGCGAGGCGCGTGCGCGCCTCGGCGCCGATCGCGCCGCGCCGCGCGACGATGTAGTCCTCCGCCGCCGAGACCTGCGCCTGGGCCTGCATGACCTGCTGGCCGATCATCTGCTGCGCGCGCTGCGCCTTGGCCGCGGCATCCCGCACGCCCTGCGACGACGCCGTCGATCTGGGCGTTCGCCGCCTCGAGGCTCTGCAGCGTGATGAGCGGCCGCCGCGCGGTGCCGGCCAGGTTGGCGCGAGCCGCGTCGACCTGCTGACGCGTGGAGGCGATCGCGGCGGCCACGCGCCCGTCGGCGTCGGGAAGGGCGGATGCCGCGGCGATGTCGGCCTCGAGCTCGGTGATGAGGGCCGCGGCGCTCTGCTCGCCCGCGGCGAAGTCGCGCCCGAGCTTGTCGATCGCCTCCTCCAGCAGAGCGGCCTGGCCGACCGCCTCCTCGGCCGCGCGGATGCCGACCGCGGCCTCGCCGCCCTTGCCCGCGCCGATCGCGGCTTGCGGCTGCGGCGAGCTGCTCGTCGGCGAAAGCGATGCGCTGGCGTGCCTGCGCGGGGTTGTCGGCGACGGTGGCGAGCGCCTCGGGGGCGTAGGTCGCGGCGAGCGTGCGCAGCTGCTGCGTCGGCGGCGTCGATGGATGCCGCGGCCTGCGCGCGCTGCTCCTGCACGCGCGCGAGCGACTCGGGGGCGTTCTGCTCGAGCCGGCGCAGCTCGTCGAATGCGGCGGCCTTCTCGTCGAGGCCCGGCGTTGGCCTCGTCGCAGAGCCGGATGATCTCGGTGTTCCACGACGCGGGTCTGCTCTTCGGTGTCGGGCGTCGCGTCGTCGAGCTGCTGCTTGATCGTGAACGCCTTGTTGAGGTTCTCGCGTCGCGGTCTGCAGGGCCTGCTCGAACTCGACGCGTCGCCGCATCGCCGAACTGCGCGCGCGCGAACCCGAGCTCCTGCTCGCTCGTCCTGACCGCATCATCGGTCTCGCACGAGGGCCGACGACGCGCGCCGCGCCAGCTCTTTCGACGTCGATCTGCTCGACCGGGGCGCCCGGCGCCGACGGTCCGCCGACCTTCTTGCGGCGGCTGCGCCAGATGAGGAAGATCACCAGAATCGCGACGACCGCGATCACGAGGAAGACGACCAGTCCCACGGGGAAGCCGCCGCCGGACCCGGCGGCTCCGGCTCCGGATCCGCCTCCCGCGGCGTCCGCGAGCCCTGTCGGCCGCGGCATCCACCGCACCCAGCCAGTCGTCGGCCGCCAGCTCGGGCTGGATGAGCTGCTGCTCGATCGTGGCCAGCTGCTCCTGCGTGACAGGTCCGGAGGAGTCGCCCGACAGGTAGAACTGACGGGCTTCCGTCGCCACCGCGAGGAGGTACTGCGTCGGTCCGAGGCCGTTCGCCTCGGCGGTGGTGTTGGCCCAGTCCTCGGAGCCCGACGGGTTCGTGAATTCGTCGACGTACACGACCCAGAGGTCCAGGCCCGTGTCGGCCTTGAACTGCTCGAGCCGGGCCTGTGCCTGCGACGCCTCGGCGCCCGAGAGCGCTCCGACGTCGTCGAGCACGTAGCCGGAGCCGAGGGTGACGGGCGGTGTGGCGGTGGCTGCGACGGCGGGGCCGAGAATCATGACGCCGGCGATCACCGCGCCCAGGGCGGTCGTGAGCGCCCTCGCCCATCGCGCACGCATCGATCCCCCTTTCGGGGACGCGCAGTGCAGGCCCCGGAGATCGAGTCTATTCACGCGCGGGGCGGAGGCGGTAGGTCTGCGCCGCCCTCGCCGGATGGGCGGGTCGCACCGCTGCGATGCGCGCGGCGCGGGTAGCCTGTCGAACTCGGAGGGCCCATGGACGATCGGTACGGCACGGACGTGCTCGCGGACGGATGGCGCACCCACGGACGCCGCGAGGTGCCCCGGGTCGACGCTGCCCGCGACCTGGTGGTGGAGGTCGCCGCCGACGGATTCTGCGGCGCGGTGGTCGGCGTCGCCTCCGGGCTCGTCGAGCTCGAGGACCGCCACGGCCGGCGCCGCCTGTTCCCCCTCGGACCCGGCTTCCTCGTCGACGGCGCGGACGTCGTCCTCACGCCGCCGGCACCGGTCGCCGCCCCGGCTGCCCGGCGGACGGCATCCGGCTCGTTCGCCGCGCCCGAGACCCGTGCCCGTGTCGCCCGCGCGAGTCGCATCCTCGTGGAGGGGCGCCACGACGCGGAGCTCGTCGAGAAGGTGTGGGGCGACGACCTGCGCGCCGAGGGAGTGGTCGTGGAGTACCTGCAGGGCATCGACCTGCTGGAAGCCGCGCTCGACGCCGAGCCGCCGTCCGCCGAGCGCCGCTACGGCGTGCTCGTCGATCATCTCGTCGCCGGTTCCAAGGAGTCGCGGATCGCGGACGCGATCGGCCGCGGACCTCACGGCCGGCACATCCGCATCGTCGGGCACCCCCACGTCGACGTGTGGCAGTGCGTCACGCCCCGCGCGATGGGCATCGAGCGTTGGCCGGACGTGCCGCGGGGGACCGACATCAAGGTGGGCACGTGCCGCGCGCTCGGCTGGCCGGCCGAGACCCCCGCCGACCTCGCCCGCGCCTGGCAGCGGATCCTGGGCCGCGTGCACAGCTATCGCGACCTCGACCCCGCGCTGCTCGGCCGCGTCGAGGAGCTCATCGACTTCGTCACCGGTTGACCCGCTGACCGGCGTCGGCGCGGCTCGTTAGCCTGGAGGGGTGTCCGAGCCCGCCGCATTCCGCGATCGCCCGCTGTCCTTCGTCCGTCGCAACGGGCGGATGACCGACGGCCAGGAGCGCGCGTGGACCGACCTCGCCCCGCGGTACGTGATCGACCCGCCCCGCGACGAGGCGGCCACGAGCGTTCTCCCCGGCGCGGCGATCGATCCGCGAGAGGTCTGGGGGAGGGATGCGCCACTGATCGCCGAGATCGGCTCCGGGCAGGGCCACGCGATCGTGCATGCGGCATCGTCCCGGCCCGACGTGGACTTCCTCGCGATCGAGGTGTTCACCGCCGGTCTCGCCCGCACGATGCTCACGGCGGAGAAGGCCGGTGCCCGCAATCTGCGGCTGGTCGAGGCGAACGCACCCGAAGTGCTCGCGCACCTGCTGCCGCCGGCATCCGTCGACGAACTGTGGATCTTCTTCCCCGACCCGTGGCACAAGAACAAGCACAACAAGCGCCGGCTCGTGACTCCCGAGTTCGCCGAGACGATCGCCGGCGCCGTGCGCGACGGCGGCACCGTGCGCCTCGCCACCGACTGGGAGCAGTACGCCCGCCAGATGCGCGACGTGCTGGATGCCGCGCCGCAGTTCTCGCGCGCGTTCGAGGGCGAGTGGGCCGAGCGCTTCGACGGCCGGGTGCTGACCGCGTTCGAACGGAAGGGCGCGCGGGCGGGCCGGGCCATCCGCGACCTCGCCTACCTCCGGCGCGGCCGGGAATGACCGAGCCCGAGGAGCCGGCATCCGCCGCGCCCGCCGGTGAGGTGCCCGCCGTGGGGCGCGACCGGTGGCGGATCCTCCGCCCGCTCGCGCATCGCGACTTCCGCGCGCTGTTCAGTGCGGTCGTGCTGTCGATCTTCGCCGCCGGCATGTGGGCCGTGGTCATGGTCTACGCGGTCATCGCGATCGGCGGCGGACCGGTCGACCTGTCGCTGGTGGCCGCCTCCAACGCGACCGGCCTGCTGCTGTGCGCGATCCCGGGCGGAATCGTCGCCGACCGCGTGTCGCGCCGGCTGATCGTGCGGGCGGTCTCGCTCGCGGACTTCCTCGCGATCACCTCGGTCGTGGTCGTCGGGGCGTACGGTCCGGTCGGCATCCCGCAGCTGGTGATCGTCTCGTTCATCCTGGGAGCCGGTGCCGGGTTCTTCTTCCCCGCCTACAGCGCGATCCTGCCGCGGCTGCTTCCGCCCGGGCAGCTGCTGGCCGCGAACGGGCTCGAGGGAGCCATCCGCCCCGCTCTGCAGCAGGCGGCCGGCCCGGCGGCGGCGGGAATGCTCCTGGCCGCCCTCATCCCGGCGCACGCGGCCGTGGCGATCGCGATCGCCCACGGCGCCGCGTTCGTGATCCTGATGTTCCTGCGTCCCGAGCCCGCCCCGCACGCGGGGGAGCACTCCGATGACACCGACCCCGCCGAGCAGACGGCGAAGAGCGTGTTCCACGACCTGCGCGAAGCGGTCGTGTTCACCGTCAAGACGCCGTGGCTGCTGTGGACGCTGCTCTACGCCACGCTGTGGGTGCTCGTGGTGGTCGGCCCCGAAGAAGTCCTGCTGCCGTTCCTCATCCGCGAGCGGATCGGCGAGGACCCGCGTCTGTTCGGCTTCCTCCTCGCCGTCTACGGCGCCGGCGGGGTGCTCGGATCGATCTTCGTCTCCTCGAGGAAGCTGCCGCGGCGCTACCTGAC
Source organism: uncultured Actinomycetota bacterium (assembly GCA_963792285.1). Classification (GTDB taxonomy): domain Bacteria; phylum Actinomycetota; class Actinomycetes; order Actinomycetales; family Microbacteriaceae; genus Microbacterium. Next base: position 160,758 of record CAWBVS010000016.1, on the reverse strand, counting down.
CACGATGAACCTGGTGTGGGGCCTGAGCACGCTGCCGTTCATCATCGTGGGCTTCACCGACCAGTACTGGCTGCTGATGGCCTCGCTGTTCGTCGTCGGGTTCGGCTTCAGCTACGGCAACGTCATCTGGGGCACTCTGCTGCAGCGACGCGTGCCCCGGCACATGCTCGGACGCATCTCGAGCCTCGACTTCTTCGTCTCGCTCGCGCTCATGCCGCTGTCGATGGCGCTCGCGGGGCCGCTCGCGGAGGTGCTGTCGCTGCAGGTGATCTTCACGGCGGCCGGCATCCTCACCCTCGTGTTCGCGATCATCGCGATCTTCGCCGCGCGCATGCCGCAGGACGAGATCGCGCATCCGCTGACAGACTGAGAGGGTGCCCGCCCATCCCGCAGTCGTTCTCGGCGTCCGTCCGAAGGTGTCCGTGGGCCTGGTGCCCGCGCTGCTCGTGTGCCTCGCGGCACCGGCGTTCTTCGTCCTGCGGATCCCGTGGCTCGGGTGGGTGCTGCTGGCCGCCGGCCTGCTCGTCGCGTGGCTCGTGCGCACGAGGACGGATGCCGAGGCGGAGGCCGCTCGCGCCTCGGTGAGTGCCGCGCCGGGGGCGGCCGCGATGCGCACCCCCAGCCTCGTGCGCGACCTGTCGCTCATCACCCTCGGGCTGCTGATCGTCAGCGTCGATCGACCTGAAGGCCGAACTCGACAACCTCGCGTTCCTGCGGTTCGGTCTCGCGCTCGGCGGCGCGGTCGCCGTGCCCTACGTCGTGTCGCGGTTCGTCTACCGCGACCACGCGATCCGGTTCCCGTGGCGCGGGGGAGGACGCTGGACGGCGTTCCAATGGACCTGGCTGGTCGCCGTGCTCGTGCTGGGCTGGCTGATCCTGCCGTTCTACTTCATCACGTCGGGCGTGTACATGAACTGGCCGGTGGTGAACACGCCCGAGCTCATCGCGCGGCTGTTCGTGGGGGTCGGCGCCGTCGGCATCTGGGACGAGCTGTTCTTCATCTGCATCGTCTTCACGCTGCTGCGGCGCCACTTCCCCGACTGGCAGGCGAACATCCTGCAGGCGACCGTGTTCGTCTCGTTCCTCTGGGAGCTCGGCTACCAGTCGTGGGGCCCGCTGCTGACGATCCCGTTCGCCCTGGTGCAGGCGTACATCTTCAAGCGCACCCGCTCGCTGACCTACGTGGTCATCGTGCACCTGCTGTTCGACGCGGTGGTCTTCCTCGTGCTGGTGCACGCGCACAACCCGGGCGTGCTCGACGGACTGTTCCTGGTCTGACCGCCCGCATCTGCCCAGGGGGTGCACAGGCCCGCTTGGTAGCCTGGTCGCGGATCCTGAACCGGATCCCCGGACGAGGGATCAGTACCCGGTGAGCGACAAGACTGGCCATGGAGGCGAGTCCCATGTCGTGGGTCATTCTCATTCTGTCCGGCGTCCTCGAAGCCGTCTGGGCCACCGCGCTCGGCAAGTCCGAGGGTTTCACCAAGCTCTGGCCGACCGTCGTGTTCGGCGTCACCCTCGTGCTGAGCATGGGCGGTCTGGCGTGGGCGATGCGCGACATCTCGACCGGCACGGCCTACGCGGTCTGGGTCGGGATCGGCGCGTCGCTGACCGTCGCGTACGCGATGATCACCGGCGCCGAGCCGTTCTCGATCGTGCGGATGCTGCTCATCCTCGGCCTGGTCGGCTGCGTCGTCGGCCTCAAGCTGGTCGGTCACGAGTAGCACGTCGGATGCCGGAGATCTTCACCTTCATCTTCACGGTGAAGTGACTTCCGGGTGAACTCTTGACGACCGTTCGGTGCTGAGTATCTTTGGTCTTGCGAAGCGAAAACGGAAACAGATCGGACCCGCAAGGGAAAGTGAAACAGAGACCGAGATTCGCGAATGATCGGCCCGGGGCTTCGGCTCCGGGCCGATCTTACGTGTGCCCGGAAACGACGAAATCCCAGGTCATCCCTGGGATTTCTGTTCGTGCCCCCGACTGGAATCGAACCAGCGACCTTTGGTACCGGAAACCAACGCTCTATCCCCTGAGCTACGGAGGCGTACCGATCGAGGTTATCACCAGCTTCGCCTCGGTCCTGCGCGTCAGGGGACGGTCGAGTCCTCGTCATGCGGGGCGTCGGCGACGACCCCCGTGCTCTCGCTCATCGTCGCGAGCGCCTCGGCGACACGGCTCGCGAGGTACGCGTGGCCGTTCGTCGACGGGTGGTCGCGGCCGATGCCGGAGTCGATGACCTGGGCGTAGTTGTCGGTGGTGATCCACTCGTCTGCGATCGGCGAGATGTACCACCAGCCGCGCGCCGCGGCCAGATCGGCGAGGTCGGCGTCGATCCGAGCCGTCGTCTCCTCGACGGGCAGCACCTGCGGTGCGGGTCCGAGGATCACGATCGAAGCCTCCGGGTACAGCGCCGCCAGCGCGTCCCAGGCGGCGGTCACGGCATCCCGGTATCCCGTCGCGGGCAGGCGTCGGTCGTTGATGGACCCCTCGACGATCACGAGGTCGGGATCCAGTGCCGGGTCCAGCGCGGCGATGCGCTCGCCGTACGACCCGCCGTCCAGGCCCGGCTTGAGGTAGCCGCTGCCGCGGACGCCGTCGACCGTCGCCTGCCAGTCGAGGCGCTGGCCGAGCACGTACGCGTATCCCAGAGTGGGCAGCGAAGCGGCCGATCCGTACGTCCACGAGTCGCCGAAGACGAGCACCCGGGGCTGCTCGGGCAGCGCGAGCGCGGCCGGGGCGATCACGGCGGGGGCGGCATCCTGAGCGGTGGCCACGACCGCACTCGGAGCATCGACCCACGGCCGCAGCGCAGCGACCGCGCACACGGCCGCGATCGCGAGCGCGGCCAGCGCGAGAGGCCAGAATCGTCGCGCCCGAGGGGACGCCGCGCGCGCCGTCGGCGGCGGGGTCTCGGGCACGGTCACACAGCGAGAGTAAGCGAAGTTCGACCGTGCGCCGAATACGCGTCCACAGGGGGTTGTGCCGCGTGCGAGGATACTTCGGTGCAACGCTTCGTGACCGCCGAACTCGACCTCGAACTGGGGTCGTCCGTGGACCTCATCTTCCAGGTCGCGGCGGCCCAGCACGTGCCCATCGTGAGCGAGGAACTGACCTTCACGCAGGGCGAGCGCGTCTACACCCCGACCGAGATCGTCGACCAGTCCGGCAGCCGTCTGCACCGTCTCACCGGCGAGGCCGGACTCCTCGAGATCCGCTACGAGGCGACCGTCGACGGGCAGACCACGGGCGGCCGCACGAGCGACCTCGAAGCGATCACCTACCTGCGTCCGAGCCGCTACTGCCAGTCCGACGAGGTCTTCGGTCAGGCACGGCGCCAGTTCAAGGGTCTCCAGGGCCACGAGCTCATCTCCGCCGTCTCCGATTTCGTCTCGACCAGCACGACCTACACCCCGGGCCTCAGCCAGGGCACCGACAGCGCCGTCACGACGCTCATGACCGGGCAGGGCGTGTGCCGCGACTACGCGCACGTCGTCATCTCACTGCTGCGGGCGATGGACATGCCCGCCCGCTACGCCGCCTGCTACGCCCCGGGCCTTCAGCCGATGGACTTCCACGCGGTGGCCGAGGCGTATCACGACGGCGCCTGGTACGTCATCGACGCCACCCGGCTCGCCAACCGGCGCTCGCTCGTGCGCATCGCCACGGGCCGGGATGCCGCGGACTGCGCGTTCCTGAGCTATCACGGCGGGCACGTGGGCCTCGCGCACATGAGGGTGGACGCCTGGGTCATGCCCGACGCGGCGTCGGAGGACGGACTGGAGGGCGAGGGCCGGCCCGACGCGCTCGAGCGCGCGCTCGGAGCCGGGGATGCGGCATCCGACCCCGCCATGGACGACTTCACCGCCCTGATCCAGCTCGCCTGAGCATTCCGCCGCCTCGCTCGGCGCGGCCGGAGGGGCACAGTCGCGCAAACGTAGACTGGTGCGGCCATGAACCCCGAAGAACTCTCCGCCGCCCTGCTCGCCGTCGTGACCCCGCTCGCCGAGGCGCGACGCGAAGGATCGACCGCGGGACTCACGGCGTCCGACCTCCCGCTGGACCGCCCGAAGAACCGCGATCACGGGGACTGGGCCTCCAACGCCGCGCTCAAGCTGGCGAAGGCGGTCGGGGCGAACCCGCGGGAGCTCGCGACCGAGATCGCGGCGGGCCTGGCCTTGACGCCGGGCGTCGCGAGCGTGGAGGTGGCCGGCCCGGGCTTCATCAACATCCGGCTGGATGCCGCCGCGGCCGGCGCGCTGGCCAAGACCATCGTCGACGCGGGCGCGGCGTTCGGCACGAACGAGTCCCAGCGCGGCAACACGATCAACGTCGAGTTCGTCAGCGCGAACCCGACCGGTCCGCTGCACATCGGCCACACGCGGTGGGCGGCGCTGGGCGACTCGATCGCCCGGCTGCTGCTGGCCAGCGGCGCGACCGTGGCACGGGAGTTCTACATCAACGACGCCGGCGCGCAGATGGAGCGGTTCGGCCAGTCCGTGCTCGCCGCGGCCACAGGGGGAGCCGACGCCCGAAGGCGGGTACGCCGGCACCTACATCGACGACCTCGCCCGCCGGGTGCTGCGACGCGCGGCCCGATCTGCCGCAACTGGATGCCGAGGCCCAGGTCGCCCTGGCCAGAGACCTCGCCTACGACTTCCAGCTCGGCGAGCTGCAGTCCTCGCTCACGCGGTTCCACGTGCACTTCGACGTCTGGTTCTCCGAGCGCACTCTGCACGCGGCAGGCTCGGACGGCGAGCCGAGCCTCGTGGACGAAGCGGTCGACCGGCTCCGTGCGCAGGGTCATGTCTTCGACCAGGAGGGTGCGGTCTGGGTGCGCACCACCGACTTCGGCGACGACAAGGACCGCGTCATCCGCCGCTCCAACGGGGAGTACACCTACTTCGCCGCCGATGCGGCCTACTACCTCAACAAGGGCGACCGCGGCTTCGCGCACAAGATCTATCTGCTCGGCGCGGATCACCACGGCTACGTGCACCGTCTCAAGGCGCTCGCCGGCGCCGCGGGCGATGACCCCGACAAGGACATCGAGGTGCTCATCGGGCAGCTCGTCTCGATCAACGGCGCACGCCTGTCCAAGCGCGCCGGCAACATCATCGAGATGGACGACCTGCGCGAGTGGCTGGGCACGGATGCCCTGCGCTACTCGCTCGCCCGCTACCCGGCCGACTCCCCGCTCGACGCTCGATCCCGAGCTGCTGCGGAAGCGGACGAACGACAACCCGGTGTTCTACGTGCAGTACGCGCACGCCCGCACGCACAACGTGGCGCGCAACGCCGCGGGCTCCGGCGTCGACCGCAGCGAGTTCGCCCCCGAGCTGCTCGAGCACGAGACCGAGTCGGCGCTGCTGGGCGCCCTGCAGGAGTTCCCCCGCATCGTGGCGTTCGCCGCAGAAGTGCGCGAGCCGCACCGCGTCGCACGCTACCTCGAGGAGCTCGCGGGCCTGTATCACCGCTGGTACGACAACTGCCGCGTCATCCCGCTCGGCGACGAGCCGGTCGAGAGCGTGCACCGCACGCGGCTGTGGCTCAACGATGCGACCGGCCAGGTGCTGCGCAACGGACTGGATCTCCTCGGCGTCGACGCGCCCGAACGGATGTAGGACACCATGACCTCCGGCGACACGCAGCCCACCCAGCCGCTCCCCGGAGCCTGGACGTACGCCGATCCGGCGCCGAAGAAGCGCCGCCGCGTGTGGCCGTGGATCGTCGCGATCCTCGTCGTCGGCGCCCTGGCCGTCGCGGCGTGGTTCGCGGGGGAGTGGATCGCCCGCGACATCGTCACCAAGACGATCCGCGACCAGGTCATCACGCAGCTCTCGCTGCCCGCCGATCAAGAGGTCGATGTCGTGGTGGAGGGCGCGGTGCTGCCGCAGCTGATCCGCGGCAGCCTCGATGACGTCACCGTCTCGTCGGAGGACGTGGCCCTGGAGTCGTTCGTCGGCGACGTCACCGTCCACGCGCAGGACATCGCGATCCGCGGGGAGGGCACGGCCGGAGCGGCGTCGGCCACGGTCGTGCTGGATCTGGAGCAGCTGCGCACCCTGCTGTCGACGATCGAGGAGTTCCCGGCCGAGTCGCTGGGCCTTGCCGAGCCGGACGTCACGATGACCACGGAGCTGAGCCTGTTCGGCGCGTCGCTGCCGATCGGCGTGGCCCTGACCCCGTCCGCCGTCGACGGCGACATCGTGCTGAGCCCCGCTTCCCTCCAGCTCGCGGGCAACGAGATCACCGCCGACCAGCTGAGCCGGCAGTTCGGCGGCTTCGCGGACGCGGTGCTGCGCGACTACACGATCTGCATCGCGCAGTACATTCCGGCCGGGGTGGAGCTGACGAGCATCGCGGTGACCGGCGACGAGGTCGTCGCCGAGCTCGACGTGGACGGCGCGATCGTGAGCGACACCTCCCTGCAGGAGACGGGTGTGTGCGCGTAGGCGGGCGTCACAGAAGCCGGGCGCGGCATATGGGGTGCTCTAGACTTCTGGGAACCGCCCGGCGCGTGAGTGCACCGCTGCCGCGGCACCCCCGCTGAGACCGGGCCCCGCCCGCAGCAGTCGCGCCGAAGCACCCTTTCCACGATTGGTCCGAGTTGTCCGCCTCCACTTCGCTCGCCCCGGACTGGCTCCTGCCTCCGGATGACGCGAACGCGCTCGCCGAGGGCGTGTGGCCGGCATCCGCTCATCGCGACGACGACGGCGTGCTCCACATCGGCGGAGTCTCCGCATCGCAGCTGCGCCACCGCTACGGCACGCCGCTGTACGTCGTCGACGAAGAAGAGGTGCGCGCGCACGCGCGGCGCACCCTCGCGGCCTTCCGCGCCGCGGTCGAGCCGCACGGCGTGCAGGCCCGCGTCTACTACGCCGGCAAGGCGTTCCTGTGCGCCGAGGTCGTGCGCTGGGTCACCGACGAGGGGCTCGCCGTCGACGTCTGCACCGGCGGCGAGCTCGCCGTCGCCCTCGCCGCAGGAGCCGATCCCGCGCGGCTCGGGCTTCCACGGCAACAACAAGAGCGTCGTCGAACTCGAGAACGCCGTCGCGGTCGGCATCGGCTCGATCGTGATCGACAGCGAGGTCGAGCTCGAGCGGCTCATCGCGATCGCCGAGCGCGGCGGCGCGACCCAGCACGTGCTCGTGCGCGTCAACAGCGGCGTGCACGCCGAGACCCACGACTTCCTCGCGACCGCCCACGAAGACCAGAAGTTCGGCTTCACCCTCGAGGACGCCCCGGCCGTCGTCGCCCGCATCCGGCAGAGCGCCTCGCTCGCCTTCGCGGGCCTGCACTGCCACATCGGCTCGCAGATCTTCGGCACCGCCGGCTTCCAGGAGTCCGCCGCGCGCCTCGTCGAGCTGCACGCCGCACTGCTCGAGGGCGGCGAGATCCCGGTCCTCAACCTCGGCGGCGGCTTCGGCATCGCCTACACCTCGGTCGATGACCCCACGCCGATCGAAGCGCTCGCCTCGGGCATCGTCGAGGCCGTCGCCCGCGAGTGCGCCGTGCGCGGCATCCCGATGCCGAACCTCGCGTTCGAGCCGGGTCGCGCGATCGTCGGCCAGGCCGGAGTCACCCTCTACGAAGTCGGCACGACCAAGCCGGTCGAGATCGGCGCCGATGCGCAGCGCCTGTACGTGAGCGTCGACGGCGGCATGAGCGACAACGCCCGCCCGGCCCTCTACGGCGCGGACTTCTCCGCCCGCATCGCCTCGCGCGTCAGCGACGGCCGAGCCCGCCCTGGTGCGCGTCGTCGGCAAGCACTGCGAGTCGGGCGACATCGTCGTCGACGCCGAGTACCTGCCCGGCGACGTCGTGCCCGGCGACCTGCTGGCCGTGCCCGCGACCGGCGCCTACTGCTTCTCGCTCGCGAGCAACTACAACTACGTGCCGCGTCCGCCCGTCGTCGCGGTGCGCGACGGCTCGGCCCGCGTGATCGTGCGCGGCGTGAGCATCGACGACCTTCTGGCGCACGACGCCGGCCTCGACCCGCGTCCGGGCGAAGGCCACCGCAACGAAACGACTGAGGGAGCCGAATGATCGACTACCGCCGACTGAGGGTGGCGCTGCTGGGCGCCGGAGCCGTGGGCTCGCAGGTCGCCGCTCTGCTGCTCAAGCACGGAGACGAACTGGCCGACCGCGCCGGTGCCGCACTCGAGCTCGTCGGGATCGCCGTGCGCGACCTCGACGCGCCGCGCGAGACCGACCTGCCGCGCGAGCTGTTCACGACGGATGCCGAATCCCTCATCGTCGGCGCCGACATCGTGATCGAGCTCATGGGCGGCATCGAGCCGGCCAAGACCTACCTGCTGCAGGCGATCAACTCGGGAGCGGACGTCGTCACGGCCAACAAGGCGCTGCTGGCCACGCACGGCCCCGAGATCTTCGACGCGGCCGACCAGGTCGGCGCGCAGGTCTACTACGAGGCGGCCGCGGCCGGTGCGATCCCGATCATCCGCCCGCTGCGCGACTCGCTCGCCGGCGACCGCGTGCAGCGCATCATGGGCATCGTCAACGGCACGACGAACTACATCCTCGACCGCATGGACACCGAGGGCGCCGACTTCGGCGACGTGCTCGCCCAGGCGCAGGCGCTCGGCTACGCCGAGGCCGACCCGACCGCCGACGTCGAGGGCTACGACGCCGCGCAGAAGGCCGCGATCCTGGCGAGCCTCGCGTTCCACACGACGGTTCCGCTCGAGGCCGTCCACCGCGAGGGCATCAGCTCGATCGACAAGGCGATGATCGACTCCGCGCGTCACGCCGGCTACGTCATCAAGCTGCTCGCCGTGTGCGAGCGACTGGATGACGGGGGTGCCGAGTCGATCTCGGTGCGCGTCTACCCCGCGCTCATCAGCCGCGACCACCCGCTCGCGAGCGTGCACGGCGCGAACAACGCCGTGTTCGTCGAGGCCGAGGCCGCCGGCAACCTCATGTTCTACGGCGCGGGCGCCGGCGGCGTGCAGACCGCGTCCGCCGTGCTCGGCGATGTCGTCTCGGCGGCGCGCCACCACATCGCCGGCGGCGTCGGCGTGGGGGAGTCCACCCGCGCGAACCTGCCGATCGTCCCGATCGGCCACGTCACGACGCGCTACCAGATCACCCTCGAAGTCGACGACGAGCCGGGCGTGCTCGCCACGGTCGCCGGCATCCTCAGCGACGGCCGCGTCTCGATCGCGACCGTCGAGCAGACGGTCATCGACGACCCCGCCCTCGGCGTCCCGGTCGCGCGACTCGTGATCGGAACCCACAGAGCCCGTGAGCAGGACCTCAGCGACACCGTGGATCGACTCGCCGCCAGCGGCGTGGTCGAGCGGGTCGTCTCGGTGCTGCGCGTAGAAGGAGACTGACATGGCACACCTCTGGCGCGGAGTCCTCCGCGAATACGCCGACCGTCTGGGAGTGACCGACGCCTCGACCGTCATCACGCTCGGCGAGGGCGGCACCCCGCTGCTTCCCGCCCCGGCGCTGTCGCGCCGCACCGGCACGGACGTGTGGGTGAAGTTCGAGGGGATGAACCCCACCGGCTCGTTCAAGGACCGCGGCATGACCGTCGCGCGTCTCGCGCGCCGTCGAGCACGGCGCGAAGGCGATCATCTGCGCCTCGACCGGCAACACCTCGGCCTCGGCCGCGGCGTACGCCGCGCACGCCGGCATCACCGCCGCGGTGCTCGTGCCCGAGGGCAAGATCGCGATGGGCAAGCTCAGCCAGGCGGTCGCCCACAACGGACAGCTCATCCAGATCCGCGGCAACTTCGACGACTGCCTCGAGATCGCGCGCGAGCTCGCCGACCACTACCCCGTGCACCTGGTCAACTCGGTCAACCCCGACCGCATCGAGGGCCAGAAGACGGCCGCCTACGAAGTCGTCGAGGTGCTCGGCGACGCGCCGGACTTCCACTTCATCCCCGTCGGCAACGCCGGCAACTACACGGCCTACTCCCGCGGCTACCGCGAAGAGGCCGACCGCGGCGTCTCGACCCGCGTGCCGCGCATGTTCGGCTTCCAGGCCGAGGGCAGCGCGCCGCTCGTCCGCGGCGAGATCGTGAAGAACCCCGAGACGGTCGCCAGCGCGATCCGCATCGGCAACCCCGCCTCGTGGGAGCTCGCCCTCGAGGCGCGCGACGCCACCGACGGCTACTTCGGCGCGATCGACGACGACCGCATCCTCGCCGCGCAGAAGCTCCTCGCCGGTGAGGTCGGCATCTTCGTCGAGCCCGCCTCGGCGATCAGCGTCGCGGGCCTGCTCGACCGCGTCGAGGCCGGCGTCGTGCCCGAAGGGCGCGCGCGTCGTGCTGACCGTCACGGGCCACGGCCTGAAGGACCCGCAGTGGGCGCTGCGCAACGCGGACGGCTCGCAGGTCGAGCCCACCGTGGTGGATGCGACCACCTCCGACGTGGCATCCGTCCTCGGCCTGGTCGCCCGTCGGCGACCGCGTGAACGCGTGACCGCGACAGCCCGCGGCGCGCTCCGTCGCGGTGCGGGTTCCCGCGACGAGCGCGAACCTGGGTCCGGGCTTCGACACGCTGGGCCTCGCGCTCAGCGTGTACGACGAGCTCGTGGTCACGGCGCTCCCCGGCGACGACCTCGAGGTCGATCGTCAGCGGCGAGGGGGAGCATGCCGTCCCCCGCGACGCGTCGAACCTCGTCGTGCGCGCGATCGCGTACGCGTACGAAGCGATCGGGCGGCGGATGCCGGGGCTGCGCCTCGAGGCGCGCAACGTGATCCCGCACGGACGGGGCCTGGGCTCTTCCGGCGCCGCGGTCGTGTCGGGCCTGCTCGCGGCGAAGGGACTGCTCGCGGGCGACGTCGAGATCGGCGCCGAGACCCTGCTGCGGCTCGCGACCGAGCTCGAGGGTCACCCCGACAACGTCGCGCCGGCGCTGTTCGGCGGCCTCACGATCGCGTGGGTGGACGAGTCCGGTCCGCAGCACAAGAAGCTGCTCGTGCACCGCGGCGTCTCGCCGCTGGTCTTCGTTCCCGAGTTCACGATGTCCACGAGCGTCGCGCGCAGCCTGCAGCCGCTGCAGGTGCCGCGCGAGGACGCCGTCTTCAACGTCTCGCGGTCGGCCCTGCTGATCGCCGCGCTCATGCAGAGCCCCGAGCTGCTGCTCGCCGCGACCGAGGACAAGCTGCACCAGAGCTACCGCGCGCAGGCGATGCCCGAGACCGATCGCCTCGTGCAGTCGCTGCGCGCCGAGCGGTTCGCGGCGGTCGTCTCCGGCGCCGGTCCGAGCGTGCTCGTCCTGGCCGACGGACCCGGTCGGCGCCTCGAAGCGGCCGAGCTCGCAGCCCGCTCCACGGACACCCCGTGGGAGGCGCTGATGCTGGCCGTCGACTTCAAGGGTGGTACAGTGAGAGACATAACGGAGGGTTCCACGTAGCTACGTGAATCTGGCCTCCTATCGCATTCTGCGAAACCCTGTACGACCCCCCGCCTTCGCGAATCATCACAGTTGCGCAAGCGCGGCGCGGGCTGACGTCCGTTGTGGCGGACGTCTCGTGCAGACATGATCATCCACATTTTCACTAGGGAGAACTCGTGGAGTCCATCTCCGAGATCCAGTCCGTCGACGCCACCGAGGACGAGCGCACGGAAGCGCCCGAGTCCGTCGAGAACGTCGAGACCACGGCCGAAGCCACCGAGGCCGAAGCCACCGAAGACGCCGTCGCGGCCGACGCTCCTGCTCGAGCCGGCGGTAGACGCCGAGCCCGCAGCCGACGCCGCGGACGCCGAGGCCGTCGCCGAGGCGGATGCCGCAGCCGAGGCCCCGGCCGACGCTCCGGTCGACGCGACGCCGGCCGCCGTCGAGGCGCCGGTCGAGCCCGCGCCCGCGACGGCGCCGCGCAAGCGCGCTCCGCGCCGCGCCAAGAGCACCGGTGCCGCCGCTGCTCCGGCAGCCGAAGCACCGGCGGAGGCTCCCGCCGAGGCGCCTGCCGAGGCCGAGGTCGCGACGAAGACGGATGCCGACGCGCCCGCCGAGGTCGAGACCCGCCGAGGCCGAGACCGCTCCCGCCGAGCAGCCGCAGGCCGAGACCGCCGACGACGCACCCGCGAACGACGCCGCCGCCGAGCAGCCGGCCGAGCGACGCCGACGCCGCCGAGGCCGGCGACTCCGCCGAGGGCGGCGACTCCGCCGAGGGCGGCGCCGACGGCACCCCGTCGCGCAGCCGCAGCCGGAGCCGCAACCGCAACCGCAACCGCAACGCGCAGGGCGGCCAGAACGGCAACCAGAACGCTCAGGGCGGCCAGGCCGCACAGGGTGGTCAGGCCGCGCAGGCCGGCGCGAAGGCCGAGCCTCAGGCTGCGGCATCCGCCGACGACGACGACAGCCAGGCGGGCCGCAACCGTCAGCGCAACAAGCGCCGCACCCAGGGCGGCGCCGACGAGTTCGACACCGAGATCGGCGAGGACGACGTCCTGATCCCGATCGCCGGCATCCTCGACGTGCTCGACAACTACGCGTTCGTGCGCACCACCGGCTACCTGCCCGGCACGAGCGACGTCTACGTCTCGCTCGGCCAGGTCAAGAAGTACAACCTCCGCAAGGGCGACGCCGTCGTCGGCGCGATCAAGCAGCCCCGCGAGGGCGAGCAGTCCAGCCGTCAGAAGTACAACGCGCTGGTCAAGGTCGACGCCGTCAACGGCCTGTCGGTCGAAGACGCCGCCGAGCGCGTCGAGTTCGGCAAGCTGACGCCGCTCTACCCGCAGGAGCGCCTGCGCCTCGAGACCGCGCCCGAGAAGCTGACCCAGCGCATCATCGACCTGGTCGCCCCGATCGGCAAGGGCCAGCGCGGCCTGATCGTCGCACCGCCCAAGGCCGGCAAGACGATCGTGCTGCAGCAGATCGCGAACGCGATCGCGACGAACAACCCCGAGGTCCACCTCATGGTCGTGCTCGTCGACGAGCGTCCCGAAGAGGTCACCGACATGCAGCGGACGGTCAAGGGCGAGGTCATCGCCTCGACGTTCGACCGCCCGGCCGAAGACCACACCACGGTCGCCGAGCTCGCGATCGAGCGCGCCAAGCGCCTGGTCGAGCTCGGTCGCGACGTCGTCGTGCTGCTGGATTCGATCACCCGCCTCGGCCGTGCGTACAACATCTCGGCGCCGACCTCCGGTCGCGTGCTCACCGGTGGCGTCGACGCGTCCGCGCTGTACCCGCCGAAGCGCTTCTTCGGCGCCGCGCGCAACATCGAGAACGGCGGATCGCTCACGATCCTCGCGACCGCGCTCGTGGAGACCGGATCCAAGATGGACGAGGTCATCTTCGAGGAGTTCAAGGGCACCGGCAACAGCGAGCTGCGCCTGTCGCGCCAGCTCGCCGACAAGCGCATCTTCCCGGCCGTCGACGTCAACGCGTCGAGCACCCGCCGCGAAGAGATGCTGCTCTCGCCCGACGAGGTCAAGATCACCTGGAAGCTGCGCCGCGCCCTCGCGGGCCTGGACCCGCAGCAGGCCCTCGAGGTCGTGCTCGGCAAGCTCAAGGAGACGCAGTCCAACGTCGAGTTCCTCGTGCAGATGCAGAAGTCGATCCCCACGCCGACCGGCGGTGGCCACAGCCACGGGCACGAGAACAGCATCCGCTGAGCCGCAGTCCTTCCGCGCCTGACCCGCATCGTTCGGAGCAACCATGTTCGAATCGGTGAAGACACTCATCGAGGAGCACAAAGCCGTCCAGGAGGAACTCTCCGACCCGGCCGTGCACGCCGACGCCGGTCGCGCCAAGCGCGTCAACCGGCGCTACGCCGAGCTGTCGCGCATCGTCGCGGCCTACGACGCATGGGTGCTCGCGACCGGCGACCTCGAGGCGGCGCAGGAGTTCGCGAAAGAGGACGAGGCCTTCGCCGCCGAGGTCCCGGCGCTCGAAGAGCGTGTCGAGGAGACGCAGGAGAGGCTCCGGCGCCTGCTCATCCCGCGCGACCCCGACGACGCCCGCGACGTGATCATGGAGATCAAGGGCGGCGAGGGCGGCGCCGAGAGCGCCCTGTTCGCGGCCGACCTCCTGCGCATGTACCTGCAGTACGCGGCATCCCGCGGCTGGAAGACCGAGCTGCTGGAACGCAACGAGTCCGACCTCGGCGGCTACAAGGACGTCCAGGTCGCGATCAAGGGCTCCTCGACCGACCCCGCGCAGGGCGTGTGGGCCTCGCTCAAGTACGAGGGCGGGGTGCACCGCGTGCAGCGGGTGCCGGCGACCGAGTCGCAGGGCCGCATCCACACCTCCACGACCGGCGTGCTCGTCTTCCCCGAGGTCGACGAGCCCGACGAGGTCGAGATCAACCCGAACGATCTGAAGATCGACGTGTTCCGCTCTTCCGGCCCGGGCGGACAGTCCGTCAACACGACCGACTCCGCGGTGCGCATCACCCACCTGCCGACCGGCATCGTCGTGTCGATGCAGAACGAGAAGTCCCAGCTGCAGAACCGCGAGGCCGGCATGCGCGTGCTGCGTGCGCGGATCCTCGCCAAGCAGCAGGAAGAGCTGGATGCCGCAGCCTCGGCCGCCCGCAAGTCGCAGATCCGCGGCATGGACCGCTCCGAGCGCATCCGCACCTACAACTTCCCCGAGAACCGCATCGCCGATCACCGCACCGGCTACAAGGCCTACAACCTCGACCAGGTGATGGACGGCGCCCTCGGCCCGATCATCGAGTCGTGCATCGCGGCCGACGAGGAAGAGCGTCTGGCCGCCCTCGGCGCCGACGCCTGACCGCCGCGGCTCGAGACAGGGGATCTCGCCGACCCAGGTGCCGACGTCCCCCGGTCTCGGCGAGATCCCCTGCTTCGGCGAGGAAGCGGGCGGTCCCGCGGCGCTAGGCTCGGGGCGTGATCACGTTCCTCATCCGCGCCGCGATCTTCGTGTTCTCGGCGGCGCTCGGCCTGATCGTCGCCGACCTGATCCTGCCGGGCTTCCACATCGACTGGACCGACTGGTGGGGGTTCGTCCTGGCCGTCGTGATCTTCGCGGTCATCCAGTCCGTGCTCGCGCCGTGGGTGTTCAAGCTCACCCGCCGGCATGCCGCGCCCCTGCTCGGCGGCATCGGGATCATCTCGACGTTCATCGCGATCCTGATCGTCGTGATCATCCCGAACGCGGGGATCGGCATCTCCGACCCGATCGCCTGGATCCTCGCGCCGGTGATCGTCTGGATCATCACGGCGCTGGCGACGTGGCTGCTGCCGATGGTGTTCCTCAAGAAAGAGGTCGCGCAGCGCCGTGCGGGCTGACCGCTGAGGTCAGATGCTGTACTCGGGCACGGTCAGCAGCGCCCGGGTGTCCAGTCCCTCGCGCTTGACGCGCGGCTTCGCGGGGATTCCGACGAGGATGCTGTCGGCCGGAGCGTCGCGGGTCACGACGGCGTTCGCGCCGATGACCGATCCGGCGCCGATCGTGATGGGCCCGAGCACTTTCGCGCCCGCACCGACGGCCACGCCGTCGCCGATGGTGGGATGCCGCTTCCCGCCTTCGCGCTGACGCCCGCCGAGCGTCACCCCGTGGTACAGCATGACGTCATCGCCGATCTCGGCGGTCTCGCCGATGACGATGCCCATGCCGTGGTCGATGAAGAAGCGCCGCCCGATCGTCGCGCCGGGGTGGATCTCGATGCCGGTGAGCCAGCGCGTGACCTGCGAGCCCAGCCGCGCGACGAAGCGCATGCGCCGCACCCACAGTGCGTGCCAGAGCCGGTACCCCCACACGGCGTGCAGGCCGGGGTAGAGCAGGGCGATCTCCAGGCCGCTGCGCGCCGCGGGGTCGCGCAGCTTCGCGGCAGCGAGGTCTTCGCGCAGGCGACGCAGGGCGCCGA
The DNA here is from genome assembly GCA_963792285.1 of uncultured Actinomycetota bacterium. Classification (GTDB taxonomy): domain Bacteria; phylum Actinomycetota; class Actinomycetes; order Actinomycetales; family Microbacteriaceae; genus Microbacterium. The sequence goes on along the minus strand of CAWBVS010000016.1, from coordinate 144,937 downwards.
TGCGTTCGGTCATGCCGTGGCCTCCTCAGGCTCGCGCAGGTGCTCGTAGAGAGCGGTGGACAGATAGCGTTCCCCGGCATCCGGAACGATCACGACGATGCGCTTGCCGGCCGCCTCCGGGCGGGCCGCGATCTGCAGGGCCGCCCACACCGCCGCGCCCGCCGACATTCCGGCGAGGATGCCCTCCCGGGTGGCCAGTTCGCGCGCGACGCGGATGGCGTCGTCGAACTCGACGTCGAAGATCTCGTCGACGACCGACCGGTCGAGCACCTCCGGGACGAAGTTGGGTCCGATCCCCTGGATGCGGTGCCCACCGGCGCGGCCCTCGGTCAGCACGGGGGAGTCCTTGGGTTCGACCAGGGCGATCGTCACGTCCGGGTTGCGCTCCTTGAGCACGCTCCCGACTCCCGTGATCGTCCCGCCCGTCCCGGAACCGGCCACGAAGTAGTCCACATGGCCGTCGGTGTCGCGCCAGATCTCCTCCGCCGTGGTGCGGCGGTGGATCTCCGCGTTCGCGGGACTGTCGAACTGGTGCGCGAGCACCGCGCCCGGAGTCTCGGCGGCGATGCGCTCGGCGGTCGCCACGGCTTCGGTCATGCCCTTGTGGGGATTGGTGAGCACGAGTTCGGCCCCGTAGGCCTTCAGCAGCGTGCGCCGCTCCTTCGACATGGATGCGGGCATCGTGAGGATCACCTTGTAGCCGCGCGCCGCACCGAACAGCGCCAGCGCGATACCCGTGTTGCCGCTCGTGGACTCGACGATCGTGCCTCCGGGCTTGAGCTCTCCCGACGCTTCGGCCGCGTCGATGAGTGCGATCCCGAGCCGGCACTTCACGCTCGCGCCCGGGTTGTAGAACTCGAGCTTGACGAGCACCTCGGCGCCGAGACCCTCGGTGAGCGCGTTGAGCCTCACCAGGGGCGTATTGCCGAAGGCGGACGTGATGTCGGAGTGGATCCGGGGCACGGATCGCCTTTCTCGGAGGGGGTGCTCAGTCCTCGCGGAGGTGCTCGTAGAGCGCGGTGGAGAGGTAGCGCTCGCCGAACGACGGGATGATCACGACGATGTTCTTGCCGGCGGCCTCGGGACGCGCGGCGACCTGCAGAGCGGCCCAGACCGCGGCGCCGGAAGAGATCCCCACCAGGATGCCGTCCTTGGTGCCGACCGCGCGGGCGGTCTCGATCGCGTCGGGGAACTCGACGTCGATCACCTCGTCGATCACGCTCTGGTCGAGGATCGCGGGAACGAAGTTGGGGCCGATGCCCTGGATCTTGTGAGGACCGGGGGTGCCCTTGGTCAGCAGGGGCGAGTCGGCCGGCTCGACGGCGATGACCTTCGCGCCGGGGACGCGCTCCTTGAGGACCTGGCCGACGCCGGTGATCGTGCCGCCCGTGCCGATGCCGGCGACGAAGTAGTCGACCTTGCCGTCGGTGTCGCGGATGATCTCCTCGGCGGTGGTCTTGCGGTGGATCTCCACGTTCGCCTGGTTCTCGAACTGACGCGCCAGGATCGCGCCGGGCGTCTCGGCGAGGAGCTCGTCCGCCTTGGCGATCGCGCCCTTCATCCCGCCGGCGGGATCGGTGAGGACCAGCTCGGCACCGTAGGCCTTCAGGAGCAGGCGGCGCTCGATCGACATCGACGAGGGCATCGCGAGGACGACTTGGTAGCCGCGTGCCGCACCGACCATCGCGAGGGCGATTCCGGTGTTGCCGCTCGTGGCCTCGATGATCGTGCCGCCGGGCTTGAGTTCTCCGGACGCCTCGGCGGCGTCGACGATCGCGATCCCCAGGCGGTCCTTGACGCTGGACGCGGGGTTGTAGAACTCGAGCTTCGCGAGGATGTTGCCCTCGACGCCTTCCGCCACCCGGTTCAGGCGGACGAGCGGAGTGTCGCCGAAAGCAGAAGTGATGTCGGAGTGGATTCCGGGCATGTCGGGCCTTTCACGGGGTCATCGGGTGCGGGACAAGCCTAAACGGGCCCAGCGGCTGTGAGTCCTTCTGTGACGACCGCGGCTGCGCGCCCGGGTCGCCTGCCGCACGCCTATGCTGGGTGCCGCTCATGTCTGACCACGCCCCCCGCACGCCGTCGCTCGCCGATGCCCTCCGTCGCGCCGTCGACCGCCTGCACGCAGGTGGGCGTCCCCGATGCGGACGTGGACGCCGAACTCCTCGCCGCGCACGTCCTGGGCGGGGGCAGGGGAGCGGTCCAGGCCGCGGCGATCCGCGGGGATCTCCTGTCCGACGCCGACGCGGAGCGCTTCGAGGGACTCGTCGCCCGACGTGCGACGCGGGAGCCCCTGCAGCACCTCACCGGCTCGGCGCCCTTCCGCCACCTCGAGCTGCGCGTGGGCCCGGGGGTCTTCGTGCCCCGGCCCGAGACCGAGATCGTCGCCCAGCTGGCGATCGACGCGCTCTCGGCGGCGGCATCCCCCTCTCCGATCGCCGTGGACCTCGGCACCGGCAGCGGGGCGATCGCGCTGGCTCTGGCCACCGAGGTGCCGCACGCGCGCGTCTTCGCCGCCGAGAACTCCGTCGAGGCGTTCGTGTGGACGCGTGAGAACTTCGACCTCGTGGGCGCCGACAACGCCGAGCTGGCCTTCATCGACCTCGAGCGGGCGTTCCCCGAGCTGGACGGGACGGTCTCGGTCGTCGCCTCCAACCCGCCGTACGTGCCGGATGCCGCGATCCCGCGTGACCCCGAAGTCCGCTTCTTCGATCCTCCCGCGGCGCTGTACGGCGGTGAGGACGGACTCGACGTCGTGCGCACCGTCAGCCGCGTCGGGCTCCGCCTCGCGCATCCCGGTGGCGTGATCGTGATCGAGCACGGCGAATGGCAGGGCGAGGCGATCCGACAGCTGCTCGCGGCCGACGGCTGGCGGGCGGCATCCACCCACCCCGATCTGACGATGCGCGACCGCGCGACCACCGCGATCCGGCCGTGAGCCCCGGGGGATCGTGCGGGCCGGCGAGGGCCCGACGGATAGACTGACCCGGACATGTCCCCTGTATTCGACTGCCGCGACGAGGCTCAACTGCTCGCCGGCATGCGCCAGGCGCGCCAGGCGATCGGCCGCGGCGAACTCGTGGTCCTTCCGACCGACACGGTCTACGGCATCGCCGCCGACGCGTTCAGCGCCCGCGCGGTGCAGGGGCTGCTCGAGGCCAAGGGCCGCGGGCGCCAATCGCCGCCCCCCGTGCTCGTCGCCGGCGTCGCCACGCTGCGCGCGCTCGTGGCCGACGTTCCCGAGGCCGTGGAGCGGCTCGTCGAGGCGTTCTGGCCGGGCGGGCTCACGATCGTCCTGCCGTCCCAGCCCTCACTGTCGTGGGACCTCGGTGACACGCACGGCACCGTCGCCGTGCGGATGCCGGCCAACAACCTCGCGCTCGAACTGCTCGAGGAGACCGGCCCGCTGGCGGTCTCCAGCGCGAACCTCACGGGCAAAGCGGCCGCGATCATGGCCTCCGATGCACAGGACATGCTCGGCGACAGCGTCGCGGTGTATCTCGACGGCGGACCGTCCTCGACCGGCATCGCCTCGACGATCATCGACGCGACGAGCCTGGTGACCGGCGTCGCCCCTCTCGTGCGCGTCCTGCGCGAAGGCGCGATCGATCGCGCGGCGCTGCGCGAGGTGCTCGGCGACCTCCTCGAGCCCGATCCGGTGCGGGATGAGGGCGTCGCGACGAGACGCGACGTCGAGTCCGAGCCTGACGACGTGGCCGAGCCGGATGCCGAGCCCGAGCAGGCGGAGGGTCCGGGGCGGAGCCCCGAAAGAACCTCCGCGTGAAGCAGTACGTCTTCACGATCCTGTTCACGGCAGCCGTCACCCTCTGCGCTGTCGTGGGCGGTCTGGCGGCTGAGCCTGAAGTACAAGCTGTATCCCGGCATCCGTGAGCGCGACGTGCACAAGACGCCCACGCCGCGCCTGGGCGGCGTGGCGATGTTCCTGGGCGTCGTGGCCGCTTTCGCGGTCTCGTCGCAGCATCCGTACTTCGCGATCTTCTGGGCCGACCCTGCCCCGGTGTACGCGATCCTCGCCGCGACGCTGCTGATCGTGGTCGTCGGCGTGGCCGATGACCTGTGGGATCTGGACTGGATGATCAAGCTCGGCGCGCAGTTCCTCGCGGCGGGGATCATCGCGTGGTTCGGCCAGCTGCAGATCTTCGCGCTGCCGATCGGCGGCATCTCGCTCTGGTCCAGCTGGGTGAGCTTCACGCTGACCGTGTTCTCGATCGTCGTCGTGATGAACGCGGTCAACTTCATCGACGGACTCGACGGCCTGGTCGCCGGTGTGTGCCTGATCGCGAACGGCGTGTTCTTCGCCTATTCGTACATCCTGGTGCGCGACACCGGAGCGAGCACGTACTTCAACCTCGCCTCGTTCATCGCCGCGGTCCTGATCGGCGCGTGCATCGGCTTCCTGCCGCTCAACTGGAGCCCGGCGAAGCTGTTCATGGGCGATTCCGGCGCCCTCATGCTGGGCCTGCTCATGGCGTGCTCCGCGATCGCCATCACCGGCCAGCTCAATCCCGCCACACTCGACCCCGAGGGCTTCGGCCGGTCCCAGCTGCTCGGTGCGTTCATCCCGATCCTGCTGCCGGTCGTGGTCGTGCTGCTGCCGCTCCTGGACTTCGGCCTGGCGGTGGTGCGGCGCATGAGCGCCGGCAAGTCGCCGTTCTCGCCCGATCGCAAGCACCTGCATCACCGGATGCTGGACATGGGGCACACCGATCGCGACGCGGTGCTGATCTTCTACGCCTGGACGGCGGTGTTCAGCCTCGCGGTGCTCCTCATGTACATCGGCACGCGGGAGAACTGGCCCGGCCAGTACTGGATCGGCGTCGCCTTCGGCGTCGTCGGCGCCGCCGCCTGCCTCGTCGTCACCCTGCTGCCCTCGCGGCGGCGCAAGCCCGTCGTCGCCGCAGCCGGCGTCGACCCCACACCCCTGGAGGCCGCTCGATGAGTGCCCCGTCCACCCCTCGCAGCTTCCACGTCCTGTCCAGCCTGAAGTGGCCGGCGATCGCGATCGGCATCCTCGCCGTGGCCGGAGCGGTGGTGGGCTACCTCGTCTCCGGCATCCCGGGGATGATCAGCGGGCTGCTCGGCGCGGCGATGTGGCTCGTCTTCCTCGCGCTCACCTCGATCAGCATCCAGGTCGCGATCAACGCCACGAAGAACGATCCGGGCTCGCCGGTGTTCTTCGCGATCGTGCTCGGCTCGTGGGTGCTCAAGCTCGTGCTGTTCGTCGTCCTGTCGATCTGGCTGCGCTCGCAGCCGTGGCTGGATCCGACGGTCTTCTTCGTCACGGTCATCATCGCCGTCGTCGGCTCGCTCGTGTTCGACGTCATCGCGTTCCAGCGCGCCCGCGTGCCGTATGTGGGCGATGTGGAGCTGCCCCAGACCGTCGACGACGACGCGCAGTGACGGGCCTGCCGACCGCGCCCCGAAGCCGCCTCGCGGGCACTACGCTGAGGCCTGCGCGTGTCTTCGGAGCCTGAAGAGTTTTGCTAGGCTGAAGGCATACGCTCCCCCTGATCGCCACGTCTCGGACGCCCGACGCCGGAGAATCTCCTGATTACCGCAATGCTCCTCCCCGCACTGTCGCTCGTCATGGCCGACGAATCAGATGGTGGATTCGTCGGTCCCTCGATCAGCGAATTCGTCCCCGAAGGCCTCCTGTTCGTAGGGACGCCGTTCGAGCTCAACCGGGTCATGCTGATCCGACTTCTCGTCGTGTTCGCCCTGGTCATCTGGCTGTGGCTCGGCACGCGGAACATGAAGCTCGTCCCCACGCGCGGACAGGCCGCTCTCGAGTACATGCTCGGCTTCGTCCGCAACACGATCGTGTTCGACACGCTCGGCGAGAAGGAGGGCAAGCGGTTCCTGCCCATCCTGATGACGTTCTTCTTCCTCATCATCGGCATGAACCTCACGGGCATCATCCCGGGTCTGCAGATCGCGAGCACGGCCGTCATCGGACTCCCGCTCATCCTGGCGCTCGTCGCCTACGTGATGTTCGTCTACGCCGGCTTCCGCAAGCACTCCCTCGGCTACCTCAAGAACGCCCTGGTCATCCCGGGCGTGCCGTGGCCGCTGCACATCCTGCTGATCCCGCTCGAGTTCCTCTCGACCTTCATCCTGCGCCCGATCACGCTGGCCCTCCGACTCCTGATGAACATGGTCGCCGGGCACATGCTGCTCGTGCTCTGCTTCACCGCGACGCACTTCTTCTTCTTCACGGTGCTCGCCAACGGCCAGCTCATCGGCCTCCTCGGAATCGGCACCTTCGCCTTCGGCGTCGCCTTCACCGTGCTGGAGCTGTTCGTCGCCGTGCTCCAGGCATACGTCTTCACGATCCTCACCGCCATCTACATCCAGATGGCGCTCGCCGACGGACACTGACCCGTCCCCGGCTGCCAGACCATCCACCCCTTCGAAAGGAAACACCTGTGAACGTCGTCGGACAGCTCGCACCCCTCGCCTTCGGTCTCGCCGCTATCGGCTCCGGTATCGGCGTCGGCATCATCGTCGGCAAGACCATCGAATCGGTCGCGCGCCAGCCCGAGCTGCAGGGTCGCCTCAGCGGCCTCATGTTCCTCGGTATCGCGCTGACCGAGGCGCTCGCGTTCATCGCGATCGCGGTCGCCTTCATCCCGTTCCCCGCGCCGTAACCACCCGCCTACGATCGAAGGAGGCCGGATGCTCACCGCATTCGCCGAGGAGCACCCTGGGGAGATCAATCCACTCCTCCCCACGCTGCCCGACCTGCTCTGGGGCACGTTGGCGTTCCTCATCATCCTGGCGCTCTTCATCTGGAAGATCCTGCCGAATCTGAACAAGATGCTCGACGCCCGCAGCGAGGCGATCGAGGGCAGCATCAACTCCGCGGAGGCCGCTCAGGCCGAGGCGCAGGCAGCGCTCGAGAAGTACACCGCTCAGCTCGCCGACGCGCGCGCCGAAGCAGGACGCATCCGCGAGCAGGCGCGTGCCGACGGCTCGGCCATCGTCGCCGAGATGCGTGAGCAGGCCTCTTCCGAAGCCGCACGCATCACCGCGAACGCGAAGGCGCAGATCGAGATGGAGCGCCTGTCGGCCCTCGCCTCGCTGAAGTCCGACGTGGGCACGCTCGCCCTCGACCTGGCCGGAGGTGTGATCGGCGAGACCCTCTCCGAAGACGCCAAGGCGCAGGCCGTGGTGGATCGCTTCCTCGCCGAGCTCGAGGCATCCGAGAAGGCGAAGAGCTAGTGGGCAGCGCAACCACTCAGGCCCTCGCGGCGACGACGGCGGCGTTGAACGCCTCGTCGTCGGTCGACCTCGACACCGCCCGCGAGCTGTTCGCCGCGGCGCGGATCGTGGGCGGTTCGCCGCAGCTGAGCGGTGCGCTCGCCGATCCCGCCGCGGCACCTGCCGCGCGGTCTCGCGTGGTCGCCGACGTCTTCGGCGCGGCGTTCGGCCCGACCGCGCTCTCGCTGCTGACCACGGCCGTCGAGCAGCGCTGGTCCAACGCCGGCCAGCTGATCGACGGCATCGAGGAGCTGGCGATTCGCGCGGCGGCGATCTCCGCCCCGGGCGTCGACGTCGACGGGGAGCTCTTCAGCGCGACCCGGCTGGTCGCCGAGAACCCGGAGATCGAGCTCGCGCTCGGCAGCCGGCTCGGAGACGACACCGCCAAGGGCGCCCTGATCGAGACCCTCCTGCGCGGTCGCGCCAGCGACGCGACGATCCTGATCGTCTCCTCGCTCGTGCAGCAGCCGCGTGAGCGCCGCGTGCGCCAGCTGCTGTCCCAGGCCATGGACCTCGTCGCCGACCAGCGCGGGAGCATCGTCGCCACGGTCGTCACCGCGGCGCCGCTCAACACCGCCCAGTCCGAGCGCCTCAGTGCCGTGCTCACTCAGCGGTACGGCAAGAAGGTCGGGCTCAACGCGGTCATCGACCCCTCCGTCGTCGGGGGACTGCGTGTGCAGATCGCCGACGATGTGATCGACGCGAGCGTCGCGGCGCGGCTCAGTGACCTGCGCCAGCGGCTCGCGGGCTAGACACCAGATTTCCCGCGCGAGCGGAAGCTTCGGGGCCTCGGCCCCTCGAAACGAAGGAACACAATGGCAGAACTAACGATCAGCCCCGATGTCATCCGTGACGCGCTGAAGGACTTCGCCGCCGCCTACGAGCCCACCGGCGCCGCAGCGACCGAGGTCGGCACCGTCGTCGACGCGGCCGACGGCATCGCGCACCTCGAGGGTCTCCCGGGCGTCATGGCGAACGAGCTCGTGACGTTCGCCGACGGCACCTCCGGCCTCGCGCTGAACCTCGACGAGCACGAAGTCGGCGTCGTCGTCCTCGGCGAGTTCTCGGGCATCGAAGCCGGCCAGGAAGTCACCCGCACCGGCGAGGTGCTCTCGGTCGCCGTCGGCGACGGCTACCTGGGTCGCGTCGTCGACCCGCTCGGCAACCCGATCGACGGCCTGGGGCCGGTCGCGACCGACGGGCGCCGTGCCCTCGAGCTGCAGGCCCCCGGCGTGATGTCCCGCAAGAGCGTGCACGAGCCGATGCAGACGGGCATCAAGGCGATCGACGCCATGATCCCGGTCGGCCGCGGCCAGCGTCAGCTGATCATCGGCGACCGCCAGACCGGCAAGACCGCGATCGCGATCGACACGATCATCAACCAGAAGGCCAACTGGGAATCGGGCGACGTCGACAAGCAGGTGCGCTGCATCTACGTCGCCATCGGCCAGAAGGGCTCCACGATCGCCTCCGTCAAGGGCGCGCTCGAGGATGCGGGCGCGATGGAGTACACGACGATCGTCGCGGCTCCGGCATCCGACCCCGCCGGCTTCAAGTACCTCGCTCCGTACACGGGCTCGGCCATCGGCCAGCACTGGATGTACGACGGCAAGCACGTCCTGATCATCTTCGACGACCTGACCAAGCAGGCCGAGGCCTACCGCGCCGTGTCGCTGCTGCTGCGCCGCCCGCCGGGCCGCGAGGCGTACCCCGGCGACGTGTTCTACCTGCACTCCCGTCTGCTCGAGCGCTGCGCGAAGCTGTCGGACGAGCTCGGCGCAGGTTCGATGACCGGCCTGCCGATCATCGAGACCAAGGCCAACGACGTGTCGGCGTACATCCCGACCAACGTGATCTCGATCACCGACGGGCAGATCTTCCTGCAGTCCGACCTGTTCAACGCCAACCAGCGTCCCGCGGTCGACGTCGGCATCTCGGTCTCGCGAGTCGGCGGTGACGCACAGGTCAAGTCGATCAAGAAGGTCTCCGGAACGCTCAAGCTCGAGCTGGCCCAGTACCGCTCGCTCGAGGCGTTCGCGATGTTCGCGAGCGACCTGGATGCCGCCTCCCGGCGCCAGCTGGCCCGTGGCGCGCGCCTGACCGAGCTGCTCAAGCAGCCGCAGTACTCGCCCTACCCCGTCGAGGAGCAGGTCGTCTCGATCTGGGCAGGCACCAACGGCAAGCTCGACACGATCGAGGTCGAAGACGTGCTGCGTTTCGAGCGCGACCTGCTCGACCACGTGCGCCGTCACACCACGATCCTCGATCGCCTGCGCGACACGAACGTGCTGGATGACGACACGGTCACCGAGCTCGGCAAGGTCGTCGACGACTTCGTCCTCGAATTCCAGGGCGGCGGCGGTCAGCACATCGACGAGCCCGGTCGCGAGGAGTTCAAGGCGGCCGACGCCGACGACGTCAACCAGGAGCAGATCGTCAAGGGTCGCCGCAAGTAAGGCGGGCGACGGACACCGACCATGGGCGCACAACTGAGGGTCTACAAGCAGAAGATCAGCACTGCTCAGACGACCAAGAAGATCACGAAGGCGATGGAGCTCATCGCGGCTTCGCGCATTCAGAAGGCGATGGCGCGCGTGCGCGCCTCGGCGCCGTTCGCGCGCGCCGTCACGCGCGCCGTGTCGGCCGTGGCCACGCACTCGAACATCGACCACCCGCTCACCGCGGACCGCGACGTCAAGACCTCGGCGATCGTGATCTTCGCGTCCGACCGCGGCCTGGCGGGCGCCTTCAACTCGCAGATCATGCGCGAAGGACTCGAGCTGGCCGCTCTGCTCGAGTCGCAGGGCAAGGAAGTCTCGTACTACCTCGTCGGTCGCAAGGCGGTGGCGTTCTTCCAGTTCCGCCGCATCAAGAGCGAGGCCGAGTGGACGGGCGACACCGACACGCCGGAGTTCCGCTTCGCGGAGCAGATCTCCGAGACGCTGCTCGAGGCATTCGAGCGCGGCTCCGGGCGTGGTGGCGTCGATGAGATCCACCTCGTGTACAACCGCTTCGTGAGCATGATGACGCAGACGCCCGAGACGGTGCGCCTGCTGCCCCTCGAAGTCGTCGAGGCGACAGAGGCCCAGGCCGAGACGCACGCGTTCCCGCTCTACGAGTTCGAGCCGGACCCCGCCACGGTGCTGGACGCGCTGCTGCCGGTGTACATCCAGAGCCGCATCTTCAATGCCCTCCTGCAGTCCTCGGCAGCCAAGCACGCCGCGACGCAGAAGGCCATGAAGTCGGCCAGCGACAACGCCGACAAGCTCATCACCGACTACACCCGCCTGCGCAACAACGCGCGACAGGCGGAGATCACCCAGCAGATCGCCGAGATCGTCGGCGGCGCCGACGCGCTGTCCTCGGCGAAGTAGACAACCACTTGCGAAAGAGAAGAAGACAATGACCCCCACCGCTTCCGCCGTACAGACCTCGGTCGTCGGGCGCGTCGCGCGCGTCACCGGTCCGGTCGTCGACATCGAGTTCCCGCACGACTCGCTTCCCGACATCTACAACGCGCTCAAGACGACCATCGTGATCGGCGACGAGTCGAACGAGATCACCCTCGAGGTCGCCCAGCACCTCGGTGATGACCTCGTCCGCGCCATCGCCCTGAAGCCCACCGACGGCGTCGTCCGCGGCCAGGAAGTGCGCGACACCGGCGGCCCCATCACGGTGCCGGTCGGCGACGTGACCAAGGGCAAGGTCTTCAACGTGATCGGCGAGGTCCTCAACGCCGAGCCGGGCGAGAAGATCGAGATCACCGAGCGCTGGGGCATCCACCGCAAGGCTCCGAGCTTCGACCAGCTCGAGTCGAAGACGCAGATGTTCGAGACCGGCATCAAGGTCATCGACCTGCTGACCCCCTACGTGCTGGGTGGAAAGATCGGCCTGTTCGGCGGTGCCGGTGTCGGCAAGACCGTCCTCATCCAGGAGATGATCCAGCGCGTCGCGCAGGACCACGGTGGTGTGTCGGTGTTCGCCGGTGTCGGCGAGCGCACCCGTGAGGGCAACGACCTCATCCACGAGATGGAGGAGGCCGGCGTCTTCGACAAGACGGCGCTGGTGTTCGGCCAGATGGACGAGCCGCCCGGAACGCGACTGCGCGTCGCCCTGTCGGCGCTGACGATGGCGGAGTACTTCCGCGACGTCCAGGGCCAGGACGTGCTGCTGTTCATCGACAACATCTTCCGCTTCACGCAGGCCGGTTCCGAGGTCTCGACCCTTCTCGGACGCATGCCGTCCGCCGTGGGCTACCAGCCGAACCTCGCCGACGAGATGGGTGTGCTCCAGGAGCGCATCACCTCGACGCGCGGTCACTCGATCACTTCGCTCCAGGCGATCTACGTCCCCGCCGACGACTACACCGACCCGGCGCCGGCAACCACGTTCGCCCACCTCGACGCGACCACCGAGCTTTCGCGTGAGATCGCGTCCAAGGGCCTGTACCCGGCCGTGGACCCGCTGACTTCGACGAGCCGCATCCTCGACCCGCGCTACATCGGAGCGGACCACTACCGCGTGGCGACCGCCGTGAAGCAGATCCTGCAGAAGAACAAAGAACTGCAGGAGATCATCGCGATCCTCGGTGTCGACGAGCTCTCCGAAGAGGACAAGGTCGTCGTGTCGCGCGCGCGCCGCATCCAGCAGTTCCTGTCGCAGAACACCTACATGGCCAAGAAGTTCACCGGCGTCGAGGGTTCGACCGTGCCGATCGCCGAAACGATCGAGTCGTTCGACGCGATCGTCAAGGGCGACTTCGACCACGTCGCGGAGCAGGCGTTCTTCAACGTCGGCGGCATCTCCGACGTCGAGGAGAACTGGGCACGCATCCAGAAGGAGAACGGCTGATCATGGCGCTCACGGTGAACCTCGTCGCGGCCGACCACGAGGTCTGGTCGGGTGAGGCGAGCCTCGTGGTCGCGAAGACCATCATCGGCGAGATCGGCATCATGGCCGGGCACGAGCCCGTTCTGGGCGTTCTCGCCGCGGGCGAGGTGCGCATCACGCTCGAAGACGGCAGCAAGATCATCGCCAACGCCCGTGACGGATTCCTCTCCGTCGAGGGTGACGTGGTCACGATCGTCGCCGGCAACGCCGCACTGATCAGCTGACTTGCTCGTCCTGCTTCCCCCCTCCGAGACCAAGCGTCCCGGAGGGGGTTTCGGGTCTCTGCAGCTGGGTGCTCTCTCCCTGCCGCAGCTCGGCGAGCAGCGTGAGGCCGTCCTGACGGCGCTCGAGGCGCTGTCGGACGATCCGCCGCTCGCCGCGCGCGTGCTCAAACTGGGTACGACCCAGCACGGCGAGATCGGCGACAACGCCGCCATCCGCTCGTCGCCGACGATGGCGGCGATCGACCGGTACACGGGCGTTCTCTACGACGCGCTGGATGCCGCATCCCTCGACGCGTCCGCGCGTCGCTGGCTGGGCGCCCACGTGCTGATCCATACGGCGCCGCTCGGGCCGGTCGGTGCCCTCGACCGCATTCCGGCCTACCGGCTGGGAGCCGGGGTGTCGCTGCCGGGATCTCCGGCGCTGCGCCGCATCTGGGCGGCGGCGGTGACGGATGCCATCGCCGAGCTCTCGCCGACGTTCGTGCTCGACCTGCGCTCCGAGGCCTACGCGGCGCTCGGCCCGGTTCCGGCATCCGTCGACTCGGTCTACGTCCGCGTCGTGAGTGAGGCGCCCGACGGCGCCGTGCGCGCGCTGAACCACTTCAACAAGCACGCGAAGGGCGTGCTGGTGCGCGCTCTCGCGGTGCAGCGCCCGCGCATCGGCTCGCTGCGGGCACTGCACCGCTGGGCGGAGGCTCAGGGTGTGCGGCTTCGCCCGGCCCCCCGCAGCGGCGAGGTCGAGCTGTTCGCCTGACGGCGGTGGATCAGCGCTCGCCGCCGCTTCGCGTCTGCTCCGCGGTCCGCTCGGTGTTCTCCGCGATCGCGATGAGGGCGACGACCGCCTCGATCACGAACCTGAGGATCACGATCGCCAGGAACGTGAAGATCGGCACCAGGATGAGGGTCGCCACGATGAGCGAGACTCCCGCTCCGACGTTGAAGAACAGGGCTTGGATCCCCGTGACCAGGCCCGAGACGAAATACACGATGAACCCGATCGCGATCGCGATGAGTCCGACGAGGTAGAAGATGCTCGCGAGGCGCCGGGTGATGAAGGTGCGGAACGACAGGTCGAACAGCGCACGGAAGAAGCCGCGGCCGACGTCGTCGAATTCGCCCTTGAGCGACGTGGGCACCCCGGTGTTGTCCGGATCCGCCGCGGGGGAGTAGGCGGGCTCGGCCGCGGGGGAACCGACGGGCTCCGCCTCACGGGCGACTTCGTCGGCGGGACGGTCGGGCAGGGGCGGGGGAGTGGGGGGATTCGAGGCGCTCATGTGGGTCCTTCCACGATCAGACGGGTGTCCCGCAAGGTTAGCGACCGGCGACACGTCAGGCGAGTATCGACGAATCACCTGTCACACGCCACGACCCATCGCTAGCATGTGAACGCACGGCGGATGCCGTGCCGACGTGCGCGCACGTCGTCGTCCGTTCTCTGGGGGACTCCCATGACTTACGACTCGCCTGACGGTTCCGGGCTGGCACTGCTTCTGATCGCCGGCCTCTTCTGGTCCATCTTCGCTCTCGGCTTCTACATCCTGGGCTCCATCTTCCTCATGAAGATCTTCGAGAAGGCGGGCGTGCAGGGAAAATGGCGCGCGTGGGTGCCGATCTACAACTACATGATCTTCAGCAAGCTCGGCGACCTGAGTCCGTGGCTGATCCTGATCGCGCTCGGGGCGACGATCCTGCTCGGCTGGATTCCGGTCATCGGCTCCATCGTCGGCATCGCGGCTTTCGTGGTCACGCTCCTGGCGGCGTGGCGCGTAGGACTCAAGCTGCAGAAGGAAGCCGTCTGGCTGATCCTCTACTTCTTCCTCAGCATCGTCTGGCTCGGCATCCTGGGCTTCGACAAGTCGCGCTGGAACACCGCCATCCCGGCCGCGCCGTGGGCGGGCAACGGCTTCCTGTCCGACCGCACGGTGTGGGCCGGCATCCCGAGCCAGACGCCCGCGGGAGGCTACCCCGCCAACCCGGCGACCCAGCCGGCGCCCGGCGCCTACCCGCCCCCGGCCGGCTACGCCCCGCCCGCCCCTCCGGTCGGCTACGAGCCGCCGGCAGGCTACACGCCGCCGCCGGCGGCCGCTCCGCCGGCAGCCGCACCGCCGGCCGCAGCGCCTGAGCCCCCGGTGACGCCGCCCGCGGCGCCGGAGCCGCCGACGACCCCGCCGACGACGCCGCCCGCGCCGCCGACCACTCCGCCGACGACGCCGCCCGCGCCGTAACGGCAGCCGCATGCGAGAAGGAGAGCCCCCACCGGTCGGTGGGGGCTCTCCTTCTTCATCGGGCGCTCCGGCGGGCCCGACCGGGTTAGCGTGGAGGGATGACTGCTTCTGACAGCCCTGTTCCTCTGCGCCGCGTCGGCGCATCCGGCCTCATGGTCTCCGCCGTCGGCCTCGGCTGCAACAACTTCGGCCGACCGGGGACGAACAGCGAGACGCTCGCGGGCACGGTGGAGGTGCTCGATGCCGCCATCGAGGCGGGTGTCACGTTCCTCGACACCGCGGACATGTACGGCGGCGAGCCCGGCCAGAGCGAGACGCTCATGGGCGAGGCGCTGCAGGGCCGGCGCGACCGGGTGGTGCTCGCCACGAAGTTCGGTCACCCCGGCCGCGACATGGGGTACGCCGTCTCGGCGGCCAAGACGTCGCGATCGTACGTGCGGACGGCGGTCGAAGCGTCGCTCACCCGCCTGCGCACCGACTGGATCGATCTGTACCAACTGCACGTGCCCGACGCGGCGACCCCGATCGCCGAGACGATCTCGGTGCTCGATGACCTCGTCACGGAGGGCAAGATCCGGTACTTCGGTCACTCCAACCTGTCGGGCTGGCAGATCGCCGAGGCGGACTTCTCGGCACCCGACCGCGGCTCGCGCTTCATCTCGGCGCAGAACCACTACAGCCTGCTGGCGCGGGCGGCAGAGCGTGAGGTGCTGCCGGCCGTGGAGCGCTTCGGGCTCGGCTTCTTCCCCTTCTTCCCGCTGCACAACGGCCTGCTGACGGGCAAGTTCACGCGAGAGGGCGGGCCGGAGGGCAGCCGCATCATGATGCAGCGGCCGCACGTCTGGAAGGACGCCCCCTGGGATGCGCTCGAGCAGTTCCAGCGCTTCTGCGACGAGCGCGACATCACGATGCTCGAGGCCACCTTCGGCTGGCTGCTGGCGCGGCCCGCACTTTCCAGCGTGATCGCCGGTGCCACGAGCGCACAGCAGGTGAGGTCCAACGCTGCCGCGGCCGGTGCGTGGTCGCCGTCGACCGACGACCTCGCCGCGATCGATGCGCTGTTCCCGCTGCCGGACGACCCGGCCGCGAAGGTGTGAGGCCTGTTCGCTCTGAGCGAACAAGCGATGGGCGCGCTCTCCTCTTCCGGAGCGCTCACCGGGGCGAGGGCGCGTGATTCCACTAGGATATGAGCACGTCGACGGGCCCGTCCGGGTCGCGTCGTCGCTGTTGTCCGCTTACGGGAAGGGTACGGCGTGCCCGACGATTCCACCCATTCCCGATCGGTGACGGTGGCGGACGGGACGATCGATCTGTCCTGGGCCGGGGTGACGCACACGGGCCGTCGTCGCGAGATCAATCAGGACGCGCTCTTGACGAGCTACCCCCTGTTCATCGTCGCGGACGGCATGGGCGGTCACATCGGCGGAGAGATCGCGAGCGCGAGCACGGTCGACCGGCTGGGTGGCCTGGTCGAGGCCGGCCCGGTCACTCCCCGCGCGATCGAGAAGGCGCTCTCGCGCGCGGTCAAGGACATCGCCTCCCACCCGGAGACCACCGACGACGGCACCGGCACGACGCTCACCGGCGTCTACCTCGACCTGAGCGACGGTCCACCGCAGTGGGTGACCCTCAACATCGGCGACTCACGGGTCTATCTGCTGCGCGACGGCGTGATCGAGCAGATCACCACCGACCACTCCGTCGTGCAGGAGCTCATCGCCGCGGGCCGGCTGAGCCCCGAAGAGGCCGAGAACCATCCGTACGGCAACGTCATCACGCGCGCCGTGGGGCCGAGCGAGGCGGTGACACCCGACTACGTGCGTCTGGATGTCGTCGATGCCGACCGCTTCGTGATCTGCTCGGACGGGCTCACCAAGGAGCTCACCGACTACGGCATCCAGCATTTCCTCGCGGAGAACGCCGATCCCGCCGACGCCGTCGCCGCGATGATGGATGCCGCGCTGGAGAACGGCGGGCGGGACAACATCACGATCATCGTGCTCGACGTCTCGGTGCACTCCGCGGCGGACGCCGGACGCGACACCGCTCCGATCGTCGACTCCTCCCCAGCCTGACGCGGACGCGGCACTGTCCGCGACATGGTCGGAGCGCGCCCGCGCCCGCGGATCGCTGGCGCTTGACTGGGCGGGTGACCGCGACTTTCGCCCCTTCTCCGCGATCCGGCACTCCTGTGCTCGGAACGCCCGCGGCCGCGCCGCCGGAGCCCCTCGAGCTGCCCGCATCGTGGGCGGCCCCGGCGCGCCCTGCGGTGCCGCTGCTCGCCTCGATCGTCCCCGTGATCGGGGCGGTCGCGCTGTGGCTCGTGACCGGGTCGGTGCTCGCGCTCTGGCTCGCCGCCCTCGGCCCCCTCATCGCCGGTGCGACGATGCTCGACGGTGCGCGGGGCGCTCGGCGCGATCGTCGCCGCGCCGAGGCGGCCGCTCGGCTCGCGCGCGTCCGCGTCGCGCGGCAGATCAGCGAGCGACACGACGCCGAGCGCGCGCGGCGGTGGGCGCGGCATCCGGACGTCGCCGCCTTCGTCGCGCGCGACGGGGAGATCTGGCGACCCATCGCGGGGCGCGGGGAGGTCATCGTCGTGGGCTCCGGTGCGGATTCCAGCGAGGTGCGGGTGACCGGCGGCGGCGATGATGCGGAGTCGGTCGCCCTGCGTGCGCGCGCCGCATGCCTCGAGGCTGCGCCGATCGTCGTGCCGCCGGGGGCCGGCATCGCCGTCGTCGGCAGCGACGTGCTGGCGCAGGCGGTGGTGCGTGGACTGGTGATGCAGCTGTGCATGGGCCTGGCGCCGGGGGAGCTTCGTCTCACGGGGCCGCTGCGCGGCGAGAACGGCTGGGCGGAGCGCCTCCCGCATCGGCGGTCGACCGGTGGACTGACGCTCGCGGTGAGTGCGCCGGGCGAGCCGACACCGTCAGGCGCCGACATCGTGATCGTGCGTGCCGACGCCTCCGGCGCGCGTCCGCCCGGCTGCGCTGTGGTGATCACGGTCTCCTCGCCCGGCTCCGCGCTCGTCGACGCCGGTGGCGAGGTGCGGGAGATCGCCGTGGAGGCACTCGGCATGACCCAGGCGGAGAGCCTGGCCGCCGAGCTGTCCGACCGCGCCGTGGGACTGCTCGGCCTCGAGGAATCGTCCGAGCCGGTTCTGCTCGGACCTCTTCTCGCGGATGCGCCCGTCGCGGTGCGCGGGCGGCTTCCCGCCGTGATCGGCCTCGAGGCGGGCGACCCGTTCAGCGTCGACCTTGTCGCCGACGGGCCGCACGCGGTCGTGGCCGGCGTCACGGGCTCGGGCAAGTCCGAACTGCTCGATCACGTGGATCCTCGCGCTGTGCGCGGCTCACTCGACACGGGAGGTGAGCTTCCTCCTCGCCGACTTCAAGGGGGGCACCGCCTTCGAGGCGCTCGCCGGGGTTCCGCACGTGACGGGGGTGATCACCGACCTGGACGGCGCGGGCGCTCGCAGGGCGATCGAGAGCCTGCGCGCCGAAGTGCGATGGCGCGAGGCGGAACTGTCCCGCGCCGGGGCGCGGGACGTCCTGGACCCGCGTGTCGACCTGCCCCGGCTCGTCATCGTCGTGGACGAGTTCGCCGCTCTGCTGGGGGAGCATCCCGAACTCCACGCCGTGTTCACCGACGTCGCCGCGCGCGGACGCGCGCTGGGGATGCACCTCGTGCTCGGCACGCAGCGGCCTTCGGGGGTCGTCCGCGAGAGCCTGCTGGCGAACTGCCCGCTGCGGATCAGCCTGCGCGTGACCGACCCTGCCGACAGCCGCGCGATCGTCGGATCAGATGACGCCGCCGCGCTGCCCGGCGGTGCCGGGGCGCGCGGGCTCGCGCTCGTCCGTGCGGCCGCTGACGTCGCACCGCGCCGGGTGCGGATCGCCCTGTCATCCGCGGCGGATGCGGCGGCGATCGCGGCGTCCAACGACGGCCCCCGGCCACGTCGACCGTGGCTGCCCGAGCTGCCCAGCCGGATCGACCTCGAAGACCTCTCGGCACACGCAGGCGAAGTCCCCGGCCTCCTCCTGCTCGGTCTGGCCGACGAGCCGGACCACCAGCGCCAGCAGCCGGTCGGCATCCGTCTCGATCAGCGGGGACTGCTCGCGGTGGGCGCGGGCGGCAGCGGCAAGACGACCGCGCTGCGGACGCTGGCGGCGCAGGCGACGGGCAGGGTCGTCTGGGTGCCGGCGACCGGCGAAGGGGCGTGGGATGCCGTCGCCGAGGTGTCCGACAGCGTGCCGCCACCCGGATCTGTCATCGTGATCGACGACCTCGACGTGCTCGGAGCCGCGCTGCCGCCCGATTATGCGCGGGAGCTCATGGACCGACTCGAGCGGCTCGTGCGCGGCGCGGGCGACTCCGAGACCCTCGTGCTCGCGGCCGCGCAGCGGCTGAGCGGGGGCGTGGCGCGGCTGGCCGAACTGCTTCCCCGTCGCCTGGTGCTGACCACGGCGTCGCGGTCCGAGCACATCGCGGCAGGCGGCGAGGGCTCCCACTACGCATCCGGCAGCCCGCCCGGCCGCGGCAGGCTCGACGGGCGCGCCGTGCAGGTCGCGCTCGCACCGCAGCAGACCCTTCCGCGCACACCCTCGCCGTCGCCGTGGCAGCCGCGCTCACGCCTGTCGGGGTTCATCATGAGGCGATCGCCCGGCGCCCGCGCTGCGCTCGCGGCGTGGGAACGCCAGGGCGCGCGCATCCTCGCGCTCGACGAGTTCGTGGGTGAGTCCGAATGGTCAGCCGGCGCGCCGGTCGTGGTGGCAGCCGATGCCGACGAGTGGCAGCGGCACTGGCGAGCGCTCACGTCGATGCGATCCGACCACGACCTCATCGTCGATGCGGCCTGCGCCGCCGAGTTCCGACCGCTGACCGGTGAGCGAACCCTGCCGCCCTACTGCGAGCCGGGCCGCGCCCGCGCCTGGCTGATGAGCGCCGGGGGAGCGCCCACCCGCATCGTGCTGCCCGGCTGATCCGCACTTCGGCGCGGCCGGGCCGAGGGTGCGTCCGGGCCCGTCACTTGACCGCGGGATGCCGTCGCCATACGTTCACTGTGTGGCCACAACCCCGATCGACCTGACTCGCCCCGACGGAAAAGGTCTCGCAGCCGGCACGCTCGGCTTGTGGGGCTCGACAGTGATCGGACTCGCCTCGACAGCGCCGGTGTACTCGCTGGTCGCGACGCTCGGCTTCGTGGTGCTCGCCGTCGGCGCGCAGGCACCGATCGCGTTCGTCATCGCGTTCATCCCGATGCTGTTCATCGCCTTCGCCTACCGCGAGCTGAACAACGCCGTCCCCGACTGCGGCACCACGTTCACGTGGGGCACGAAGGCATTCGGCCCCTGGGTGGGCTGGCTCGGCGGATGGGGCGTCGCGGTCGCCGGAATGGTGGTCCTGGCCAACCTGGCTCAGATCGCCGGCATCTACTTCTGGGCCCTCATCGACGGCATCCTGCGCACCTCGGAGGACGCGCTGCTCTCCGACAACGTCCCACTGGTCACGGCGACGGGAGTGGTGTTCATCGCGGCGATGACCTGGGTCAGCTGGCGCGGGGTGGAGATCGGCGAGCGGATCCAGAACATCCTCCTCGGCATCCAGTATCTGGCTCTCGCGATCTTCGTCGTCGCGGCTCTCTGGCATTTCTTCGCCGGGACCGCGCCCGACCCGACCCCGTTCGACTGGGCCTGGTTCAACCCCTTCGCCTTCACGGAATGGAGCAGCTTCGTCGAGGCGATCCTGCTCGCCCTGTTCATCTACTGGGGCTGGGACACGTGTCTCGCCCTGAACGAGGAGACGAAGGACCCCAAGCGCATCCCGGGCCGGGCGGCGCTGCTGACCACCGTGATCCTGCTCGTGACCTACGTCGGCGTCACGGTCGCCGCGATGATGTACGCGGGCCTCGGCGAGACGGGCACGGGTCTGGGCAACGAAGCGAACGCCGACGACTTCTTCCTGGCCATCAAGGACGGGCTGCTCGGCCCGGTCGGATGGGTGCTCGTGGTCGCCGTCATGATCTCGGCGATCTCCTCCACGCAGACCACGATCCTGCCCACCGCGCGCGGGACGCTCGCGATGGCCGCCTACAAGGCGCTGCCGAGGAAGTTCGCGACCGTGCACCCGCGCTACAAGACGCCGTCGTTCTCCACGCTGGTCATGGGCGTCGTCGCGTCGATCTACTACGTCGGGATGACGCTGATCAGCGACAACATCCTGCAGGATTCGATCCTCTCGCTCGGCCTCGCGATCGCCTTCTATTACGGGATCACCGGGTACGCGTGCGTCTGGTACTTCCGCCGCGAGCTGTTCACGTCCGTCCGGAACTTCTTCTACAAGGGCCTTCTGCCGCTGCTGGGCGCGCTCATGCTCACCTACGCGTTCGTGCACTCGGCCATCGACATGTACGACGTGGACTACGGCTACACGGTCCTGCTCGGCATCGGCGGCACCTTCGTGCTCGGTATCGGCGCGCTCGCCTTCGGTGTCGTGCTGATGCTGCTCTGGTTCGCCTTCCCCCGCTCGAAGGCGTTCTTCCGCGGCGAGAGCCTCAACCGCGACACCGAAGTGCTCGTCCCCGACGACCCGACCGAGTACGTCCGCTCGGTCGACGGCGGCGTCTGACCGCGCCGCCGACCGCCCGGGGCCTCGAAGGGGTCAGACCAGCGCGGCGTCCAGTGAAGCGAGCGGAAGCTCGTGCGCCGTCGCGACGCCCGGGTTGACGATCGTTCCGCCCACGGTGTTCAGACCGCCCGCGAGGGCGGCGTCCGCGCGCAGTGCGTCTTTCCACCCGCGACGGGCGATCTGACGGATGTACGGCAGGGTCGCGTTCGTGAGTGCGGAGGTCGACGTGTTCGGCACCGCTCCGGGCATGTTCGCGACGCAGTAGAAGACGCTGCCGTGCACGGGGAAGGTCGGGTCGGCGTGCGTGGTCGGATGCGTGTCCTCGAAGCAGCCGCCCTGATCGACGGCGATGTCCACGAGCACGCTCCCGGGGCGCATCCGCGCGACCATGTCGTTCGTGACGAGCTTCGGCGCCTTCGCGCCCGGGATCAGGACGGAGCCGATCACGAGGTCGGAATCGACGACGGCCCGGTCGAGATCGAGCGGGTTGGATGCCGCGGTCTTCACGCGCCCCTGGAAATGATCGTCGAGGAACCGGAGTCGCTGGATGTTCGTGTCGAAGATCGTGACGTCGGCGCCCATCCCCGCGGCGATGACGGCGGAGTTCGCGCCGGCGACGCCGCCGCCGATGACCGTCACGCGGGCGGGCCGGGTGCCCGGCACGCCGGACATCAGCAGGCCCAGACCGCCTGCCGAGCGCATGAGCGTCGCAGCGCCGACCATGGGCGCAAGACGGCCCGCGACTTCGCTCATGGGAGCGAGCAGGGGCAGCCCGCCGCCGGCGACCTGAACGGTCTCGTAGGCGATCGCCGTGACCCGATCGGCGACCAGGCGGTCGGTCAGGGGGCGATCGGCGGCCAGGTGCAGGTAGGTGAACAGCACGAGGTCGTCGCGGAAGTAGCCGTACTCGCTCGCGATCGGCTCCTTGACCTTGAGCAGCAGCTCCGCGCGCGCCCAGACCTCCGCGGCGTCATCGAGCAGCGTCGCTCCGGCGGCCTCGTATTCGGCATCCGGCATCGACGAGCCCTCGCCCGCGCCGCGCTGCACGAACACCTCATGGCCCGCCCTGGCGAGATCGTCGACGCCCGCGGGCGTCAGTGCCACGCGGTACTCGTTGTTCTTCACTTCGGTGGGGACGCAGATCCTCATCGCGTGATCCTTTCCGCTCCGGGTCGGAGCGCCTCTAGAGAGCGGGGCGGATCGCCCCGACAACCTGACCCCCGCCGAAGACCGACAGGGACAGCTTCGTCATCGCATCCGCGACATCGGATGCCGCGAGAGCGCCCTCGCGCTCGAGCAGGCGCAGTGCGACCGCGGTGGCGGCCCGGCCGCTGCCGTCGAGGATCTTGAGGGCCACCGTGGTGCCGTTCGGCGCGACCATGACCATGACGCCCTCGGCGCCGCCCTTCGCGAACACGCCGAGCCGTTCGATCACGACCGTGTCGGCGCGCCCCGGGCCGTCGATGGCCCACGGGTTCTCCCGCACGGCGCGCACGAGCGCTCCCGCGCTGCGATGCAGGGCGAACGGCGACCGCTCCGAGGAGGTGCCGATGCGGTGGATCGCCTTCGCGAGGCCGGCCAGGCTCATCGCGAAGACGGGAGCGCCGCATCCGTCGATCGCCGTCGTCGCGGAGCGCTCGCCCACGAGACGTTCGGCGACCTCGCGGATGTGCGCCTGCAGGGGATGCGCGGGCTCGAGGTAGCCGTCGGTCGACCAGCCGTTGACGACGCACGTGAGCAGCATCGCGGCGTGCTTGCCCGAGCAGTTCATCCGGATGCGCGCGGGCGCTCCGCCGTCCTGCACCACGGCGTCGCGCGTGGCCTGGTCGCCCGGCCACGCGGGCGGGCACCCGAGGGCGTCCTCGCCGAGGGCCGCCGCATCGAGGATGTCGCGCACGACGGAGACGTGCCGGTCGGTGCCCGCATGGCTCGCGGTCGCGAGGGCGAGCCGCTCGCCCTCGAGCGGAGCGCCCGCCGTCAGGCATGCGAGCGCCTGAACCGGCTTCAGGCTCGAGCGCGGCAGGATCGGCGTGGCGGTGTCGCCGAGCGAGGCGAGCGGTGTGCCGTCCGGATCGAGCACGATCGCGGAGCCGACGTGGCGGGACTCGATGAATCCGCTGCGTTCGACGATGGCCAGTTCGACGGCGTCGGCGGCGGCGAAGGTCTGCGGCACGACGCCAGCCTACCGCCGGAGGGGCCCGCATTCCGGCGTGTCAGACTGGGGGAATGTTCGGCGAGCATCGCTACGAGGTCCGCTCCACCTGGACCGGGGACCGCGGCACGGGTACGAGCGGATACCGCGACTACGACCGGGCGGTGACGATCGAGGTGGCGGGCAAGCCCGACCTGCTCGCATCCTCCGACAAGCCCTTCCGCGGCGACCCGTCGCGCTGGAACCCCGAGGACCTCCTGCTGGCCGCCCTCAGCGAATGCCACCTGCTGTCCTACCTGCACGCCTGCGTTCAGGCGGGTGTGGTCGTGGTGGCCTATCGCGACGACGCGTCCGGCCTGATGGTCGAGGACGGACGCGGCGGCGGTGCCTTCCGCGAAGTCGTGCTGCGACCCCATGTCGTCGTGGCGGACGAGTCGATGGTGGATGCCGCCACCGCCGCGCACGCGCAGGCGCACGAGTGGTGCTTCATCGCCAACTCGGTCAACTTCCCCGTGCGGCACGAGCCGACGATCGCGATCTCTAGCGGCGCTCGTGCGGCAGGACCTGCTTGATGCGC
Organism: uncultured Actinomycetota bacterium; assembly: GCA_963792285.1. Lineage (GTDB taxonomy): Bacteria > Actinomycetota > Actinomycetes > Actinomycetales > Microbacteriaceae > Microbacterium. The sequence continues at coordinate 120,964 of CAWBVS010000016.1, read as the reverse complement.
TCGATCGGATTGTGCGCGGGCGCTTCGTTGTAGGCGCCGGCGAGTTCCTGGCCCGAGAGCGCGTGGATGGCCGCCATGATGTCGTCGGTGGCCAGACGCCGGGCCTTGCCCGACTGCGCCGGACCATGGTGGGCGAGATCGAGCGGCTCGCCGAACTTGACGGTGACGCGCTGGGTCAGCGAGGGGAATCGTGCGCCGACGGGCATGACGCTGTCGGTGCCGATCAGGCCCACCGGCACGACCGGCGCACCGGTCTGCAGCGCGAGGAACGCCACACCGGTGCGTCCCTTGTACAGGCGGCCGTCGAGAGAGCGCGTGCCCTCGGGGTAGAGGGCGACGGCGTTGCCTTCGACCAGGAGCTGGCGCTGCTGGTCGAGCGCGTCCAGAGCGGCCTGCCCGGCCCCGCGCTGCACGGGGACGGCGCCGATCGCCGTGAAGAACTGGCGCGAGAACCACCCCGACAGACCCGGCCCGTCGAAATAGCTCGACTTGGCCAGGAAGTGCACCGGGCGGGGAGCCGCGACGGGAATGGCGACGGAGTCGATGAACGACAGGTGGTTGCTCGCGAAGATGATCGGCCCCGTCTTGGGCACGTTCGCCCTGCCCTCGACGTGCGGCCGGTACACGAGCCGGGCCAGGGGAGCGACGACGAAGCGCCCGAAGCCGTACGTCGCGCCCATCTGCCGGACGACAGGTTCGCTGGGGGAGTCGGCTTCTCGGGATTCGGGAGTCTCCGCAGAAGTCACCCGTTGAGGGTACTCCCGAATCCATTCCCGCGCGGGCATGACGGTTTCTCAGCGGGGACAGAGGAAACATGGGGGAAGATGGAGGCTCCCCCTTTCCTTCCGTCTTGAGGTTCACTGTGCGCATTCGCCCGTTCGCCGCCTTGTCCGCCGTCGCGCTCTCCGCCGTCCTTCTCGCGGGCTGCTCCTCGGCGTCCCCCGAGGCGGAGACGAGCCCTTCCGGCCCGCCGGTCGCCGACCTGTGCGACGCCGCGGCGCCTTCGGGAGCGGCATCCGACGCGGTCACGGTCGAGGGCACGGTGGGCGAGGAGTCCACCGCGACCTTCGAGTTCCCGCTCGAGATCGCCGAGCTTCAGACCACGGTGATCGACGAAGGCTCGGGCGAACCCGGTCGAATCGGGGCAGCTCGTGGCCTTCGCACTGACGGCGTTCAGCGCCGACACCGGCGAGAAGATCGGGTCGATCGGCTACGGCGAGAACCCCGTGCTGCCGGCGCAGATCTCGCCCGACAACCCGATCGGCCAGGTTCTGGGCTGCGCGGCACCCGGAGCCCGAGTCGTGGCGACCTTCCCGCCCAGCGACCCCAACGCCGGCGAGGTGTACGTCTTCGACTTCCTCGATGTCGTGCCGAACGCAGCGTGGGGCGAGCCGCAGGAGCCCGTCGACGGAATGCCGACCGTCACGCTCGCCGATGACGGCGAACCGACGATCGAACTGCCCGATGGCGACGCGCCCACGGCGGTCGAGATCGAGACCCTGAAGAAGGGCGACGGCGCGACCGTCGCGCCCGGCGACACGGTGCTGGTCCAGTACACCGGCGTGAAGTGGTCGGACGGCTCGGTCTTCGACTCCAGCTGGGAGTCGGGTGCTCCCGCGTCGTTCCAGACCACCGGTGTCGTGGACGGATTCCGTCAGGCGCTCGAGGGTCAGACCGTCGGCTCGCAGGTCGTCGTGGTCATCCCGCCCGAGTTCGGCTACGGCGAAGAGGGCTCGTCCGACCATGAACTCGCCGGCGAGACGCTGGTCTTCGTGGTCGACATCCTCGGCGTCGAGCACGCCGCCGCAGTCCAGTAGCCGGCGGGCTCTTCGGAAGTCGGGCCTGTCCGACGCCGTCCGCGCCGATGACTACGGGGTGACCGCGAGCGATTCGAGGACGGCTTCGATGCCGATCTGGACGTTCCACACGTTGGCCTCCAGGTCGGTCACATAGACGTTCGTGACGGTCTCGCCGTCCGAGGCGAACACCTCCCATGCCCACCGGCGAGAGTCCTCGCTGGCGCGGGAGTACTCGATCCACTCGGCAGCAACCGCTCCGGGGACATCGACCGCTCGGCGGCTCTCGATCACCACGTCGTCCCAGCCCGCCTCGCCGCTCACGAGCTGGTCGATCCACGAGTCGACCGCTGCGGCCACGCCCGTCTCTTCCACCGGTGACCGGTAGACGTACAGCTGCGGGTCGCCGTTCGGTGTCTCCGCGGAGAGCACGTAATCGGCATCATCGGCCGGCTCGTGGACCACCTCCCAACCTTGGGAGACCTCCATCGTGAACCCGTCGCCGACCACGGTGGTCGTCGGAATCTGCTGCTGAGGCGTCTCCAGCACGATCTCGGAGATCCACTCCAAGTCGACGGGGCTCGAGTCGTCCTGAGCGCCGCGATCGTCGAGAACGGCGAGGAAAGCAGTGCCTCCTCGCTCCGGAGCCTCCCAGGCGTAGGGCTCGTAGGCGACGGCCAGGCGCATGCGGCGTTGCGCGGCGTCGGCCACGATCACAGAGCTGCCGCCCAGGAAGTACGTGTCGGGCAAGATGCGAAGTGAAGCGGCATCCAGGTTCCGCATTTCGCCCGCCCATTCCTCCAGAGTGCGAGACAAGTACGCCTCGATGTCATCGCCGGGCACGACCCCCTCGATGCGGCGCACCGTGAGCCCGGAAGCGGAGTCGGGTCCGACGTGCCAGTCCAGCCCGTCGTCGCGCACCGCTGCGGTCGCGCTCGCGCTCACCGTGGGGTGGTCACCCCACACATCGCACCATGCGACTCTCTCCGGGTCTGACTCGGCGGACCATTCGATCGGCACGATCGCGCTCAGCGCCAGCCGACTCGAGGTGACGCGGATGCCGTCGAGCGGCGGCGCCACCGGGGCGTCGTCTTCGACCCTCACCGGAATACGCGCCCCCGCGGTGTATACATCCGCGCGATAGTAGGCCTCCGGAGCGCACTCGCCCAGGGCGATGGGTCGTCCCAGGAGGTACCCGCCCGGGTGCATCGTCGCGCGACTGGGCACCTGGAGGAGCTGCCAGGTGTCTTCATCACCCCACCGCATGTACCAGATCACGGTGGCTCGTGACGGCGGATCAACCGCGCGCACCTGCACCTCCTGCGGGAAGACCTCCAACGACGCGTCTTCGAGACCGGCATCGCTGCGCCGGGGCGATGGGTCGTCGACGAGTTCGAGCCGATATGAGTCGAGTGCGTCATCGCCTCCGGGCAGCGGCTCGCCGAGAAGCTCCAGGTCGGCGAGGGCCCAGAGGACCGTCTCATCGACGAGCGCATCATCGAGCACTCCGCCGCCAGGGCATGCCTCCGCCGGAACGAGGCATCGTACTGCTTCGCGATAGCCGGCCAGAGCTTTGTCCGGCTCGTCCAATGCGGCGAATGCGAGCGCACGATTGAATCGCGCGATGTGGAGAGTCGTGCCCGGCGCGAGTGCGTCGCCGGCCGCCGGATACGCGGCCTCCAGCTCCGCGATAGCCAGCTCGGTGAGTCGAAGACCTTCGCGCACCGCGGCGGGGTCATCGCGCTGGATGCCGTCGAGCAGATGCATCCACCCGATGTTCAAGGAGAGGCCAGTGCTCGACGCCCCACGGTTGCGTGCTGCCGTGAAATCCGCGATCGCCCCCTGAACGGCCTCCGGCTCCACGTCGGAGGAGAAGCGCCACCAATCGCCCCACTCCCCGGCGCACAGCTTCGCGCTGGAGGTCATCCGGGCCAATCCCCGTCGCTTCGAGGTCGTGGGGCTCTCGGCAGGGTCCAACCGCGAGGCCATGGATGCCCAGGCCGAGCAGTTCCAGGTCGAGTACACCGCGCTCGGAGCCGACGAGGCCGAGCAGCTGGTCCGCGACGTCGAGGCCGATGTGGTCTTGAACGGCATCACCGGCTCCGTCGGCCTCGGCCCGACGCTCGCGGCTCTGGAGACGGGGCGGACGCTCGCGCTCGCGAACAAGGAGTCCCTCATCGTGGGCGGCGACCTCGTGACCGCGATCGCCAAGCCCGGTCAGATCGTGCCGGTCGACTCGGAGCACTCCGCGATCGCACAGGCTTTGCGTTCCGGTCACCCATCGGAGCTGCGCCGGCTCGTGCTGACGGCATCCGGCGGTCCATTCCGCGGCCGTTCGCGCGCCTCGCTCGCCGATGTCAGCCCCGCCGAGGCGCTCGCGCACCCGACGTGGGACATGGGCCGGGTGGTCACGACCAATTCCGCCACCCTGGTCAACAAGGGCCTGGAGGTGATCGAGGCGCACCTGCTCTTCGACGTCGCCTACCACCACATCGATGTCGTCGTGCATCCGCAGTCGATCGTCCACTCGATGGTCGAGTTCGTCGACGGGTCGACGATCGCCCAGGCCTCGCCGCCCGACATGCGCCTGCCCATCTCGCTCGGGCTGGACTGGCCGAACCGCGTGGGGGGTGTCGGGCAGCCGCTGGACTGGACGGTCGCGGCATCCTGGACGTTCGAACCGCTCGACGAGGACGCGTTCCCCGCGGTGCGCCTGGCGAAGAAGGTGGGGCGCGCGGGCGGCACGTACCCGGCCGTCTTCAACGCGGCCAACGAGCAGGCCGTCGACGCGTTCCACGAGGGCCGGCTGAGCTTCCTCGGCATCGTCGAGCTGATCGAGCGCGTGGTCGACGCGCACGACCCCGAGAAGACCTCGGGCGGCTCGCTCACACGGGAGTCGCTCGCCGAGGCGGAGCGGTGGGCGCGGGATGCCGCAGACCGCGCGATCGCGGCGGCCTGAGCGTACTCAGTCGGGGTAAGGCACCGGCCAGTGCGGCTCGGGCACCGGCCAGCCGGCATCCCTCAGCGCCCGCCGGGCGAGCTCCCGGGCCGAGTAGGGCGTCCGGACGCCGCGGATGTCGCGGTAGTCCTGGTGCCCCGGCCCGGCCCAGAGGATCGCGTCGCCGTCGCCCACGAGGGCGACCGCCTCGACGATCGCCACCTCGGGCGGCGAGTACTCGTGGATCTCGGCATCCGGCCGCGCCTGTCGCGCGCCTTCGATGAGCGTCGCACGGATCGAGTCGATGTCCTCGAAGCGGGGGTGGTGGTCGGTCACCACCAGGATGTCGCTGCCCTCCACGGCCGTCCGGCCCATGTCGTGGCGCTTGGTCGCATCGCGGTCGCCGTCGGCGCCGAAGAGCATCAGCACTTTGCCGGGCGTGACGCGGCGGACCGCCGCGAGCGTCTTCTCGAACGCGTCGGGGGAGTGGCCGAAGTCCACGAAGACCGCCGGACCACGGTCGCCCGAGACCCGCTCGGTCCGCCCGGGCAGGTAGGCCTGGATGCCACCGTCGCGCTCGAGCGCCGCCACGATGCGGTCCCACGCGTACCCGGCCTCCAGGATCATCACGATCGCGAGCCCTGCGTTGGCCGCCATGTGGCGCCCGATCACCGGGACGATCGTGGTGAGCGAGCGGCCGTCGGTCGAGGTGAGGCGGAACCGGGTGCCGGTCTGGCGCTCGTCGAGGATCTCGACGACCCAGTCGGCGTCGGCCGCGGCACCGGGATCGGTCGCGATCGCCGGTGTGCCGACGGTCACGAACGGCACCTCGCAGCGCGCGACGACCTCGACGGCCGCGGCGGAGTCGAGCGAGATGACGGCGCGGCGCGCTCGATCGGGCAGGAAGAGCGGCAGCTTCGCCTCGAAGTACTCGCGCATGTCGGCGTAGTCGTCGAGGTGATCGTGCGTGAGGTTCGTGAATGCCGCGACGTCGAAGACGAGCCCGTCCACCCGGCGGCGACTCAGTGCCTGGGCGCTCACCTCGACGGCGACCGCCTCGACCCCGCGCTCGCGCATGAGCGCGAGCAGCGCGTGCATCTCGTACGCCTCGGGGGTGGTGAGCCGGGACACGATGACGTGGCCGGCGATGTGCCTCTCGGCGGTCGAGGACAGCCCCGTGACCAGTCCGAGCTGACCGAGGATCCCCTCCAGCAGGTGCGAGACGCTCGTCTTGCCGTTGGTGCCGGTGGTGCCGAACAGAAGCGGCAGGTCGTCGTCGCGTCCCGTGCCGTAGACCCATGCCGAAAGTTCGCCGAGGAGCCCGCGGGGGTCATCCACCACCACGACCGGCAGACCGGTCGCTGCGGCGACGTCGGCGCCCTCGGCATCGGTCACGACGGCGACGGCGCCCTTTTCGGCCGCCGTACCCGTGAACTCGGCGCCGTGGCGATTCACGCCGCGCACTGCCACGAACACATCGCCGGGACGCAGGTCGGCCGTCGCGAGCGTGAGCCCGGTCAGGGTGGCCCCGGTCAGATCGCCGCGGGTCTCGCGGGCGAAGCGCGCGGCGAGATCCTCCAGGGTGTGCACCGGGGGGTGGTCCGGCCGCAGCACGGGGGGCAGGTGTGAAGGAGCGTCGGTCGCCATGGCGCATCCATCTTCTCATCCGCACCTGCTCGGCGAACTCAAAGCAGGCGGGGGTAGCGTGTGCGTGTGGAAGCGATCGCGTTCGTCATCGGAGTCGTCCTCATGGTCGTGGGGCTGGCCGTGTCGATCGCCCTTCACGAACTCGGGCATCTGGTTCCGGCGAAGAAGTTCGGCGTCCGCGTCGGGCAGTACATGATCGGGTTCGGCCCGACGCTGTGGTCGCGCAAGGTCGGCGAGACGCAGTACGGCTTCAAGGCGATTCCGCTCGGCGGCTACATCTCCATGGCCGGCATGTACCCGCCGTCTCCGCGCGAACGCGAGGCCGCGGCATCCGGCCACCGCACCGGCCGTGCCGGCGGCGGCTTCTTCGCGACGATGGTGCAGGACGCCCGTGCCGCGAACGACGAGACGCTGCTGAGCGAGGACGACGACCGCGTCTTCTACAAGCTTCCGGTGTGGAAGCGGGTCGTGATCATGCTCGGCGGCCCCGTGATGAACCTGCTGTTCGCCATGGTCCTGTTCGCGATCCTGCTGTCGGGCATCGGAGTGCAGACCGCGACGACGACCGTCGACAGCGTCAGCGAGTGCATCATCCCCGCCGACGCGGGCCGCACGGAGTGCGCGGCGAGCGACCCCGTCGCCCCCGCGGCCGCCGCCGGACTGCAGCCGGGCGATGTCATCGTCGAGGTCGCCGGTCAGCCGATCGGCACGTTCGCCGAGGCGTCCGCGCTCATCCGCGAGTCGCCGGGTCAGCAGCTGATCATCGTGATCGAACGCGACGGCGCATCGCAGTCGATCACGCTCACGCCGATCTCGATCGAACAGCCGGTGACGGATGAATCCGGCCGGCCGGTCGTCGACGCGAACGGAGAGGTCCAGACGCAGGAAGTGGGCTTCGCCGGCATCCGCCAGGAGGTCGAGTACCTCCACCAGCCCATCTGGGCCGGCCCGGCGATGGCGATCGAGAACGTCGGCGCGGTCGCCGGCATCATCTGGCAGCTGCCGGTCAAGGTCTACGAGACGGCGGTGACCCTCGTCACCGGCGGAGAACGCGACCCGAACGGTCCGCTGAGCGTCGTCGGCGCCGGCATCCTGTCGGGCGAGGTCGCCGCGGCGGACGCGCCGATCCTCAACAGGGTCGCCGGCTTCCTCGGGCTGCTCGCATCGCTGAACATCGCGCTGTTCGTGTTCAACCTGATCCCGCTGCTCCCGCTGGACGGCGGGCACATCGTGGTCGCCCTGTGGGACGGCATCAAGCGCGCATGGGCGAAGATCTTCCACCGGCCCCCGCCGAAGCCGGTCGATGCGACCAAGCTCGTGCCCGTGACCTTCGTCGTGGTGATCGCGCTGATCGGCATGGGCGCGATCCTGATCCTGGCCGACATCTTCAACCCGGTCTCGCTTTTCTGACTCGGATTTCGCGGTACGTGTCGAATTCGGGCTTGCCCGTTCGCTGTAGGGATGAAACGGTTCCCATGACGAAAGGACACGACCGTGAAGTACGTCATCATGTTCACTTCCACGCCCGAACTCGACGCTGCGGTGTCGCCTGAGCACGCCGAGCAGATCTATCGCCGCGTCTACGAATGGTTCGGCACGTATGGCGAGGTGATCACCGACTCGGGCGCCGAGCTCCAGCCGGTCACCACCGCGACCACCGTCAGTCACGGCGGCGACGCGCCGGTCGTGGCCGACGGACCGTTCTCGGAGGCGAAGGAGGTCATCGGCGGGTTCAGCGTGATCGACGTCCCCGACCTCGACGCGGCGATCGAGATGGTCAAGTCGTGGCCCATGCTCGAGCTGCCCGGCAACTCGGTCGAGATCCGGCCGATGGTCGTCGACTACAGCCACATGGAGCCGTGAGCGAGACGGATGCCGCGGCCGCGGACTCGGGTGAGTCCCGCGCCGCGGCATCCGATCGACTTCTCGCGAGGGTGATCCGTGAGGAGTCCGCGCGGATCGTCGCGGCACTCACCGGGTGGCTCGGGAAGCCTGGACCTCGCGGAGGAATCGGTCGCCGAGGCGATCGAGGAGGCCCTCCGTGAGTGGCGCGAGCGCGGGGTCCCGCCGAATCCCGGTGGATGGCTCACGCAGGCGGCCCGCCACAACGCACTGGATCGGATGCGCCGCGAGAAGCGCTACCGCGAGAAGCTCGTGCTGCTCGCCGATCCGGCCGAGTCGGCGCCGCTCACGGGCCCGGATGAGCCTGATGAGCGACTGCCGCTCCTGTTCGGCTGCTGTCACCCGGCGCTCTCGCCCGACGCGCAGCTCGCGCTGACGCTCCGCGCGATCTGCGGCCTCACGACCGCGCAGATCGCTCGCGCCACCCTTGCACCCGGAATCGACGGTTGCGCAGCGGATCGTGCGCGCCAAGCGCAAGATCGGTGCCGCCGGCATCCCCCTGAGGATCCCGGACGGAGCCGAGCGCGCCGGCCGGCTCGACATCGTGCTCACCGTCGTGTCGGTCATGTACAGCGAGGCGCACCTCTCCGCCGGCCGCGATGCCGCGGCGGATCGCGACCTCGCGGACGACGCCGTGTGGCTCGCACGCGTGATCGCCCACGCCCTGCCCCGGGAGCCCGAGGCTCAGGGGCTGCTCGCGCTGCTGCTGCTGCACCGCGCCCGCGAAGGCGCTCGCGCCGTCGACGGCGACCTCGTGCTCCTCGCCGACCAGGATCGGACCCGGTGGGACCATCGCCTGATCTCCGAGGCGCAGACGGTGCTGGAGCGCGCGGCGATGCTGCGGCGGCCGGGTCGATGGCAGCTCCACGCTGCGATCTCCGCCTGCCACGCCGATGCGCCGACGGCGGAGGCGACCGATTGGCTGCAGGTCCTCACGCTCTACGACATGCTGCTCGCCTACGACCGGTCGCCGATCGTGCGGCTGAACCGCACGGTGGCGGTCGCGGAGGTCGACGGACCTGCTCGCGCGCTCGCGGAGGTCGATGCGCTGCAGGACGCCCTCTCGGGCTACCACCTCTGGCATGCCGTCCGTGCGCGCATGCTCCACGGAGTCGGGCGGGAGGAGGAGGCGCTCGCCGAGGACATGTGCGCGCTCGAGCTCACGGCGAACGAGGCCGAGCGTCGCCTGCTGGCGGCGCGGGTCGCTCGGTGAGACGCGGCCGTCCGAAAGGTCAGGCGTCGACCGGCGACAGTGCCGCCGTGACCAGCCGTTCGAGCGTCGTCATGCCGTCGCGCGAGAGGATCGACTCCAGGTGGCCCTGGATCGAGGCGAACCCCGGCCCGCGCAGCGCGTACACGTCGCCGGTGTGCGGGTCGGCCGCGACCTCGGCTTCGCCGACCACGGTCGTGCCGGCAGGGACGCGCGCGGTGAAGGTGTTGTAGAAGCCGATGGATGCCGGCATCCCGAACACGTCGACCGTCTTCTGCAGTCCCTGGTGGGGCGCGTCCAGCGGCGCGAGTTCGATGCCGAGCGAATCGGCCAGGATCTGGTGGCTCAGGCACACAGCCAGCAGCGGGCGCCCGGAGGCGCGGCGGCGGGCGACGACTTCGCGCATGCGGTGCATGCGCGGGGTCCGCGGGTCTCGGGGGTCGCCGGGGCCCGGCCCCGAGACGATCAGCTCGGCGTCGTCGACCTGCGCGTCGGTCACCGCGCTCCACGGGACGATCCGGACGGCGAGGCCGAGGTGGCGCAGCTGGTGGGCGAGCATCGTGGTGAAACGGTCCTCGGCATCCACCACGATCGCCGTGCGTCCCTGGAACGGTCCGCCGCCGGCGAGCGCATCCTGCGGGTTCAGCCAGAAGGATGCGAGCCGGGCGTTGCGCGAGGCGAGCAGCTCCGCGATGTCGGGATCGTCGGCGAGGGGACGCGGCTGCGCAGCGGGGGCGTCCTCATCGATCGCGTCGGCATCGATCGCCGCGGGAAGGGACGGCTCGGCAGCCCGGTTCCCGCCGGGGCTCCGCCCCGGACCCCCGGCTTGCTGACGCGCGCCCCGGGGGACGGCCCCGATCGCGCCGAGCACTCCGGCCGCCTTGCCGTGCGTCTCGCTCACTTCGCCGTACGGGTCGGAGTGGCGCACGAGTGTCGCGCCGACGGGCACTCGCAGCCGGCCGCCCTGCAGGTACGCCGTGCGGATGAGGATCGGCGCGTCGAGGTCGTGCGTGGACTCGCCCGGCAGGATCGCATCGGTGCGCGGGGTGAACAGCGCCGCGACGCCGGAGTAGTACCCGCGCGGCGTGGTCTCGTGGCGGGTGATCACCGTGCACGCGTTCTGCATGGGCGAGCCCGTGACGGTGGGGGCGAACATCGTCTCGCGCAGGATGTCGCGGGGGTCGAGCCGGCTGCGCCCGCGCAGCACGTACTCGGTGTGGGTGAGGCGCGACATCTCCTTCAGATGCGGCCCGGTGATCCGCCCGCCGTCGGAGCAGACGGCGCTCATCATCTTGAGCTCCTCGTCGACGACCATGAAGAGCTCTTCGGTCTCCTTGGTCGATTCGAGGAACTCCGTCAGCGTCTCGACCGTCGCGCCGCCTGCCGGGTGGCGGAAGGTGCCCGAGATCGGGTTCATCGTCACGACGCCGTCCCGCGCGCTGACGTGGGCCTCAGGGCTCGCACCGACCGCGACGTGGCCGGGGGTGACGATCGCGAAGGTCCAGTACGCTCCCCGCTCGTGTTCGAGCAGTGCCCGGAACCACGTCAGAGCCGCGGTGGCGGCATCCGTGTGCACACCCGCCGTGAAATCGCGGCGGATCACGAAGTTCGCGCCCTCGCCGAGCCCGATCTCGTCGGCGATCACGCGACGCACGATCGCGGCGTAGTCGTCGTCGGCGATGTCGAAGCCGGGATCGGTGAGCGGGATCGGCGCCGAGGGCAGCTGAGCGAGCGCCTCATTCCGCTCGATCACCGCGCGGTCGCGCACGATCAGGCAGCGGAGGGGAGCGCCGTCGTCATGGCACTCGAATCCGCGCTCGCGCACCTGCCGGAAGGGCACGAGCGCGAGGACCTCCTGCGGCGCGCCGCCGGCATCCTCGAGCGGGATGTCGGCGAGCAGCTCGACATCGACGACATCGCCGGTGAGCAGCTCGATCGTCGCGGCATCGCGCGCGATGAGGGCGAAGGGGATGCCGCGCTCGGCGAGCTCCATCAGCGTCGCGAGCTCTTTCGAGGGAGGCAGTGCAGACCCGGTCATCGTCGGTCTTTCGTCGTGGGGGCGGTCGCCCTACGAAGAAGACCGCCCGGAGGCGGTCTGTGGTCGCGCGAACACACCGCCTAGGAGGCGGGCCACCAGGTGGGGTTCGCACGCATGGGGCGAACCTACCACAAGGGCCGAGGCGCCCGACGGCACGCGACCCCCGCGCATGCGGGCTTCTCCCGGTCCCGGCGGCGTAGGCTGGGGATGTGCCAGCCGTGAATCTCGGGATGCCCAAGGTCCCCGAAACACTCGCCCCCCGCCGCAAGTCCCGGCAGATCAAAGTGGGCAAGGTGCTCGTCGGAGGCAATGCCCCGGTCAGCGTGCAGTCGATGTGCACGACGCCGACGACGAACATCAACGGAACGCTCCAGCAGATCGCCGAGCTGACGGCATCCGGCTGCGAGATCGTGCGCGTCGCGGTGCCGTCCCAGGACGACGCCGACGTGCTGCACATCATCGCGAAGAAGAGCCAGATCCCGGTGATCGCCGACATCCACTTCCAGCCGAAGTACGTCTTCCAGGCGATCGACGCCGGCTGCGCGGCCGTACGCGTGAACCCGGGCAACATCCGCAAGTTCGACGACCAGGTCGGCGAGATCGCGAAGGCGGCGAAGGATGCCGGCGTCTCGCTGCGCATCGGCGTCAACGCCGGCTCGCTCGACCCCCGCCTGCTGCAGAAGTACGGCAAGGCGACCCCCGAGGCGCTCGCCGAGAGCGCGCGGTGGGAGGCGTCGCTGTTCGAGGAGCACGACTTCCACGACTTCAAGATCTCGGTCAAGCACAACGATCCGGTGATCATGGTGCAGGCCTACCGCCTGCTCGCGTCGATGGGCGACTGGCCGCTGCACCTCGGCGTGACCGAGGCGGGCCCGGCGTTCCAGGGCACGATCAAGAGCGCCACGGCGTTCGGCATCCTGCTCGGCGAGGGGATCGGCGACACGATCCGCGTCTCGCTGTCGGCGCCTCCGGCCGAAGAGGTCAAGGTCGGCCACCAGATCCTGCAGTCGCTGAACCTCCGCGAGCGCAAGCTCGAGATCGTCTCGTGCCCGTCCTGCGGTCGCGCGCAGGTCGACGTCTACACGCTCGCCGACGACGTGACCGAGGGTCTGAAGGACATGACCGTGCCGCTGCGCGTCGCCGTGATGGGATGCGTCGTCAACGGCCCCGGCGAGGCCCGCGAGGCCGACCTCGGTGTCGCGTCCGGCAACGGCAAGGGCCAGATCTTCGTCAAGGGCCAGGTCATCAAGACCGTGCCCGAGGCCGACATCGTCGCGACGCTGATCGAAGAGGCCAACCGCCTCGCCGCCGAGATGGGTCCGGAAGCCGGCATCGGAACGGCTCAGGTCGTCACGAGCTGAGTTCGCTCGGATCGCGGCTCTGCGTCTACGGCCAGAGCGAGTGGTACGCGTTGATCGCGGGCTGGCCGCCGAGGTGCGCGTAGAGCACGTTCGAGGTCTTCGGGATGTCGCCGCTCTGCACCAGTTCGATCAGCCCGGCCAGGGACTTGCCCTCGTACACGGGATCGGTGATCATCGCCTCGAGCTGCGCGCCGAGCGCCATCGCCTCCATCGTCGACTCGACGGGCAGGCCGTACAGTTCGCCCGCCCAGCCCTCGAGCACCTGGATCTCGTCGTCGCGCAGGTCGCGGCCCAGCTCGATGAGCGCGGCGGTGTGGCGAGCGATGCGGGTGACCTGGTCGGTGGTCTTCGCGAGGGTGGCCGATGCGTCGATGCCGAGAACGCGCCGCTTCACTCCCGTGAGGTCTTCGAGCGCGGCGAAGCCGGCGATCATGCCGGCGTGCGTGGAGCCCGTCACCGTGCACACGATGATCGTGTCGAACGTGATGCCGAGCGCCTTCTCCTGCTCGGCCAGCTCGAACGCCCAGTTCGCGAACCCGAGGCCGCCCAGCGGATGCTCGGACGCGCCGGCGGGGATCGGGTAGGGCTTGCCGCCGGATGCCTCGACCTCGGCGAGCGCGTTCTCCACGAGTCGCGGACGCCGATGTCGAAGCCGGCGTCGTCGAGGCGCGAGTCCGCGCCCATCATGCGCGAGAGCAGGATGTTGCCGACCCTGTCGTTGGTCGGGTCGTCCCACGGCACCCACTTCTCCTGCACCAGGCGGGCCTTCAGGCCCAGGTGCGCGGCGACCGCGGCGACCTGGCGGGTGTGATTGGACTGGTAGCCGCCGATCGAGACGAGGGTGTCGGCGCCGGAGGCGATCACGTCGGGCACGATGTACTCGAGCTTGCGGATCTTGTTGCCGCCGTAGGCGAGTCCGCTCGAGACGTCTTCGCGCTTGGCCCACACCTGGGCGCCGCCGAGATGCTGGGTCAGGCGCTTCAGGTGCTGCAGCGGGCTCGGCCCGAAGGTGAGGGGGTGGCGGGGGAACTCGGCGAGCTTCATGGCGGATCCTCGGTTCGTGGTCGGGTCGCGCCGCACCGCGATCGGCTGCGCGTATGCAATATATTGCATCCGGAGCCGCGCCGCGTGTCAAATCGACGCGTCTAAGCTTGACCCTCGTGGTCACACGTCTCTCGCACTACTTCCTCCGCACCCTGCGCGAAGACCCCGCCGATGCCGAGGTCGCCTCGCATCGGTGGCTCGTCCGCGCCGGCTACATCCGTCGCCAGGCGCCCGGCATCTTCGCGTGGCTGCCGCTCGGCCTGCGCGTCAAGGCGAAGATCGAGGCGATCATCCGCGACGAGATGACCAACGCCGGCGCGTACGAGGTGCACTTCCCGGCGCTGCTGCCCCGCGAGCCCTACGAGGTCACCGGTCGCTGGGAGGAGTACGGCGACGGCATCTTCCGCCTGCAGGACCGCAAGGGCGCCGACTACCTGCTCGCGCCCACGCACGAAGAGGTCTTCACGCTGCTCGTGAAGGACCTGTACTCGTCGTACAAGGACCTGCCGCTGTCGATCTACCAGATCCAGGACAAGTACCGCGACGAGGCCCGCCCTCGCGCCGGCCTCCTGCGCGGGCGCGAGTTCACGATGAAGGACGCCTACTCGTTCGACTACACGGATGCCGGACTCGACGCGTCCTACATGGCGCAGCGCGACGCCTACGAGCGGATCTTCGCGCGGCTCGGCCTCGAGTACGTCATCGTGCAGGCGGATGCCGGGGCCATGGGCGGCTCGCGGTCCGAGGAGTTCCTGCACCCCACCGCGGTCGGCGAAGACACGTTCGTGCGCTCGGCGGGCGGCTACGCCGCCAACGTCGAGGCCTTCACGACGGTCGCCCCCGAGCCGATCTCCGTTCGACGGACTGCCCGAGCCGGTCATCTTCGACTCGCCGAACACGCCGACGATCGCGACGCTCGTCGATCACGCCAACGCCCACCTCGACGCACCCGAGTCGGGGGAGTGGACGGCCGCGCACACCCTCAAGAACGTCGTGCTCGCGCTGACGCACCTCGACGGCACGCGCGAGCTCGTGATCATCGGCCTGCCCGGTGACCGCGACGTCGACGACAAGCGCGTCGAGGTGGCCTTCGCCCCCGCTGCCGTCGAAGCGGCCACCGACGAGGACTTCGAGCGCAACCCGATGCTCACGAAGGGCTACATCGGACCCTGGTCGCGCGACCGGCGCGATCCTCGGCGAGGAGTCGGCCACCGGCATCCGCTACCTGCTCGACCCGCGGGTCGTCGAGGGCACCACGTGGATCACCGGCGCGAACATCGACCAGAAGCACGTGCACTCGCTCGTCGCCGGTCGCGACTTCGGCTCCGACGGCTTCGTCGAGGTCTCCACCGTGCGCGAGGGCGACCCCGCCCCGGACGGCTCTGGACCGGTCACGCTCGCGCGCGGCATGGAGATCGGCCACGTCTTCCAGCTCGGCCGCAAGTACGCCGACGCGCTCGGCCTGAAGGTGCTCGACGAGAACGGCAAGCTCGTCACCGTCACGATGGGCTCGTACGGCATCGGCGTGACCCGCATCCTCGCGATCATCGCCGAGCTCAACAACGACGCCAAGGGCCTCATCTGGCCGGCGTCGGTGGCGCCGTTCGACGTGCACGTCGTCGCCGCCGGGCGGGATGCCGTCGTGTTCGACGTCGCCGCGCAGCTGTCGGCCGACCTCGAGGCAGGCGGACTCGACGTGCTCTACGACGACCGCCCGAAGGTCTCGCCCGGCGTGAAGTTCGGCGACGCCGAGATCGTCGGCGTGCCCCAGATCGTGGTCGTCGGTCGCGGAGCGGCCGACGGCCAGGTCGAGCTGTGGGACCGCCGCTCGGGCGATCGCGAGCTCGTCTCGGTCGCCGACGCGGTGGCTCGGCTCCGCCGCCGCTAGCTGAACGAGGGGATCCCGCCGAAACAGAGCGACGTGCTGCTCTGGTTCGGCGGGATCCCCTTGTTCGTGCCCGCCCGCGCAGCGGACGTCAGCAGCTGATCTTCTCGTGACGCATCGTGTCGTCGGGGGTGTCCTTGGTGACGAGCGCCTTCAGCATGCCCGCGGCCATCACGATCTTGCCGTGCTTGGGCTCCCAGAACTCGCACTCCACGGGCGTCACCTTCAGCAGGGCGATGCCGGGGGTCTCCAGCCCGTCCTCGAACCAGATGTCGAGCGACGGGGTGTAGAGCTCCTTCATCTTCGCCGCGTCGTGGACGACCGCGGCGCGCCCGGCGACGGAGACGAACCGCATCCCCTTCGCGTCGAGGTAAGCGAGCCCGATGTCGTGGTCGGCCTCGACCTCGTCGACCTTCTTCGTGTCGTCGGCGGTGAAGAACCAGATGGCGCCGTTCTCGTCCATCTGGCGCGTGCTCATCGGTCGGGAGACGAGATTGCCGGCGGCATCCTGCGTCGTCATCATCGTGAAGTCGATCTCCTCCACGAGTTCCTTGAGGCGCGCGATCGCGTCGGTCTGGGTCATCACTTCATCAGTCATGACACGAGGCTCACACCTGCGCAGCGGTCGACCCAGGGGGTTGACAGGCCGGATGCCGCGGCCTATCCCTCGGCGAGTCGCGCGAACCGGGCGCGGAAGAGGCAGAAGACGCCGTACGCGATGAAGCCGACGCCGACGATGCCCACCAGCACCGGGCCGAGCGCGAGTCCGAGCAGAGCCTTCAGCGCTCCGTCGAGTCCGCCGGCCGTGTCGGCGTCGCCGCTCAGCGACGACACCACCAGCAGCACCCCCACGATCAGGAGGGCGATGCCCTTCGCGATGAAGCCGACCACGCCGAGTCCCGCCAGATTGCGGCCGAAGCCCTGCCGGGGGATCGTGATCTTGTTGCGGAACGACCGGCGCACACCCATCACGATGAACACGATCCCGCCGATTCCGATCCCGAGGCCGACCAGCACGAGCACGATCGGGCCGCCGGGGATGGACAGCAGCCCCCGGCTCGCGTTCTCCACCGCCTGTTCCGTGTCGATCTGGGCCCCGAGGGCGACGGAGCCGGCGATCAGACCGAGCCCGATGAAGATGGCGGCCTGCCCCCAGGCGCCGATGCGTCGTCCCCACATCTTCGCGATGTCCTGCGCATCGTCGGTGGCGGAGGAGGCGAGCACCCCCTCGAGGAACTGCCACACGCCGAGGGCGCACAGCGCGATCGCGATGACCCAGAGGGCGACGAAGCCGAGGGGGAAGCCGGCGATCGCCATGAGCGCACCCGACTGGTCCGCCGCCGCCCGGCCGCCGAACGCCACGACGAGCGCGATGACGCCGATCAGGATGTGCACGAGCCCGCTCGCCGCGTAGCCGCCGCGCGCCATCGCGCGCAGAGGCGCGCTCTGCTCCGCCTCGCGGGCGACGCGCTTGGGTGCTGCGGAGTCCACGCGCGTCAGCCTACGCGGGCACCGGCGGCGGAGGCGCCGACTTAGGATGGCCCGGATGACCGCCGAGCCCGCTCCCGCCGTTCGGAGACCGCGCCTGCGACGTGCGCTCCGACTGATCGAGAGCGCTCCGGCTCCGGCATCCCTCGTCGTCGGAATCGTCGTCCTGTTCCTCGGCGTGTTCATCGTCGTACGCCCGCTGACGTCGCTGTGGCTGCTCGCGGTGCTCGTCGGCGTGAGCGCGATCGTGGCCGGCATCATCGACCTCGCCGACTCCGAGCGCGCGCCCCGGCTGTGGAACCGGATCGTCTGCGTCATCTGGATCCTCGGCGGGCTCGCGATCCTGGTGTGGATCGGACGCAGCATCGAGATCCTGCCGGCGGTGCTGAGCCTGCTGCTGATCGTGGGCGGGCTGGGATCGCTCGCGGGGGTCGCGCACGGCAGGGTGAGCGAGCGGGTGCTCGCCGTCGCCTCCGGCGCAGCCCAGATCGTCTTCGGCGCCCTGGCGCTGCTCTGGCCCGATCTGACGCTCCTGATCGCCGCCGTGCTCTTCGGCATCCGCACGATCCTCTACGGTGCGTCGCTCGTGTGGCGCGCCGGTCGACGGCTCGCCGGCAAGCCCGCGCGACTGGGCGGAGGAAGCCCGACGCGCCGGGGTCAGGCGCTCGCGGATGCCGGGCGCTACGTGCTCGCCGTGGGACTCGTCGTGCTGGCCGGGACGGCGTGGTGGGTCAACGGCTGGCTCGCGGAGGGGGCTCCGGTGGTGGACGCCTTCTACGATGCTCCCGCGACGCCTCCCGATGAGCCCGGTGTGCTGATCCGCTCGGACGCGTACGCCGGTTCGCAGCCTGCCGGGGGCACCGTGCAGCGGATCCTCTACAGCACGACGGATGCCGTGGGCGTGCGCGCGATCGCCAGCGCGCTGGTGATCGCTCCCGTGGACCCTCCGCCCGGACCGCGGCCGGTCATCTCCTGGAACTGGGGGACCACCGGGGTTGCGCGGGGCTGCGCGCCGAGCCTCATGGACTCCACGGCGACCCGCTGGGCGATCCCCGGCGTCGAGGAGGCGCTGGCGCGCGGGTGGGTGGTGGTCGCCTCGGACTACAGCGGCCGCGGCGCGGATGGCCGCTTCCCCTATCTGATCGGCGAGGGGGAGGCGCGCTCGAGTCTGGACGCGATCCGCGCCGCAGGCGAGCTCGAAGACCTCCGGCTCTCGTCGGACGTCGTGGTCTGGGGTCACTCGCAGGGCGGCCACGCGGCGCTGTGGACCGAGCCGGTCGCGGCGGAGTACGCCCCCGAGCTGCGCATCCTCGGCACCGCGGCGCTCGCACCGGTCACCGACCCGCTCGCCATGGCGCGCGAGCTCACCAAGCGGGACGCAACGGCCGAGCTGTCGATCCTCGTCTCCTGGGTCCTCGTGCCGTACGCCGAGGTGTACCCGGACGTCGACGTCGAGGACTACGTCGCGACGTCGGGTCGCGCGATCGTCCGCGAGATGACCCAGCGGTGCCTCAGCGAACCGGGCCTGTTCGTCTCGGCGATCACCTCGCTCGGAGTCTCGGCCGACCGGCCGCTGTATCCCGCCAACCTCACCGCCGGGCCGCTGGGGCGACGCCTGGAACAGAATCGGGCGGAGGGTCCGTGGGAGGCGCCGCTGCTGATCGCGTGGGCGCGCGAGGACGAGGTGATCCCGCCCGCTCTGCCCGAGCGCTTCGTCGCCGCCGCGTGCGAGGCAGGCGCGGACGTGCGCTGGGTGCCCGTACCAGCGAGGCGACCACCGTTCCCTGATCAACCCGTCATCGGCGTTCGTTCCCACGTTGATGCGCTGGACCCAGGCGCGGCTGGACGGCGACGATCGCCTCGTCTCCGACTGCGACCAGGCGTCGTCGGAGGGCTGACGGCGTCAGCTCTGGTCGTGCGGCGCGCCGTGCAGGTGGTCGCGGTGCTTCTCCGCCTCGTGCTTCTTGGTCGGCAGATCGACCGGGCCGGTGACCGACAGCTCGTCCTCCCACACCGCGATGCCGTCGATGTCGGGCATGAGAGCCCGCGTGAAGACCGGGTTGCGGCCGGCGCGGCGCTGCGAGCGTGTAGTCCTTGAGCAGTCGGAAGGCGATGCCGGACAGCAGCGCGATCGCGATCAGGTTCACCAGGGCCATCAAGCCCATCGCGCCGTCGGCGAAGTTCCAGACCAGGTCGGCCGAGACCACCGAACCCACGAAGACCGCGACGACGGCCAGCACGCGATAGACCGTCAGCACGATCGGCTTCGGGGTGATGAACTCGATGTTCGATTCGCCGTAGTAGTAGTTGCCGAGGATCGAACTGAAGGCGAGCATGAAGATGATGACGCTCAGCAGGATGTTCGACCACTCGCCGAGCGTGCTGGTCAACGCGCCCTGCGTCAGCCCGATGCCTCTCTCGGCGGTGGCGAGATCGGGCACCGACACGAGGATGATGAACGCCGTGATCGAGCAGACCAGGAACGTGTCGAAGTAGACGCCGAGCGTCTGCACGAGCCCCTGCTTGACGGGGTGCGTCACGGCCGCGGCGGCGCCGGCGTTCGGGGCGGAACCGAGACCGGCTTCGTTCGAGAACATGCCTCGCTTGACGCCGGTGAGGATGATGTAGCCGAGCGTCGCGCCGACCACTTCGTTGAAGCCGAAGGCCTCCGTGAAGATCGATGCGAACAGCGGCGGGGATGCGGTCGACGTGCATCGCGAGGATCACGATGCCGACCAGCAGGTAGAGGATCGCCATGATCGGCACGAGCAGCTGGGTCACCGAGGCGATGCGGCGGACGCCGCCGAAGATCACGAGCGCCATCAGCACGGCGAGCGAGATGCCGACCGCCCAGGGGAGCCAGGCGGCCGAATCTTCACCGAAGCTCCCCGAAAGTGTGGCCTGGATCGTGTTGGCCTGCAGCGAGCTGAACGCGACGGGGAAGCAGACGATGAGGATGATCGCGAAGACGATGCCCATCCACCGCGCCTTGAGGCCCCGCTCCATGTAGTACGCGGGTCCGCCGCGGAAGCCGTCCTTGTCGCGGATCTTGAACAGCTGCGCCAGTGACGACTCGATGAAGCTCGACGCTCCGCCGATGAACGCCATCAGCCACATCCAGAACACCGCGCCCGGTCCGCCGATCGCGATCGCCGTGCCGACGCCGGCGATGTTGCCGACGCCGACGCGCGAGGCGGCCGAGATGGTGAACGCCTGGAACGCCGACACCGACTGCGGCTTGCCGGTGGCATCGCGCGGCGTCTTGTCGGTCAGAGTGCGGAACATCTCGGGGATGAGCCGGAACTGCACCACCCCCGAACGGACCGTGAAGTAGAGCCCGAGAAGGATGACCACCGGCAGGACCACCCACGTCCACAGGATGTCGCCCCACGTCAGCAGCCAGTCGTTGATCGCGTCCATCGCCACAGTATGTCGACAGTCGTGCGCGCGGCGCCAGAGTTCTCTCAGACCCGAGGTGGCGGCATCCGGTACCTTGGAGGGATGCCGCGCGCCTGACGCGCGACGGCGACAGCTGAATAGGGAGGTCACTTGTGGACATCGATCTGTCACTCTTGCGGACGATTGAGCGAGAGAAGGAGATCCCCTTCGATGAGCTCGTGCGCATCATCGAACAGGCGATTCTGACCGCCTATGCGAAGCACACCACCGCGACGGGCGAGCTGCCCGACGGAGCGCGCGCGGTGCTCGACCGCAAGACCGGTCACGTCGCGGTCTTCGTGCCGCTCATCGACGACGAGGGCGCCGTCATCGGCGAAGAGGAGACCACGCCCGACGACTTCGGTCGCATCGCCGCCTTCGCCGCGAAGCAGGTGATCAGTCAGCGTCTGCGCGACATCGCCGACGACGCCGTGCTCGGGGAGTTCCGCGGCAAGGAGGGCGACATCGTCGCCGGAGTGGTGCAGCAGGGCCCGAACCCGCGCATGGTGCACGTCGACCTGGGCTCGGTCGAGGCGATCCTGCCGCCCGAGGAGCAGGTGGCCGGCGAGGAGTACGCGCACGGCTCGCGCCTGCGCGTCTACGTCACCTCGGTCGCGAAGGGCACGAAGGGTCCGCAGATCACGGTCTCGCGCACCCACCCGGGCCTCGTGCGCAAGCTCTTCGCGCTCGAGGTGCCCGAGATCCACGCGGGTCTGGTCGAGATCGTCTCGCTGGCCCGTGAAGCGGGCCACCGCACGAAGATCGCCGTCCGCGCGAACGACCCGACGATCAACGCCAAGGGCGCCTGCATCGGCGAGCTCGGCCGCCGCGTCCGCGCCGTGACCGAGGAGCTGGGCGGCGAGAAGATCGACATCGTCGACTACGACCCCGAACTGGCGAAGTTCGTCGCCAACGCGCTCTCGCCGGCGAAGGTGACCTCGAGCTTCATCCTCGACCAGTCGACCAAGGCCGTCCGCGCGCTCGTGCCCGACTACCAGCTGTCGCTGGCGATCGGCAAAGAGGGCCAGAACGCGCGTCTGGCCGCGAAGCTCACCGGCGCGAAGATCGACATCCAGCCGGACAGCGTGCTGGAGAGCTGACGCGGTCCGTGTCAGGCGGGCGCTCAGCCCAGGGGTGTAACATGGAACCTGTACGAACGTGCGTCGGATGCCGCGCGCGTGCCCCCCGGTCCACACTCCTCAGAGTCGTGGCCGTCGATTCCTCCCTCGTCGCAGACGAGCGGGCCTCGATGCCGGGCAGGGGTGCGTGGGTGCACGAGACAATCGAATGTGTGGATGCCGCAGTCAGGCGCCGCGCTTTCGTGCGGGCATTGCGTGTGCCAGGCCCTCTGGATGCGCAGACCTTCGAGAAACGGCTGAACGGCTATGGAAACAAAGTGAACGGCTCGAAATGAGACCCGTCCGCGACTGAGGTCTGCCCTGCCTGGGTGGACCAACCCAGACAGGAGAATTGTGGCTGCCAAACCACGCGTACACGAGATCGCTTCCGAACTCGGTGTAGACAGCAAGATCGCTCTTGCAAAGCTCAAGGAGCTCGGCGAATTCGTCAAGAGCCCCTCATCGACGATCGAGCCCCCCGTGGCTCGCAAGCTGCGCGCTGCCCTCGAGGCAGACGGCGCAGGCAAGGCCGCTGCGGCGCCGGTTGCTCCGGCGGCAGGTTCCGCTCCGGCGGCAGGTTCCGCCCCGGCGACCACCGCTCGTCCGGGCGCGGCACGACCCGCAGCGCCCCGACCCGCGGCGGCGACCCCTGCTCCCGCTCCGGCGGCACCCGCTGAGGCGCCCGCCCCCGCGGCGGCTGCTCCGGCGCCCGCCCCGGCGGCATCCGCCCCGGCCGCGCCCGCCTCTGCTGCTCCGGCGGCTCCTGCTGCTCCCGCGCAGCCCTCGGGCGACGCGCCCGCACCGGGCGCCCCGCGTCCGGGCGGCGCTCCCGGAGCGCCCCGGCCCGGCAACAACCCGTTCTCGAGCGCGCAGGGCATGGGCCAGCGCCCCGCCGGCCCGCGTCCGGGCAACAACCCCTTCGCCAGCGCGCAGGGCATGGGCCAGCGCCCGAGCCCCAGCCCCGGCAACATCCCGCGTCCGCAGGCGCCGCGTCCCGGCGCTCCGCGTCCGGGTGCTCCCGGCGCCCGCCCCGGTGGCCCCGGTCGCCCCGGTGGTGCCGGTCGTCCCGGTGGCGCGCCGTTCCAGCAGCGTCCCGGCGGCCCCGGTCGTCCCGGCGGTGCCGGTGGCGGCTTCCAGCGTCCCGGCGGCGCTCCCGGTGGAGCGCCCGCGGGCGGCTTCGCGGGTCGTCCCGGTGGTGGCGGCGGTCGTGGGCGTGGCCCCGGCGGCGGCACGGCCGGCGCGTTCGGAAAGGGTGGCGGCAAGTCCAAGCAGCGGAAGTCGCGCAGGGCGAAGCGTCAAGAGTTCGAGATGAGGGACGCCCCGGTCGTCGGTGGCGTCAACGTCTCGCGCGGCAACGGCGAGATCATCCGCATGCGCCGTGGCGCGTCGATCTCGGACTTCGCCGACAAGATCGAGACGCTCACCGGCTACACCGTGCAGCCCGGCACGCTCGTGACCATCCTGTTCAACCTGGGTGAGATGGCCACCGCGACCGAGTCGCTCGACGAGGCGACCTTCGAGGTCCTCGGCGCCGAGCTCGGCTACAAGATCCAGATGGTCTCGCCCGAGGATGAGGACAAGGAGCTCCTCGAGGGCTTCGGTCTCGACCTCGACGCCGAGCTGGAGAACGAGAACGAGGAAGACCTCGAGATCCGTCCTCCGGTCGTGACCGTCATGGGTCACGTCGACCACGGTAAGACCCGACTGCTCGACGCCATCCGCCAGACCAACGTGGTCGCAGGCGAGGCCGGCGGCATCACGCAGCACATCGGTGCGTACCAGGTCTGGACCGAGCACGAGGGCATCGAGCGCGCGATCACCTTCATCGACACCCCGGGTCACGAGGCGTTCACCGCCATGCGCGCCCGTGGTGCACAGGTGACCGACCTCGCGATCCTGGTGGTCGCCGCCGACGACGGCATCATGCCGCAGACGGTGGAGGCCCTCAACCACGCCCAGGCGGCCGGTGTGCCGATCGTGGTCGCGGTGAACAAGGTCGACAAGCCCGACGCCAACCCGGCCAAGGTCCGTCAGCAGCTCACCGAATACGGTCTGGTCGCAGAGGAGTACGGCGGCGACGTCATCTTCGTGGATGTCTCGGCCCGTGCGGGCACGAACATCCAGGAGCTGCTGGATGCCGTCCTGCTGACCGCCGACGCGGGACTGGACCTCACGGCCAACCCGAACAAGGCGGCCCGCGGTGTCGCGATCGAAGCCAAGCTCGACAAGGGTCGCGGATCGGTGGCCACCGTGCTCATCCAGTCCGGAACGCTCCGGGTCGGAGACGCGATCGTCGCCGGTACCGCCTACGGCCGCGTGCGTGCCATGGCCGACGAGAACGGCGATCCCGTGCTCGAGGCCTACCCGTCGCGTCCCGTGCAGGTGCAGGGCCTGAACTCCGTGCCCCGCGCCGGTGACACGTTCATCGTCACCGACGAGGACCGTCTCGCCCGTCAGATCGCCGAGAAGCGTGAAGCGGCCGAGCGCAACGCCCAGCTGGCCAAGGCCCGCAAGCGCATCTCGCTCGAGGACTTCACCCGCGCTCTCCAGGAGGGCAAGGTCGAGTCGCTCAACCTCATCATCAAGGGTGACGTGTCGGGTGCCGTCGAGGCACTCGAGGAGTCGCTCCTCAAGATCGAGGTCGACGAGTCCGTGCAGCTGCGGATCATCCACCGCGGCGTCGGTGCGATCACCGAGTCGGATGTGAACCTGGCGACGATCGACAACGCGATCATCATCGGCTTCAACGTCCGCCCCGACACGAAGGCACGCGAGCGTGCGTCACGCGAAGGCGTCGACACCCGCTTCTACTCGGTCATCTACAACGCGATCGACGACGTCGAGCAGTCCCTCAAGGGCATGCTCAAGCCGGAGTTCGAAGAGGTCCAGTCGGGTGTGGCCGAGATCCGCGAGGTGTTCCGCTCCTCCAAGTTCGGCAACATCGCGGGTGTCATCGTCCGCTCCGGAACGATCACGCGCAACGCGAAGGCGCGCGTCATCCGCGACGGCGTCGTCATCGCCGATGGCCTGGCCATCGAGTCGCTGCGTCGCTTCAAGGACGACGTCACCGAGGTGCGCACGGACTTCGAGGCCGGTATCGGTCTCGGCAAGTTCAACGACATCCAGATCGGCGATGAGATCGAAACCACCGAGCTCATCGAGAAGCCGCGCTCGTAGAGTCGGACGCGACGGGTGTCCCTTCCCGCTCGGGAGGGGACACCCGTCGCACACCGCCGGTCCATGGTCGGCGGAAGAGAAGTGAGGAAGCAGAAATGGCTGGAGAACGCCAGGCGAGGGTCGCAGACCGCATCCGCGTCGTGCTCGCGGAACGCCTCGAGAAGGGTCTGCGCGACCCCCGGCTCGGATTCGTCACGATCACCGACGTCAAGGTGACGGGCGATCTGCAGCACGCATCCGTGTTCTACACCGTCATGGGCGATGAGGCGCTGCGCGCCGACACCGCCGCCGCGCTCAAGTCCGCGACCGGGATGCTGCGCACCGAGGTGGGCAAGAACCTCAACACCCGCCTGACCCCGACGCTGGAGTTCTTCCTCGACGCGATCCCCGAGAACGCCGACCACATCGCCGCTCTTCTGCGCGAGGCGCGCGAGCGCGACGAGGCGGTGGCCGGACTCGCGGCATCCGCGCAGTACGCCGGCGAGGCCGACCCCTACGTCAAGCCCCGCGAATTCGGCGAGCTCGAGAGCGACGATGAAGACAGGGCCGAAGAAGAGGCCGACGCCGAAGGCATCGCGCGCTCCGAAGACTGACGCTCAGAGCGGCAGCCGCGCACGGCCGTCGATCAGCTCGATCAGGCCGTCGTCGGCAAGTGATGTGATCGCGCGGTCGCGCTGGTGCGCGTCCGGCCAGTGCGCGAGCAGTGATTCCGACCGGATGCCGGGGCCCGCGGCATCCCGCAGCTCTTTCAGCGCCGCCCCGCGCGCCTGACGGTCGCTGCCGTCGTAGCGCGCCTGCTTGCGCCGGGTGTCGCCCGTATCGGGGTATCCCGCGGCGCGCCAGGCGCACAGATGCGCGATCGGGCATGCGTCGCACCTCGGCGCGCGGGCGATGCACACCGTGGCCCCGAGTTCCATCGTCGCCGCGTTGACGACCGCCGCTGCGGTGTCGTCGGCCGGCAGCAGCGCCGCCATCGCGACGAGGTCCGCGCGCGCCGGCGGCCCGGGCTGCGAGCGACCCTCGACCGCGCGCGCGATCACGCGCCGCGTGTTCGTGTCGACCACCGGATGCCGGTCGCCGTAGGCGAACACCGCGACGGCGCGGGCCGTGTAGTCGCCGATGCCGGTGAGCGCCAGGAGGGCATCGACCGTCGCGCGGCACGACGCCGCCGTGCCGGTCGCGGATCTCCACCGCAGCCCGGTGCAGCCAGAGCGCCCGGCGCGGGTAGCCGAGGTTCGCCCACTGGCGCACCGCCTCGGCCGGCGCATCCGCCGCCAGGGCGGTGGGGGTCGGCCAGCGCGTCAGCCACGCCTCGAGGTGCGGGATGACTCGGTTCACGGGCGTCTGCTGCAGCATGAACTCGCTGACCAGCACGCCCCACGCCCCGAACTCCGGCTCCCGCCAGGGCAGCTCCCGAGCGCTGCGCCGGTACCACGCGATGAGCGGCGGGGCGATCTCGGGCATGCCGATCAGCCTACGATCCATCCGGCGCCGTGCGGCCCGCGTCGCGTGTTCGGGAGGGGGTATGGACGTGTCCGGCAGAATGTCGTCGGGAATGCCGACAGCAGCCTTCTCCCGGACATGCTGGTCCGGGATGCGGGTCCACCCGGCCGTAGGCTGGGAGCCATGCGCCTGCCCATCACCCCCGCCACCACGCTCCTGCGGGAGCTGCGCGACGAGGCGCGCCAGCACTACCGCAGCGGCCGCATCCTCATCGCGGTCGACGGCATCGACGGCGCCGGCAAGACGGTCTTCGCCGACGCTCTGGCCGAGGTCTTCGCCGAGGACGGATCGGCGGTGTTCCGCGCCTCGATCGACGACTTCCATCGCCCGCGCGCCGAGCGATACGAGCGGGGTCGCCACTCGCCCGAGGGCTTCTACCGCGACTCGTTCGACTACGCGACCTTCCGGCGGGTGCTGATCGACCCGTTCCGCGAAGGTGTGCAGACCGGGGCGGCCACCGGATTCCAGCTCGCCGCATTCGACGTGGCCCGCGACACCCCGGTCGAATCGACGTGGACGACGGCGCCGAGGGATGCCGTGCTCATCGTCGACGGCATCTTCCTGCACCGCCCCGAGCTGCGGGGCCTGTGGAACTGGTCGATCTGGCTCGACGTTCCGATCGACGTCGCCGCCCAGCGTCTCGCGCTGCGCGACGGCTCCGACCCGAACCCGTCGGCACCCGCGAACCGGCGCTACCGCGACGGGCAGGAGCTGTACCTGAAGGAGGCGCAGCCTCGCGCCGAAGCATCCGCGATCGTCGACAACACCGACCTCGCCCACCCGCGCCGCGTCTTCCAGGACTACTGCTGATGCCGGCCCCCGGCGTGCTGCTGGTGGACAAGCCCGGCGGCATGACGAGCCATGACGTCGTCGCCCGGGCGCGCAAGGCCCTCGGCACGCGCAAGATCGGTCATGCCGGCACCCTCGATCCGATGGCGACGGGCCTGCTGATCCTCGGGGTCGAGGCGGCGACCCGCCTGCTGACGTTCATCGTCGGGCTGGACAAGACCTACGAGGCGACGATCCGACTGGGCGCGAGCACCGACACGGACGACGCCGACGGAGAGATCGTCGCGGTGACGGATGCCGCGGCCGTGGACTCCGCCGCAGTCTCGAGCGCGATCGCCGACCTCACCGGCGAGATCTCGCAGGTGCCCAGCCGCGTCTCGGCGATCAAGGTGGCAGGTCGCCGTGCGTACGATCTGGCCCGCGCGGGCGAGGAAGTCGAGCTCGCGGCGCGCACCGTGACGGTGTCGCGGTTCGATGTGCGCGATGAGCGCCGCGACGGCGGATTCCTCGACCTGGACGTCGTCGTGGACTGCACGAGCGGCACGTACATCCGCGCACTCGCCCGCGACCTGGGCGCGGCGCTGGGCGTCGGCGGGCATCTGACGGCTCTGCGACGCACGCGGATCGGTCCGTTCGGCGTCGAGGATGCGGCATCCGTCGACGACCTCGCGACCGCCACGCTGCGCGATCCGGCCGAGGTCGCCGACCGCCGTGCTGGGGGCCTTCCCGGTCTCATCCGACGAGGCCCGGGATCTGCGTCACGGCAAGCGCCTCGCCGGCGCGGCTCCGCGCCTGCACGCCGGCCGGGCGGCGATCGATCCCGACGGCAGGCTCATCGGCGTCGTGGAGCGCCGCGGCGACGACGTCAAGAGCGTCATGAACCTGCCCGAGGAGGCCTCCGCATGATCCTGTGGTTCACGATCGCCCAGGTCGCGGTGGCGGTCGCCGCCGGCCTGCTGTGCGTGATCCTGGGACTGGCCGGCCGCCGCCCGAGCGACCTCAGCGTCGGAGGACTCGCGCTGCTCGAGCTGCTGCTGATCGTGCAGATCGTGATCGCGATCATCGCGCCGCTCGCGGGAAACCCGCCCACCGGGAGCCTGCTCGAATTCTGGGTCTACCTGGTCTCGGCCGCCCTCCTCCCGCCGGCCGCGGTCGCCTGGGCGCTGCTGGAGCGGAGCCGGTGGAGCACGGTGATCATGGGGGTCGCCGCCCTCGCGGTCGGTGTGATGGTGTGGCGCATGTACGCGATCTGGACGATCCAGATCGCGTGAGCCTCGGCGTGGGTCACACCTCACCGCGTAAGCTTGACCAGTCATGTCGTCGTCATCCCGCCCCCGCATGACCGGCATCGGACGCGTGCTCGTGATCGTCTACGCGATCATGGCGCTCGCCGCCACCGGCCGGTCGTTCGTCCAGATCGTGCAGCGCTTCGACGAGGCACCCCTGGCGTACACGCTGTCCGCGGCATCCGCGATCGTGTACATCCTCGCGACCCTCGCCCTCGTGTTCGCAGGGTCCCGCGGCTGGTACATCACCGCCTGGATCGCGATCTGCTTCGAACTCGTGGGTGTCCTGGTGATCGGGACGCTGAGTCTGCTGATCCCGGAGCTGTTCGCGCACCCGACCGTGTGGTCGTGGTTCGGCATGGGCTACCTGTTCGTGCCGCTCGTCCTGCCGTTCTTCGGCATCTGGTGGCTCGCCACCCACCGCCCTGTCGAGGCGGACACCAGAACGGATGCCGAGTCCGCCGTGGTCGCACCGTGATCGTCTTCCGCGATCCTTCCGAGGTGCCCGCCGACTTCGGCCCGTCGGTCGTCGCGATCGGCAAGTTCGACGGCGTGCACTCCGGCCATCGTGCGGTGCTCGACCGTGCGCGGGTGGATGCCGCGACCGGCGGTGCACGCGTCGTGGCGGTGACCTTCGATCGCAACCCGCTGGCGCTGCTGCGGCCCGACATCTGCCCCGAAGACCTCATCGGCGTCCACCAGAAGGTGCAGCTGCTGGCCGAGACCGGCATCGACGCGACGCTCGTGCTGCGCTTCGACGACGAGCTCGCGCGACTGACCGCGCGCGAGTTCGTGCAGCGCGTGCTCGTGGACGCGCTGGGCGTGCGCACCGTCATGGTCGGCAGCGACTTCCGGTTCGGGCGCGGGGGAGCGGGAAACCCCGACGTGCTGCGCGAACTCGGGCGCGAACTCGGATTCGACGTCGATGTCGTCGACGACGTCCGCGCGATCGGAGCCGGGCGCCGCGTCTCCTCCACCTGGATCCGCGAAGTGCTCGCGGAGGGCGACGTCGAGACCGCGGCGAAGCTCCTCGGCCGCCCGGCGTCGGTGTGGGGCGAGGTCGTGCACGGACTCAAGCGCGGCCGCGCACTGGGCTTCCCCACCGCGAACCTGTCGCCCGATCTGGAGGGTTTCGTGCCCGCAGACGGCGTGTACGCCGGCTGGCTGATCGACGAGGGATCGGCCGACGGCCTCCGCTCCGGCATCCGGTATCCCGCGGCGATCTCGATCGGGGTCAATCCGCACTTCGACGACGTCTCCGCCCGGCAGGTCGAGGCCTACGTCCTGGACGAGACGGATCTGGACCTCTACGGTCACCGCGTCGAGGTGCAGTTCGTGCGGCGGGTGCGGGGGATGGCCGCGTTCGAGGGCATCGACGCGCTGATCGCGCAGATCACCGACGACGTGCGGCGCGTCCGCGCCGCTCTGACGTGACGGCGGCGTCGGCATAGACCCGCGGCACCGCCCGCGCCTACGATGACTGCGTGGACGCCCTGCGCATGCTCGTCGCCGCGGTCGATGCCGCGCCTGTGAATTCGGTCAACCTGTGGGGTGCGCTCGGCTGCGCCGTCGCCTACTCCGCGGCGCTGCTGGCGACCCTCGACGGTTTCGCGGACCTGATTCTCGCACGTGATGACTCGCCGGCGGGACGGCTCACCCCCGGGGTAGGCTTGAAGTTCGGATCGAAGCTCGCCGCAGCCGCGATCGCCGTGATCTCGGCCGGGATCGTGCTTGCGCTGGATGAGAACTGGTTCGCGTTCACGTGCCTGACGATCGCCTTCGTGATCGTGGTCGCGATCGGCGTGATCGTGATGGTGCGGCACACGCGAGCGTCATCCGGCACCGGTCCGCACACCAGCGGGTGAGCATCTCGCCTGCGCGGACCGCCCCGCGGGGGAGCACTCCCGCGGAGCGCTGAGAAGGAATGAGAGATCGATGAGCCGAACCGACTTGCAGACGCTGCCCGAGCGCGCCGTCGAACTGCTCGGCGGGGAGCCGGACGACACGACGCTGCGCCGCTATCTGCACGGGCTCCCCGGCGTGGACGCGGTGGGGCTCGAGCAGCGCGCCGCCGGCCTGGGCACCCGATCGATCAAGACCACGTCGAAGGCGTGGGCGCTCGACAAGATCATCGAGCTCATCGATCTGACCACGCTCGAGGGCGCCGACACCCCCGGCAAGGTGCGCTCCCTCGTGGCGAAGGCGCTGACTCCGGATGCCGCGGACCCGACCTGCCCGCGCGTCGCGGCGGTGTGCGTCTACGGCGACATGGTGCCGCACGCGGTCGCCGCGCTCGGCGCCGCCCACGGCGATCCCGACGACGGACTCGTGTCGGTCGCGGCGGTCGCCACCGCGTTCCCGAGCGGGCGGGCATCGCTGGAGATCAAGCTGGCCGACACCGCGGATGCCGTCGCCGACGGCGCCGACGAGATCGACATGGTGATCGACCGCGGCGCTTTCCTGGCCGGACGCTACGGCCTCGTCTTCGACCAGATCGCCCGCGTCAAGCAGGCGTGCCGCCGCGCCGACGGCACGTACGCCTCGCTCAAGGTGATCCTCGAGACCGGTGAGCTGAACACCTACGACAACATCAAGCGCGCCTCGTGGCTGGCGATCCTCGCCGGCGGAGACTTCATCAAGACCTCGACCGGCAAGGTGCAGCCGGCCGCGACCCTGCCGACCACGCTCCTCATGCTCGAAGTGGTCCGCGACTGGCACCGCGCGACCGGCGAGAAGATCGGCGTGAAGCCCGCGGGCGGCATCCGCACCTCGAAGGACGCGATCAAGTACCTCGTCACCGTCGCCGAGACGGTGGGCGAGGAGTGGCTGCAGCCGCACCTGTTCCGCTACGGCGCGTCGAGCCTGCTCAACGACGTGCTGCTGCAGCGCCAGAAGCTGCGCACGGGGGCATACTCCGGCGCCGACTACGTGACGATCGACTAGGAATGCGCCATGAGCTTTCTCGAGTACGCCCCCGCGCCCGAGTCGCGCGCCATCCTCAACCTGCGCGATTCGTACGGCCTCTTCATCGACGGCGAGTTCGTCGACGGGTCTGGCGAGAGCTTCGCCACGATCTCGCCGGCCGATGAGACCCACATCGCCACGATCTCTGCCGCGAGCGAAGCGGACGTCGACCGCGCCGTGGCCGCCGCCCGTCGCGCCTACGACAAGACCTGGTCGAAGATGAGCGGCCGCGATCGCGGCAAGTACCTCTTCCGCATCGCCCGGCTCGTGCAGGAGCGGGCGCGCGAGCTCGCCGTCGCCGAGAGCCTCGACAACGGCAAGCCCATCAAGGAGAGCCGCGATGTGGACGTGCCCCTCGTGGCCGCGTGGTTCTTCTACTACGCCGGCTGGGCCGACAAGCTCGACTACGCCGGTCTGGGTGCCGACCCGAGGGCGCTGGGCGTGGCGGGACAGGTCATCCCCTGGAACTTCCCGCTGCTCATGCTCGCGTGGAAGATCGCCCCGGCACTCGCCGCCGGCAACACGGTCGTCATCAAGCCCGCCGAGACCACGCCGCTGTCGGCCCTCGTCTTCGCCGAGATCCTGCAGCAGGCAGACCTCCCGCCCGGCGTGGTGAACATCGTCACGGGCGCGGGCGCGACCGGGGCGGCGCTCGTCTCGCACCCCGACGTCGACAAAGTCGCCTTCACGGGCTCGACCGGTGTGGGTCGCGCGATCGCCAAGCAGGTCGCCGGCTCCGGCAAGAAGCTCACCCTCGAGCTCGGCGGCAAGGCCGCGAACATCGTCTTCGACGACGCCCCGATCGACCAGGCCATCGAGGGCATCGTCAACGGCATCTTCTTCAACCAGGGCCACGTGTGCTGCGCGGGCAGCCGTCTGCTCGTGCAGGAGAACGTCCACGACGAGGTCATCGCCCGGCTCAAGGACCGCCTGTCGACTCTGCGCCTCGGCGATCCGCTCGACAAGAACACCGACATCGGCGCGATCAACTCGCGCGAGCAGCTCGATCGCATCAAGGCGCTGTCCCAGGTCGGCGAGGAAGAGGGCGCCGAGCGGTGGAGCGCCGACTGCGTGATCCCCGAGAGCGGCTTCTGGTTCGCCCCGACGATCTTCACGAACGTCCAGGCCAGCCACCGGATCGCCCGCGAGGAGATCTTCGGTCCGGTGCTGTCGGTGCTCACCTTCCGCACTCCCGCCGAGGCGATCGCGAAGGCCAACAACACGCCGTACGGACTGTCGGCCGGCATCTGGAGCGACAAGGGATCCCGCATCCTCGCCGTCGCCGACCGCCTGCGCGCCGGCGTGATCTGGGCGAACACGTTCAACCGGTTCGATCCGGCCTCGCCGTTCGGCGGCTACAAGGAGTCCGGCTACGGCCGCGAGGGCGGACGCCACGGGCTGGCCGCCTACCTGGCGCCGGCCTCGGCTGCGCCGCGCGCACGCCAGACCGCGCTGGCGGCCGGAGCGACCGCGTCGGCCTCGGCACCCGCCGCGACCCGAAAGCGCGCCGCGAAGAAGGATGTGAAGCGATGACCCGCCTGGCCGTCCCGAAGACCTACAAGCTCTACATCGGGGGCAAGTTCCCGCGGAGCGAGTCGGGTCGCACGTACGAGATCGAGAGCGCGAAGGGCGATTTCGTCGCGAACGTCGCGAAGGCGTCCCGCAAGGACGCGCGCGACGCGATCGTCGCCGCGCGCGGCGCGCTCAAGGGCTGGGCAGGGGCGACCGCCTACAACCGCGGCCAGGTGCTCTACCGCATCGCCGAGCTCCTCGAGGGCCGGCGTGCGCAGTTCGTGGACGAGATCGTCCGGCTCGAAGGCGTCACTGCGGCCGCGGCATCCGCCCAGGTCGACGAGGCGATCGACCGCTGGGTCTGGTACGCGGGCTGGACCGACAAGCACGCCCAGGTCGCCGGCAACGCGAACCCCGTGGCGGGACCGTACTTCAACATCTCGGTTCCCGAGCCGACGGGCGTGGTGGCGGTCATCGCGCCGCAGGACTCGTCGCTGCTCGGATTCGTCTCGGCGGTCGCGCCGCCGCTCGTGACCGGCAACACCGTCGTGGTGGTGGCCAGCGAACGGCTGCCGCTCTCGGCGATCAGCCTCGCCGAAGTGCTCGCGACCTCGGACGTGCCCGGGGGAGTGGTCAACGTCCTCACCGGCTCGCCCGCCGAGATCGCGCCGTGGCTCGCCTCGCACGCCGACGTGAACGCGCTCGATCTGGTCGGCGCCTCGGCGCTGGACTGGGTCGATCTGCAGATCGCCGCCGCCGACACGCTCAAGCGCGTCCTGCCCCCCGAAGAGGGTGCGGATGCCGCCGCCCCGAGCCTGGATCGCATCAGCGCGTTCACCGAGACCAAGACGGTGTGGCACACCAAGAGCATGGTGTGAATCCGCGCCCGATCTTGAGCGGAATTTCGGTAACGAAAAGGTAACGGGACATGTAGGGTGGACCCACGCGTCGATGACGATGCGTGGACCACCCGAAGGACATACCCGATGCCCGACGACCCGGCGTCCGTCGACGGCGCGCTCATTCCGCCGCGCGACCGGCTGCAGGCCCTCATGATCGTCTGCGTGCTCGCCGTGGCGAGTCTGATCATCGCCTTCCTCGGCGCGACTCCCGCGCGCGTCAGCGCCACCGAACTGCTCGGCGAGACCCGTGCGGCCGGCGACGAGGCATTCATCGCGAGTCATCGCGGCGGCGGCGCGACCGCGCCGGAGAACACGCTCCCGGCCATCTCGGCCGCGCTCGCGGCGGGCTTCGACTACGTCGAGGTGGATGTCGCACTCACCGCCGACCGGCATCCGGTGCTCATGCACGACGCGACGGTCGACCGCACGACGGACGGCCACGGCCGACTGTCGACGCTGACGCTCGCCGAGGTGCAGGCGCTGGACGCCGGATCGTGGTTCGACGCCGAATACGCCGGCACACGCGTGCCGACCTTCGCGGAATTCCTCGACGTGCTGGACGCGTCGGGGCATCGCGCCCTCATCGAGCTGAAGGGCGAGTGGGATGCCGCGGCGGTGGAGTCCGCGGTCGCCGAGCTGACCGCGCGCGGCCTGGAGCGGCGCGTCGCGGTGTCGAGCTTCGATGCGCGCACCCTCGCGATGGCAGGGGCGGCCTCGACCGTGCTGCCGCGACTGTTCATCCTCCGGCACCTGCCCGAAGACGTCGTCCGGGCGGCCACGGAGGCAGCCGTGAGAGGGCTCATCGTCGACCGCCGGGCGGTTCTGGAGCGGCCCGAGGTCGTCGACGAGCTTCACGCGGCCGGCATCCGCGTGGTCGTCTACACGCTCAACAGCGACACGCAGTGGGATGAGGTCACCGCGCTCGGTGTGGACGGTATCGTGACCGACGATCCCGCCACGCTTTCGATGTGGCAGCAGGGCGTCGCAGGCCAGCAGTAGCCTCGCCGGGGATCACGACCCCGGAGGTGCCATGTCCATCGCGTCCACGCGTCCGGCGCGGTCGGCGCGCGTCGCCGCCGGCGCCGCGGCGGCGATCGTGTTGTGTCTCGGCCTGGTCGGATGCCAGCCCGAACCCGTACCGAGCCCGTCCTCGAGTGCGAGCCCGTCGGCCGCAGCCTCGGCATCGCCGTCGGCGCCGTCTCCGACGGCGTCCGAGACGGCGCCGACGGCGCGACGGCATCGAGCTGCCCACCGCGTGCGAGCAGCTGTACTCACCCGAGATGCTCGCCTCGCTGCAGCAGAAGGGCCCGCTGAACGACCCGGGTGTGACGATGACCTCCACCCAGAACGTCGAGGCGCTCGAGATCCTGACCTCCGGCATCCCGACGATCCGCTGCAGCTGGGGCGCGCCGAGCGAGACGGGTCTGGCGACGAACGTGTCGATCGTCGACGCGGAGCAGTCCGCGGCGATCGCGCAGGCCCTGGGCAACGCCGGGTTCGCGTGCGAGGAGATCGACGGCGGAACGGTCTGCCGGTACACCCAGACGATGGTCTCTCAGGACGACGATCTCGTCGAACTCACCGAGACGCACGTGCTGCGCGCCAACGCG
Source organism: uncultured Actinomycetota bacterium (assembly GCA_963792285.1). Lineage (GTDB taxonomy): Bacteria > Actinomycetota > Actinomycetes > Actinomycetales > Microbacteriaceae > Microbacterium. The sequence continues at coordinate 85,356 of CAWBVS010000016.1, read as the reverse complement.
TGGGTGTCCACCGCGACGATCAACTTCGAGTCCGAGGGCTACTCCGAAGACATCATCGCCACGCTCTGGGGCTGAATCCGGCGCGATTCCGCTAGACTGACAGCCGAGGATCTCGTCACCGACATCACCGCAGCTCGCAGAAGCGAGTGCCCGCGGCCGGAGGAGACGACATCCCGTCCCGCGTTCGTGACGGCCTTGCCGCCCCCGGGAGCACGCCGACCTCGCCGGTTCCGACCGGTCACCGCCGGAGCATTCCGGCACTCACGCTCAGGAGGAGCATGCCGACCACGGCATCTGCCGCGCAGAAGTCGACAGGCCAGGGCTCATCAGCCCAGGGCTCGACGAACCAGCGGCGCAGGAAGCCCTCATCGTCGCGGCGCGACGACGAGGCCCCCATCATCCCGATCCTCGCCCGCAAGGTGCGCGAGGTCGAGGCCAAGGCCCAGCGCGGCAAACTCGGCCCCACCAACCGGGTGAAGTTCCAGGTGATCGCGTTCCTCGTGCGCGAAGAGCGCGCTCGGGTGAAGGCCGACACGACGCTGGCCGACTCCGCCCGCTCGGAGCTGCTCAAGCGCCTGGACGGCGTCGCGACGATCCTCGCCAAGACCGCCGCGCGCGACACGTCGCTCATCCAGCTTCTCGAGGTCGACCAGGCAGCGAGCCCGGTCGCCCGGCGCATGCGCCGCGACTGGCTGCTCGAATCGGGCGCGGAACTCGCCCCCGACGAGCTGATCATCACCGACGTCGCCCCGCAGACGGCGAACGTCGTGCCCGCCGCCCTGGCCGAGCGCCAGGTCGTGCCGCCGACGATCGAGTCGCGTCAGATGGCCAACCCGTTCCTCGCTCCCGACCTCGCCGCCCGCGCACCGAAGGAGACGCCGCGGCGGCGACTGGACGGCTGGGAGCTCATGGGCCCGCTGTACAAGGCGTTCGAGACCGGCGCCGGCGGAGGCCAGGCCTCGATGGAGCTGCCTCCGGTTCCCGAGTTCGATCGGCTCTCGCCGAAGGGCTCCGAGATCATGGTGCACCAGTCGCGCTTCCTCGAGTCCGTGCGCGAGGGGCACCGCACCTTCCTGCTCGCCGACGAGCCGGGCCTGGGCAAGACCGCGGAGTCGGTGCTGGCGGCATCCGTCGCCGATGCGTACCCGCTGCTGGCCATCGTGCCCAACGTCGTGAAGATGAACTGGGCCCGCGAGGTCGAACGCTGGACGCCGCAGCGACGCGCGACCGTGATCTCGGGCGACGGCGAAGACGTCGACGCGTTCGCCGACGTGTTCATCGTCAACTACGAGATCCTCGATCGGCACCTGTCGTGGCTCAGCTCGATCGGCCTGAAGGGCATGGTCGTCGACGAGGCGCACTTCATCAAGAACCTCGGCTCGCAGCGCTCGCAGAACGTGCTCGCCCTGGCCGCCCGCATCCGCGAGCAGGTGCGCAACCCGCTGCTGCTGGCCCTGACCGGAACGCCCCTGATCAACGACGTCGAGGACTTCGACGCGATCTGGCGCTTCCTCGGCTGGACGACGGGCGAGAAGCCCGGACCGCTCCTCATGGAGCGTCTCGACGCGACCGGTCTCACCCCCGCCGACAAGGCCTTCTACCCCGAAGCGCGCGACGCGGTCATCTCGATGGGCATCGTGCGACGCAAGAAGAAGGATGTCGCCGCCGACCTCCCCGACAAGCTCATCGCCGACCTCCCGGTCGAGCTCGACGACGAGTTCGGTCGCTCGATCCGCCAGGCGGAGCGCGAGCTCGGCGCGCGCCTCGCCGACCGCTACAAGCGCATCATCGACGCGCGCGGCGACCGCGGGCTCGCGCCCGGCGAGGTCGACCCCGACATCGTGCGTCTGGTCGCGCAGAACGAGCTCGACGAGTCGAAGGCGGCGGGCACGGGCTCTGAGAACGTCTTCACGATGGTCCGCAAGATCGGTCAGGCCAAGGCCCTGCTGGCGGCGGACTACACCGTGCAGCTGCAGCGATCGGTCGGCAAGGTCGTGTTCTTCGCGAAGCACATCGACGTGATGGATGCCGCGGAGGCGCACTTCGCCGCGGCCGGACTGCGGACGATCTCCGTGCGCGGCGACCAGACCACCCCGGTGCGTCAGCAGGCGATCGATGCGTTCAACAACGATCCGGGCGTCGGGATCGCGGTCTGCTCGCTGACGGCGGCGGGCGTCGGCGTGAACATGCAGGCGGCCTCGAACGTCGTCCTGGCCGAGCTGTCGTGGACGGCTGCCGAGCAGACGCAGGCGATCGACCGCGTGCACCGCATCGGTCAGGACGAGCCGGTCACCGCGTGGCGCATCATCGCCGCGCACACGATCGACACGAAGATCGCCGAGCTGATCGACTCGAAGCAGGGCCTGGCCCAGCGCGCGCTCGACGGCGAGGCCGTCGATCCGCAGTCGAGCGATTCCGTGCAGCTGTCGGCACTCATGCACCTCGTGCGACAGGCGCTCGGCGCCGACTGATCGGGTTCGGCGTCCCGGACCGCCGCGGGACGCCGGTGTCGGCATCCGCTCGCCCGTCGGGGTTGGCAGGCGTCGCGTCCTCGACGGTAAGGTCGGGGGAGGCAGCGCTGCCCGATCGACACCCGACAGCAAGGACCACAGCATGAAGATCGGCATCCTCACCAGCGGCGGCGACTGCCCCGGCCTCAACGCCGTCATCCGCGGCGTCGTGCTCAAGGGCACCACGGCCTACGACCTGGAGTTCGTGGGCATCCGCGACGGCTGGCGCGGCGTCGTGGACGGCGACTTCTTCCCGCTCACGCGCCACGAGGTGAAGGGGCTGTCGAAGGTCGGCGGCACGATCCTCGGAACGAGCCGCACCAACCCCTACGAGGGTTCGCGCGGCGGTGCGGAGAACATCGCCAAGACGCTCTACGGGCACCGAATCGACGGCATCATCGCGATCGGCGGCGAGGGCACGCTGGCAGCGGCCGACCGCCTGGCCAAGGACGGCATCAACGTGATCGGCGTGCCGAAGACGATCGACAACGACCTGCGCGCGACCGACTACTCGTTCGGCTTCGACACCGCGATCAACATCGCCTCCGAGGCGATGGATCGCCTGCGCACCACGGGAGACTCGCACCAGCGCTGCATGGTCGCCGAGGTCATGGGCCGCCACGTCGGCTGGATCGCCCTGCATGCGGGCATCGCGGCCGGCGCGCACGCCATCCTGATCCCCGAGGTCCCGCTCACGATCGACGACATCTGCGAGCTGGTCTCGAAAGCGCATGATCGCGGTCGCGCGCCGCTCGTCGTCGTCTCCGAGGGCTTCACGCTCAAGGGCATGGACGAGGCGTACAGCGACAAGGGCCTCGACGCCTTCAACCGCCCGCGCCTCGGCGGCATCAGCGAGGTGCTGGCCCCCGAGATCGAGCGCATCACCGGCATCGAGACCCGCGCCACAGTGCTCGGTCACATCCAGCGCGGCGGTTCGCCGTCCGGCTTCGACCGGGTGCTCGCGACGCGGCTCGGCCTGCACGCGGCCGACGCGGTCATCGACCAGGCCTGGGGGCAGATGGTCTCCCTCCGCGGTACCGACATCGTGCGGGTTCCGTTCGCCGAGGCCCTGGGCGAGCTGAACACCGTGCCGCTGTACCGCTACGAAGAGGCCGCGGCGCTCTTCGGCTGACGGATGCCGCGGGTCGCGGCATCCGTCATCGCCCTCGTCACTGCGGCGTACGCCACCGTCGCCGAACCAAGGCGTTCCGCCGAGGCAGGGTCGTCACGTGCCCCGGCTTCGACGGAATCCCCTGCCTCGCGCAAACTCAGCTTGGCGGGTTCCTCCACGGGCACAGTGAGTCGTACTGAGTCCACAGATCGTCGGGGGTCGTCGTCAGCTCATGACTGCGTCGGCGGATGCTGAGCTGTGTCGAACAACGGACAGAGCGGTCAGAGCGAGCAGAGCGGTCTCCTGCTTGTGCGAGACCGCTCGAGCACCCTGGGCCGTCTCGATCGGGACTCGCACCTGCACCGCATCCGCGCGGGCGTCTACATCGACCGTGCAACCTGGAGTGGGCTGGCGCCGTGGGACCGGTATCGGATGCGGGTGCGTGCCGTCGCAGCCACATGGACGGCCCCGGTCTTCTGCCTGGAGTCCGCGGCGACGGTGCAGAACCTCCCGATCTTCGGCGAGCCCCGGTGGATCCACCTCCTCGGTCCGGGTGCGTCGTCGTGGCGTGAGGGCGACGTGATCGTGCACGGAACAGGAGACGAGCGTGACGTCATTGAGCGTGACGGGATGCAGGTGACACCGGTGGCCGACACGGCACTGGATCTGTGTCGGGTGCTGCCTCCCGCGTTCGCCCTCGGTGTCGCCGACCGGGCTGTTCGCATGGGAGGTGCAGGGCGACCTCTCGGCGAACGCGGACGTGAGCAGTCGAATCGCCGCGGCGTGCGGCAGCTGGACTGGATCGATCAGAATATCGATCCGGCGGCCGAATCGGCGGGAGAGTCCGTGAGCAGAGCGGTCATCGGATGGCTGGGCTACGAACGCCCTCGTGCTCAGGTCACCTTCCGGTATGAGGGCGTGGAGGATCGCGTCGACTTCCTGTTTCCGAGCAACCGCGCCATCGCAGAGTCGGACGGCTACGGCAAGTACGACGCCGATGATCCCGAGGCGATGAAGCTCCACTTCATCGCCGAGAAGCGTCGCGAAGACCGTCTGCGGCGGAATGGTCACCCGTTCGCCCGGTGGGACTGGGCCGACACGATGGCGTCCCATCCGCTCGACCGCGCCCTGCGCGGCGCCGGCCTCTTGCCCGTCCGGTCACCGGATCGGCGCGGTCTCGCGACCCTGGCGACGAACCCGCGCTCATTCTGACGCCGTCGAGACAGGGGACTTCGTCGAGGCAGGGCATCGAGCGCCCCGGTTTCGGCGCAAGCCCCTGTCTCGGCGAAGAAGCGACCGAGCGGATGCCGCGGCTCAGGCGTCGGCGGCGCCGAGGACGTCCAGAAGCCAGGCGAGCTCGAACGCCCGCTCCTTCCAGGCGTTGTAGCGGCCGCTCACGCCGCCGTGGCCGGCGACCATCTCGCACTTGAGCAGCGCATCCGCGCCGACCTCGCGCAAGCGCGCGACCCACTTCGCCGGTTCGACGTACAGCACGCGGGTGTCGTTGAGCGAGGTCACCGCGAGGATCCTCGGGTACTCGACGTCCCGCACGTTCTCGTACGGCGAGTAGGACTTCATGTAGGCGTACACCTCGGCGTTGTGGAGCGGATCGCCCCACTCGTCCCACTCGATCACCGTGAGCGGGAGCGACGGATCGAGGATCGAGGTGAGCGCGTCGACGAACGGCACGTCCGCCAGGATGCCGGCGAACAGCTCCGGCGCGAGGTTCGCCACCGCGCCCATGAGCAGACCGCCCGCCGAGCCGCCCTCGGCGACCATGCGGTCGGCGGTCGTGTAGCCCTGGTCGATCAGGTGCAGCGCGCAGTCCACGAAGTCGGTGAACGTGTTGCGCTTGTGCAGCAGCTTGCCGTCCTCGTACCACTGCCGCCCCATCTCGCCGCCGCCGCGCACGTGGGCGACGGCGAAGATCACGCCGCGGTCGAGCTCCGACAGGCGTGGCACCGAGAAGCCGGGCTCGATCGAGTGCTCGTAGGAGCCATAGCCGTAGAGGTGCAGGGCGCGCGGTGCGGCGCCGGCGTCGCCGAACGCGCGCTTCCACACCAGCGAGATCGGAATCTGCGTGCCGTCCTGCGCCGTGGCCCAGACGCGCGCCTGCGCGTAGTCCTCGGGCTCGTAGCCGCCCAGCACCGGCTGGCGCTTGCGCAGCAGCAGCTCGCCCGACGCGACCTCGTAGTCGAACACGGTTCCGGGGGTGACGAACGACCCGTAGCCGATGCGGATCAGCGGGGGAGCCCACTCCGGGTTGCCGCCGGAGCCGACCGAGTACAGCGGCTCGTCGAACGCGAGTTCGGAGACGGCGCCGGTCGCGTAATCCAGCATCCCGAGCCGGGCGAGTCCGCCACGGCGGTAGCCGAGCACGCCCCAATCGCGGAAGGTCGACACGCCGAGCAGGCGCTCGCCGGGCCGGTGGGGCACGACGACCTCGCGGGGCCCGGTGGGGTCGGATGCCGACACCCGCACGAGCTCGAAATCGAGAGCGCCGTCGTTGTGGAGGATGAACAGCACGTCCTCGCCGTCGATGACCGCGTGCGAGGAGTCGTACTCGACGCCCTCGGTGCGAGGCCAGACCAGGCGCGGCTCGGAGCGGAGGTCCGCGGCATCCACGAGCCATTCCTCCGACGTGATCGACGAACCCATGCCGATCACGAGGTAGCGGTCGCTGCGGGTGAATCCCGCGCCGAGCCAGAAGCGCTCATCAGGCTCGTGGAAGAGCTTCACGTCGTCGGCGACGGGTGTCCCCAGCTCGTGCAGCCACACGGTGTCGGGGCGCCACGCATCGTCGACGGTCGTGTAGACGATGAAGCGGCCGTCGGGGGAGAAGGTCGCACCGGCGAACGTGCCGGGAATCTCGTCGGGCAGCTGCGCGCCCGTGACGAGGTCGCGCACCCGCACGGTGTAGCGCTCGTCGCCTGCGACGTCGACGCCGTACAGCATCCGGTCGCCGTCGGTGGTCACCTCGAAGCTGCCGAGCGAGAAGAAGTCGTGGCCCTCGGCCTCGATGTTGCCGTCGAGGAGGATCTGCTCGCCGTCGACCGCGACGTCGGGGGACAGCTCGGGCGGAGTCCAGTCGTCGGGGGATGCCAGCGGCGCGCGGCACTGGATGCCGTACTGGCTGCCTTCGACGGTGCGACCGTAGTACCACCAGTCGCCGCGGCGCGTGGGCACCGAGAGGTCGGTCTCGAGTGTGCGGCCCTTGATCTCATCGAAGATCGCGTCCTGCAGGCCCGAGAGGTGAGCGGTGCGCGTCTGCGTGTAGGCGTTCTCGGCTTCGAGGTGCGCGATGACCGCGGCGTCCTCCTTGGCGCGGATCCACTCGTAGGCGTCCTCGACGTCGTCGCCGTGATGGCTCCGGACGATCGGGTTGCGTGCGGCGACGGGAGGGGTGGCGGATGCTGCGTCGGTGGTCACCGTCCCACGCTAGCCGACGTGGTCAGGGGCGCGGCGGCGGCCGGTAGCCGTCTGAGGAGGGCGGCCCCACGGGCTCGCCTTTGCGCTTCGGATTCGGCAGCGGAACCTCGTTCGGGATTCCGCGCGAGACGAGCAGCGACAGCAGTGCGAGCACGATCAGGCCGAAGAACGCGGTGCGCAGCGAGGACAGCTGGGACTCGATGTAGACCGCTTCGAGCTCGACGGCCTCTTCGGTGGACAGTCCCGCCTCTTCGGCGATGCCCTGGACGCTGGATGCCGGCACGATCTCCACACCACCCGCGGTCTGCTCGTTGACGATGGCCTGTGTCGCATCCGGCAGCGTGCTCTCGGCGACACCGCTCGCGAACGACGACGCGAGGGCGCCGATCAGGATCGACCCGATCAGCGCCGTGCCGAGCGACGAGCCGAGGTTCTGGAAGACCCCCTGCAGGCCGCCGACTTCGCTGGTGTCCTTCGCGGTGACCGACGACATGTTCACGTTGCCGAGCTGCGAGGCCAGCAGGCCGAGCCCCGCCCCGGCGCAGAACATGCCGATCCCGAAGGCCGGGCTCGCCAGTTCGGGATCGATCGCAGTCAGCAGCAGGATCGCGCTGGCGACGAGGACCCACTGGCCCACGCGCACGACGCGGCGCGGGGACCACCGCGTCGACAGGCGGGTGCCGAAGATCGAGAAGAGGATGAGGGAGATCGACAGCGGGAAGATGCGCCATCCCGTCTCGATCGCGTTGAATCCCAGGGTCATCTGCAGGTAGACGGGGACCATGAAGAACAGTCCCGCGATGATCGCGTACTGGCCGCCCAGGACGCTCAGTCCGCTGCGCAGCTGCCGGATCGACAGCAGGTCGGCGTGCAGCAGCGGATCGCGTCCTCGGGCGACGAGACTGCGCTGCCGTGCGAAGAACAGCACCAGAAGGACGATGCCGATCACGATGAACCATGCGGTGAGCGAGATTCCCAGGGGCGCGATCTCGACGCCGTTGATCTCGGGGGAGTTCAGCGGCACGATCCAGCCCCACACCTTGCTCTGCAGCATCCCGAACACGACACCCACGAGGCCGAACGCCGACAGCAGGACGCTCAGCACGTCGATGCGGATCTTCTGACGCTCCGCCTTCTCGGCGATCCTGCCGGCGAACAGCACGACGAACACCAGGATCACCACTTCGCCGACGAAGACGTACCGCCAGCTGAAGTACGTGGTCATGAATCCGCCGATGAGCGGGCCGGCCGCGACGCCCGCGCCGGAGACGGCGCCGATCGCCGCGAAGGCGGTGACCCGTTCCCGTCCTTCGTAGTTGTCGGCCAGGAGCGCGGCGATCGCCGGGATCACGAGCACGGCACCCAGACCCTCGATGATGGACCAGCCGAGGAACAGCACGGCCATGTTGGGGCTGAACGCGGTCATGAGAGAGCCGACGGCGTACACGCTGGAGCCGATGACCAGCGCGCGGCGGCGCCCCCAGATGTCGCCGAGCTTGGCGCCGAGGAGCATCGTGGCGGCCATGGTGAGCGTGTAGAAGGTGATCGCGCTCTGCATCGCGGTGACGCTGCTGTCGAGATCATCGACGACGGCCGAGATCGACACGTTCATGACGGTGCTGTCCAGCACCATCACGAACTGGGCGGCGCCCAGGATCAGTACGACGAACCACTTCTTCATCTGCCACCCGACTTCTGCCCCGACGAGGTGGGGCACGTGGGCTCATTCAACACCCTCGACCGAGGCGATCGCGTCACCCCTTCGGCATGAGCGATCGTTCGCTGAGTTGACCGGACGCAGGGCCGGTGTAAGGATTCTTTCTGGCCGGTTGCCGGTGCCTGAACAAACGGTGAACTCTTCGTTCGCACCGCCGATCACGTCGGCACCACATTTCTTTCATCTTCAACGGAAAGCAATCGGTGGAAACCGCAACCCTGATCGTCGTGCTGGTCATCGTCCTGGCACTGTTCTTCGACTTCACCAACGGCTTCCACGACACGGCCAACGCGATGGCGACGCCCATCGCGACCGGTGCGCTCAAGCCCAAGGTCGCCGTGCTCCTGGCCGCGATCCTCAACCTGGTCGGCGCATTCCTGTCGACCGAGGTGGCCAAGACCATCTCGAACGGTTTGATCCGCGAGGATCAGATCGACCCGAACGCGTTCCTCCCGCTGATCTTCGCCGGCCTCATCGGCGCGATCACCTGGAACATGTTCACGTGGCTGCTCGGTCTGCCCTCGAGCTCGTCGCACGCCCTGTTCGGCGGACTGATCGGCGCGACGATCGTCGGCGCGGGCTGGATGGCGATCGACTACAGCGTGGTGCTCAGCAAGGTGATCCTGCCCGCGATCCTGGCGCCGGTGACGGCCGGGATCATCGCCTTCGCGGCGACCCGCCTGGCGTACGCGATCACCCGCCGCTACGACACGAAGCCCGACGGCCGCGACGGCTTCCGCTGGGGCCAGGTCTTCACGTCCTCGCTCGTCGCGCTCGCCCACGGCACGAACGATGCACAGAAGACGATGGGCGTGATCACCCTCACCCTGATCATCGCCGGGTGGCAGAGCAGTGCCGACCCCGACCCGCAGACGTGGGTGATCTTCGCGTGCGCGATCACGATCGCGCTGGGCACCTACATGGGCGGCTGGCGGATCATCCGCACACTCGGCAAGGGACTCACCGACGTCAAGCCCGCTCAGGGTTTCAGCGCCGAGTCGTCGACGGCCGCCACGATCCTCGCCTCCAGCGCGCTGGGCTTCGCGCTGTCCACGACGCAGGTCGCTTCCGGCTCGGTGATCGGCTCGGGCCTCGGCCGCCGCGGGTCGTCGGTGCGCTGGCGCACCGCCGGCCGCATCATGACCGGCTGGCTCTTCACGCTCCCGGCCGCGGGCGCCGTCGGTGGGATCATGGCGTTCATGGTCGCCTGGCTCGGCGGCTGGGGCATCCTGATCGACGCGATCTTCGCGGTCGCGGTCATCCTCACGATCTTCCTGCTGTCGCGCCGCAACGCGGTCACCGCCGCCAACGCGATGAGCGAAGTGGCCGAATCGGGCACCGCCGTCAAGGTGAAGCGCAATCCGCCGCCCACGCGGCGTCAGCGCGCAGCCCTGAGAGACGAAGCCCGCCGCGACAAGGAGGCCTCGAAGTGACCATCTCGATCGACTGGATCGCGTTCGTCCAGGTCTTCCTGGCGGCACTGCTGGCCGCCGTCGTCGTGGTCGGCTTCTACTCCCTGGGCCTGCGCCTCCTCGTGCGGGCGGGCCGGGTGCCGGTGGTGACCCCCGCCGAGTTCACCGACGCCATCACCGTCATCACCGTCAAGGACGCCCAGCGCGCGGCCAAGGCTGCGGCGAAGGCCGCCCGCAAGAGCCCTCTCACCGAGGGGCAGCGACAGATCGCCGCCGTCGGCGCGTACCTCTCGTTCGGAATGTGCGCGCTCGCGGTGCTCGGCGGGCTTCTGCTGATCATCTTCAACCACTGACCGCGCACGTAGGCTGAGGGCATGGTCGCCGCACCCTCTCCTGGCCCTGCCGGCGCGTCGCCGGGAGCGTCCGGCCGCGGAGGGCCGGCGACGCCCGTGCAGTTCGGTCAGTACCCGCCCGCGCGGCGCACGATCCTGCACCTCAGCGACACGCACCTCCTCGCGGGCAACGTGCCGCTCGGCGGACATTACGACACGGCGGCGAATCTGCGCCGCACCCTCGCAGCGGTGGAGAGCCTCGGCATCCGTCCCGACGCGATCGTCTTCACGGGCGACCTGACCGACCTCGGCGAGCCCGACGCCTACCGGCGCGCTGCGCGAGATGATCGAGCCCGTCGCCGAGCGGCTCGGGGCACCCGTGATCTGGGTCGCGGGCAATCATGACGAGCGACCCGCCCTCCGGCGCGATCTGCTCGATCTCCCGCCGAGCGAAGACCCCGTCACGGGCGTCTGGGACCTCGGCGGGCTCCGCATGGTCGCGCTCGACACCACCGTGCCCGGCTGGCATCACGGCGATCTGGACGAAGCCCAGCTCACGTGGCTGCGCGACGTGCTCGCCACTCCGGCGCCGCTCGGGACGATCCTCGCGATGCATCACCCTCCGCTTCCCTCGCACATCCCGCTGTTCGACATCCTCGAGCTGCGCGATCAGGGCCGGCTCGCCGCGGTGCTCACCGGCAGTGACGTCCGTGCGATCCTCGCGGGCCATCTGCACTACTCGACGAGCGGCACGTTCGCGGGCATCCCCGTCAGCGTCGCGGCGGCGACCTGCTACACGATGGACCTCGCGCGACCTGCGGTGGAGGTCAACGGGATGGATGCAGGGCAGTCGTTCCACCTCGTCCACGTGTACGACCAGACGATCACCCACGCGGTGGTGCCCGTCGTGGACGCGCAGGCCGGCGAATACTTCTCCGCGGCATGGGTCGAGAAGATGGCGGCCCTCACGCCGGCGGAACGGCTCGAGGCGTTCTCCCGCAAGCCCGGCCGCTGACCCAGGCACTCCGATCGAAGAGAAGCTGCGGGCACTCGCCCTCGTGTACAGCGCGGATCGCGCAGTTGTCCGTACTGTACGGGCGTGTCCGGAGGAGGCACGAGTACGCTCGAAGCATCCCTTCACATCGCCGTGACCGACCCACGAGGACACACACATGGCTCTGGACGCAATGACGCGCACACGCACCGAATCCGATTCCCTGGGATCCCTGGAGATCCCCGCCGACGCGTATTGGGGGATCCATACCGCGCGGGCGCTGGAGAACTTCCCGATCTCGAAGCGGCCGATCTCGGTCTACAAGGATCTGGTCCGCGGGCTCGCGATGGTCAAGCAGGCGTCGGCCCGCGCCAATCGCGACATCGGTGCGCTCGAGCCCGAGAAGGCCGATCTGATCGACCGGGCCTCGCAGCTGGTGATCGACGGGCAGTATCACGATCAGTTCGTGGTCGGCGTGATCCAGGGCGGCGCGGGCACGTCGACGAACATGAACGCGAACGAGGTCATCACCAACATCGCGTTGGAGCTGGCCGGTCGGGAGAAGGGCGACTACGCGTTCCTGTCGCCGATCGACGACACGAACCGCAGCCAGTCCACGAACGACGTCTACCCGACCGCGATCAAGGTCGGGCTGGGGCTGGACCTGCTCACCCTGCTGGAGGAGCTCGATCTCCTCCGTCGGGCGTTCCTGGCCAAGGCGGTCGAGTTCCACGACATCCTCAAGGTGGGGCGCACGCAGCTGCAGGATGCCGTGCCGATGACGTTGGGGCAGGAGTTCAACGGGTTCGCCACGACGCTGGGGGAGGACTACCACCGGCTCAAGGAGAACGCGTACCTGCTGTGTGAGATCAACATGGGCGCGACGGCGATCGGCACGGGGATCACCACGCACCCCGAGTACGGCAAGTCCGTTCTGCGTCACCTGCGGGATATCACCGGGCTGGACCTGGACACCGCGACCGACCTGGTCGAATCGACCAGCGACACGGGCGCGTTCATGTCGTTCTCCTCGACGCTCAAGCGCAACGCCATCAAGCTGTCGAAGATCTGCAACGACCTGCGGCTTCTCTCCTCGGGCCCGCAGGCCGGCTTCGGCGAGATCAACCTGCCCGCCCGGCAGGCGGGATCCTCGATCATGCCCGGCAAGGTCAACCCGGTGATCCCCGAGGTCGTCAACCAGGTCGCGTTCGCGGTCGTGGGCGCCGACATGACGGTGACGATGGCCGTGGAGGGCGGGCAGCTGCAGCTGAACGCGTTCGAGCCGGTGATCGCGCACTCGCTGTTCCAGTCGATCACCTGGATGCGCCGGGCGATGCACACCCTGCGCGTCAACTGCGTCGACGGCATCACCGCCAACACCGAGCGCCTCGGGGCGATGGTCGGGGCATCCGTCGGGGTCATCACGGCACTGACCCCGTTCATCGGGTACGCGGCCGCGGCCGCGCTGGCCAAGACCGCGCTGCTGACCGGCCGCAACGTCGCCGACCTCGTGGTCGAAGCCGGCCTGATGTCCCGCGAAGAGTGCATGAAGCAGCTCTCCCCGGCGCGCCTGTCGGGCCTCGAGACCGTCACCGCCGCCATCCCGATCGTGCGGGACGGCGAGACGCACCCCTGAGCGGAGGGTGTGTCGGTCGTTGCCGACCGCCGCGGAAGGCCGCTAGCGTTCGAGGGCCGCTTCCATTCGAAAGGACCTCGCATGTCTGATCCGCAGAACCCCGACGTTCCCACCCCACCGCCCGGCTACGGCCAGACTCCGCCGCCGGCCTACAACGCCGCGCCGCCACCGGCGGCTCAGCCGTCGTACTCGTCGGCTCCGCCGGCGCCCTACGGCGCACCGGCCTCTCCGACGATCCCGGGCAAGACGATGGGCATCGTCGCATTCATCCTGTCGTTCTTCGTCCAGCTCATCGCCCTGATCCTGGGCATCGTCGCGCTGGTTCAGAGCAGGAAGGCCGGCCACAAGAACGGCTGGGCGCTCGCGGCGATCATCATCAGCTCGGTCCTGATGGTGATCAGCATCATCGTGGGCATCTTCCTGATCATCGGCATCGGGGCAGCCGCCGCGGAATTCGCGCGTCTCTGCGCCGAGTACGGGTCGGGGGTGCACGAGATCGACGGCGTCACCGTGACGCTCAACTGCCCGTCGTCCTGACTCGGTCAGCTCTGAAGCCGTCCGCACGCTGCCCCGGCAGCGGCGGGCGGCTTCGCTGCGTGGCGCGTCAGTCGAGGATGCGGCAGTGCGTGGTGAGGGCGCCGATCCCGTCGATCCCGACCGTCACCGTCGAGCGGTCGCGCAGGAACACCTGGGGGTCGCGCGAATAGCCGGCGCCGCCGGGGCTGCCGGTGGAGATCAGGGTGCCCGGCAGCAGCGTCGCCGACTTCGACAGGTGCGAGATGAGTGTCGCCACCGGCCGCACCATCTGGGCGGTCGAGGCGTCCTGCAGGGTGCGGCCGTCCAGCACGGTCCAGATGTGCAGGTCCTGAGGGTCGGCGATCTCGTCTGCCGTGACGACGAACGGGCCGGTCGGCGTGAACCCGTCGAAGGACTTGCAGCGCGACCACTGCGCTTCGGAGTACTGGATGTCGCGTGCGGTGATGTCGTTGACCACGGTGTAGCCCCACACGTGCGAGAGCGCCTCTTCGGGCGACACGTCCTTCGCGGGGGTGCCGATGATGACGCCGAGCTCGGCCTCGTAGTCGACCGACTCGCTGAGCGAACGCGGCCAGGTCGTGGTCGCGTCGTGTCCGGCGAGGGAATTGGGCCACAGCACGAACACGGTCGGCGTGGAGTCGGTCTTCAGGCCCAGCTCGCTCGAGTGCGCCGCGTAGTTCAGGCCGATCGCGAGGATCACCGGGGGAGTCAGCAGCGCAGACGCGTACGTCACGTCGGACAGCGGATGCCGCGGCTGCGCGCTCGCCGCTGCGTCGCGCACACGATCGAGCAGTTCGTCGCCGCCCGCGATGAGCTGCTCCAGGAACCGGGGCGCTCCGGCGAAGAGGTCTTCGACGATGAGGGCGGAGTCTTCCTGCACCACGGCGAGGCGGGGGTCTGCGAACCCCGGCACGGACACGTGGGCGAAGCGCATTGTTCTACGGTACCGGGCTGTCACGCCCCGCGCGCCGCGTTGTGCGCACCCTTATGCTGTGCGCATGACGTATGAGCCGGGGCAGCCCGACGCCCCGAACCAGTCCGCCCGCCCCTCACTCACGCCGCCGTCGTTCGCCTCGGCGCTCGCCCAGCCGCGGATGGCGCCCGGCGCGTCGATCGCACCCGCGCCCGCCTCCCCGGCCGCAGTGCCGGTGAAGCCGCGGGCCGGCCGGACGGCTCCGGTGTGGATCATCGGCGTGATCGTGCTGATCATGGTCGGCCTGATCGGCTACTTCCTCAGCGCGATCGGCCCGGCCGCCTCGATCATCGGGATGCTGCTGGCGGTCGTCCCGCTGGCGGCCGTGCTGTTCGCCGTCCGGATCATCGACCGCTGGGAACCCGAGCCTCGCGGTCTGCTGGTGCTCGCCGTGGCCTGGGGGGCGGTCGCCGCCGTCGGCATCACCCTCGGCGTGGACATCCTGATCACGCTCGTGCTGGGCGCCGACGACTCGCTCGCACGAGATGCGTTCTCCGCGGTGGTGCAGGCGCCGATCGTGGAGGAGATCGCGAAGGGGCTCGGCGTCTACCTGATCTTCGTGACGGCGCGGCGGGCGTTCGACGGCCCGATCGACGGCGTCGTGTACGGAGCGCTGGTCGGCGCCGGGTTCGCGTTCACCGAGAACATCCAGTACTTCGCCATCAGCCTCATCGAGGGCGGCGTCGGCGACGTGTCGGCGACGTTCTTCGTCCGCGGCATCCTCTCGCCGTTCGCGCACGTCATGTTCACGAGCGTCACCGGGTTCGCCCTCGGGCTGGCGGCGCGTCGCGGCGCGAGCCCCGGCCGCGCGGTCGGGCCGTGGGTGCTGGGCATGATCGGGGCGATCACGCTGCACGCGCTCTGGAACGGCTCGGCGGTGTTCGGCGACTTCTTCGTGCTGTACCTGACCCTTCAGGTGCCGCTGTTCGTCGGATTCATCCTGGGGATCATCGCGCTGCGTCGGGAGGAGGCCCGCCTCACGCGCTCTCGGCTCGGGGACTACGCGACCGCGGGCTGGTTCACGCCGCAGGAGGTGGACATGCTCGCGACGGGCGCCGGACGAAAAGCCGCGCTCGAGTGGGCACGCGGACTCCGCGGCGATCGCACGGCGATCATGAAGGAGTTCATCGCCGATGCCACCGCGCTCGCCGCCGCACGCCAGCGCTCCATCAGCGGTCGTGACGCGCATGCCCGCGAGGACGAGCACGTGCTGCTGGCTCGCACGACCGCGGCGCGGGCGGCGATGTTCGCGCCGTAGAAATCCCCGCATTGATCCGCGTCGCGTCAAGACTCAGCGCCCGGTGCCGCGGCAATGCCTGCGTATCAACCGGGCGCTGAGTTGGCCTGCCCTCAGCGTGCCTTGACGGCGCCGACCTGTCAAGGGTTCGTCTCGCGTTGACCGGCGACGGGCGCTCGGGTTGGATGGACTCATGACAGATGACCGCACCAAGCCCGAGATCGACGCCCCCGTGGGCCCTGCACCCGATGACCTCGTCATCCGCGACCTGATCGTCGGGGACGGTGCCGAGGCCAAGCCCGGCGACACCGTGACCGTCCACTACGCCGGCGTCGAGTACGAGTCCGGTGAGGAGTTCGACTCCTCCTGGAACCGCGGCGAGAGCATCCAGTTCCCGCTCCGCGGCCTGATCCAGGGGTGGCAGGACGGCATCCCCGGCATGAAGGTCGGCGGGCGTCGCGAACTGGTGATCCCGCCCCACCTCGCCTACGGCCCCGCCGGCGGCCACTTCCTGGGCGGAAAGACCCTGATCTTCGTGATCGACCTCATCGCGGTGGGCTGAGCCCCACCGACCACGAGAAGAGAAGCGGATGCTGCGGCATCCGCTTCTTTTTTCATTCACGGGAATAGATTCGGGGCGGTGTGCGGTTGGCCTCTCTTGAGCTCGCCGCACAGGGCGGCATCACCACGATTCGAAGGATGACCATGACCGACACCACCACGATCGACGTTCCCGGATACAAGGCGGGCACCTGGGTGCTCGACCCGTCGCACAGCGAGGTGGGCTTCACCGTCCGCCACATGATGATCTCGAAGGTGCGCGGCCACTTCGGCATCAAGAGCGCGACCCTGATCGCCCCCGCGAACCCGCTCGAGGCCAAGGTGGAGGCGCACGTCGACGCGTCCTCGCTCGACACGAAGGACGAGGGTCGCGACAACCACCTGCGCTCCGCCGACTTCTTCGACGTCGAGACCTACCCGTCGATCGACTTCGTCTCGACCGGTGTGCGCGTCGAGAACGGCGAGATGCTCGTCGACGGCGACCTGACCATCCGCGACACGACCAAGCCGGTCACGTTCGAGTTCGACTTCGGCGGCTTCGGCGCCGACCCGTGGGGCAACTACAAGGCCGGCGCGACCGCCAAGACGGTCATCAACCGCGAGGACTTCGGTCTGACGTGGAACGCCGCGCTCGAGACCGGCGGCGTGCTCGTCGGCAAGGACGTCACGATCACGCTCGACCTGCAGGGCGCGTTCCAGGCCTGATCAGTTCGCATGCGAAGAGGGGATGCCGGGCGGCGTCCCCTCTTCGTCGTTCCGGGCCGCGGTCCTCCGGTGCAGCCGCAGCCGGTCCTGCGCGAGCAGGATGCCCAGGAACACCACGATCGCCCCGACCGGCTCGTTCCACGACACGCGCTCGCCGAGGACGAGGATGCCGAGGGCCACGCCCACGACCGGCGTGATGTAGGTGACCGTCGAGGCGCGGGTCGGACCCCACGCGCGCAGGGTGTTCTGGTTCCAGATGTAGGCGACTCCGGTGCCCAGGCAGCCGAGCAGAAGCACGCTGGCGATGATCCACGGATCGAGAGCGACGGGGGTCAGCGCGATGAACGGCGTGAGCACCGCCATGATGGCCGCTGCGATTCCGATGTTGAGGAACGAGAACACCAGCGCGCTCATACCCGAGTTCGAGACGAACTTGCGCATGTACGCGAGGCTGAACCCGTAGCACGCGGTTGCGCCGAGGATCGCGAACTGGGCGATCAGGCTCTGGTTCAGATCGAGGCCCTGCCACGGCGCGATGATGACCATGACACCGAGGATCCCGACCAGGATGCCGGCGATCTGCACGAGCTTCAGCCGCTCGACGCGGAACAGCAGGCCGGCCATCACGGCGGTCATGATCGGCGTCGTCGCGTTGTAGATGCTCGCAAGGCCCGACGTGACGTACTGCTGGGCCCAGGAGAAGAGCAGGAACGGCACGACGCAGAACGAGATCGCCAGCACGGTCATGTGAGCCCACACGCGCACGCTGCGAGGGAGTGTGTCTCGGCGCAGTGCCACGAAGAGGCCGAGGGTGAGCGCGCCCAGAACCAGGCGCGACCAGGCGACCTGCGCGGGGGAGAGGCCGACCAGCGCGACCTTCATGAACAGGAAGCTCGACCCCCAGACGACCCCGGCGAGCACGAACTGCACCGTGATCCACCCCTGCGAGAACGGGCGGCCGCTCGCTGCCCGCGCGATGTCACGGGTCGGCGGGGCTGCGGCGGGGGAGTCGATGGGCACCCGGCGACTCTAGCCCCGGCGCGCGACACCGTGAACAGCGGGCGGATGCCGCGTCCGAAATCCGCTGGTGGACGGCCGTCCGGCTACGGCGCGGGCCGCCGTCGCCCGGCCGATTAACCGCGTCACGGGGCTGCTGGTAGACTCTTCAGGTTGCCGTTCGATCGGCCGCGGATAAAGAGAGCTCGCGCATCAGGCGTCGGGCACCGCGCAATGAGGAGAAAGGGGATCCCATCTATGGCACTCGAATCTGACGTCAAGAAGGCGATCATCGAACAGTACGCGACGCACCCCGGTGACACCGGATCCCCCGAGGTGCAGGTCGCGATGCTGACGCAGCGCATCAAGGACCTCACCGAGCACCTCAAGGAGCACAAGCACGACCACCACTCGCGTCGTGGGCTGTTCCTGCTCGTCGGTCAGCGCCGTCGTCTGCTCGGCTACCTCCAGGACATCGACATCGCGCGTTACCGCTCGCTGATCGAGCGTCTGGGGCTTCGCCGCTAGTCGCAACCCAGCGCATATCGTCTTCCCGGAAGGCCGCCCCAGGTGTGGGGCGGCCTTTCGCTTGCTCCCGAGTCGTCAGAGCAGGCCGAGGTCGGTCGCGCGCGCCACTGCGGCGCTGCGGTTCGCGGCATCCAGCTTGCGGTAGATGTGGGCCATGTGCGTCTTGATCGTGTTCACGGACACGTAGAACTGCGCGGCGAGCTCGGCGTTCGTCAGTCGCGTCGGAAGGTAGGCGAGCAGTTCGCGCTCACGATCGGTCAGGGGCTCGGCCAATTCGTCGCCGGCCGGGCGGAAGCGCTCGTGCGCCCGCACCAGCACCCTCTCCCGGAAACCGTCGCGCGAACCGGGCAGAGCCTCCACCAGCGCGATGACATCCGGCCCGGCCCAGAGGAAGACCGAGACCAGCCCGTGGGTGCCGGCGAGCTCGAGCGCCGCGGCGAGGTGCGCGGCGGACTCGGCCGCCCTGCCCTCCTGGTGCGCCAGCCACGCCGACAGGATGTCGTGCTCGACCGTGGCGATCGGCAGGTCATCGCGCGGAGCGAAGGATGCCCCCGCGAGCATCTCGCGGGCATCCGCCGTGCGGCGCATCGTGAGCGCGCACGAAATGCCCTCGACCAGCAGCGGCGACCAGTCACCCTGCTCGGGGGAATGCGACCCGGTGCGGTTCGCAAGGCGTCTGGCGCGCAGTCCCGCAGCATCGAGCGAGCGCTGGACGATCGGCGGTGGGGGCCCCAGGGGCTCTGCCGACACCGCCTCGAGGGTGTCATCGGCGAGGACGGATTCGAGATGGGCAACCCACATCAGCTGGGTGCGCTGGTTGGATGCCGCTCGTACGCCGCCCTCGTGCAGGGCGAGTCCACCGCTCTGCGGCTGACCCCGGTGGATTGCGATGAGAGCCTTCGCGAGGTAGGCGTCGGCAGGCGCCGGGTGGATCAGGAGTCCGACCTCCCGCGCGAGCTCGAGGCCTTCATCCGCCAGCGCCTCGGCAGCGTCGAGGCGTCCCGACCACGCCTCCAGCAGCGCCATCGACCCGAGGGCGTGGATCCGATACGGCGAGTACTGGGTGCCAGGCGAGTCGAGCGTCCGTGTCAGCCATCGCCGCGCCTCGCGCAGTTCTCCTGCGAGGAAGTGCGCACGGCCGCGCGAGCCGAGCGCCATGGTCCACAGCAGTGAGGAATGCGTCATGCCCAGGATCTGCGGGATCGCCGCATCGGCGCTGTCCCGCAGCATGCGAACAGCCGTGCGGGTGGCAGCGTGCGACACCGAGAGTTGGGGACGGAACTGGACCAGCGCCGCGAGGAAGACGTGCACGAGCACCAGGTGTCCCGCATCCAGATCCGTTCGCACGGCTTGCCGCCGCAGGACGTCCTCGCTGTGCGCGGCCGCGCCCGTGATCGCGAGCGTGTAGCCGTACATCGTCTCCGCCAGCGGACGCGCGAGCCGGTTCTGCTCGGGCACGACGGCAAGCCAGCGCGCGATCGAGACGGCATAGCCGCGCTCGAAGACCTCGCGACCGTGGGCGAACATCAGGTCCATCGCCCGGTCCCACGACCGCGCCCGCAGGTGGCACTCGATCGCCGCGCCCAGTTCGCCCCGGGCTTCGTACCAGTCGGCGGCGGCGACCAGCACACGCGCCTCGTCGCCGGGGTGTCGCGCCCGCAGTCGGTAGCGGAGAAGATCGCGGAACAGGTGGTGGAAGCGGAAGGACTCCCGCCGTCCGTCGACCGGCACGACGAACATCGAATCCCGCACCAGTTCGTCGAAGAGGGTGGCCCCGTCGGGGACGCCGAGGGCGGCCTCGACCAGCTCCGACGACATCTCATCCAGCGCCGACAGTCGCAGCAGGAGGTCGCGTCGCTCCTCCGTCTGGGCGGAGAGCACCTCCTCGCTCAGGTAGTCCGAGATGAAGCGGTCCGTGCCGGCCAGGCTCCGCGCGAACTGCTCGGGATCATCGTGGTTGCGCAGGCCGATCGCGCTGAGCTGGACACCGGCGGCCCATCCCTCCGTGCTCTCCATGATCGAGGCGACGGTGGCGTGCGTCGCAGCCGCGCCCGCGATGCGGTGCAGCACCTCGCCGGTGACCCGATCGTCGAACGCGAGCTCCGACTGCCGCAGCTCGAGCAGGGAGTAGCGCAGTCGATGCCTGCTCCAGGCGAGCCGCAGGTCGGAGCGCGAAGAGAAGACGAGATGGATGTCGGCGGGAAGATGATCCGCCAGCCACCACAGATCGTCGATGATCGCTCGGTTGGACAGATTGTGCAGGTCATCGAAGATCAGCACCGTGCCCGGCACCTCGCCCAGCAAGGCCACGAGAGAATCCAGGAGCGGGCGCCCGAACCCGCGCTCTCCGATCGTCAGCAGAGGGCCGAGCTCCAGCGCGTGGGGGGCCAGGGTCGCCAGGCCCGCGAGGAGGCGTCGCAGGAACTGGGCGGGATCGTCATCGGCGGTGTCCACCTCCAGCAGGAGGAAGTGCCGATCCGGTCGCGAGGCCGCCCACTGCGTGAGCAGCACGGTCTTGCCCGAACCCGCCGGTGCCACGAGCAGGGTCAATGGCGCACTCATCGCACCGTCGAGACGAGCGCGCAGGAGCGGGCGGTCGACGGCGTGCGGTGGCGGCGGCGGGGCACTGATCATGATCGATGTGTAGGACTCACGACGCGGTGCGCAGAGGAATCATCCTGGCGGGATGAGGGATCCGCGTGCCGCGCGCACAAGTATGGCAGTGGATGCCGCATCCCGCCGATGAGAGGAGGTCAGCGTGACACCGCAGGACTTCGAAGTCGTGGTCCGGGGCCGCATGACCGCGGAGATGGTCGCGGCGCTGGACGGGTTCACGATCGAGCCCGGCGTCGACGGGTTCACGCGTGTCGTGGGCCGGGTATCGGATCAGCCGCGACTCCTCGGTCTTCTCGCCGCGTTCGACGATCTCCACATCGAGGTCGTGTCCGTCAACCCCATATCGATCCAGGAATGACCAGCGCGCGGCGCTCGCCGCGCGAGAGAAGGAGAAGATCATGCCTCTAGGAAGACGGGGTCGTCCGGGCCTCATCGGAATGGCCGCCCGCACCGCCGTCGTCGCCGGCACCGCGACCGCAGTCAGCGGCAGCGTGTCAGCGCCACCAGCAGGAGAAGGCGCAGGGACAGGCTGAGCAGCAGGCGTACGAGGCCGCTCAGCAGCAGGCGCAGGTCGACGCCGCCGCGCAGGCCGCCGCCGCACAGTACGCGCAGCCGGCTGCGGCACCGGCTCCGGCCGCCGCCCCGGCGGGCGGGACCGACATCGTGGCCGAGCTGACGAAGCTCGCATCGCTGAAGGATGCCGGCATCCTCAGCGAGGAGGAGTTCGCCGCCGCGAAGGCCAAACTGCTGGGCTGATTCAGCTGAGTCAGGCGGATGCCGCCGCTCGCGCGGCGACCAGATCGGCGTGGTGGATCGCCGCGACGTCGGGATGCGCCCGCAGCCGCGACTTGAGCGCGTTCTCGCCGTACAGCGCGTGGATCGGATTGGCGGGATCCTGCGTGACGCCGCGCGCTTCTGCGGCGAGTTGCGCGGGCAGGTCGATGATCGGCAGGCGTGCGTCGAGCTCGGGGTTGAAGAAGAACGGCACCGAGATGCGATCGTCGGGATACTTCGGCGAGACCACCCGGTGGTTGGTCGCGATGAGGTACCCCTGCGTCGCGTACTCGAGCAGTTCCCCGATGTTCACGACGAATGCTCCCTGCACCGGGGGAGCATCCACCCACTCGCCGTCGCGCTCGACCTGCAGCCCGCCCTTGCCGGGCTCGACCCACAGGAGCGTGAGGACCCCGGAGTCCTTGTGGGCGCCCACGCCCTGCTGCGGTGTCGGATCGTCCTTGCCCGGATAGCGGACGATCTTGATGAGCGTCGACGGCTCCCCGAAGTGCTGGTCGAAGTACGACTCGGGGGCGCCCAGCGCCACCGCCCAGGCCCGCAGCAGCTTGCGCGCGACGCCCGACAGGTGGTCGTGCCACTCGGAGACGACCGCGCGAAGCTCGGGCTGCGCGGCCGGCCAGAGGTTCGGTCCGATCAGGCGGGCGTAGTCCGCAGCCGCGGGGTCGGTGACCACGGCGCGCTCCGGCCCGATGTCGATCTGCTCGCGCCAGTCGACCCGGCCCTGCGTGCGCTCGCCGCCCACGCGGGTGTACCCGCGGAAGTGCGGACTCCTGATGTTCTCGATCGCGAGCTTGTCGGCCTCCGGCAGCGCGAAGAAGTCCCGCGCGGCCTGCTGGAGCCGCTGTTCGAGCTCGGGGGAGATGCCCGTGCCGGTCAGGTAGAAGAACCCGACGTCGTGGGTCGCCGCGCGCAGGTCGTCGCGGAAGGCAGCGGCCGCATCGGGGCCGGCATCCAGCCGGGAGAGGTCGAGGATGGGCAGAGAGAGATCAGCCATGGACCGACGATAGGCGCCGGTCCCGGCATCCGGCCCATATGTTGCCTCGGATTACCGCGACCGGCGCGCCGATCGCGACGTGGGAGCGCGTGCGCCGAGGGATCAGCCGTTCTGGCGCGGGTCGGCGCGCGGCGCGGCGGTGCGAGGCTGTTCGCGAGGGCGCCGCGACCCGGTGGGGTCTGAGCGACGACCCTCGCGCCCGGCGAGCGTCGGGTCGGCGAACAGCCATCCGGGCCGCGGCTCGACCAGCGGGCGGAAGAGGGTCCGCACCGGCTTGGTGGCCAGCCCCAGGGCGATCAGCACCGAGGCGACGATCACGATCGGCAGCCAGATCCACGTGGGCTCGAGGTCGCGCAGCACGCCGGATTCGCGGAACGGGTAGAGCACGAAGGAGTGCAGCAGGTAGACGTACATCGTGTACTGGCCGAAGTGCGTCCACCAGTGGGTGCCGCGCGGCAGCAGCGCGAAGAAAGCGGCCGACAGCACGAGCGCGACGGCCATGAGTGCGAGGCGGACGCCGCCCGCCCACCAGTCGGTGCCGCCGATCGAGGAGTAGTTCTGGTCGTAGAACAGCCACTCGCGGAGGTTCATCGCCCGCCACTCGTCGATGAAGAACCACGCGGACCAGCCGGCGATCGCCAGCACGGCGCCGGACGCGACGAACACCCACCACGGGCGGTCGCGCAGGAGCCGCAGGCGATCCACGATGTCGCGGTCGCGCAGCCACCAGCCCAGAGCGAAGAACGGCAGCAGTCCGAGGGTGCGCGACAGCGACAGGGTCGAATCGATGTTGGGCAGGTACCCCGCGCCGATCGAGATGAGCACCGTCCACAGCAGCGGCCACCGCAGCAGGGCCAGGTAGGGGAGCACGAGCCGGAAGATGCCGAGGGCGAGGAGGAACCACAGCGTCCAGGACGGCTGGGTGAGGTTCGGATTCGCCTGGCCCTCGACGACCCACTTCGTCAGCGTCCAGAGGGCCTCGAAGATCACGTACGGCACGAGGATGTCGGTGATCACGCGCGCCATCTGGCGCCTGCCCGGCGCATCGGACTTCGAGAAGTAGCCCGAGATGATCGCGAAGGCGGGCATGTGGAACGCGTAGATCAGCAGGTACAGGCCCAGCGCGATGTCGGAGTCGTACGTCAGCCGCTGCACGGCGTGACCGAGCACCACCAGGACGATGCATGCGAAGCGCGCGTTGTCCCAGAACGGCACCCGGCGCTTCGCGCGAGGCACGCCGGTCGACCCGGTCGGCGGTGCAC
Source organism: uncultured Actinomycetota bacterium (assembly GCA_963792285.1). Lineage (GTDB taxonomy): Bacteria > Actinomycetota > Actinomycetes > Actinomycetales > Microbacteriaceae > Microbacterium. Next base: position 61,011 of record CAWBVS010000016.1, on the reverse strand, counting down.
CGGGGGAGGCGGATGCCGCGGCAGCGGCGGCGCGGGATGGTTCGGTCATGACGGCGATGGCCACACTATCCTGGCCGCGATAGTCTCGGCGTCGCGATGACCACGATCGACGAAGCACGCGAGCGCGACAGGGCGATTCCCGACCTCGACTGGCGCGTGTTCCCCGACGGAACGGTGCGAGACGTCTTCGCGGCTCCCAGCGGTGGCCTGGCCCGCCGGGCGCTCGGCGTCGCCCATCGCGGCCGCGTGGTGCTGCTTCCGGGCGTGACCGGATCCAAGGAGGACTTCACGCTCATGTTCCCGCTGCTGGCCGACGCCGGCTACCGGGTCGAGTCGTATCGATCTGGCGGGTCAGTTCGAGTCGCACGCGGCCGGACCCGAGAACCTCGACCCGCCGCGCCCGAAGTACGACTACCGGCTCTTCATCGACGACCTGGTCGCCGTGCTCGAATCGGGCCGCACGCCGGCGCACGTGCTCGGCTACTCGTTCGCCGGACTCGTCGCCCAGCTCGCGCTCGCCGAGCGTCCCGAGCTGTTCGCGAGTCTGACGCTGCTGTCGACGCCGCCCGCGACGGGTCAGGTGTTCCGTGGTGTCAAGCGGATCGGCTGGCTGCTCACTCGCCTGAGCCCGCATCGGGCCTCGGCACTCATGATCTGGGGGATCAGCAACAACCTCAACAAGGTGCCGCCGCAGCGCATCGCGTTCGTGCGAGTCCCGGTTCGACCTCACCCGGCGCGCGAGCGTCGACGACATCGCCGGCACCGCGATGCACACGCCCGATGTCACCGCCGCCGTGAGGGCGGCGCCCATTCCCAAACTCGTCGCCGTGGGCGCCCACGACCTGTGGCCGACGCAGCAGCACGCCGCCTATGCGCGCCTCATCGGCGCGCGGCTCGCGGTCTACGAGACCGGCCACTCGCCGTGCGAGACCGCCCCTCATCAGCTCGTGCGCGACATGCTCGGCCTCTTCGCGGCGCGCTGACCCGCCGCGCTCAGCGCAGTCGGAGGGTCCGGGAATAGATTCGTCATGACGGTGTTCTACCGAATACATTCAACTGAATAGAAGCGGATGCACCAGCATCCCGAATCGGAGAGCGATCGTGAACGACACCACCACAGCCGCATCGAAGGCGCCGGCCATGCAGTTCGGCATCTTCACCGTGAGCGACATCACCGAGGACCCGACCACCGGCCGCACGCCCAGCGAGGCCGAGAAGATCCGCAACACCATCACGATCGCAAAGCACGCGGAGCAGGTCGGCCTCGACGTCTTCGCGCTCGGCGAGCACCACAACCCGCCGTTCTGGTCGTCCTCGCCCACCACGACGCTCGCCTACATCGCCGCGCAGACCGAGCGCCTCGTGCTGTCGACGGCGACGACGCTCATCACCACGAACGACCCGGTGAAGATCGCCGAGGACTACGCGATGCTGCAGCACGTCTCGGGCGGCCGCACCGACCTCATGCTCGGGCGCGGCAACACCGGCCCGGTCTACCCGTGGTTCGGCCAGGACATCCGCCAGGGCCTTCCCCTCGCGATCGAGAACTACGCGCTGCTGCACAAGCTGTGGCGCGAGGACGTCGTGGACTGGGAGGGCAAGTTCCGCACGCCGCTGCAGGGCTTCACCTCCACGCCGCGCCCGCTCGATGACGTGCCCCCGTTCGTCTGGCACGGCTCGATCCGCACGCCCGAGATCGCCGAGCAGGCCGCGTACTACGGCGACGGCTTCTTCGCGAACAACATCTTCTGGCCCTCCGAGCACTACCAGCGCCTGATCACGCTCTACCGCCAGCGCTTCGCGCACTACGGCCACGGCACGCCCGAGCAGGCGATCGTCGGACTCGGCGGCCAGGTCTTCATGCGCTCCAGCTCGCAGGACGCCGTCCGCGAATTCCGCCCGTACTTCGACAACGCGCCCGTCTACGGCCACGGTCCGTCGATGGAGGACTTCACCGAGATGACCCCGCTCACCGTCGGCTCCCCGCAGCAGGTCATCGACCGCTACGCCGGCATGCGCGACATCTTCGGCGACTACCAGCGCCAGCTGTTCCTCATGGACCACGCGGGTCTGCCCGCTGAAGACCGTGCTCGAGCAGCTCGACATCCTCGGTGGCGAGGTCGTTCCGGTGCTGCGCAAGGAGCTCGCGCAGAACCGCCCGGCCGAGGTGCCGGACGCTCCGACCCACGCGGCGCTGGTCGCCGCCAAGTACGGCGACCAGGCTCCGCAGGCGAAGATCCCGAACGCGAACCGCGGCGACAACCTGACCGGCGGCTCGCCGTACCGCGAGACCGCCGTCGCGGCCGGGTCCTCGTTCGGTGCCGCCGCCGTCCGGAAGGGTGCCTGACATGTCCACGCGTCGCATCGCGGTCGTCTCGGCCGGCCTGTCGAACCCGTCCTCCACGCGCCTCCTGGCCGACCGCCTGGCCTCGGCCACCGTGCGCGCACCTCGCAGAGCGCGACATCGACGCGCAGGTCGACGTGTTCGAGCTGCGCGACTACGCGCACGACATCACGAACAACCTGCTCACCGGGTTCGCGCCGCCGGCGCTCGAGACGATGGTCAACGCCGTCGTCTCGGCGGATGCCGTCATCGCCGTGACCCCGATCTTCTCGACGAGCTACTCGGGCCTGTTCAAGTCGTTCATCGACATCCTCGATCCCGACGCGCTGAACGGGAAGCCGGTGCTGATCGGCGCGAACGCGGGCACCGCGCGGCACTCGCTCGCGATCGACTACGCGATCCGTCCGCTGTTCACCTACCTCCACGCCGAGCCGGTCTCCACCGGCGTGTTCGCGGCGTCGAGCGACTGGGGGGCATCGGGCGACCAGGTCGCCCCGCTCGGCGAGCGGATCGAGCGCGGCGCACGCGAGCTCGCGGAGGCGATCGCCCGACGGTCACCGAAGGTCGAGGCCGACCCGTTCGACCCCGCGAGCTACCTCGGCGAGGGGCGCTCGTTCGGTCACCTGCTGGGCGGACTCGCGGGGGAGTAGCGGGAAGAGCGGCTGGTAGCGTCGAGACCACGGAGTCGGTTCGGCCCCTGCTGGGGCTCCGCCCCAGACCCCCGGCTTGCTGACGCGCGCCCCCGCTCAGGGAAGAAGACCATCATGGCCACCCGCACACCCCTGGTCCTCGGCGTCGTCGGCGTCTCGCGCAAGCCCGACGAGCGACGAGTGCCGCTGCATCCCGGTCACCTCGACCGGATCCCCGACGAGCTGCGGTCGAGCGTGCTGCTGGAGACCGGCTACGGCGAGCGGTTCGGGGTCGCCGACGACGAGCTGCGGCCCCTCGTCGGCGGCATCCTGGATCGCGCCGAGCTGATCGCGGCCTCCGACGTCGCTGCTGCTGCCCAAGCCGCAGCACGAGGACCTCCGCGACATGCGCGACGGCCAGGTGCTGTGGGGCTGGCCGCACCTGGTGCAGGACGAGGTCATGACCCAGCTCGCCCTCGACAAGCGGCTGACGACGATCGCGTTCGAGGCGATGAACCACTGGGGCAGCGACGGCACGTTCGGCCTGCACGTGTTCCACCTGAACAACGAGATCGCCGGGTACTGCTCGGTGCTGCACGCCCTGCAGCTGTGCGGATCGACCGGCGACTACGGGCGCCGGCTGACCGCCGTCGTGATCGGATTCGGCGCCACCGCGCGCGGCGCGGTCACCGCCCTGCGCGCGCACGGCGTGCACGACGTCCGCGTCCTCACGAACCGCCGCACGGCATCGGTGGCCGCGCCGATCCACGCGGCGCAGATGATCCAGTTCGACCACGACGACGGGCCGTACCTGAGCGAGGTCATCACCGACGACGGACGCGTGCCGCTCGCGCCGTTCCTGGCCGAGAGCGACATCGTCGTCAACTGCACGCTGCAGGACCCGAACCGGCCGCTGCTGTATCTGAAGACCGCCGATCTGGCCGCCTTCCGCCCGGGCAGCCTCATCGTGGACGTCTCGTGCGACGAGGGCATGGCCTTCGAGTGGGCCGGCCCACGAGCTTCGCCGATCCGATGTTCACGGTCGGCGGCAACATCAACTACTACGCCGTCGACCACAGCCCGTCGTACCTGTGGAACTCGGCGAGCTGGGAGATCAGCGAAGCACTGCTGGGCTTCCTGCCGATCGTCATGGCGCGGCCCGCAGGCGTGGGAGGCCAGCGACACGATCTCGCGCGCGATCGAGATCAGCGACGGTGAGGTGCGAAACCCCGCGATCCTCGAGTTCCAGAACCGCGCGGCCGAGAAGCCGTACCCGGTGCTGCCCGGCTAGAGGCGGATGTCGGAGGGCCGCCGCAGCTCGGTCCACCGATCGGCGAGTCCGCGGCCCCGCCGGCAGGACGTCCGCCGGCGACGAGCGGGCCGAAGTCGATGCCGGCGAGCGCGGCGATGTCGGCGATCGGCACCTGGAACGTGCGGAACGACCCCAGCGGCGCGATCGGCGGTCGCGCTCGAGCTCGATCAGCTCGGATCTGGTCGAGGACGAATCCGGCGGCGGCCAGCGTCGGCTCGCCGTCCGGACGAGGTCGAGACCCACGCGGCGACCTTCCAGAATCGTCGGGGGATGCGGATGCCGCGGTACGGCGGATCGTCGGCGTCGAGCACCGGGCCGGTGAACACCGACACCCGCTGATCGGTCGCGTCGGCGTACTGCAGCACGTGGTCCTCGAGCCCGACCCACAGATCCTTCGACTGGTTGAACACCGATGCCTGCGGAGCCGCGTTCGTGTACACGAAGGTCGCCTCGGTCGCTGCGCGCGCCTCGGCCGCGGTGCCCCAGCCCGGGTCGCGGCGACGCACGAGGTGTCCGCGGTCGAGGTCGTTGTCGGCGTACAGCGCCGGTCCCGGCCTGCTGGGCGGCCGGCACGCGCGGGTCGAGATCCCAGTCGCCCGTGCGCGGCAGGTCCTGCAGCGTGCTGCCGTCGATGTTCACGCCCGTCACCGCGGCCAGGCGCCGGCCGCGTGTCGAGGATCACCGAGAAGCGCAGGTAGGGCAGCGCGACGAGCGCGCGCTCGCCCAGCGGGCAGCGGCATCCCGACCGTCGACGCCGAGGAAGTCCGCGTCGTACCCGGTCGTGTCCTCGCTGTCATCGCTCGTCGCTCCTGTCGTCACGGCTGCCAGCGGTACTCGGTCTCGGGGCGCCCGGGCGTGCCGTAGCGCGGCGAGCGGTCGGCGCGCCCGTCGTCGGCGAGGTGCTCGAGGTAGCGGCGCGCCGCGACCCGCGACATGCCCGAGCAGCGTCGGCCGCCTCCGCGGCCGAGAGCGGGCCGTGCTCGCGCACGGCGGCCGTCACGCGCTCGAGGGTGTCGGCGGACGAGTCCCTTCGGGAGCGCGGCGGGCGCGCTCGGCCGCAGGGCGCCGAGCATCGCGTCGATCTCGGCCTGCGTCGCCGGACCGGACGCTTCGCGCGCGCGCTCGCGGTACGCGCGGTACTGCTCGAGCCGGTCGCGGAACACCGCGAAGGCGAACGGCTTGACGAGGTACTGCGCCACGCCCAGCCCCACCATCTGCCGCACGACCTCGGCGTCGCGCACGCCGGTCACCGCGATGACGTCGACGTCCGCGGCGCGGGCGCGCACGTGCCGCAGCACGTCGAGACCGGTGCCGTCGGGCATCGTCATGTCCAGCAGCACGAGGTCGATGCCGTCCGCCGGCGGGCGCTCGAGGATCGCCGAGACGGCGGCGCGGGCGCCCGTGCACTCGGCGACCACGCGGAAGCCCTCGAGGCGCTCGAGGTAGTTGCGGTGCAGTTCGAGCGTGAGCGCGTCGTCGTCGACCAGGAGCACGTGGATCATGCGCTCCTCCCGGGCAGGATGACCTGGAACGTCGTGGGGTCGGCCGTCACGTCGACGGCGCCGCCGGACGCCTCCACGATCGAGCGCACGAGCGCGAGGCCGACGCCCCGGCCGTCGGCGCCCGCCGGCTTCGTCGAGAAGCCGTGCTCGAAGATGCGCTCGCGCAGTTCGGCCGGCACTCCCGCGCCCGAATCCGAGACCGCGATCTCCAGGGCCCCGCCCGGCGGCGGGGGCGAACACGACGCGCACCCAGCGCGGCGCGGGGCCGGCGGCCGCGGCATCCATCGCGTTGTCGATGAGGTTGCCGACCACCGACACCGCATCGACCGGACTCAGGGTGCTGCGCGGGGCGGCCGGGTCGATCTCGGCGTTCCAGTCCACGCCGCGCTCGCGCGCCTGCGCGGCCTTGCCGAGCAGCAGCGCGCCGACCGTCGGGTCGCCCTCGCGCCGGGCGGCGACCTGATCGACCAGCTCCTGGCTCTGGCGGGAGGTCTCGGTCAGGATGCCGATCGCCTCGTCGGTGCGGCCCAGCTCGAGCAGCGCGACCGCGGTGTGCATGCGGTTGCCGTGCTCGTGGGTCTGCGCGCGCAGCGCCTCGCCGAGCGTGCGCACCGACTCGTACGACGAGACCGCATCGCGCACGGCGCTGGCCGGAAGGTCTCCGGCGATCCTGCGGGTGAACCGCCCGGCGAGCCAGGCGGCCGCCAGCCCGACCGCGGCCAGGGCGACGGCGATCGCGATCACGAACGGCACCTGCCGGAGCACGCCGCTGCCGACGCTGCCGAGGGTGATGCCCGCCGAGACCAGGGCGACGACCTCGCCGTCGGCGATCACCGGCACGACCGAGCGCAGCGACGGGCCGAGCGTTCCGACGGCCTCCTCCGTGAGCGTCCGCCCTTCCAGGCTCGGCGCGATCGTGCCGAGGTAGGGCCTGCCGATCTCGGCCGGATCGCGATGGGTCAGCCGGATGCCGTCGGTGGTCATGATCGTCACGAAGTCGATCGGGGTCTCCGCCATGATCCGCTCCGCGATCGGCTGCAGCTCCGCGGTCGCCGCCGCGTCCGACCCGCTCGTCGACGGCCGCGGCCACGTCGGGCATCTCGGCGATCGTGCGGGCGACGGCGAGCGTGACCGCTTCGGCTTCAGCCGCGCTCCGTCGCCTGCGCCTGGAACGCCAGGAGGATCACCAGCAGCGCGGTGATGACGACCACGGCACCGAGGAAGGCGAGGAACACCCGCGATGCCGCGCTCGCGCCGGGTCTGGCAGCCATACGCCTCCTCGCGTTCCGATCCGTCACGACCAATACGACCACAACCGCGGGCATCCGGCATCCGTCGCCGAGAGTACTCGCAGGACGGATGCCGGATCGGCAGCCGAGAACAACGAAGTTTCATTCCCCAACGGAGGCGAAGATGGCTCTTCAGATCCCCAAGACACAATCGTTCAAGCTCCCCGGCTACAACTGGCGGCGCGGCAAGACATCCTGGGACAAGCACACGTGGCTGTACGTCTCGGTCATCATCGCCGTCGTGCTCGGCGCGACGATCGGCCTCATCTGGCCGGAGGTGGGCATCGCGCTCGAGCCGATCGGCAAGGGCTTCGTCGCGCTGATCAAGATGATGATCGCGCCGATCATCTTCTGCACGATCGTGGTCGGTGTCGGCTCGATCGCGAAGGCGGCGACGGTCGGCAAGATCGGCGGCCTGGCGCTGCTGTACTTCATGATCATGACGACCTTCGCCCTGGCGATCGGCCTGGTCGTCGGCAACCTCATCCACCCGGGTGAGGGCCTGAACATGACGAACTCGACCTACGACGCCTCCACGACCGAGGCCAAGACGACGCAGGAGTTCATCCTCGGCATCATCCCGACGACGTTCTTCTCGGCCTTCACCGGCGAGAGCGTGCTGCAGGTGCTGTTCATCGCCCTGCTGGTCGGCTTCGCGCTGCAGCAGATGGGCCCCAAGGGCGAGCCGATCATGTACGCGGTCAAGAACCTGCAGGCGCTCGTGTTCCGCATCCTCGGCATGATCCTCTGGCTCGCGCCGCTCGGCGCGTTCGGCGCGATCGCGGCCGTCGTCGGCAAGACCGGCTTCGCGGCCATCATCAGCCTCGGCGTGCTCATGATCGCGTTCTACATCACGTGCGCGATCTTCATCGTCGGCATCCTCGGCACGCTGCTCTACGTCGTGACGCGGGTCAACCTCTTCAGCCTCATGAAGTACCTGGCCCGCGAGTACCTGCTGATCGTCGGCACGTCCTCGTCCGAGTCGGCGCTGCCGCGCCTCATCGCCAAGATGGAGCACCTGGGCGTCGCCAAGCCCGTCGTGGGCATCACGGTCCCGACCGGCTACTCGTTCAACCTCGACGGCACGGCGATCTACCTCACGATGGCGTCGCTGTTCATCGCCTCCGGGCATGGGGATGCCGATGTCGATCGGCGAGCAGATCGGCCTGCTGCTGTTCATGATCATCGCCTCGAAGGGCGCGGCCGGAGTCACCGGTGCCGGGCTCGCGACGCTCGCCGGCGGACTGCAGGCGTACCGCCCCGACCTGGTCGACGGCGTCGGCGTGATCGTCGGAATCGACCGCTTCATGTCCGAGGGCCGCGCGATCACGAACTTCACCGGCAACGCCGTGGCCACGGTCCTGATCGGCACCTGGGTCAAGGAGTTCGACGCGAGCCGCGCGTCCGCCAGGTGCTGCGCGGCGAGCTGCCCGTTCGACGAGACGACGCTGTCGGGCGACGACCACGACGGCATGTCGGATTCGAAGGATGCCGTCGGCACGCAGGGTCTGGAAGAGGCCGCCGTCGCCGAGGCCGAGGCGAAGGAGGAGCGCGCACGCGAGCGCGAGATCGCCGCCGCCCGCTGACAGCCGCCGCTACAGGCGAAGAGCCCGCCCGACATCGGGCGAGGGCGTCTCTCGTCGTGCAGGTCGGTCGGTCCGGCGTCGATCAGCCGCTCTTGCGGCGGAACTCGCGCTTCTGCGACGCGGGGCCGTGGGCGTCGTGCACGACGGACTCGCCGTCGAGGTGCGCCTCGCCGTTGCGCTGCTGGGCGTTCTTCTTGTCGAGCGCTTCTTTGAACTTGCGCTTCATCTCATCGGATGCCGCGCCCGCGGGCTTGTCTTCGGTACTCATGCCCTCAGCCTAGGCGCGGGCCCTTCGCTGCGGGCCAGAGATCAGCCGGGATGCTGCCACTGATAGGATTGGGCGGGTTGCCTTCGGGCATCCGCTCAATTCAACACGAGCTACACGGAGCAGGCCGGCAGCAAGCTGGTCCCCTGTGGTGGACTCCCCGTCGTCACGCACGCCGGGTGCTCTTCTACTGGTGACCAGCGCAGGTACAGCGCGACGGACTGTCGCGCGCCGATAATCTGCCTGTTCCTGCTCCTTCGAACGCTCGCGCGTCATACGGACGTCGCGAGTTTAAACAAAGAAGGAGAGACCTCTTGGAAGGTCCTGAAATCACCGCCGCAGAAGCCGTTCTCGACAACGGCCGCTTCGGCACCCGCACTGTCCGCTTCGAAACCGGACGCCTCGCGCAGCAGGCGCAGGGCGCCGTCGCCGCCTACCTCGACGAGGAGACGATGCTCCTGTCGGCCACCAGCGCCGGCAAGCACCCTCGCGAAGGCTTCGACTTCTTCCCGCTGACCGTCGACGTCGAAGAGCGCTCGTACGCCGCGGGCAAGATCCCCGGCTCGTTCTTCCGCCGTGAGGGTCGCCCCTCCACCGAGGCGATCCTCGTCTGCCGTCTCATCGACCGCCCGCTGCGCCCGTCGTTCGTCGACGGCCTCCGCAACGAGGTCCAGATCGTCGTCACCGTCCTCTCGATCGCTCCCGGCGAGTTCTACGACGCCCTCGCGATCAACGCCGCGTCGCTGTCGACCCAGATCTCGGGTCTGCCGTTCTCGGGTCCGATCGCCGGCGTGCGCCTCGCGCTCATCCCCGGTCACGGCGAGAACGCCGACCAGTGGATCGCGTTCCCGACCGTCACCCAGCTCGAAGAGGCCGTGTTCGACCTCATCGTCGCCGGCCGTGTCATCACCGATGCCGACGGCAACGAAGATGTCGCGATCATGATGGTCGAGGCCGAGGCCACCGAGGGTTCGTGGAACCTCATCAAGGGCGGCGCCGTCAAGCCGAACGAGCAGGTCGTCGCCGAGGGCCTCGAGGCCTCGAAGCCCTTCATCAAGCAGCTCGTCGCCGCGCAGAACGTCGTCGCGAACACCGCTGCGAAGCCGATCAAGGACTTCCCGGTCTTCCTGCCGTACAGCCAGGAGACCTACGACTTCGTCGCCGGTCGCGCGTACGACAAGCTCGTCCCGATCTACCAGATCGCCGACAAGCAGGAGCGTCAGAACGCCGATGACGAGCTGAAGGATGCCGTCAAGGCCGAGCTGCTCGCCGCCGTCGAGGCCGGCGAGCTGCCGGCCGTCGCGACGCTGGAGTTCTCCGCGGCGTACAAGTCGGTCACGAAGGTCATCGTGCGCGGTCGCATCCTCACCGAGGGTGTGCGCATGGACGGTCGCGGCCTGGCCGACATCCGCCCGCTCGACGCCGAGGTGCAGGTCATCCCGCGCGTCCACGGTTCGGCGATCTTCCAGCGCGGCGAGACCCAGATCCTGGGTGTCACCACGCTGAACATGCTCAAGATGGAGCAGCAGATCGACTCGCTGTCGCCGGTGACGCACAAGCGCTACATGCACCACTACAACTTCCCGCCGTACTCGACCGGTGAGACCGGCCGTGTCGGCAGCCCGAAGCGTCGCGAGATCGGGCACGGCTTCCTGGCCGAGCGCGCCCTCGTGCCGGTGCTGCCCAGCCGCGAGGAGTTCCCGTACGCGATCCGTCAGGTGTCCGAGGCTCTCGGCTCCAACGGCTCGACGTCGATGGGCTCGGTGTGCGCGTCGACCCTGTCGCTGCTCAACGCCGGTGTGCCCCTGCGCGCAGCCGTCGCCGGCATCGCGATGGGCCTGGTCTCCGACGAGGTCGACGGCCAGACGCGCTACGCCGCGCTGACCGACATCCTCGGCGCCGAAGACGCGCTCGGCGACATGGACTTCAAGGTCGCCGGCACGAGCGAGTTCGTCACCGCGATCCAGCTCGACACGAAGCTCGACGGCATCCCGTCGTCGGTGCTGACCGCCGCGCTGCAGCAGGCCCACGAGGCCCGCCTCACGATCCTCGGCGTCCTGAACGCCGCGATCGACGGCCCCGACGAGATGGCACCGACCGCGCCCCGCGTGATCAGCGTCCAGATCCCGGTCGACAAGATCGGCGAGCTCATCGGCCCCAAGGGCAAGACGATCAACGCGATCCAGGACGAGACCGGAGCGCAGATCTCCATCGAGGAGGACGGCACCGTCTACATCGGCGCGACCGACGGCCCGTCGGCCGAGGCCGCCCGCGCCCAGGTCAACGCGATCGCCAACCCCACCAACCCGGAGGTCGGCGAGCAGTTCCTCGGCACCGTGGTGAAGCTGGCGACGTTCGGCGCGTTCATCTCGCTCCTGCCCGGCAAGGACGGACTGCTGCACGTCAGCGAGGTCCGCAAGCTCGCCGGTGGCAAGCGCGTCGAGAACGTCGAGGACGTGCTGAGCGTCGGTCAGAAGATCCTCGTGAAGATCACGAAGATCGACGACCGCGGCAAGCTGTCGCTCGAGCCCGTGCTCGAAGAGGCCGCCGACCAGGACGCGCTCTGCGTCCCGGCCGGCGCCGAAGGCTCCTCCGAGGCCTGAGTCTGATCGCTCCGGATGCCCGTTCCCTCCTCGCGGAGGGAGCGGGCATCCGCGTTTCCGCCTGCCGTGTCCTCCGAATGGGGGACAGGGCGGAGAATCATAGCGCCTTTGTGACCTAAGCGTTATCCAATATTTACCGACAGGTCGCCGGAATGACCGGCTCCGGCCCCGCTACGGCCTAACCTCGAAGGAAGCGCCGGGGGGCGCGAAACTTCGCAGTCACGGAGGCTTCGACCCGAAGTCGACGTGAGGGGGTGGGACCATGGCTACATTCGGCGTTGGCTCGGCTGTCTCTTCGGAGAGCCTGCCGATCGTGCCTCGCTCCCGGCAACGTGCACCCGTCCGCACCGATCCCGGTGCAGGGGCCGCCCCTCGGCCAGAGCGTGCGCGTCGCGCTCGGCGAGTCGGGCGCGGAGATCTTCCCGCTCATCCTCGGCGGCGCCGAGTTCGGCTGGAACGTCGATCTCGAATCCAGCCACGAGATCATGGACGCCTACGTCGAGCGCGGCGGCAACGCGCTGCACACCGCCGACAGCTTCGCCGGCGGCCGCAGCGAGCACATCATCGGGCAGTGGCTGCACTCGCGCGGACTGCGCGACGAGATCACCCTCGCGGTCCGCATCGGCGGCCACCCCGACAACCCCGGTCTCGGCCCGGTCAACCTCGTGCGCGCGGTCGAGGCGTCGCTCACGCGACTGCGCACCGACCGCATCGACGTGCTCTACCTCGATGCGGCCACCGGGCGGCACCGATCTCGAAGAGACGCTCGCCACGGCCGAATGGCTCGTCGAGTCGGGCAAGGCCCGTGCGCTCGGCGCAGCCGGCTTCACCGCCGCCCAGCTCGTCGAGGCGCGCATCTACGTCTCCGCCGGCTACCCCCGCATCACGGTGCTCGACGTGCCGTTCAACGTGCTGCGCCGCCACGAGTTCGACGCCGACCTGCGCCTCGTCGCGGGCGCGCAGGGCATGGCCGTCACGCCGTCGCACGCCCTCGAGCACGGCTTCCTCGCCGGCCGTCAGCGCACGCGACTGCGGGGCGGCCTGTCGGTGCGCGGCGCGCAGATCGCGGCGAACATCAACCGCCGCGGCAGCCGCACGCTGCGGGCGCTCGACGCGGTCGGCACCGACCTCGGCGTCCCCGATGCCGCCGTCGCCGTCGCCTGGCTGCTCGCGCAGAAGCTCGTCACCGCTCCGATCGTGAACGCGTACGCGCCGCATCACGTCGAAGAGCTCGTGCAGGGCATCGGCGTGCGGCTGAGCCGCAGCCAGCTCGCCGACATCGCGCGCGCCTCCGAGTAGATCCGCCCGGCGCCCGTCGCCGGGCCCGTCCGCGGACCGTGACATAGGCTGGGTGGGTGCCTTCGGGCGCCGAACCCCCGACGAAGTGAGCTGGCGTGACGCACTACATCTATCTCGTGCGGCACGGCGAACATCAGGACGCCGAGCACGGACTGATCGACGGACCGCTCTCGCCGCGCGGCCGACGGCAGGCCGCGCTCCTGGCCGATCGGCTGTCGGGCGTGCCGTTCGACGCCGTGTGGCACTCGCCGCTCGAGCGGGCGAGTCAGACCGCGCGTGCGGTCGCCGAGCGGATGCCGTCGCTGTCGCCGCAGCCGTCGGCCCTGCTGTTCGACTGCGTGCCGAGCGGCATGACCGCCCGACGTCCGGCGGTGTTCGAGCCGTTCTTCGGCGGCGTGACCGAAGCCGAGATCGAGGCCGGAAGCGCCCAGATGGCCGACGCCGCGAGCGAGTACCTCGTGCGCAAGAGCGGCGAGGTGCACGAGCTGCTGATCACGCACAACTTCGTGATCGGCTGGTTCGTCCGCGAGGTGCTGCAGGCGCCCGAGTGGCGCTGGATGACCCTCAACCAGGCGCACTGCGGGCTGACGGTGATCGCGCAGAAGCAGGGCCGTCCGTGGACGCTGCTCTCGCACAACGACCTCGCGCACCTGCCGGTCGAGCTGCGCACGGGTCTTCCCGAGGTCTACCCGGTCTAGCCGACCGGTTTGCCGTACCAGCGCGTCGCGTTGGGGTTGTCGTTGTAGGGGTCGATCGCCTCGAAGCCGGATGCCGCGTACAGCGCGCCCGCCGCCTCCAGCGTGTGGTGCGTGTCGAGCACGAGCTCGCCCGCTCCGAGCGCGACCGCACGTCGCTCGAGGTCGTCCATGAGGAGCCGGCCCCAGCCGCGTCCGCGGGTCTCCGGGCGCAGGTACAGGTGCTTGACCTCGTACCGCGGGCCGAGGGGACCGTCGTCGATGCGACGGATGCCGCCGCATCCGACCGGCGCGTCCTCGTCGTCCCGGACCACGACGAAGACGCCGGCCGGCGGTTCGAAGACCGACGGGTCGGGGAAGACGGTCGTGTAGGTGTGCCCCGGAAAGGTCGCGGTGCGCATCGCGAAGTAGTCGGTGAGCAGCTCATGGGCCTCGGGGGAGTCGACCGGAACCGGGGTGATCGTGGGCATGCGCTCGAGCGTAGCCGCCGCGGCGGTCCGCGTCGGCGAGCCGCGCGCCGCGCCTACGATGGATCCATGACGACGCGCGTGGCCATTGTCGGCGGCACAGGCAAGCTGGGCGGCATCATCCGCGACGTGATCGACGGCGACGACGATTTCGAGATCGTCGGCGACGCTGACGTCCCGGTCGGAGCTCTCCGAGCTCGACGGCGCCGACCTCGTGGTCGACGCGTCCACTCCCGCCGTCTCGATCGACGTCGTGCGGGCGGCGATCGAGCGCGGCATCAACGTGCTCGTCGGCACCTCGGGCTGGTCGGCGGAGCGGATCGCGCTCGTCCGGCCGCTGGTGGATGCCGCCGGCACCGGTGCCGTCTTCATCCCGAACTTCTCGCTCGGCTCCGTGCTCGGCTCGGCGCTCGCCGCCGCGGCGGCGCCGTTCTTCCCGTCGATCGAGATCGTCGAGGCGCATCGCGAGACGAAGGTCGATTCGCCCAGCGGCACCGCGGTGCGCACGGCCGAGCTCATCGCCGCGGCCCGGGCCGAGGTCGGTCCGGTCGAGTCGCCGCACGTCGATCAGCGCGCCCGCGGCCAGCAGGTCGCGAGCGTGCCGATCCACTCGCTGCGCCGCCCCGGCGTCGTCGCGCGGCAGGAGGTCGCTCCTGTCGGGGCCCGGCGAGTCGCTCACCCTCACCCACGACACCGTCGACCCCGCGCTCGCCTACGCGCCCGGCATCCGCGTGGCCCTGGCCGCCGCGCGCGACGCGCGCGGGGTGATCGTCGGGCTCGACAGCTTCCTCGACATCGGCATCCGCGTGCCGCGACCGGCGCGGGAGCGTCTCGTCGACGAGGGCGGCGTGCCCGGCCAGGTCGCGCGCGCGACCGGCGCATGACCGCACGCATCGGCGTCGCCGTCATGGCGGTGCTGCTCGCGCTGTACATCGTGCTCGTCGCGCAGCGTGCCTGGCTGCTGCTGACCAGCGGCGAGCCGATCGCGATCGCGATGGGCGTCGCGCTGGTCGTCCTGCCGATCCTGGCCGCCTGGGCGCTCGGGCGCGAGCTGTGGTTCGGCGTGCGGGCGCAGGCGCTCGGGCGCCGGCTCGAGACCGAGGGCGGTCTGCCCGCCGAATCGGTCGCGGTGCGCCCGAGCGGTCGCGTGATGCGCGAGGACGGGGATGCGGTCTTCCCCGCGTACCGGGCCGACGTCGAGGCGCACCCCGACGACTGGCGCGCGTGGTACCGGCTCGGGCTCGCGTACGACGCCGTCGGGCGACCGGCGGCGTGCGCGCGAGGCCGTGCGGCAGGCGATCCGGCTCGAGACGGCGGAGCGACGGGGTTAGTCGCGGGGCGCCGGCACCGCGGCATCCACCGCCTGTTCCACCGTCCGGTGGGTGAAGGTGAACCCCGATGCCTCCAGAACGGTCGGCAGCACGGCGGCGTCGGTCGTCAGCAGGGCCTCGGTCGCGTCCGAGCCGAGCACGAGCCTGATCGCCCAGACCGGGGCGCGCAGCAGGAACGGGCGGTTCATCCGCACCGCGAGAGCGAAGCCGAGGTCGTTGGCGCTCGCCGGGGTCGGGCCGACGAGATTGACCGGGCCGGAGATGTCGGAGTCGATGACGTGGCGGATGGCGCGCACTTCGTCCTCGAGCGAGATCCACGGCCACTTCTGCGTCCCGGGGCCGATCGGGCCGCTCACGCCGAACCGGGTCAGCAGCATGAGGGGCTTGAGCACGCCCTGCGGGTGCACGACCGGTGCGGTGCGCAGCAGCGCGACCCGCGTCCGGTCGCCGGCGGCCAGCGCCGCGCTCTCCCACTCGCCGCACAGGTCGGCCAGGAAGGTCTCACCCCGCGGCGAGTCCTCCGTGAGCACGGCGCCCGGTGCCGAGCCGTAATAGCCGACGGCGGATGCCGACACGAAGGCCGGCGCCGCATCGCCGAGTTCGCGCACGGCGCGGGCGAGCGCCTGCGTCGGCGTGATGCGCGACCACAGCAGGGTGTTCTTGTACTTGGCCGTCCACGGGAAGCGGCCGATCGTGGCGCCGTTGAGTGCCGACGACCGCCTCCGCGCCCTCCAGCACGGCGGGGTCGAGCGGGCTCGAGTCCGTGAGCCACTCCACCTCGTCGTCCTTCTCGGGCGGCCGGCGGACGAGCGTCGTGACACTGATGCCGTCGGCGCGCAGGCTGTCCACGAGCGCCGAGCCGATCAGGCCGGATGCGCCGGAGACGACGACTCGGCGGCCACTGTCGGGGTCAGGCAAGCGTGGCCTCGAGCGTGATCTCGATGCCGGCGAGGGCCTGCGAGACCGGGCAGTTCGCCTTCGCGTCGGCGGCGATGCGGTCGAAGTCCTCGCTGCTCGAGTCCGGGCACGACCGCGTTGACGTTCAGGTGGCTGCCGGTGATGCCGGTGCCGGGCGTGAAGGTGACGGATGCGGTCGTGTCGATCGACGTCGGGGGAGTGCCGTTCTCGGCGAGCGCGAGCGAGAAGGCCATGTTGAAGCACGACGAGTGCGCCGCGGCGATGAGCTCTTCGGGAGTGGTCACCGACGTCGAGCCTTCGCTGCGCGCCTTCCAGTTCACATCGAAGGTGCCGCTGCCCGATGACTGGAGGGTGACCTTGCCCGAGCCGTCGATGAGACCGCCCTTCCAGACGGTCGTGGCTTCGCTCGTGACGGTCATCAGAACCTCCTGGTCGACGTGCGCCCGCCCGCCGGGCGCCTCGCGGTCAGCCTAATCGCGCCGCTGTGGGTGCGCGACCGAATCGCCGGAGGTTCGCTCGGCTCACGCCGCTGCCGGGCGCTCGCGGCCGACGATGCCGGCGCGCTGCAGGACCAGGTAGAGCTGGCAGCCCAGGCACAGGCCGAAGACGGCGTTGAGGAAGGCCGCGACGAACGCGGCCGCCGCCGCGATCGGCAGCGCCCACGGCACGCCGAGCAGATGCAGGACGAGGCCGATCGTCACGACGAACAGGCCGACGCCCTGCGCGAACCGCGGCGGCCGCGGGTCTTCGAGGTCGGTCGGCGGCTGCAGGCGCGGCTGGATGAGGCGTGCGGTACAGCGCGCCCCAGGGCGCCGTCCGCGGCGACAGGACGCCCCACAGGAACAGCAGTGCGATCACGAGGAGCAGCAGGAACGCCGGCTCGGCGGCGCGGTCGGCGACGGTCGCGCCGAGCGGCGTGGTCAGCCCGAGGAAGACGTCGATCAGCAGCAGCAGGGCGGTGATGCCGGCGGCGAAGCGCGGACCGCGCGGATCGATGCCGCGCCGCCGGGCGGCGGCATCCGTTCGATCAGACATGAGCGGTCTCTCCGGTCAGGCGGTTCAGTTCGAGCTCGAGGACCTCGCGGTTGGGCACGCCGCCGAAGCGGGTCTGCACGACGCCGTCGGCGTCGAGCACGAGCGTCGTGGGGGTCTGCAGGACGTGGAAGTGCTTGGCGATGTCGGGACGATGGGTCACGTCGATGTCGAGGTGCACGACGCCCTCCCGCGATGTCGGCGACCGCCGCGAGCGTGCGGTGCACGCCGGGGCAGCGCGAGCAGAGCTCGGTGCTGAACTGCAGCAGGGTGGCCGTCTGCCCGAGCGATTCCGCGCCGAGCCGACCGGGCTGGACGACCTCGTGCGGGATGTGGCGGCGCGGGCGCCCCTGCCTCCACTGCACGAAGACGCCGAGCGCGATGGTCGCCGCGAGAAGCAGGGCGAGGCCGATGAGCGCGTTGACGATGGTCACAGCATCCCAGGCTAACTGCTTGCGCCTGAATGGGTGCACCGATGCGGTCACTGTGACGCGCTGGGCGTAACAATGCCGCGGCGTCGGGGCAGGGGGATACCATCGACTCGATGTCCGAGACGATCCCGACGCCCTACGAAGACCTGCTCCGCGACGTGCTGGAGCACGGCGCCGTCAAGACCGATCGCACCGGGACGGGCACGCGCAGCGTGTTCGGCCGTCAGCTGCGCTTCGACCTGTCGCAGGGCTTTCCGCTCGTGACCACCAAGCGCGTGCACATGAAGTCGATCGCCTACGAGCTGCTCTGGTTCCTGCGCGGCGAGTCGAACGTCGCCTGGCTGCAGGAGAACGGCGTGACGATCTGGGACGAGTGGGCCGACGCGGACGGCGAGCTCGGTCCGGTCTACGGCGTGCAGTGGCGGTCGTGGCCGACGCCCGTCGGGCGAGACGATCGACCAGATCGCCGGGGTGATCGACGAGATCCGCCGCAATCCCGACTCGCGCCGGCTCATCGTCTCGGCGTGGAACCCCGCCGACATCCCCGACATGGCGCTCGCGCCGTGCCACGCGCTGTTCCAGTTCTACGTCGCCGACGGCAGGCTCTCGTGCCAGCTCTACCAGCGCAGCGCCGACCTGTTCCTCGGCGTGCCCTTCAACATCGCCTCCTACGCGCTGCTGACCCACATGGTCGCCCAGCAGACCGGACTCGAGGTCGGCGACTTCGTGTGGACCGGCGGTGACTGCCACATCTACGACAACCACGTCGAGCAGGTGCGGCTGCAGCTCGAGCGCGAGCCCTTCGCCCCGCCGACCCTGCGCATCACGCGCACGCCCGACTCGATCTTCGACTACCGGTACGACGACTTCGTCGTCGAGGGCTACCAGCACCATCCCGCGATCCGCGGGGCCGTCGCGGTATGACGGGTGCTCCGAAGGTCGGGCTGATCTGGGCCCAGGCCGAGGACGCCGTGATCGGCCGCGACGGCGGCATGCCGTGGCACGTGCCCGAAGACCTCGCCCACTTCAAGGAGATCACGCTCGGCTCGCCGGTCGTGATGGGCCGGGGCACGTGGGACTCGCTCGATCCTCGGTGGCGGCCGCTGCCCGGGCGCCGCAACATCGTGATCACCCGGCAGCCGGAGTGGTCGGCAGACGGCGCCGAGCGGGCCGGCTCGGTGCCCGAGGCGCTCGCGCTGGCGGCCGCCGACCAGCCCGAGTGGATCTGGGTCATCGGCGGCGGCACGATCTTCGCCCTCACGATCGACGATGCCGACCGGCTCGAGGTGACCGAACTCGCCCATCCCGCGGGGTTCGCGCCCGACCCGGGCGACGTGCGCGCCCCGGCGATCGACTCCGCCGCGTATGCGGTGACGCAGGCGGATCCGTCCGAGGGCGAGCACACCTCGCGCAGCGGCATCCGCTATCGATTCCTCCGCTACGAGCGCACCGCGTCGGCCTAGGGTCGGTCGCATGGCCAGAACAGCGCTGATCACCGGTGCCAGTTCGGGCCTCGGCGCCGAGTACGCGCGACAGCTCGCCGCCCGCGGCACCGACCTCGTGCTCGTCTCGCCCGAGCGCGACGCGCTCGCCGAGCTCGCCGCGCGGCTGCGCGCGGCGTACGGCGTCGATGTCGAGGTGCTCGTCGCCGACCTGCTGGTCGACCGGGAGCTGCGCGCGCGTGGTGAGCCGGCTGACCGACCCCGCCCGTCCGGTCGACATGCTCGTCAACAGCGCGGGCTTCGGGGTGCACCTGCACTTCGCGCGCAACGACATCGACGACGAGGTGCGTCACCTGCGACTGCTCG
This sequence comes from uncultured Actinomycetota bacterium, assembly GCA_963792285.1. Lineage (GTDB taxonomy): Bacteria > Actinomycetota > Actinomycetes > Actinomycetales > Microbacteriaceae > Microbacterium. Next base: position 41,500 of record CAWBVS010000016.1, on the reverse strand, counting down.
TCGAAGTGCCGATGCGACTGACCCATGCCGCGCTCGAGCCGATGCTGCAGCGGGGGAGCGGGCGGATCGTGAACATCGCGTCGGTCGCCGGGTTCGTGCCGTTCTCGACCTACGGCGCCTGCAAGAGCTGGCTCATCAGCTTCAGCGCGTGGGCGAACGGCAGGTACTCCGGTCGGGGCGTGACGGTGACGGCGGTCTGCCCCGGTTTCACCCGCACACGGTTCCACGAGCGGATGGGACTGCCGCGGCAGGAGATGGGGCTGCCGACGTGGATGTGGCTCGATGCGCGCGAGGTGGTCTCCGCGTCGCTGCGCGACATCGCCCGCGGCAAGGCGCTGTCGGTGCCGACGCTGCGGTACAAGCTCGCCGTCGTGCTGAGTCGCGTGCTGCCGACACGCGTGGTCGGCCGGGTCACGGGCGGGCGTCAGTAGGCTCGTCCGCATGGCCAGAACCGCGATGATCACCGGCGCGAGCTCGGGCCTGGGCGCCGAATACGCCCGGCAGCTCGCGGCGCGCGGCACCGACCTCGTCCTCGTGGCGCGCGACCGCGACGCCCTCCGCGCCCTGGCCGACACGCTCGTCGCCCAGCACGGCGTCGAGGTCGAGGTGCTCGTCGCCGACCTGCTCGTGACGCACCCGCTCGACCGGGTGGTGGCCCGGCTCACCGACCCCCGGCATCCGATCGACATGCTCGTGAACAACGCCGGTTTCGGCCTTCCGCTGGCGTTCGAGCGCAACGACATCGACGACGAGGTGCGGCACCTCGCAACTGCTCGTGGAGGTGCCGATGCGCCTCATGCACGCCGCGCTGGGCCCGATGCTCGAGCGTCGGAGCGGTCGCATCGTGAACATCGCGTCGGTCGCGGGCTTCATTCCGCGGTCGACCTACGGTGCCTGCAAGGGCTGGCTGATCAGCTTCAGCCGCTGGGCGAACGGCCGGTACGCGCCGTCGCGGCGTGACCGTCACGGCGGTCTGCCCGGGCTTCACCCACACGAACTTCCACGAGCGGATGGGTCTGCCGCCCGGTCAGGAGGGCATTCCCGACGCGATGTGGCTCGATGCCCGCGACGTGGTCGCCGAGTCGCTGCGCGATGTGGCCCGCGGCAAGGCGGTCTCGGTGCCGTCGCTGCGGTACAAGGCGATCGTCGGGCTGACGCGGCTGCTGCCGGCCGCCCTGGTCGCCAGGGTGGGCGAGCGCGGCCGCTGACGCGGCGCAGCCGGCCATACGGTGCCGGTCGTCGGGAGCGTTGGGGCGGAAGTGACGCCTGAGGCCGACGGTGCACGATTTCAGGCTGTCGACCCTGCGACCGGCCCCTCCTGCACCTCCCGCGGGTGCCGCAACCTGTCCCCAGATCCCGGTCGGGCGACGGTGCGGGTGTGACGCGGCGCACAGGGTCGATCCGTGCGAACGACAGAGATGATCGACCTCATCGACAGCCACGGCGGGGTCATCCGGCGACGCCGACTCCTCGCTGCCGGCGCCTCCAAGCGAGACATCGCCTCGGCTGTGGCGGGCGGAGCCGTCCTTCGGCTTCGAGAGGGCGTCTACGCGCTGGCCTCGACGGACTCGTTCGTGCTCGACGCTGCGCGTCACGGCGGTGAGGTCGCCTGCATCTCGGCACTCTGCGCTCACGGGCTGTGGGTGCTCGAGAAGCCGAAGCGACTCCACGTCTGGCTCGGCGGCAAAGGGCGCAAGCACGCCCACAAGATGTGCACGTGCATCGACCACCATGACGCGGGCGGGGCGGCATTCGGCATCGCACGGGTTGCCCTCGCGCTTGTGCAGGCGGCCGTCTGCTGCGACGACGAAGTCTTCTTCGCGGCGTACGAGTCCGCCTGGAAGAAGGGGATGCTCACCAGGGCCGACCGGGAGTGGATTCGTCGGGCTGTCCCCGCGCGAACGCGTTGGCTCGTCGATCTTGCGCGGCCCGACGCGGACAGCGGCCTGGAATCCATGCTGCGTCTCCGGCTGATCAGGCTCGGAGTGGCGCTCGAGTGCCAGGTCTTCATCGTCGGCGTGGGACGCGTCGACTTCGTCGCAGCCGGTGTGCTCATCATCGAGGTGGACGGCCGTGAGAATCACGACGGAGAGTCGCTGAGGCACAAGGATCTGGTGCGGGACGCCGCCGCAGCGGCGCTGGGCTTCGAGACACTGCGCTTCGACTACGCACTGGTGGTGCACGAGTGGCACACCGTGGAGCGGGCCATCGTGGCTCGGCTACGCCGGCATGGCGTGCCGGTCGTCGGGTCGAGTGTGACGAAAGTGCACGCTGAGTCGTCCGAACGAGCTCTGAGCCGGCGACCTCCCTGCAGCCGGAACACAACCCGGCGGCACCCGCCCGCGGATGACCGGCGCGCACCGAGCCGATAGCCTGAAGCCATGACGCACACCGGCAATCCCTTCGGTCAGGTGCTCGTCGCGCTCGTCACCCCCATGACAGCCGACGGCGAGGTCGATTGGCCCGCCGTCGAGAAGCACATGGACGACGTCATCACCGCGGGCGCGGACGGCATCGTCGTCACCGGCACCACGGGTGAGACGAGCACGCTGACGGATGCCGAGAAGATCCGGCTCGTCGAGGTCGGCAAGGACGTCGCCTCCGGCCGCGCGAAGATCATCACCGGCGGCGGCTCGAACGAGACCGCGCACGCGATCGAGCTGTACAAGGCGAGCGAGAAGGTCGGCGCCGACGGCATCATGATCGTCACGCCGTACTACAACAAGCCCACTCAGGCGGGCATCCTCACGCACTTCCGGCTCGTCGCCGACGCGACCGACCTGCCCGTGATCCTGTACGACATCCCCGGTCGCACCGGCGTTCCGATCCGGTACGAGACGATCCTGCGGATCGCCAAGCACCCGAACGTGCTGGCCATCAAGGACGCCAAGGGCGACTTCAGCGAGGTCAGCCGCGTGCTCAACCAGACCGACCTGATGTACTTCTCGGGCGACGACGCGAACGTGCTGCCGCACCTGTCGCATCGGCGCGACCGGCCTCATCGGCGTGACGGCGAACATCGCCGCCGCAGCCCTACCGGGCGATCGTGGATGCCGTGAACCGCGGTGACCTCGCCGCCGCGACGGCCGCGCACCAGCAGCTCGAACCGCTCGTGCGCGCCGTCATGACGCACGTGCCCGGCACGGTCTCGGCGAAGTACATCCTGCACGGGCTCGGCCGGATCTCCAGCCCCCGCGTGCGTCTGCCGCTGGTCGGCCCCGAAGAGTGGGAGGCCGCCAAGATCGAAGACGAGCTCGCGCTCGTGCGCGACGTGCCCGGCGCCGACTTCTCCAACTTCCGCCCCGACCGCAACGCCGCCGCCGGCGGCGCCCTGCCGAAGGTCTCAGGAACCACAAGATGATGCGACGCGCGACCCGCTGAGCGGGGGCGCGCGCGAAAGCGGATGCTCCGGCATCCCGAGGAAGGTGTCTGATGCCCAGCACCGTTTACGACCCGCCCGCCCTCGAGGCGGGCACGCTCCGAGTCACGCCTCTCGGCGGACTCGGCGAGGTCGGCCGCAACATGACCGTGTTCGAGTACGGCGGCAAGCTCCTGATCGTCGACTGCGGCGTGCTGTTCCCCGAGGAGCACCAGCCCGGCGTCGACCTGATCCTGCCCGACTTCGAGCCGATCAAGAACCGGCTCGACGACGTCGTCGGCGTCGTGCTCACGCACGGTCACGAAGACCACATCGGCGCGGTGCCGTACCTGCTCACGCCTCAAGCAGGACATCCCCCTGATCGGCTCCGGCCTGACGCTCGCGCTCATCGAGGCGAAGCTCAAGGAGCACCGGATCAAGGCCTACACGCTCACGGTGGCCGAGGGCCAGCACGAGCGCATCGGCCCGTTCGACCTCGAGTTCATCGCGGTCAACCACTCGATCCCCGACGCGCTCGCCGTCGCGATCCGCACGCCGGCGGGCCTCGTGCTGGCCACCGGCGACTTCAAGATGGACCAGCTGCCGCTCGACGGCCGGCTGACCGACCTCCGCGCGTTCGCGCGCCTCGGTGAAGAGGGCGTCGACCTGTTCCTGGTCGACTCCACGAACGCCGACGTGCCCGGCTTCACGCCCCTCGAGCGCAGCATCGGGCCCGTGCTCGACCAGGTGATCGGCAAGGCGCCGCGCCGCGTGATCGTGGCGAGCTTCTCCAGCCACGTGCACCGCGTGCAGCAGGTGCTGGATGCCGCGGCCGCCCACGGTCGGCGCGTGGCCCTGCTCGGCCGCAGCATGGTGCGCAACATGGGCATCGCCGAGGACCTCGGCTACCTCCACGTGCCCGAGGGCGTGTTCATCGACTACAAGAAGGCGCGGGATCTGCCCGACGACAAGATCGTCTACATGTCGACGGGGTCGCAGGGCGAGCCGATGGCGGTCCTGAGCCGCATGGCCAACAACGACCACGAGATCGAGCCCGGCGCCGGCGACACCGTCATCCTCGCCTCGAGCCTCATCCCCGGCAACGAGACCGCGATCTACCGCGTGATCGACGGGCTGACCAAGCTCGGCGCGAACGTCGTGCACAAGGGCAACGCCAAGGTGCACGTCTCGGGCCACGCCGCGGCGGGGGAGCTGCTGTACTGCTACAACATCCTCAAGCCCAAGAACGTCCTTCCCGTGCACGGCGAGTACCGGCACCTCCAGGCCAACGCGAGGCTCGCGCAGGACTCCGGGGTCCCCGCCGAGCGGACGATCATCGGCGAGAACGGCACCGTGATCGACCTGAAGGACGGCGTCGCGAAGGTGGTCGGCCAGCTCGACATCGGCTTCGTCTACGTCGACGGCTCGACCGTCGGCGAGATCACCGAGGCCGACCTCAAGGACCGCAGGATCCTCGGCGAAGAGGGCTTCATCTCGGTGATCGTCGTGGTGGATGCCGCCACCGGGCGCATCATCACGGGGCCGGAGATCCACGCCCGCGGCTTCGCCGAGGACGACACGGTCTTCGACAGCGTCAAGCCGAAGATCGCCGCCGCGCTGGCCGAGGCGGCGCAGTCCGGGCGTGCGCGACACGCACGCGCTGTCGCAGGTCGTGCGCCGCGTGATCGGCCGCTGGGTCAACCAGCAGCTGCGCCGCCGGCCCATGATCGTGCCGCTGGTCATCGAGGCGTAACAGGAGCCCGGTAAAATCGGGCGATGGCATCCTTCAGCGTCCGTCCGGCCGGCCAAGCCGACGGCGCGTTCCTCGGCGACATGGTCGTCGAGGCGGCCAACTGGCGACCGGGTGCCGCGCGCCCGAAGCATCAGGTGCTGACCGCGCCCGAGCACAGCCGCTACGTCTCGGGCTGGATGCGCCCGAGCGACGCGGGCTTCATCGCGCTCGATGCGACAGGGGAGCCCATCGGCGCGGCCTGGTACCGGGTGCTGCCGCGCAGCGATCCCGGCTTCGGCTACGTCGGCACCGGGGTGCCCGAGCTCATCATCGGCGTGCGGCCGATCTGGCGCGCGCACGGCGTCGGCCGCACGCTGCTGCAGGCGCTCACCCAGCAGGCCCGCGCCGACGGCTTCGCGCGCCTGAGCCTCAGCGTCGAGCGCGGCAACTTCGCCGTCTCGCTGTACCGCAGCGAAGGCTTCGCGGTCACCCAGAGCGGGATCGGCCGCGACACGATGGTCAAGCGTCTGCGCTGACGAATCGCGCTCGGCCGGTCGCCGTGAACGGATGCCGGGCCGCGTCGTTGCGGGCGTTTCACGCCCCGCCGACGTAGCGTGGGGGCATGGCCAGGAGCACAAGCCCGACCAAGAACGGTCGCGCGCCCGCGAGCGCATCGTCGTCGCGCCCGTCGTCCCGGGCCCGCAAGCCCGCCCCCGCACCGAAGCGGTACGTCGGCGAGACCGACAAGCCGCCGTTGATCGTCCGCGCCTGGATGGGTCTCGCGCACGGCACCGGGGGACTGTTCCGGGCCTTCGGACCCGGAGACCCTCGAGAAGGACCAGCGCCGCGACGGACTGCCGTTCCTCATCGTGCTGCTGGCGATCGCCGGCGCCGTGAACGAGTGGTTCTTCATCGGCAACGAGGTCGCGCAGAACATCAGCGCCTACACGGCCGGCGGGCTCGTCGGCCGCGTCGCCTTCGTGCTCCCCGTGCTGCTGCTCCTGCTGGCCGGCTGGCTGTTCCGGCATCCGGCATCCGTCCATGACAACGGCCGCATCGGCATCGGGTTCACCCTGTTCGTCCTGTCGATCGCCGGCTTCTGCCACATCGGCGGCGGACGCCCGCAGCCCCGGCAGGGCCTGCCCGCGCTGAGCGAGGCCGGCGGTGTCTTCGGCTGGATGCTCGGCGAGCCCCTGGCGCTGCTGATCACCGACATCGGCGCCGGGGTCGTGCTCGGCGTGTTCACGGCGCTCAGCATCCTGATCCTCACCAAGACCCCGCCGAACCGCATCGGCCGGCGGCTCGGCGATCTGTACGCCTGGATGTTCGACGCCGAGCGCCCGGAGCCGCGGGACAGGGCCGCGGCCGACGACGCCGACGACGATGCGACGGACGACGGACCCCTCGCTGCCGTGGTGGCGGCGCAACAAGACCGGTCGCGAGAAGGACGCCGACGGCGGCATCGGATCGCAGGATCTCACCGAGCTGCTGGCGCCGGGCGCGGTCCAGGGCGGGTTCGAGCAGGCGGCGGTCACCGTGCCGCCTCCGCTTCCCTCCGAGGCGCTCACCGAGGTCATCGACCCCGCCGTGCTCGCGGGCGGCGCCCGCGCGGCCAAGAAGTCCGAGACCGGCATCCGCGACGACGAGACGGCCACGCCGCTGGACGACGGCGTGCTGCCCGGCCTCTCCGGGCTGGGCGGCGACGGGCCGCGGCACGCGCCGGTCACGCCCTACCGCCTGCCGTCGGTCAACGCCCTCGCCGCGGGCACGCCGCACAAGGCGCGCTCGGCCGCGAACGACACCGTGGTGGCCGCGATCACGAGCGTGCTGCAGCAGTTCCAGGTCGATGCGCGCGTGACCGGCTTCTCGCGCGGACCGACCGTGACGCAGTACGAGATCGAGGTCGGTCACGGCGTCAAGGTCGAGCGGATCACCGCCCTGCAGAACAACATCGCGTACGCCGTGGCCTCCAACGAGGTGCGCATCCTCGCGCCGATCCCGGGCAAGAGCGCGATCGGCGTCGAGATCCCGAACGTGGACCGCGAGATCGTCACGCTGGGCGACGTGCTGCGCTCGCCGGCCGCCCAGGCGGCCACGCACCCGATGACGATCGGCGTCGGCAAGGACGTCGGCGGCGGCTACGTCCTGGCGAACCTCGCGAAGATGCCCCACCTGCTGGTGGCCGGCTCGACCGGCTCGGGCAAGTCGAGCTTCGTGAACTCGATGATCACGAGCCTGCTGATGCAGGCCAAGCCCTCCGATGTGCGCATGGTGCTGATCGACCCGAAGCGCGTCGAGCTGACCTCCTACGCCGGGGTGCCGCACCTGATCACGCCGATCATCACGAACCCCAAGAAGGCCGCCGAAGCGCTGCAGTGGGTCGTGAAGGAGATGGACATGCGGTACGACGACCTCGCGTCGTTCGGCTACCGCCACATCGACGACTTCAACCGCGCCGTCGTCGCGGGCGAGGTCGTGCTGCCTCCCGGCAGCGAGCGCGTCCTGAAGCCCTACCCGTACCTCCTCGTGGTCGTCGACGAGCTCGCCGACCTCATGATGGTCGCCCCGCGCGACGTCGAGGACTCGATCGTGCGCATCACGCAGCTCGCCCGGGCCTCCGGCATCCATCTCGTCCTGGCCACGCAGCGTCCGTCCGTCGACGTCGTCACGGGTCTCATCAAGGCGAACGTGCCCTCGCGCCTGGCGTTCGCGGTGACGAGCGTCACCGACTCCCGCGTCATCCTCGACCAGCCCGGCGCCGACCGGCTCATCGGGCAGGGCGATGCGCTGTTCCTGCCGATGGGGGCCTCGAAGGCGATCCGCGTGCAGGGCGCGTGGGTCAGCGAGGACGAGATCGAGAAGGTCGTCAAGCACGTCACCGCCCAGGCGCGCCCCGAGTACCGCGAAGTCGCGGTGGCGGCGGAGAAGAAGGAGATCGACGCCGACATCGGCGACGACCTCGAGCTCCTGCTGGCGGCGACCGAGCTCATCGTGTCGACCCAGTTCGGCTCGACCTCGATGCTGCAGCGCAAGCTCCGCGTCGGCTTCGCGAAGGCCGGACGCCTCATGGACCTGCTCGAGTCCCGCGAGATCGTCGGCCCGTCCGAGGGCTCGAAGGCCCGCGACGTGCTGGTGAGCGTCGAGCAGCTGCCCGACGTGCTCGCGCGCCTCCGCGGTGACGACGCGCCTGTGACGGCATCCAGCGATCCGGTCGATGCCCAGTTCGACGGCTACCCCGTGGTCGAGGCGGATGCGGACGGCGACGAGGACGCCTGGGGACTGACGGGTCGCGACTGATGGCCGTTCCCCGGCAGCTGCCCAACACGATCACGATCGTGCGCATCCTCATGGCGCCGGTCTTCCTGTGGATGCTGCTCGTCGACGGCGGCGCGGACGGACCGCTGCGCTGGTGGGCGGCGGTGCTGTTCATCGTGGCGATCGCCACCGACGGCATCGACGGCTGGATCGCCCGCCGGTACGAGATCGTCACCGACCTCGGCAAGCTCCTGGACCCGATCGCCGACAAGGTCCTCACCGGCTTCGCGTTCATCGGTCTGTCGATCCTCGGCGAGCTGCCCTGGTGGATCACGATCATCGTGCTGATCCGCGAAGTCGGCATCACCGTGCATCGGCTCGTGGTCGCGAGCGACCACGTCGTGGCCGCCGCGTGGATGGGCAAGCTCAAGACCCTCGCACAGGCGGTCGCCCTCTCGCTCGCGCTGCTGCCGCTGTGGACCGCTCGTCGGCGACTGGATCTTCTGGGTCAACGGCGTCACGATGGCGATCGCGGTGATCCTCACGGTCGCCAGCGGCATCGACTACGTCATCACCGAGGTGCGAGGAGCGCGCCGCGGCCGGAGCGCCGCGTGACGGATGCCGCGCACGACGCGGCCGCCGAGACGCTGGCGGCGGCGCTGGTGGACCGCCTGGTCGCGCGGCAGTGGACCGTGGCCGTCGCGGAATCGCTGACCGGAGGGCTGGTGGTCTCGACCCTCGTCGCGATTCCCGGGGCCTCTGCGATGCGTGCGCGGAGGAGTCGTCGCCTACGCGACGCCTCTGAAGCAGACCCTCCTGGGGGTGGATGCCGCGCTGCTGGCGGCGGAGGGCGCCGTGCATCCGGACGTGGCCGGGCAGATGGCGGAAGGCGTCCGCGCGGCCGCTGCGGTCGACGGCGTCGCGGCGGATGTCGGCATCGCGACGACCGGCGTGGCGGGGCCCACCGCGCAGGACGGCAGACCGGTCGGCACCGTGTACATCGCCGTGGCGACCCCGGCCGGGACGCGCGATCGAGGCGCTCGCGCTGACGGGCACCCGTGCGCAGATCCGCGCGGAGGCGTCGCGTGCGGCGCTCGCGCTCGCGCTCGACGCCACGCGCTGAGGCGCTCGTAACCGGCGGGAACAGAACGTGTTTCGTGTCGGTTACATTCGGCGATTCCCACCCATTCCCCAGCCCGCGGGATTAGATTGACCTCATCCGGTGTTGTACTGTTATCCACCCGGATACGGCGGAATCAGAAGTGAGGAGGGGGCCCATCATGATCCTGGTACGACAAGAAATCGGCGAAGTCCTTCGTGACTTCCGGCAGCAGAAGGGTCGCACCCTCCGTCAGGTCGCGAGTCGCGCAAGCGTCGCCCTCGGCTACCTGAGCGAAGTCGAGCGCGGTCAGAAGGAAGCCTCCAGCGAGATCCTCGCGTCGGTCGCCGAAGCGCTCGACGTGCCCATCTCGACCATCATGCGCGAAGTCGGAGACCGCATCTCGGTGCTCGAGGGCATCCAGACCTTCCCGGACGTCGTCCCCGACGATCTGGTCGCCTCGGTCGACGCAGAACTCTCGCTGCGCTGACTTGCGTCGCAGCGAGTTCGATCGCGCCGTCAGAGACGAGTTCGGTCCACAGGCGCAGCACGCTGATCGTGGACCTCGTCCTGTCGAGCGTCGGTGATCGCACGGCCGTGCAGGCGCTGGATGCCGGCATCCCGGCACGGGACGTGTGGCTGGCGCTGTGCGCCGAGACCGACGTGCCGCTCGAGCGCCGCTACGGCGTGGGGCGCCTGGAGACGAAGTCCCGCTGACCTTCGCATCGCCGCGTGCACGCGGCGTGTCGTATCGAACGTGTGTTCGATCTCCGCGTAGGCTCCTGCACAACGGAGTCGAGGACGTGTCTGTCCACACGACGGGCGAGGAGCGAAGACCGATGTCGGAGCCCACCCCTAGCGTGAACAACGTCGAACGACACCACACGCCTTGTCGCAGCATCCCCTCCGGCCCTCGGAGTGGAGCGCGACAGCCTACAGGCGACGGAACGCGAGCATAAGGAGCACGCCATGCCCTCACCCGAAAACCGCGAGAAGGCCCTCGAATCGGCACTCGCCCAGATCGACCGGCAGTTCGGAAAGGGCTCGGTCATGCGACTGGGCAGCGACGAGCGTGCTCCCGTCGAAGTGATCCCGACCGGCTCCATCGCCCTCGACGTCGCGCTCGGCGTCGGCGGGCTGCCGCGCGGGCGCATCGTGGAGATCTACGGTCCGGAGTCGTCGGGAAAGACGACACTCACCCTCCACGCGATCGCCAACGTGCAGAAGCAGGGCGGCATCGCCGCGTTCATCGACGCGGAGCACGCGCTCGACCCCGAGTACGCGCAGAAGCTCGGTGTCGACATCGACGAGCTGCTCGTCTCGCAGCCCGACACCGGCGAGCAGGCGCTCGAGATCGCCGACATGCTCATCCGCTCCGGATCCATCGACCTGATCGTGATCGACTCGGTCGCCGCGCTCGTGCCGAAGGCCGAGATCGAGGGCGAGATGGGCGACTCGCACGTCGGTCTGCAGGCGCGCCTCATGTCGCAGGCGCTGCGCAAGCTCACCGGTGGCCTCAACACCACCAACACCACGATGATCTTCATCAACCAGCTGCGCGAGAAGATCGGCGTCTTCTTCGGAAGCCCCGAGACCACCGCCGGCGGCAAGGCGCTGAAGTTCTACGCATCCGTGCGTCTCGACATCCGTCGCATCGAGACGCTGAAGGACGGCACCGACGCGGTCGGAAACCGCACCCGCGTCAAGGTCGTCAAGAACAAGATGGCGCCGCCCTTCAAGCAGGCCGAGTTCGACATCCTCTACGGCACCGGCATCTCCCGCGAGGGCAGCCTGATCGACTTCGGCGTCGAGCACGAGATCGTCAAGAAGTCGGGTGCGTGGTACACGTACGAGGGTGAGCAGCTCGGTCAGGGCAAGGAGAACGCCCGCAACTTCCTGCTCAAGAACCCCGACATCGCCGCCGACATCGAGTCGAAGATCAAGGTGAAGCTGGGGATCGGTCAGCCGAAGGTCGTCGAGGCGGTCAGTGACGAGCTGGCGAAGCGTCGCCCGGCCTGATGACCTCACGCGAAGGTGACGGGGGCGGGTCCTCCTCGACTCGATCGTCGGGGCTCGCTCCCGTCACCTACCTGCCCGGCGCCGCCCCCGCAGAAGAGCCGGTGCGCTGGGCCGTCCCGCTCGCAGACGTCGCCGCCCGCGACGACGACGCGTCCGATTCGACGGATGAGGCCGACGAGGACGACGGTGCTGCCGCGGAGGACGCCGAGGACGCCCTGACGCGGCGCCTCCGCCGCAGTGCGCTCTCAGAGCGCGAAGCGCGCACGTTCCTCGCCCAGCGCGGTGTGGACTCGTCCCTCGTCGAAGCCACGATCGAGCGGTTCACGAGCCGCGGCTGGATCGACGACTCCGTGCTCGCGGAGCAGCTGCTGCACACCGGTACGAGTCGCAAGGGTCAGGGGCGACGGGCGATCGCCCAGACGCTCAGTGCACGCGGCATCGCCCGTGACGTCGCGGATGCCGCGCTGGCGACGCTGCCTGACGACGATGACGACCGCGCGCTCGAGTACGCGCGCTCGAAAGCGCACGGACTGCGCAGCTACGACCTCGAGACGGCCATGCGACGGCTGATGGGTCAGCTCGCGCGGCGCGGCTACTCCGGTTCGATCGCGTCGCAGGCGGCACGCACCGCCCTCACCGAACAGCGCTCGAGCGGCGGCGTGCAGTTCCGCTGACCGCTCGGCCCGCCGACGGTCGGAACCTGCATTTCGTGTTAGTAGTGGTTGACACGAAAGCACTTCGGCGTTAACGTCTGGTGACATGAACAGTCGGAGCCCCGGCGCGGTGAGCAAGCGTCCGTACCGGCAGCAGGCCCGTGCCGAAGCGGCGTCTCGCACGCGCGTCGCCATCCTCGACGCGATGGTGTCGCTGGGGATGGAGAAGGCGACAGCCGACGTGTCGCTCGCGGACGTCGCCGATCGGGCCGGTGTGAGCGTGCAGACGGTACTGCGCCACTTCGGCACCCGCGACGGGCTGCTCGACGAGTCGCTCCGTCACGGTGCCGCGAGCATCTCCGCCGAGCGCCGGCCCGTCTCCTCAGATGTGCCGACGGCGATCGCCACCCTCTTCGACCACTACGAGGCGCGCGGCGACGCGGTCATCCGTCTTCTCGCACAGGAGACGTTCGACGAGCGCATCGCGCAGATCACCGCACAGGGAAGACGCATGCACCGGGAGTGGGTCACGGAGTTCGTGGCGGCCGCTCCCGGAGGCGAGGTCGCCGCGAAGGATTCGCTGATCGACCAGCTCGTCGTGGTGACCGACGTCTACGCCTGGAAACTGCTGCGGCGGGATCGCGGACTCAGCCGCGACACCGCCCAGGACCGCATCCTCGACATGGTCGAGGCCGTGCTCCGGATGGCCCGGAGCGGAAGGGGGAAGCCATCATGAGCGGCATCCTGATCATCACGTGGGACGGCGGCGGCAATGTCCCTCCGACGCTGGGCCTCGCGGCAGAACTCGTCCGGCGGGGTCATCAGGTGCGGGTGCTCGGGCATCCCCAGCAGGCCGACAGCGTGCGCGCAGCCGGAGCGGTCTTCGAGGCCTACGAGGCGCTTCCCGCCTGGGATCCGAGCGCCCGGACGTCCTTTGCGGGCTTCGTCTGGAAATACCCGAAGATGTTCACCGATCGTCGATTCGGCGACGCCGCGCGCGAGGCCATCGCCCGCCATCGTCCCGACGCCGTCGTCGTGGACGTGCTGCTGACGGCCGCGGTCGACGCCGCCGTCTCCTCCGCGACGCCGACGATCGTGATGGTGCACACCCTCTACGAATTCATCGTGTCGAACTTCGCGAAAGGACCGGTCGGGCTCCTCTCCGCGCTCAAGGGCTACTCCCTCACGCGGTCGCTCAAGGTCGCCGACGCGTTGGTCATCTCATCGACGCCCGCGCTCGCGCGCCGCGCCGCCCCCGCCAACGCACATGTCGTGGGGCCGATCTTCGGGCCCGGGGAGGCCGCGCCGACGGAAGCCGATCCCGAATCGCGGCGCATCCTGGTGAGCCTGTCGACGATCAATTACGTGGGCATGCTGGGCGTCCTCCAGCGGATCGTGGACGCGGTGGCCGATCTCAGCGACGACGTCGTCGTGACGACCGGCGGTTCGATCGATCCGAGCGAGCTTCGGACGCCGCCGAACGTCGTCGTGCGCCGTCAGCTGTCGCACACCGACCTGCTGTCGCAGACCGCGCTCGTGATCGGTCACGGCGGCCACGGCACCACGACCAAGGCCCTCACCGCAGGGGTGCCGCTCGTCATCCGGCCGATGACCGCGCTCGGCGACCAGACCGCCGTCGCGGCAGCGGTCGAGCGTGCCGGCGTCGGTATCCGGCTCGGCTCGCACGATTCGGTCGAAGACATCCGGCGTGTCGTCGATGAGGCGCTGCACGACCAGGGGCTGCGGGAACGGGCGCGCGGGCTCGGACGTCAGCTGCGCGCGACGGACGGCGCCGCGCGGGCGGCGGATGTGGTCGAGACCGCCGCGCGGTCCGCCCGCGCGACGAGACCCCCACAGCATCACTCGGGCTGAAGGGCTGCCGGCGCGCCGACCCGGCCGCCGAGTGCAGCCGGTGCGTACCGTCCGGACCATAGAATCAGGGCTGGTGATGTCCCGCTCCAGTGTGCGCAGGCCAGGGGGACGGATGAGGGAGCGGCATGGCGGTCGATGTCAAGGGACTCACGAAGCGATATCGCGACACGGTCGCGGTCGACGACATCTCGTTCTCCGTCGCCGACGGCGGTGTCTTCGCCTTCGTCGGCACCAACGGCGCCGGCAAGTCCACGACGATCGGCTGTCTCACCACCGTTCTTCCGTTCGACTCCGGCGAAGTGCGCGTGCGGGGGCATGACGTCCGTCACGACGGGGAGCGCGTCCGCGAGACGATCGGCGTCGTCTTCCAGGAATCCCTGCTGGATCCCCTCCTCACGGTCAGGGAGAATCTGCTTCTGCGCGGGCGTCTGTCTCGCGTCGCGCGTACGTCTCTCGACGCGAAGATCGAGCAGGTCTCCGATCTGATCGGCCTCGACGAGTTCTTGGACAGGCGCTACGGAAAGCTGTCGGGCGGGCAGAAACGGCGGGTCGACATCGCCCGCGCGCTGCTTCACGAGCCGGCGGTGCTCTTCCTCGACGAGCCGACCGCGGGGCTCGACCCGGCCAGTCGTGCTCTGGTCTGGCGGACGATGCACGAACTCAGCTCGCGAGGCGACCTCACCGTCTTCCTCACGACCCACTACCTCGAGGAGACCGAGGAGGCCGCTCGCGTCTGCATCATCGACGACGGGCGCATCATCGCGGATGACACGCCGGCCAGCCTGCGCGCCAAGTACAGCCGGAGCGTCCTCACCGTGACCAGCGAGGACCCGGACGGACTGAGCGCGCTGGCCCGTGCCGCAGGCGCGGAGCCCGAGCGCGACGGCGCCGCGGTGGTCATCGGCGTCCCCGACGCCGACGTCGCCCGACGGCTGCTGGCCGCTCACGGCGATCGGGTCCGCGACTTCGAGTTCCGGCACGGGCGCATGGACGACGTCTTCCTCGCGCTCACCGGACGCTCGGCCGAAGAGGTGGGGGCCGCATGAGAGTCGTGCTCGCGATCGTCGGCCGCAACCTGCGCATCTTCTTCCGCGACCGCCTCAACGTGTTCTTCTCACTGCTGGGCGCCGTGATCCTGTTCGGCCTCTACACGCTGTTCCTCGGAAACCTGCAGACCACCGACCTCGCCGACTCCCTGCCGGGCGCGACGACCGAAGAGGTGCACGCCTTCGTCGACAGCTGGATGTTCGCGGGCATCGTGCTGATCACGACCGTGACGACCGGACTCGGGGGCCTGGCTGTGATCGTCGACGACGACCAGTCCGGTCGGTTCCGGGACTTCCTCGTCGCACCGCTGCGCCGTGGACAGCTCGTCCTGGGCTATCTGTTGTCGGCAGTGGTCGTCGCGGTGATCCTCTCCCTCCTGGTGCTGGCGATCAGCGTCCTCTACCTCGGACTGGTGCGCGGCACATGGCTGACGCTCCCGGCGATCGGACGAATCGTCGTCATCGTCGTGCTCTCGTGCGTCGCCTTCACCTCCATTTCGGCGCTCATCGTGTCATTCGTGCGCACCAACGGCGCCTTCTCGGGGCTGGCGACGATCGTCGGAACGGTGCTGGGCTTCATCGCCGCCGCCTACATCCCGATCGGCGCCTTCCCGGACGCCGTCGCGGCCGTGGTCGCGGCGCTGCCGTTCGCACAGGCGGGGATGCTGCTGCGGAGGGAGTTCACGAATGAGACGCTCGCGGCGATCACGGCCGATGCGCCCGGCGCGGAGGAGACCCTGCGCGCGTTCTACGGCATCGACCTGACGCTGGGCGACTGGTCGATACCGGCGTGGTTCGTCGTGGGCGTGCTCCTGGTCATCACGGTCGTGTGCACCATCTTGTCCGCCGTGCGCATCCGCCGCCGCATCCGCTGAGCCGAGCCGTGCCGGGCGTCCAGGCGGGGCTCGTAGAATGGCACTCATCATGACCACTCCGTCCTCAGCGCCGACGACGATCGCGCCCTCGCCCGCGGCGTTCGCGGCCGACGGCCACGTCCGCACCTACGAAGTGCGCACGTTCGGCTGCCAGATGAACGTCCACGACTCCGAGCGCCTCTCCGGCTCGCTCGAGAGCGCCGGCTACCTCCGCGCCCCGCAGGGAGAAGAAGCCGACGTCGTCATCATCAACACGTGCGCCGTCAGAGACAACGCGGCGGGCAAGCTGTACGGCACGCTCGGCCACCTGGCATCCGTCAAGCGTCGCAAGGACGGCATGCAGATCGCCGTGGGCGGCTGCATGGCCCAGATGGACAAGCAGGCCGTGCTCGACAAGGCGCCCTGGGTCGACGTCGTCTTCGGCACGCACAACATGGGGTCGCTGCCGAGTCTCCTCGAGCGTGCGCGGCACAACGGCGAGGCCGAGCTCGAGATCCTCGAGTCGCTCGAGATCTTCCCCTCCACCCTGCCCACCACGCGCGACAGCGTCTACAGCGGCTGGGTGTCGATCTCGGTCGGCTGCAACAACACCTGCACGTTCTGCATCGTGCCGAGCCTGCGCGGCAAGGAGAAGGACCGTCGCCCCGGCGACATCCTGAACGAGATCCGGCTGCTCGTGGACGACGGCGCGATCGAGGTGACCCTGCTCGGTCAGAACGTCAACTCGTACGGCGTCGAGTTCGGCGACCGCCACGCGTTCGGCAAGCTCCTGCGCGCGGCGGGCGAGATCCCCGGACTCGAGCGCATCCGCTTCACGAGTCCGCACCCGGCCGCCTTCACCGACGACGTGATCGACGCGATGGCAGAGACGCCGGCCGTCATGCCCCAGCTGCACATGCCGCTCCAGTCCGGCAGCGATCGCGTCCTGAAGGCGATGCGCCGCTCGTACCGGAGCGAGAAGTTCCTCGGCATCCTCGACCGGGTCCGCGACCGCATCCCGCACGCGGCGATCACGACCGACATCATCGTCGGCTTCCCCGGCGAGACCGACGAGGACTTCGAAGAGACGATGCGCGTCGTCGAGCAGGCCCGCTTCTCCAGCGCGTTCACCTTCCAGTACTCGATCCGCGAGGGCACTCCCGCCGCGACGATGCCCGACCAGGTGCCCAAGGCCGTCGTGCAGGAGCGGTACAACCGGCTCATCGCCCTCCAGGAGCGGATCTCGCTCGAGGAGAACCACGCCCAGCTGGGCCGTCAGGTCGAGCTGCTCGTCTCGATGGGCGAGGGCAAGAAGGACGCCGAGACCCACCGACTGACCGGGCGCGCCGAAGACAATCGCCTCGTCCACTTCGAGGTGCCCGCGGGAAGCGACATCCCCCGCCCCGGAGACGTCGTCTCGGTCACGATCACCCACGCCGCCCCGTTCCACCTGCTCGCCGATTCGGACGGCGCGCCGCTGCGGATCCGTCGCACGAGCGCGGGCGACGCCTGGGATCGCACGCTCGCCGAGTCGTGCGCGGTTCCGGCTCCTGCCGATGCGGCGGGTGCGCCCCGAGCCGTCTCGCTCGGTCTGCCCACGCTCCGCGTCGGGGAGTGAGCTCGAGCGAGCCCGTAGGGCGCGGCTCCGACGACGCACCGCGGCTGTTCGCCGTCGTCGGCGCGACCGGCACCGGCAAGTCCGAGCTGTCTCTGCAGCTGGCCGAGGCGCTGGCGCGAGCCGGTCGCCCCGCCGAGGTCGTCAACGCCGACGCGATGCAGCTGTACCGCGGCATGGACATCGGAACGGCGAAGCTGCCGGTGACCGAGCGGCGCGGCATCCCGCATCATCTGCTCGACGTGCTCGAGGTCACCGAGGACGCCGCGGTCGCCTGGTATCAGGAGGCCGCCCGCACCGCGGTCGACGACATCCTCGCCCGCGGCGCGCACGCGATCCTCGTCGGCGGGTCGGGGCTGTACGTGTCGAGCGTTCTGTACGACTTCCGCTTCCCGCCGCGCGATGAGGCGCTGCGCGCCGCAGCTCGAGGCCGACCTCGAGCGAGAGGGCCCGGGCGCGCTCTACGCGCGACTCCGCGTGGCCGATCCCGTCACCGCCGAGCGCGTCGACCCGCGCAACGGCCGGCGCATCGTGCGCGCGCTCGAGGTGCTCGCGCAGGGGGAGGCGACGCACGGGGCCGCGCTGCCCGACGAGCCGGTGCGGTGGCGCGCATCGACCGTCATCGGCCTCACGAGTCCGCGCGAAGAGCTGGTCGCCCGGCTCGACGCGCGTGTCGAGCGGATGTGGTCCGAGGGCCTCCTCGCCGAGGTCGAGGCGCCTGAAGAGCCGCGGGCTCGAGCACGGGGTCACCGCCCGTCGTGCGATCGGCTACGCGCAGGCACTCGCCCAGCTGGCCGGCACGATGACGCAGGACGAGGCGATCGCCGAGACCCGGGCGCTGACCCGCAGGTACGCCCGTCGCCAGGTGTCGTGGTTCAAGCGGTATCCCGACGTCCTGTGGACGACGGTGGGCGAAGATGTCGCTCTCCAGCGGATACTGGGTCCATGACATCGATCCGCGCGTTCACGCTGAGAGACACCGAGTCCGTCATCGCCCTGTGGCAGTCCACAGGTCTCACGAAGTCCTGGAACAACCCGCACCTCGACATCCAGCGCAAGCTCACGGTGCAGCCCGAGCTGTTCCTCGTGGCGACGGATGCCGACGAGATCATCGGCACGGTGATGGCCGGCTACGACGGGCATCGCGGCTGGCTGTACTACCTCGCGTCCGACCCGATGAGGCGCGGACAGGGGATCGGCCGCGCGCTGGTCAGCGCCGCCGAGGACGCTGCTGCTCGAACTCGGCTGCCCGAAGGTGCAGCTGATGGTGCGCCCCGGCAACGGCGACGTGCTCGGGCTTCTACGACACGCTCGGCTACGAGCGGTTCGACACGACGACGACCGGCAAGCGCCTCATCGCCGACTGAGTCGGCGCGGCCGGGGCCGGCGCGGTTTCGCCCATAGGCTGGGGGGATGCCGCAGACGATCGCCTTCACCAAGGGCCACGGAACCGGCAACGACTTCGTCGTGATCCCCGACCCGGACGGCGAGCTCGATCTCAGCGACGACCAGGTCGCCGTGCTGTGCGACCGGCGCTTCGGCATCGGCGCGGACGGCATCCTCCGCGTCGTCCGTTCGCGGGCGATCGGCGAGGGCGCCGATGCGGTCAGAGCCGGAGCCGAGTGGTTCATGGACTACCGCAACGCCGACGGCTCGAAGGCCGAGATGTGCGGCAACGGCATCCGCGTGTTCGTCCGCTACCTCGCCGACACCGGCTTGGCCGTCGCTCGATGACGCACCGGTCCTGATCGGCACGCGAGCGGGTGTGAAGTCGGTGACCCGCAGCGACCTCGGCTTCGAGGCCGACCTCGGCTCGTGGCGGGTCGAGCCCGATGAGGTCCTCGTGCGCGCGCGCGGCCTGGGCGTGCCCCGGCCGGGACTGGGCATCGACGTCGGCAATCCGCACATCGTCGTCGCGCTGTCGGACACCGAAGAGCTCGACGCGCTCGATCTGGCGGCGCAGCCGCAGCTGCATCCCGAGCCGCCGCGCGGGGCGAACATCGAGTTCGTCGTGCCGAGCGACCCGCTCGTGCGCGAAGGCGTCGGCTCGATCCGCATGCGGGTGTTCGAGCGCGGCGTCGGGGAGACCCTCAGCTGCGGAACAGGCGTCGCCGCGGCCGCGCTGGCCGTCCGCCACTGGGCGGGCCAGGCCGCTCCGGATCGCTGGACCGTCGAGGTTCCGGGCGGCACGCTCGGCGTGCGGATGCTGCGCGTGCGCGGCGATCTGCACGTGCTGCTGTCCGGGCCGGCGACGCTCGTCTACTCGGGCGAAGTCGTCCCTGGCCTGACCGGGCGCCGCTCAGGGCAGCGCGATCTCGCCGGTGAGCGGCGAGCCGTGCTTGCGCACCTTCAGCACGCGGAATCCGCGGCCCGTCGCCGTGCGGTGCACGCTGTAGCCCGGGGTGAAGGATGCCGCCAGCCAGCGCTGCAGCGAATCCGATCCCGAGATTGCGCTGCACCACGAGCCAGGCATCCGAGCGCTCGTCGAGGCGGGGGATCCACCGCTCCAGGAGTCCGTGCAGTTCGTGCTTGCCGACGCGGATCGGCGGATTGGAGCGGATCGTGCGGAACGTCACGTCGTCGGGAACATCGTCGGGTCGCACCGCGTTGACATTGGTGAGGCCCGAGGGCCTCGGCGTTGCGCCGGACGAGGTCGAGCGCGCGTTCGTTCACGTCGACGGCCCACACCGTCGCGTGCGGAGATTCGATCGCGAGCGACAGTGCGATCGGTCCCCATCCGCTGCCCAGATCGAGCAGGTGCCCACCGGGCGGCGGGGGCGGCGTATTGGCCAGAAGCACGGCGGTGCCCGAGTCGATGTGATCCGGGCTGAACACGCCGCCCGCGGTCGTCACCTCGACCTCGGAACCGGCCAGCTGCACGCGGATACGGCGAAGATTCTCAGCACTGGCGGGCGCCGCGCTGAAGTAATGGTCCCCCGACATGCTTGCGAGCGTAGCGGAGGAGCTCCCCGCGAGGGGAGGGGTCGGCCGCGGATCGGGCGGCAGCCCGAGAGCAAGGCGTAGAGTTTACGGGCATCCCGGAAGGAAGACATGACGGATACGACAACCCCGGCGAGTACGGACGAGACACCGGTCGACGCTGTCGTCGATCCCGGTGGCTCGCGTGCTCGAGCGCGCCGAAGCGCACTCGGGCGTGCGCGTCTTCGGTGCGGCGCAGGCGCTGCAGGACGAGGCCACGACCTCGCGCGGCGACACGGACGGCGAGCAGTGGGACCGCGAGGAGCGCGCCGCGCTGCGCCGCGTTCCCGGGCTGTCGACCGAGCTCGAGGACGTCACCGAGGTCGAGTACCGGCAGCTCCGGCTGGAGAACGTCATCCTCGTGGGCGTGCACCCGCAGGGCGAGCAGGAGGACGCCGAGAACTCGCTGCGCGAGCTCGCCGCGCTCGCCGAGACGGCCGGTGCCGTCGTGCTCGACGCGCGTGCTGCAGCGCCGGCCGCACCCCGACCCGGCGACCTACCTCGGTCGCGGCAAGGCGCAGGAGCTGCGCGACCTCGTCGCCGCCCTCGGCGCCGACACCGTGATCGCCGACACCGAGCTCGCCCCGAGCCAGCGTCGCGCGCTCGAGGACGTGGTGAAGGTCAAGGTCATCGACCGCACGACCGTGATCCTCGACATCTTCAGCCAGCACGCCAAGAGCCGCGAGGGCAAGGCGCAGGTCGAGCTCGCCCAGCTCGAGTACCTGCTCCCGCGCCTGCGCGGCTGGGGTGACTCGATGAGCCGTCAGGCCGGTGGCCAGGTCGGCGCCGGCGGCGCCGGCATGGGCTCGCGCGGCCCCGGTGAGACGAAGATCGAACTCGATCGCCGCCGCATCCGCACCAAGATGGCACTGCTGCGCCGCCAGATCCGCGATTTCGCACCCGCCCGCGACGCCAAGCGCGCCGAGCGCAAGCGCAACACGATCCCGTCGGTCGCGATCGCCGGGTACACGAACGCCGGCAAGTCGAGCCTGCTCAATCGGCTCACCAGCGCGGGCGTGCTCGTCGAGAACGCCCTGTTCGCGACGCTGGATGCGACGGTCCGCCGGGCCGAGGCATCCGATGGTCGTGTCTACACGCTCACCGACACGGTCGGCTTCGTCCGCAACCTGCCCCACCAGCTGGTCGAGGCGTTCCGCTCCACGCTCGAGGAGGTCGGCGACGCCGACGTCATCGTGCACGTCGTGGATGCCGCTCACCCCGACCCCGCCGCGCAGCTGCAGACGGTGCGCGATGTGATCGGCGACGTGGGTGCGCGCGAGATCACCGAGATCGTCGTGTTCAACAAGGCCGACCTCGTCGACGACGACACCCGCATGGTGCTGCGCGGTCTCGAGCCGCGTGCGCTGTTCGCGTCATCGCGCAGCGGCGAGGGCATCGACCAGCTGCGCGCGGCGATCGAGGCGGCGCTGCCGCTTCCGGCCGTCGAGGTGCGCGCCCTCGTGCCGTACGACCGCGGCGACCTCGTCTCGGCGGCACACGAGTCGGGCCACATCCTCTCGCAGACCCACGAGGAGGGCGGCACGGCGCTGCACGCGCACGTGTCGGAGCGTCTGGCAGCCGAACTGGCGCCCTTCGCGGTCTGAGCCCGCGACCCTCAGTCGAGGCTGAGCGGCGCGACCCCGGGCGTGTCGAAGCCGAACACGGCACCGAGGAAGGCCAGCTCGGTCTCGAGCGCGTTGATCACGTTCTCGGCGCGACGGAACCCGTGCCCTTCGCCCTCGTAGACGATGTACGCGTGCGGGATGCCGCGCTCGGCGAGCGCGTCGCGGATCGCCTCGGACTGCGCCGGCGGCACGACCGGGTCATCCGCGCCCTGCAGGAGCAGGAGCGGAACGCGGAACCGCTCCGGATGCGACAGCGGCGAACGCTCGAGGTACAGCTGCTCGGCCTCCGGGAGCGGACCGATCAGCCCGTCGAGGTACCGCGCCTCGAAGTCGTGGGTGTCGGTGGCCAGGGCGCGCGCGTCGCCGACGCCGTAGCGGGACATGCCCGCCGCGAAGGCGTCGGTGTTCACGAGTGACGCGAGCACCGTCCAGCCGCCCGCCGATCCGCCCGCGATCGTGATCCGCGCAGCGATCGGCGGCTCCGCTCGTCGGCGAGTCCGGTCGCGGCCGCGGCGACGTCCTCGACGTCGACGACGCCCCACTGCCCGCGCAGTCGCTCGCGGTAGGCGCGGCCGTATCCGGTCGATCCGCCGTAGTTGACGTCGAGGACGCCGATGCCGCGACTGGTGAAGTACGCGATGCGACCGGATGCCGCACCCCCGCGATGCGCCGTCGGACCGCCGTGCACCAGCACGACGTACGGCGGCAGTTCGCCCTCGGGAGCCGTGCACCTCCGGGTTCGTCGGCGGGAAGTCGTAGGCGTGCACGGGGCCGCTCGGGCCGTCGAACGTCACGGCGCGAGGTCGCGGCATCCATTCGGATCCCCACGGCGGGGGTCCGCCGTGAATGAGCGCGGCCGCGTCGCGGCCGGTCGAGGTCGATCGCCCACAAGCCGCTGGGGGAGTCGGCCGAGGCGCCCGAGATGAGCACGCGCGAGCCGCTCACGTCTTCCACGCAGCTCTCCGACGTGACCGGAACGCGCAGCGGCGCAGACGGTGCCGTCCGGCTCGAATGACCACGAGCTCGTCGTCGCCGTGCGTGCGGACCGCGACGATGCGGCCGTCCTGCAGGCGGGCGTACCAGCGCGTGCCGAGCACCCACACCGGGCCGCCGGTGTCGGCGTCCGCGGGGGCGACCGGGTGGCGCTCCAGGTCTGCCGACAGGTGCTCGTGCCAGAGATTCCATCGACCCGTGGAGTCGTCCGCGTACAGCAGATCGTCGTCGTCGATCCAGATGGGCTGCACGGGCGAGCTCTGCCCGCCGGCGACCGTGGTCCACTCGACGACGATGCCGTCCTCGAGGCGGCCCACCCGCAGCTCGGACCGGTCCCACGGCATGTCGGGGTGGTTCCAGGCGATCCAGGCGAGGTGGCGGCCGCTGGGCGACAGGGCGGGATGCGCCAGGAAGTCGCTTCCGCCGACGAGCGATGTCACGCCCGAGCCGTCGAGTGCGATCTGCACGATGTCGCGGCGGGGAACGACCGAGCCGCTGTGGGTCTCGCGCACCGCGAGAAGCCTCCCGCCCTGCCACGTGAGTCCGCCGAAGCGCATGCCGTGGTCGGCGGGCGTCAGCACGCGCGGCTCCTCGCCCGGCTCGAGAGCCCAGACGCACTGGTCGGCCTTCTCGACGAAGAGCAGGGTGCCCTCGTCCGTCGCCGTCCACGCGCCACCGCCGTACTCGTGCACGCGGGAACGCGCGTTCCAGGGTGCGGGGAGCACATCGACGATCTCGCCGTCGGCGGTGCGCCGCCGCACGGCGGTGCGGCCGCCCTTCGTCTGCCAGCCCTTCACCCCACCAGACGTCTGCGCCGACGAAGCGCGCGCCGTCGATGCGCGGGGTCGCCGCGGTCACCGCCGCGGCACTCAGGGGAGACGGCCACGAGCCGTAGGGGGATGTCGTGCTCACGAGTCCACGGTACGCCGCAGGCGCGGTCCGCGTGCCTCTGGAGCCCCGGTTGACAGTGCCTACGGGCATATGCATCTGCGCGTATGCAACCGGACACACTCCGAAACAGACCGGTCAGCGGCCCGCTCGATCGGCTAACTTCGATCCATCGTCGCCCGGAGCCATCCGGGCAGGAGCGACAGCCGAGCCCGGCACCCGCCCGCGATGACACTGCGCCACCGCGCGCTGTCCGCGGCCGTCCGGCCTCCGCCATCGATCCGAAGAGTTCACATGCGCACCGATTCGAGTGCCTCGCCCGCCCGCCTGCGTCCCGGCGCGGGCGGAGGCGTGCCGTTCTCCTTCGAGCTCTACCCGCCGCGATCCGAAGCTCGCGAGACCGCGCTCCACGAGACCATCCAGCAGCTCGCGGCCGCCGGACCCCAGTTCATCTCCGTGACCTACGGCGCGGGGGGCTCCACGGGCGGCCGCTCGCTGGACGTGCTCCGCTACATCCGGCGCGAGACGGCCGTCGAGCCGCTGGCGCACATCACATGCGTCGGCAACACCTATGTCGGCGCGGCCGCGCTCATCCGCGAATTCCTGGATGCCGGCATCCTGAACTTCCTCGCACTGCGCGGCGATCCGCCCGCGGGGTCCGACGAGGACGACTCGTTCCTCGGAGACCTCGAGAGCGCGGCGCAGCTCGTGCAGCTCATCGATCGGGTGCAGGCGGCGCGCGCGCCGTACACCGAGGCCGGCATCCCCGGCCTTCCGGGTGCGGCGCACGTGCATCGCCGGCAGCGGGCCGAGATCGCGGTCGCTGCCTTCCCGAACGGTCACCCGAGGTCGCGGCATCCGAGCGAGCACATCGATGCCCTGCTGGCCAAGGAGGCTGCGGGGGCCACCCTCGCGATCACTCAGCTGTTCTTCCACCCCGACGACTACCTGGGCTTCGTCGCGCGTTCGCGCGACGCCGGCGTGACGATCCCGATCCTGCCGGGGATCATGCCGATCACCTCACCCGCCCGGCTGCGCCGTGTGCTCGAGCTCAGCGGCGAGGAGCTGCCGAGCGAGCTCGCGATCGCCCTCGAGGTCGAGCCGACCGTCGAGGGACAGGCCGAGGTCGGCGTGGCCCATGCCGCCGGCCTCGCACGCGCGGTCATCGCAGACGGCGCCCCCGGCGTGCACCTGTACGCCTTCAACAACCACGACACGGTGCTCGCGGTCCTCCGCGAGGCCGGAGTGCCCCTGCACTGTCCTCAGCTCACCCACCCCCTTCAGACGGAGGCCGCACGATGACCGAGAACCGCAGCACTTTCCCCGCCGGCACGATCCTGGGCTACCCGCGCATCGGCCCGCGCCGCGAGCTCAAGCGCGCCGATCGAGGCGCATTGGGCGGGAGCGATCGACGAGGCGGAACTGGAGGCGACCGCCGCCGACCTCCGTCGGGCGACGCGTGCGCGCCTCACCGGGCTCGGTCTCGGCGCCGGCGACTCCTCGATCCCCGAGACGTTCTCGTACTACGACCAGGTGCTGGATGCCGCAGCCGCGGTCGGCGCCCTCCCCGAGCGCTTCGCCGGTCTCCGCGGCCGCGACGGGTCGATCGGCCTCGACGGCGTACTTCACCGCCGCGCGCGGTGCCGGCTCGAACGCGCCGCTCGAGATGACGAAGTGGTTCGACACGAACTACCACTACCTCGTGCCCGAGATCGGGCCGGAGACCGTCTTCGCCCTCTCCAGCGCACGCTTCGCCGACCAGGTGGCCGAAGCCCGGGCCGACGGCTTCACGGTGCGCCCCGTGATCGTGGGACCGGTCACGCTGCTGGCGCTGGCCAAGGCGTCGGAGGCCGCCCCCGCGGGATACCGCCCGCTCGACCGCCTGGATGATCTGCTGCCCGTCTACGCCGCGCTCCTCGCCGGGCTGCGCCGGGCCGGTGCCGAGTGGGTGCAGCTGGACGAGCCCGCCCTCGTCAGCGAGAGCCTCCCGTATTCGACGGCCGAACTCGCCGACGCGGCAGATCGTGCCTACGCCGCGCTCGGCGTCGCCGCCGAGCGGCCCGCGATCCTCGTCGCCGCCCCGTACGCGCAGCTTCCGGCCGAGGCCTGGACGACTCTGGCGGCCGCACCGGTCGAGGCGCTCGCGGTGGACCTCGTCCGCGGCGGCGTGCCGTCGGCCGCACCGGGACTGGAGACGAAGACGCTGGTCGGCGGCGTGATCGACGGCCGCAACATCTGGCGCGGCGATCTCGCCGGCGCGTGGTCGACGCTGGACGGGCTGCGGCGCCTGGGCAGCGCCGGCGTGTCGGCCGGCACGTCGACGTCGCTGCAGCACGTGCCGCATGACATCGCCGACGAGCCTCAGCTCGATGCCCGACTCGCCTCGTGGCTGGCGTTCGCCGACCAGAAGGTCGCCCAGGTCGTGACGCTGTCGCGGGGCCTCGAACACGGGCCCGCCGCGATCGAGGACGCCGTGGCAGCCGCATCCGCCGCGTGGGAGGACCGCCGCACCGCTCCGGGTGTGCGCGACGGTGACGTGCGGGCGCGCGCCTCCGCCCTGACCGCCGGCGATTTCGACCGCGGCGACTACGAGACCAGGCGCGGTGCGCAGGAGCAGTCGCTCGCGCTGCCGCTCCTGCCGACCACGACGATCGGGTCCTTCCCGCAGACCGCCGAGATCCGCCGGGCGCGCGCGCAGTTCGCGCAGGGGCTGCTCTCGCCCGAGGAGTACGAGGAGTTCCTCCGCTTCGAGATCACGGCGGTCGTGGGACTCCAGGAAGAGCTCGAGCATCGACGTGCTCGTGCACGGCGAGCCCGAGCGCAACGACATGGTGCAGTACTTCGCCGAGAACCTCGACGGATTCGCCGTCACCCGCAACGGATGGGTGCAGTCCTACGGCTCCCGTGCGACCCGGCCGTCGATCCTGTGGGGCGATGTCTCTCGCCCCGAGCCGATCACGGTCGGGTGGGCGAGGTTCGCGCAATCCCTCACCGAGAAGCCGATGAAGGGGATGCTGACCGGACCCGTGACGATCCTGGCGTGGTCTTTCGTCCGCGACGACCAGCCGCTCGCCGAGACCGCCGAGCAGGTGGCGCTCGCGCTGCGCGACGAGATCGCCGATCTGGAGGATGCCGGCATCCGGATCATCCAGGTCGACGAGCCGGCGCTGCGCGAGCTCCTCCCGCTGAAGAAGGCCGACCAGTCGCGCCTACCTCGACTGGTCGGTCGGCGCGTTCCGCCTCGCGACGGCCGGTGCGGCGGATGCGACGCAGGTGCACACGCACCTCTGCTACTCCGAGTTCGACGTCGTGATCGATGCGATCGCCGCGCTCGATGCCGACGTGACCTCCATCGAGGCGGCCCGCAGCCGCGGCGAGGTGATCGGCGACGTCGCGCGATCGGGCTTCTCGCACGGGATCGGTCCGGGCGCGTACGACATCCATTCGCCGCGCGTGCCGTCGGTGACCGAGATCGTCGAGCTGCTCGAACGCGCGGTCGACGAGCTCCCGCTGCGGCAGGTGTGGGTCAACCCCGACTGCGGCTTGAAGACGCGCGGCTATCCCGAGACGGTCACGGCGCTGCAGAACCTGGTCGAGGCCGCTCGCACGGTGCGCGAACGGTCGGAGGTCACCGTTTAGGAGCCTTCTTCGCGGGCGGGGCTGCCGCCGGCGCGTCGTCGATGACCTCGGTGTCGGTGGCGTCGGCACCGACGAGGACCGCCTCCTCCTCGACGATGACGACATCCGGCTCTGCGATCACGAGCGTGTCGGCGTCCTCCGGGGTGGTCTCGTGCCCGACGGACGCGGATTCCTCTTCCCGCTTCTGCAGCAGCTCCAGGATCCAGCCGACCAGGACGGCGACCACCAGCACGAGCAGGATGTCGCCCACCGAGATCGGGCGCATCGCGAACAGCCAGAGCACCGCCAGCACGGCGATGCCGGTGCGGACCAGCACGCGATGGCGCCCGAGCCACGCGCCGAACGCGCCGGTGTCCAGACCTCGACCGGCGAGCTGCGCACGGGCCGACCGGTTCAGTCCGTCGGTCGCCGAGCGCACGCCCTGTGCGGGCCGGGAGCCGCCCATCAGCCAGCCGATCACGGCGACGAGCACACCCAGCAGCATGACCACGAGCGCGGTCTGGGTCATCGCACCCACCAGCTGGGCGTAGATCACGTTGAGGGCGGATGGTGACAGGTCGAGCTCGCCGGCGACGATCCCGACCGCCGTCGAGCCGATCGACAGGCTCGCGGCGAGCGTCGCGCTTCCGATCGCGAGGCCGAGGCCGGTTCCGAGGACGGCCGTGCTGCGCCGGCGGGCGATCAGGATGCCGAGACCGAAGAGCGCGAGGGTGATGACCGGCAGCCACCAGCCCAAGCGTGGCTGCGATCGCGTAGCCGGTGCGGATCGCGGCGAGGTTGTTCGCCCTCTCCGATGATCACGACCTTGTCGATCGTCGGGATCAGCTGTGCGACGCCGAGACCGCGGTCGAGCAGGTTCTGCTTGACCCGTTCGACCACGGCGCCGAGCTGGATGCCGACGCCGTCGTCGGTCTTGACGACGAGGCCTCCGCCGTCCGAGGTCGCGGCCGTCGTCAGTGCCCGGTGGGCCGCGCGGGTGGCGGTGGCCCACACGTCGGCGAAGGCGTCGGACTCGACGACGCGGGTCACGGTCTGGGTCACGAGGTTCTCGAGTCCGTCCGCCGCCGGAGCCTGCAGCAGTCCGAGCGCCTGCTCGGCGCGCGGCGGCAGGCCGAGCTCGGCGATGCCGTCGAACACGTTCGCGGTGAGCTGATCGAAGTCCACCTGCGCGGTGATCCCGTCCATCGTCTCGTCGATGATCAGCGCCTGCACGGCGGGGTCGTCCACGAGCGGGTGCGAGCGTGTTGACGAACGCATCCTCCTCGACGAGCTGCACCCGCGCCCAGGCCCCGACGATCGAGACCGGCACGAGGATCGCGGCGATCACGATGCAGATCGCCGACACCGGCGCACGCCAGCGGCCGGTCTTGCGGGCGGGCGGCGCCGTCTCGTCCGGCGGCGCGACGCTCTGCGCGCGGAGGCGGTCGTTCTCTGCGCGCAGCGCCTCCAGCTGGGCCTGCAGATCGTCTTCAGCTACAGCGGGCATGAGGCCTCCTCGGTGCGGATGCCCTCATCATGGCGCTAAACGACGCGCGCGCATCACACCCGGATCGGGTGATTCCGCTGGGCCGGCTGACGCCGCCGGCGGAGCGGCTCAGACGGCGCGCAGCACCGCGACGATCTTGCCGAGCACCACGGCGTCGTCGCCGAGGATCGGCTCGAACGCGGAGTTGCGGGGCAGCAGCCACGTGTGACCGTCGCGCTGCCGGAAGGTCTTGACGGTCGCCTCTTCGTTCAGCATCGCCGCGACGATGTCGCCGTTCTCGGCGGTCTGCTGCTGTCGCACGACCACCCAGTCGCCGTCGCAGATGGCGGCGTCGATCATCGAGTCGCCCGACACCTTCAGCATGAACAGGTCGCCCTTGCCGACGAGCTGGCGGGGGAGCGGGAAGATCTCCTCGACCTGCTGCTCGGCGGTGATCGGCACGCCGGCCGCGATCCGGCCGACCAGCGGCACCATCGCCGCGTCGCCGACGCTGGGCGCGCTGTCGGCCGGGTTCTCGGTCGACATGCCCGGCAGGTCGATGAGCACCTCCATGGCGCGCGTCTTGCCGGCGTCCCGGCGCAGGTAGCCGCTGAGCTCGAGCTGGTTGAGCTGGTGGGTCACGCTGGAGAGCGACTTGAGCCCGACGGCGTCGCCGATCTCGCGCATGCTCGGCGGATAGCCGTGGCGGGCGATCGAGCGCTGGATGACCTCGAGGATCGCGAGCTGCTTGTCGCTCAGGCTCTTGCGCCGGCGCGTCTGCGGCTTTTCGCGTCCGTTGGCATCGGTCATGATCCCCGCTCCTGTCTCACCTGGGGCATCGGTCTTCGAATGTCGGAGGCCCGTGGTGGGGTGTTCGTATCGAAACCGTATCCGGTATCGGGCCGTCTCAGCCGCAGCGCGTTCGCGTGTCGCGTTCGAAAGACGGAGCCTTCCGCCGGTGGTTGACATCCTAGAACATCGAAGATACATTCGGAAGAGAGATTCGCATCCCCGGCTCCCGGCCGAGCCGAGGATGCGAACCTCTTCCCTTTCCGCAGGAGGACGACATGACAGCGATCAGCATCTCGGCACCGCGAGCGACGCGACTGCGCCTCACCACGCGCGGTCGTCGCATCGTCGCGACCCTCGCGGCGCTGCCTGCGGTCATCGCCCTGAGCCTTGCGGTGCTCAGCGGCGGCAGCGCCCTCGCCTCCCGCGATGCCGGTGCACCCGCCGAATCGTTCACGACGCTCACCGTCGCCGCGGGCGAGTCGCTGTGGTCGATCGCCGAGCAGGTCGCGCCAGGCGCCGACCCCCGCGACGTCGTCGACGCGATCGTGCGGCTGAACGCCCTCGAGGGCGTGAGCGTGTCCGCCGGGCAGCAGCTCTCGATCCCCGCCGAGTACGCACCGGCCCCGTAAGCCAGGGCGGCTCCGCGCATGAGGCGCGGGCGTCACCGACCGACCCTCCGCGCGCCCGGCCTCTACGATGGGAGAGGTGAGCATTCGCCTCGACGACCTGCCCCTCCGTGACGACCTCCGCGGCATGACGCCGTACGGCGCGCCGCAAGCGGCGCTGCCCGTGGCGCTGAACGTCAACGAGAACACGCATCCGGTCCCGGAGGAGGTGGCCGATGACATCCTCGACTCCGTGGCCCTCGCACTGCGCGACGTCAACCGTTACCCCGACCGCGAGTTCACCGACCTGCGCGAAGGGTTCGCCGACTACCTCGGCTACGGGCTGACGCGCGAACAGATCTGGGCGGCGAACGGCTCGAACGAAGTGCTGCAGCACGTGCTGCAGGCCTTCGGCGGTCCGGGACGCACGGCATTCGGTTTCGCGCCGACGTACTCCATGTACCCGCTGCTCGCCCGCGCGACCGGGGCATCGTGGATCGCCGGCACGCGCGGCGCCGACTTCACGATCGACGCGCAGAGCGCGGCAGCGCAGGTCGCCGACGCCGCGCCGGATGTCGTCTTCCTCTGCGCGCCGAACAACCCGACGGGCACGCCAATGCGCCTCGATGTGATCGAGGCCGTGTACGAGGCGACGGCGGGGGTGGTCGTCGTCGACGAGGCCTACCAGGAGTTCGCACCGCACGACGAGGGCTCGGCGCTCGCTCTGCTGCCCGGCCGCGAGCGGCTGGTCGTCTCGCGCACGATGAGCAAGGCGTTCGCGTTCGCCGGCGCACGGGTCGGCTACCTCGCGGCCGATCCCGCATTCGTCGACGCTCTGCGGCTGGTGCGCCTGCCCTACCACCTCAGCTCGCTGACCCAGGCGGCCGCCAGTGCGGCGCTCCGGCACGCGCCCACCATGCTCCAGCATGGTGGATGAGATCGTCTCCCAGCGCGATCGCATCTCCGCCACCCTCGAGGCGCTCGGCTACGTCGCCTACGAATCGTGGACGAACTTCGTGCTGTTCGGCGGAGTGGATGACCCGGCCGCGACATGGCAGGCGCTGTACGACCGCGGGGTGCTCATCCGCGACGTCGGCATCCCTCACCACCTGCGCGTCACGGCCGGCACCGAGCAGGAGACCACCGCGTTCCTGGACGCACTCGCGTCGATAGACTCGGGCTCATGACCCGCTCCGGAGGCTCCCGCACCGCGTCGCTGCGCCGTGCGACCAGCGAGTCCACGGTCGAACTCGAGCTCGACCTGGACGGATCGGGTCGCAGCCACATCGACACGACGGTGCCGTTCTTCGACCACCTGCTGACGGCGTTCGCGAAGCACTCGCTGACGGATCTGACGGTGCGCGCCTCGGGAGACACCGACATCGACGCGCACCACACCGTCGAGGATGTCGCGATCGTGCTCGGTCAGGCGATCCGCGAGGCGCTGGGCGACAAGTCCGGCATCTCCCGGTACGGTGACGCCCTCGTCCCGCTCGACGAGGCCCTCGCGCAGGCGGTCGTCGACATCAGCGGCCGCCCGTACCTCGTCCACTCCGGCGAGCCGGCGGGCTTCGAACTGCACCTGATCGGTGGGCACTTCACCGGTTCGCTCGTCCGGCACACGTTCGAGGCGATCTCGTTCCACGCGGGCCTCACCGTGCACGTCACCGTGCTCGCCGGCCGCGATCCGCACCACATCGCCGAAGCGGAGTACAAGGCCTTCGCCCGTGCGTTCCGGCAGGCCAAGGCGCTCGACCCGCTGGTGGAGGGCGTTCCGAGCACCAAGGGTGCCCTGTGACCGAAGGGGCGCCTTCCGAAAAGCCGCTCGTCGCGGTCCTGGATTACGGATCGGGCAACGTCCACTCCGCGGTCAAGGCCCTCGCCGCCGCCGGCGCGGATGCGCGGCTCACCGCCGATCGAGGTCTGATCGATGACGCCGCCGGCCTCGTCGTTCCCGGTGTCGGCGCCTTCCGCGCCGTCATGGAGGCTCTGCGAGCCAGTCGCGGGGACGAGATCATCGACCGGCGCCTGGCGGGAGGCCGGGCCGTACTCGGCATCTGCGTCGGCATGCAGGTGCTGTTCGACCGCGGCGTCGAGCGGGGCGTCGACACGGAGGGTCTCGGCGAATGGCCGGGCGTCATCACCGAGCTCGATGCGCCGGTCCTGCCCCACATGGGCTGGAACACCGTCGAGGTCGGCGAGGGCTCGCGGCTGTTCCGCGGCATCGAGCACGAGCGCTTCTATTTCGTGCACTCGTTCGCGGCGCAGCAGTGGCTGCTGGACGTGCAGCCGCCCTTCCCGCAGCCGGCCCTCACGTGGTGCACGTACGGCGGCCCCTTCCTCGCTGCGGTGGAGAACGGACCCCTGTCGGCCACGCAATTCCACCCCGAGAAGTCGGGGGATGCCGGCATCCGACTCCTTTCCAATTGGATCGACGGGCTCGGCGGGGCTACCCTCTGAACTCGTGCCATCCGCGAGAGCGCTTCGCTCCCGCGTCGTACCCGCACGAGGAGCTATGAACGATTTCGCGTCCACGCCCGAGCTGATCCTGCTGCCCGCCGTCGATGTCGCCGACGGCAAGGCCGTCCGCCTCACGCAGGGCGAGGCGGGCACCGAGACGAACTACGGCGACCCGATCGACGCCGCCCTCGAATGGGCCAAGCAGGGCGCCGACTGGATCCACCTCGTCGACCTCGACGCAGCCTTCGGACGCGGCAGCAACGCGACCGTCATCCGCAAGGTGATCAGGCAGGTACGGGGCGTGCAGGTCGAGGTGTCGGGCGGCATCCGCGACGATCGCAGCCTCGAGGCCGCTCTGGAGAGCGGCGCGGCGCGCATCAACCTGGGCACCGCGGCGCTGGAGAATCCCGAGTGGGCGGCGGATGTGATCGGGCGCTACGGCGACGTGATCGCCGTCGGGCTCGACGTGCGCGGCACCACGCTCGCGGCCCGCGGCTGGACGCAGGAGGGCGGCGACCTGTGGACGGTGCTGGCGCGCCTCGAGGCGGCCGGCTGCAGCCGCTACGTCGTCACCGACGTCACGAAGGACGGCACCCTGAAGGGCCCGAACCTCGAACTTCTCCGCGACATCACCTCCCGCACGACCAAGCCGGTCGTCGCCTCCGGCGGGGTGTCGAGTCTCGACGACATCGCCGCGCTGCGCGAGCTCGTTCCGCTCGGCGTCGAAGGTGCGATCGTCGGCAAGGCCCTCTACGCGGGCGCCTTCACGCTCGCCGAGGCGCTGGATGTCGCCGGACACTGAGCCGCACGGCCATCATCCCGCCGCCGACTCGGCGGGCGTGCCCTGGGAAGGGCGCAGCTTCGAGTCCAACCGGCACCAGGGCGACGACGGCTCGGCCGATCCCGACCTGCTCGCCGCGCTGACCGCCTTCCGCGACGGCTCGGGCGATCAGGCCGCCGTCGTGGAGGCCTACCGTCGGGCTCGGCTGCTCATCCCGCTCATCGCCGCGAAGGGCGACGAGGGCGTCGGACCGCACGGCCTGGTCGTCGACAAGACCCAGGAGCTGTCGATCGTGACGGTCGCCGCTCCCGACGGACGACGCGTGCTCCCGGTGTTCACGTCGGTCGCAGCGATGGGCCGGTGGGATGCGGCCGCCCGCCCCGTGCCGGCCGACGGCGCCCGCACCGCGGTCGCGGCATCCTCCGACGACACCGACCTGATCGTGATCGACCCGGGATCGGACACCGAGTTCGTGATCCGCCGGCCCGCGGTGTGGGCGATCGCACAGGGGATCGCGTGGGAGCCGAGCTTCGCGTCACCGGAAGTGTTCGCCGGGCTGCAGGAGAGCGTCGGCGGAGAGCTCGCCATCATCGACCTCGCGGTCGAGCCTGGAGATCCCACCGGCCGGCTTCGCGGACCGGAGCTCGTCGTGCGGCTCGAGCTCATCCACGGACTCGATCAGTCCGAGCTCGACGCGGTCCTGGCCCGCCTCGCGAAGCGGTGGGCCGCCGATCACCGCATCGCGGTGCTGGTCGACTCGCTCACGGTCAAGATCATCCGCGCCTGACATCCCTGCGCGCGAAGACGGGCGGGGCCTTGCGGCGAAGGTCGGACGGGCGGATGATCGCCTCTCGGAGGTGACGTCATGACCGGCAGCGACGCGCGTGACGAGTACCGCGAGGCCCTGGATGCCGCACACCGCCACGCGATGGAGTGGATCGAGTCGCTCGACGAGCGGCCGATCCGGCCCGAGCTGGACGTCGACGGCATACTCGAGCGTCTCGTCGCCGATCCTGCCCGAGGAGGGCCTCGCGGCCGACGAGGTGATCGACGAGCTGGCGGATGCCGCGGGCCCTGGCCTCATGGCGATGGGCTCTCCGCGCTTCTACGGCTTCGTCATCGGCGGCGCCTACCCGGCGGCGCTGGCCGCCGACTGGCTCGTGGCCGCGTGGGACCAGAACACCGGGTCACGTCAGCCCACCCCTGCCACCGCGGCCGTCGAAGAGGTCGCGGCGAGCTGGCTGCTGGAGGTCCTCGGGCTTCCCGAAGGCAGCGGCGTCGGGTTCGTGACCGGCGCCACCAGTGCGAACCTCAGCGCGCTGATCGTCGCGCGCGACACCGTGCTGCGAGACGTCGGCCACGACGCCGCCACGGGCATTCAGGGAGCGCCGACGATCCGGTTCCTCGCGGGCGGTGCCGTGCACACCTCGGTGGTGCTCGCCGGGCGCATCGCGGGGCTCGGTGCGCCGGTGACGGTGGGCGCCGACGAGCAGGGCCGGATCGACGTCGCCGGGGCTCGCCGCCGCGCTCGCCGCGCACGACGGCCCCGCGATCGTCGCGCTGCAGGCCGGCGACGTGCACTCCGGCGCGTTCGACGACTTCGCGGCGGCGATCGACGTCGCCCACCTGCACGGCGCCTGGGTGCACGTCGACGGTGCGTTCGGGCTGTGGGCGGCGGCATCCCCGCGCCTGCGACACCTGTTCGCGGGCGCCGAACGCGCGGACTCGTGGGCGACCGACGCGCACAAGACCCTCAACGTGCCCTACGACTGCGGTGTCGCGATCGTGCGGGACGAGGCGGCGATGACGGCCGCGCTCGGCGCGCACGCGGAGTACCTGCCGGCGGTCGCCACGCATCGCCGATCCCTACGATCGCGTGCCGGAACTGTCGCGCCGCGCGCGCGGCGTGCCGGTGTGGGCCGCGCTGCGCTCGCTGGGCCGCCGCGGCGTCGTCGACCTCGTCGACGGCCTCGTGGATGCCGCGCATCGCCCTGGCCGAGGGGTTCCGGGCGATCCCGGGCCTCGAGGTGCTCAACGACGTCGTCTTCACCCAGGTGTGCCTCGCGTCACGCCGCGACGCCGACACGATCGCGCTGGGGGAGTGGCTGCGCTCCGAGGGAACCGTCTGGGCGTCCTCGTCCACCTGGCACGGCCGCGCGGTGGTGCGGTTCGCCGTGAGCAACCGCGGCACCGACGAGGAGGCCGTGCGGCGCACCGTCGACGCCGTCGCCCGCGGAGCCGCGGCGGTCGGCATCCGGAGCTAGTTGACCGGTCCGGTCCACTTCTCGCCGGGACCCTTGCCGATCGGGTCGGGGATCACGGAGGCCTCGCGGAAGGCCAGCTGGAGCGAGCGCAGGCCGTCGCGGAGCGAGCGCGCGTGCATGTCGCTGATCTCGGGGGCGCCGGCGGTGATGAGCCCGGCGAGGGCGTTGATGAGCTTGCGCGCCTCGTCGAGGTCGATCTGAGCCGACGGGTCGTCGGCGAGCCCCACCTTGACGGCGGCCGCGCTCATGAGGTGCACCGAGGCGGTCGTGATCACCTCGACGGCGGGGACGTCCGCGATGTCGCGCGTGGCGGCCGAAGCGGCCCGCTCCTGTGCTTCCCAGCGCGCCTGGCGTTCGGCATCCTGCACCAGCCGGCCGGCCTGAAGATCGTCGTCGCTGTCCCGAATCGTGTCCACGTGTCACTCTCTGCTAGACTTGCGCGGGCTCCGGAGCGTCATGCTTCGGAACGAAAGAGGATTCACATCCCACCCGCGCTTGCCGCTCCAGGCTACCGGGTCATGCACTCCGCCTCGTCCGATCAGGACGAGGTCGCCTCACGGCAGCAGGTCTAGACAGCCTCGCCGTGGGTATCGGGTGCGGAAGCCGACGCTCACGCGTCGTGCGGGTGGAATCGAGTCTCTCTTCCGCCCGCGATGCATCCCGCTTCGCGGTGGCCGACACCCGCATGAAGAGGAGTTCCGCATCAGCGATCCCCGCACCAATGACCGCATCCGCGTGCCCGAGGTCCGCCTCGTGGGCCCGAACGGAGAGCAGGTCGGCGTCGTACGCATCGAGGTTGCCTTGCGTCTGGCGCAGGATGCCGATCTCGACCTTGTCGAGGTGGCTCCCAACTCGAAGCCGCCCGTCGTCAAGATCATGGACTACGGGAAGTTCAAGTACGAAGCGGCGCAGAAGGCCAAGGAGGCCCGGCGCAACCAGGCGAACACGATCCTCAAAGAGGTCCGTTTCCGTCTGAAGATCGAAGCCCACGACTACACGACCAAGCTCAAGCGCGCCGAGGGCTTCCTGAAGGCGGGCGACAAGGTCAAGGCCATGATCCTGTTCCGCGGGCGCGAGCAGTCGCGTCCCGAGCAGGGCGTGCGGCTGCTCCGCAAGTTCGCCGAGGACGTCGCCGAGTTCGGAACCGTCGAGTCCAACCCGACGATCGACGGCCGCAACATGGTCATGGTGGTCGCCCCGCACAAGAACAAGTCCGAGGTCAAGACCGAGCAGAACGCCCAGCGCGCCGCGAACAAGGAAGCCGCCCGCTCGGCGGCCCACGGCGCTCCGGACGACGGAATCGGCCCCGGCGCCCGCCGAATAGGCCCCCACAGACTCCCGCCTCGCGGGAAACACCACGAAGCCCGCGAGGGCGACACACGAAGGAACACAAGATGCCGAAGCAGAAGACCCACTCGGGTGCCAAGAAGCGGTTCAAGATCACCGGCAGCGGAAAGCTGATGAAGCAGCAGGCCGGCATGCGCCACAACCTGGAGGGCAAGGCCAGCAAGCGCACGCGTCGCCTCAACCAGGACCAGGTCCTGTCCAAGGCCGACACCAAGCAGGCCAAGAAGCTTCTCGGCCGCTGAGCGCGCGCCGAATCACGTTAGGAAATATGAGAAATGGCTAGAGTCAAGCGGGCCGTCAACGCCCACAAGAAGCGTCGCGTCATCCTCGAGCGCGCCTCCGGTTACCGGGGTCAGCGTTCGCGCCTGTACCGCAAGGCGAAGGAGCAGGTCACCCACTCGCTCGTCTACGCGTACCGCGACCGTCGCAAGCGCAAGGGCGACTTCCGTCGCCTGTGGATCCAGCGCATCAACGCTGCGAGCCGCCAGAACGGCCTCACGTACAACCGCCTCATCCAGGGCCTCGGCCTCGCCGGCGTGCAGGTCGACCGTCGCATGCTCGCCGAGCTGGCGGTGAACGAGCCGGCGACCTTCGCGTCGCTCGTCGCGACCGCCAA
Organism: uncultured Actinomycetota bacterium; assembly: GCA_963792285.1. Classification (GTDB taxonomy): domain Bacteria; phylum Actinomycetota; class Actinomycetes; order Actinomycetales; family Microbacteriaceae; genus Microbacterium. The sequence continues at coordinate 3,543 of CAWBVS010000016.1, read as the reverse complement.
GGCCGCGCTGCCTGAGAACGTCAACGCGCCGAAGACCGCGTAGTACCGGCATCCGGTTGCAGGGCGTCCTCCTTCGGGAGGGCGCCCTTTCGCGTGCGCTCGTCACGGGTGCGTCGAGGGGTCGCGGCCATACACTGACACTGTGCTTGAGAACCCGCGCTCGCCCCGCGTTCGCGCCGTCGCGAAGCTGACCAAGCGCAGTGCGCGCCAGGAGACCGGGCCTGTTCCTGCTCGAAGGACCGCAGGCGGCGCGTGAGGTGCTCGCGTACCGTCCCGAGACGGTCATCGAGATGTTCGCGACGCCGTCGGCGCTCGAGCGCCACGCCGACCTGCGCGACGTCGCGCGCGACGCCGGCATCGAGGTCGTCTTCACGACCGAGGCGGTGCTGGACGCGATGGCCGACACGGTCACTCCGCAGGGCATCGTCGCCGTCGCGCGGCAGACGCCGATCGTCGGTCCGCGACGTGTTCGCCGCCTCGCCGCGACTCGTGGCGATCTGCGAGGAGGTGCGCGACCCCGGAAACCTCGGCACGATCATCCGTGCCGCGGACGCGGCGGGGGCGGATGCCGTCATCCTGACCGGCCGGACCGTCGACCCGTACAACCCGAAGGTCGTGCGCGCCACGACCGGCTCGCTCTTCCACCTGCCGATCGCCGTCGGGGTGGACCTCGCGACCGCCGTGGACCGTGCGCACGCGGCCGGAGTGCGCGTCGTTGCCGCCGACGTCGGCGGTGAGGACTTCCTGGCCGCGCGGGCCGTGCTGGCCGAGCCCACCGCGTGGCTGTTCGGCAACGAGGCCCGCGGCCTGGACGAAGATGCGCTCGCCCTCGCGGATCTCTCGCTGCGCCTGCCCATCTACGGGAGCGCCGAATCGCTGAATCTGGCGACCGCGGCGAGCGTGTGCCTGTACGAGACCGCCTTCGCGCAGCGGTCGGGAACGCCTGCGTGAGCCGTTCCGGTCCTGTTACAGTCCGGTAAAGCTCGCGCCAGCCTCTCGCGACGCGCACGCGCGCCGCCCTAGGGTGGGCATCATGGCGACACCGGAGACACCCGCAGCTGCGCCCAGGACCTCGAACATCAACGTTCGTCGCGGCGAGCCGCTCGTGGTCATCGAGCACGTCGACAAGCACTACGGCGACCTCCACGTCCTCCGCGACATCAACACGGTCGTGCACCGCGGCGAAGTGGTCGTGGTCATCGGCCCGTCCGGGTCGGGCAAATCGACCCTGTGCCGCGCGATCAACCGGCTCGAGACGATCGACTCCGGCAAGATCTCGATCGACGGCATCCCCCTCCCGGAGGAGGGCGCGGAGCTCGCGCGGCTCCGCGCCGATGTGGGCATGGTCTTCCAGTCGTTCAACCTCTTCGCCCACAAGACGGTCCTCGAGAACGTGACGCTCGGACCGATCAAGGTGCGCAAGATGTCGCGCAAGGATGCCGAGGCCAAGGCGATGCAGCTGCTGGATCGGGTGGGCGTGGCCAATCAGGCCAAGAAGATGCCCGCTCAGCTCTCGGGCGGTCAGCAGCAGCGCGTCGCGATCGCGCGATCGCTCGCGATGGATCCGAAGCTCATCCTGATGGACGAGCCCACGAGCGCGCTGGACCCCGAGATGATCAACGAGGTCCTCGATGTCATGATCGGCCTCGCCGCCGACGGCATGACGATGATCGTCGTGACCCACGAGATGGGATTCGCCCGCAAGGCGGCCAACCGCGTGCTGTTCATGGACGGCGGGGCGATCGTCGAAGAGGCCACGCCCGAGGAGTTCTTCACCAACCCGCAGAGCGAGAGGGCCAAGGATTTCCTGTCCAAGATCCTCGAGCACTGACTCCAGACCCGGCCGCTACGAGCGGCCCGGAACCCAGAGGAAAGTCGCCACGCGCGACCGTACACAGCAAAGGACGAAGACATGAAACGAACGAGAATCCCCCTGATCGCGCTGGCCGCGGCCAGCGCCCTCGCACTCTCGGCGTGTGCATCCGGAACCGACGCCGGTGGCGAGGAGACGACCGCCCCCGAGGTCGAGGAAGTCACCTTCGAAGAAGGCACGACGATGGCCGAACTCGCCGACGCGGGCACGATCACGATCGGCACGAAGTTCGACCAGCCCCTGTTCGGTCTGATGGGCCCGTCCGGCACGCCGGAGGGCTTCGACGTCGAGATCGGCAAGATCATCGCCGCGCAGCTCGGCATCAGTGAAGACAGCATCGAGTGGGTCGAATCCGTCTCGGCCAACCGCGAGCCCTTCATCCAGAACGGCGAAGTCGACATCGTGATCGCGACGTACACGATCAACGACAAGCGCAAGGAGGTCGTCTCCTTCGCAGGGCCGTACTACATGGCCGGTCAGTCGATCCTGGTGCTCGCCGACAACGAGGACATCGAGACCGAGGACGACCTCGTCGGTCAGCCGGTCTGCTCGGTGACGGGCTCGACGCCCGCCGCCAACCTCGAGGCACTCGGCGCCGAGGTGCTGCTCACCGACACCTACAGCAACTGCCTCGGACCCCTGCGTGACGGCACGGTCGTCGCCGTCTCGACCGACAACGTGATCCTCGCGGGCCTCGCAGCCCAGAACGAGGGCGAGTTCAAGGTCGTGGGCGAGCCGTTCACCGAAGAGCCCTACGGCATCGGCCTCGCGCTGGAGGACACCGAGTTCCGCAACTGGATCAACGATGTCCTGGAAGCCTCCTACGAAGACGGCAGCTACGAAGCGGCATGGGACGCCACGGCCGGAACGGTCCTTCCGTTCATCGAGCCGCCGGCAGTCGACCGCTACTGATCGATCGGATGCCCCGGGTCGGCCGACACGCCGACCCGGGGCATCCGCCCCCTGACCACCGCACGACTCGAGAGGAGGCCCCATGGAACAGCTGGTCTCACTGCTGCCCGAGTTCTGGGAGGGCTTCCGCGTGACCCTCCTCCTGCTGGCGGTCTCCGGAGTGCTCGCCCTGATCCTGGGGACGCTCATCGCCGCGATGCGCATCTCGCCGGTCGCGGCACTGCGCGGGCTGGCCGCGTTCTGGACCGAGATCGCCCGGAACACGCCGCTCACCCTGATCTTCTTCTTCACCGCATTCGTGATGCCCATGCTGGGCGTGCGACTGCCGTACGTGCTGCTCGCGTTCATCGCGCTCACGTACTACACGTCGCCGTTCGTGGCCGAGGCGCTCCGCTCCGGCATCAACGGCGTGCCGCTCGGGCAGGCGGAGGCCGCCCGCAGCATCGGACTCGGCTTCGGCCAGACCGTCTCGCTCGTCGTCCTGCCGCAGGCGTTCCGGATGACCGTGCCGCCCCTGATCAACGTCTTCATCGCCCTCACGAAGAACACCTCGGTCGCCGGCGGCTTCTTCGTGGTCGAGCTGTTCGCCACGACCCGGCAGCTGGCCAACGACAACGGCAACATCGTGCTGCCGATCCTCTTCACCGCCGCGGCGCTGTACCTGGTGGTCACGGTCCCGCTGGGGCTGGCCGCCGGTCAGCTCGAGAAGCGCTGGGTGGTGCGCCGATGAGCTACCAGCGTCCTGTTCGACGCGCCCG
>CAWBVS010000015.1:0-20777 GCA_963792285.1 uncultured Actinomycetota bacterium | reverse complement strand
GACCCAAGGCGAAGCGCAACTCGCGGATCGCCTCGGTCGTCTCGCTGATCGTGATCCTCGCGGGGCTCGCCTGGATCATCATGACCCTCGCCGCTCCGCGCGAGTCCGGCGGCATCACGCTGCCCGGCATGTTCGACCCGAGCCGGTGGGACATCTTCCTCGACCCCCAGCTGTGGCAGTCGATCGGGCGCGGCATCGTCGCGACGCTGCAGGCGGCCGCCGTCGCCGCTGTCGGCGCGATCGTGCTGGGCATCATCCTCTCGCTCATGCGCAGCTCGTCCATCCCGTGGCTGCGCATCCCCACCGGCTGGCTCATCGAATTCCTGCGCGGCATGCCCGTGCTGCTGATGATGCTGTTCATCCTGCTGGTGGCTTCGACCGGCGCCTTCTGGGCCGTCGTGATCGCCCTGATCCTCTACAACGGCACGCTGATCGGCGAGGCGCTCCGAGCGGGGCTCGTCGCCCTGCCGCGCGGTCAGCGCGAAGCGGCGATGAGCATCGGCATGCGTGAGTTCCAGTCGAAGATGCTGGTGGAATTCCCGCAGGCCTTCCGGCAGATGCTGCCGATCATCGTCGCCCAGCTCGTCGTGCTGCTCAAGGACACCTCGCTCGGCTACATCGTCGGGTACAACGAGATCATCCGCAACAACATGAACAACCTGGGCAGCTTCTACGGAAACCGCTACATCTTCTCGCTGTTCCTGGTGACGCTCGCGATCTACCTCGCACTCAACCTGACCCTGTCGTGGTTCGCCCGGTGGCTGTCGCGCCGCACCGCGAGCGGCGGGACGCGCGGACGCAAGGACAGGACCGCGATCGATCCGACCCAGACGATCCTCGAGCTGAACGCGAAGAACGCCGACCGGATCGCGGCCAACAAGGGGCTCGGGCAGTACGACGGCACCGGCCACTGATCGCACCGGCGAAAGCCGCGGCATCCGCCGTCGGTAGACTCGTCTCTCGTGTCTGACTCACCCGCCAACGCGCCCGCCGCGATCACGCCGGAAGCGGTGGATGCCGCTGTCCAGGCCGCCCTCGACGCGATCGGCGCCGCATCCGACAGTGCCGCCCTGAAGGCCGCCCGCTCCGCCCACACGGCGGAGGGGTCGCCGCTGGCGAAGCTGAACGCCCGCCTGCGCGATGTCGCCCCCGAGCGCAAGGCCGAGTTCGGCAAGCTCGTCGGTCAGGCTCGCGGCCGGGTGACGCAGGCGCTCGCCGCCCGCGAGGAGCAGGTCGCCCTCGCCGAGACCGCCGCGCGGCTCGAGGCCGAGCGCATCGATGTGACGGCGCTGCCCGCCCGCGCGCGCGTGGGGGCGCGGCATCCGATCTCGCTCCTGCAGGAGCAGGTCGCCGACATCTTCGTCGGCATGGGGTGGGAGATCGCCGAGGGCCCTGAGCTCGAGCACGAGTGGTACAACTTCGACGCCCTCAACTTCGACGCCGACCACCCGGCGCGCCAGATGCAGGACACGTTCTTCGTCGACCCGACCTCCCGCCACCTCGTGATGCGCACGCACACGAGCCCCGTGCAGGTGCGCTCGATGCTCGAGCGCGACGTGCCGATCTACGTGCTGTGCCCGGGGCGGGTCTACCGCACCGATGAGTTCGATGCGACCCATCTGCCGGTCTTCACGCAGTTCGAGGGCCTCGTCGTCGACAAGGGCATCACGATGGCGCACCTGAAGGGCACGCTCGATCACGCCGCGCGCGTGCTGTTCGGGCCCGAGGCCAAGACGCGCTTCCGCGCCAACTTCTTCCCGTTCACCGAGCCTTCCGCCGAACTCGACCTGTGGCACCCGACCTTCAAGGGCGGAGCACGCTGGATCGAATGGGGCGGCTGCGGGATGATCAACCCCAACGTGCTGCGCGCGGCGGGGATCGACCCGGAGCAGTACTCGGGCTTCGCGTTCGGGATGGGGATCGAGCGGACGCTGATGTTCCGCAGCGACGTGCAGGACATGCGCGACATGGCCGAGGGCGATGTGCGCTTCAGCGAGCAGTTCGGGATGGTGGTCTGATGCGCGTCCCGCTTTCGTGGCTGCGTGAATACGTCGATGTGCCGGCGGATGCCGCCCCCGAGGACGTGCTCGCCGCGCTCGTGCGCGTCGGGTTCGAAGAGGAGGACGTGCACCGCTTCGACCTGCAGGGTCCGATCGTCGTCGGCGAGGTGCTCGAGTTCGTCGAAGAGCCCCAGTCCAACGGCAAGACGATCCGCTGGTGCCAGGTGCGGGTCGCCCCCGACGGCGAGCTCGCCGCCGACGGCGGTCCGGCCGTGCACGGCATCGTGTGCGGTGCGCGCAACTTCTTCGTCGGCGACAAGGTGCCGGTGACCCTTCCCGGAGCCGTGCTGCCCGGGCCCTTCCCGATCGCGGCGCGCAAGACGTACGGGCACGTGTCCGACGGCATGATCGCCTCGGCGAAGGAGCTGGGCCTCGGCGAAGAGCACGACGGCATCCTGCGGCTCGTCGAGCTGGGCATCGATGCGCCGGTGGGCACGGATGCGATCTCGCTCCTGGGTCTGGACGACGTCGCGGTCGAGATCAACGTGACACCCGATCGCGGCTACGCGCTGTCGATCCGCGGCGTCGCGCGCGAGTACTCGCACGCGACCGGTGCCGACTTCCGCGATCCCGGGCTGCGCGCGTGGGGCGACGTGTCGCACGCGACCGAGGCCTTCACCTCGGTCGTCGACGACATCGCGCCGATCCGTGGGCGCATCGGCGCGTCCGAGTTCGTCACCCGCATCGTGCGGGACGTCGACCCCACCCGCGCCACACCGTCCTGGATGGTCGCGCGCCTCACCCTCGCCGGCATCCGCTCGCTCGGCATCCTGATCGACATCACCAACTACGTGATGCTCGAACTCGGCCAGCCGCTGCACGGCTACGACCTCGATGCGCTCACCGGCGGCATCACCGTCCGCCGCGCGAACGCGGGGGAGAAGCTCGAGACGCTCGACGGCAAGGTGCGCTCGCTGCACATCGAAGACCTCCTGATCACGGACGAGTCCGGCCCCATCGGCCTGGCCGGCGTGATGGGCGGCGGCACGACCGAGATGACGCAGGCGACGCGCAACGTGCTGATCGAGGCGGCCACGTTCGACCCCGTGACGATCGCGCGCACCGCGCGCCGCCACAAGCTGCCCTCGGAGGCGTCGCGGCGCTTCGAGCGCGGCGTCGACCCGAACATCCCCTTCGTGGCCGCGCAGCGCGCCGTCGACCTCATGGTCGCCTACGCCGGCGGCACCGACGCCCGCGAGGGCGGAGCGCTGCTCACCGGGTACGACTTCCCCGGGATCGAGCTGCCGTTCGGCTTCGTGGAGGGACTGATCGGCGTCGAATACACCCGCGACGAGATCGTCGGCGCGCTCGAGATGATCGGCGCCGCGGTGCACGAGCGCGAGAGCGACTTCGTGGTGTTCGCGCCCACCTGGCGGCCCGACCTCACCGACAAGTGGACCCTGGCCGAAGAGGTCGCCCGCATCGAGGGGTACGACCGCATCCCGTCGATCCTGCCCACGCCGCCCTCGGGCCGCGGTCTGACAGCCGCGCAGCAGGGTCGCCGCCGCGTCGGCAACGCCCTCGCCGCCGCCGGGTACGTCGAGACCCCCTCCTTCCCGTTCACGACCGAGGAGCAGAACGACCTGCACGGCTCCGCCTCGGGCGGCCACGTTCCGAGCGTGAAGCTCGCCAACCCCCTCGACGGACAGGCGCCGTTCCTGCGCCGCAGTCTCGTGCCGGGCCTGCTGCGCGTCGCGCACCGCAACGTCGCGCGGGGATTCACCGACCTCGCCCTGTTCGAGACCGGCACCGTCTTCCTCCCCGAGCCCGGCGTGACCTACGGCACCGAGTTCGTCCCGCCCCTCGCCGTGCGACCGGATGCCGCGACCCTCGCCGCGCTCGACGCGTCGATCCCGCCGCAGCACCGTCACGTGGCCGTGCTGCTCACCGGATCGATCGCGCCGAAGCAGCCTGGTCTGGCCGCCGAGACCGCCGGAGTCGCGGATGCGCTCGATGCCGTCCGCACGATCGCGGCGGCCGCCGGAGTGAGCGTCGAGCTCGCCCAGGGCCAGCGCGCAGCGCTGCATCCGGGACGCACGGGCGTGCTCTCGGTGGGGGCGGTGGAAGTCGGCTACCTCGGCGAACTGCTGCCCGCCGTCGCCGAGGCCTCGGACCTCCCCGGTCGGGTGGTCGTGGCCGAGCTCGATCTGGACCTCGTGCTCTCGCTCGCGGGCGAGAAGGTCGTGGCGGCGTCGCTGTCGGGCTACCCGGCGGCGACGCAGGACGTCTCGCTCGTGGTCGGAGCCGATGTCCCCGCGGCCGAGGTGCGTGCGGCGCTCGTGGACGGAGCGGGGGAGCTGCTCGAATCCCTCCGCCTGGTCGACGACTACCGTGGCGCAGGCGTGCCCGACGGGGCGAAGAGCCTCACGTTCGCGCTGCGGTTCCGCGCGGCCGACCGCACCCTCACCGCCGCCGAGGCGACCGAGGCGAAGCTCGCCGGGGTCGCCGCCGCGGCCGAGCGCTTCGGCGCGACGCTGCGCGAGTAGCCGCGTCGGCGAAACCGCACCGTCGACAAACCACTTTCAGCGCGAAACACCATCCGATGTCGGGTGTCTCGTGCTGAAAGTGGTTTGTCAGTGCTGGCCGCGGGGCCGGGTCCGCCGACGGCGGAACGGGATGCCGCGAGTCCGGGCGTCTGATTGGGTGGGGACATGACCGATGTACTGATCCTGGGCGGCACGGGCTGGCTGAGCGGGCGCGTCGCGCGTGCGTGGACGGATGCCGGGGCCTCCGTCACCTGCCTGGCCCGCGGCGGTCGGCCGGCCCCGGAAGGCGCCGAGCTGGTGATCGCCGACCGGGCGGAGCCCGGCGCGTACGACGCCGTCGCGTCGCGCGAGTGGGACGAGGTCGTCGAGATCTCCTCGATCCCCGAACACGTCGCCGCGGCCGTCGACGCCCTCGCCCCACGAGCGCGTCACCTCACCTACGTCTCGTCGCTCTCGGTCTACGCGCGCAACGACCAGGTCGGCGCGGACGAGAGCGCGCCCCTCAGCGAACCCGCCGAACCGGGGGAGGAGTACGACTACTCGCGGGCCAAGGCGGCGGCCGAGGCTTCCGTCCGCCGCGCCTTCGGCGACCGCGCCGGGATCGCGCGCCCGGGACTCATCGTCGGTCCGGGTGATCCGACCGACCGCTTCGGCTATTGGGTCGGCCGCTTCGCGCTCGCCGGCAATGGGCCGGTCCTCGCGCCGGTGCTGGAGGGACTGCAGACCCAGGTGATCGACGTCGACGATCTCACCGACTTCCTCGTCGCGCGCGGCGCAGAGCAATGGAGCGGAACGGCGAACGCGATCGGCGATGCGATGCCGCTCGCCGACCTGCTCGCGCAGGCGCGCGAGGTCGCGGGGCACGACGGCACGATCGTGGAGGCCGAAGAAGACTGGCTGCACGCGCACGACGTCGCCCACTGGGCAGGGCCGGGCTCCCTGCCGCTCTGGCTGCCGCGCGACATGCCCGGCTTCGCCACGCGCACCAACGCCGCGTATCGCGCCGCGGGCGGTCGCCTCCGCGGCATCCGCGACACGCTCGAGCGCACGCTCGCCGACGAGCGCGCGCGGGGGCTCGACCGTGAGCGCCGATCGGGGCTGACCCGCGGTGAGGAGCTCGCGCTCATCGCCGAGCTGACCGCCTGAGCCGCAGACCGGATTTGCGGATGCCGCGACCGGGCGGCTATCGTCGGCCCATGCCTTCGGCCGCGCTCCTCTCCGCCACGCTCGTTCCGAGCGTCGCACCCGCGCGCCGACGTCTGGCCGTCCGCCGAATCCCGGCGACGTCGCGCACCTTCTGAGAAGGGGAGCTGTGGGCGTCGCCGTCTGAAGCCCACGACCCCAGACTCTAAGGTGGAATCCATGACATATTCGGTCGCCGTCTCCGGCGCATCCGGCTATGCGGGCGGCGAGATCCTCAGGATCCTCGCCGCGCATCCCGACGTCGAGATCCGCACCGTGACCGCGCATTCGAACGCGGGACAGCCCCTCACCCAGCACCAGCCGCACCTCCGCTCGCTCGCGCACCTGACCCTGCAGGAGACGACGCCCGAGGTGCTCGCCGGGCACGACATCGTCTTCCTCGCTCTGCCGCACGGGCAGTCCGGCCGGTTCACCGATGTGCTGGCCGACACGCCCCTCGTGATCGACGCCGGCGCCGACCATCGCCTCGAATCGATCGCCGACTGGGATCAGTTCTACGGCGGCCATTTCCACGAACCGTGGACGTACGGCGTCCCCGAACTGCTCGTCGCCGGAGGCAAGCAGCGCGAGCGGCTGATCGGCGCGAGCCGGATCGCGGCGCCCGGCTGCAACGCGAGCACCGTGAGCCTCAGCCTGGCGCCGGGCGTCGCGGCGGGAGTGATCGATCCGTCCGACATCGTCAGCGTGCTCGCCGTCGGGCCGAGTGGCGCGGGCAAGAGCCTCAAGACGAACCTCCTTGCCAGCGAGATCCTCGGCAGCGCGAACCCGTATGCCGTCGGCGGCACGCACCGGCACATCCCCGAGATCCGTCAGGCGCTCGCCGCCGCCCGCGCCAGCGAGGGCGCCGGCGCCGACGAAGGCATCAGGATCTCGTTCACCCCCGTGCTGGTTCCGATGTCGCGCGGCATCCTGGCCACGAGCACGGCGCCGATCGCCGGCGGTGCGACGGATGCCGACATCCGCGCCGCGTGGGAGGCCGCCTACGGCGACGAGACCTTCGTGCAGCTCCTGCCGGCGGGCGAGTTCCCGCGCACCGCCGACGTGGTGGGGGCCAACACGGCGCTCATCGGTCTCGCGATCGACCGGCCTGCGAACCGGGTGGTTGTGGTGACCGCGGTCGACAACCTCGTCAAGGGCACCGCGGGTGCCGCGATCCAGTCCATGAACATCGCGCTGGGCCTGCCCGAAGGCACCGCACTGACAGTGAATGGAACCGCCCCGTGAACGTCGTGACCGTAGCGGAGAACGTGGCCGTACGAGACGAAAAGGGAACAGCGCCATGAGCGTCACCGCAGCACAGGGTTTCGAGGCCGCCGGCGTCGCCGTCGGGCTCAAATCGAGCGGCAAGCCCGATGTGGCGGTCGTCGTCAACCGCGGACCCCTCAAGGTCGGCGCCGCCGTCTTCACGAGCAACCGCGCCAAGGCCAACCCGATCATCTGGTCGCAGCAGGTCGTGCAGGACGGCGTCGTCGAGGCGATCGTGCTCAACTCCGGCGGGGCGAACTGCTTCACCGGCACGTTCGGTTTCCAGACCACGCATCAGACCGCCGAGAAGGCGGCCGAGCTGCTCGGTGTCAGCGCCGGCGACGTGCTGATCTGCTCGACGGGCCTCATCGGCACCGGCGACGAGGTCTTCCGCGCCAAGGTGCTCGACGGCACCGCGAAGGGCATCGCCGAGCTCGCCGCCGACGGCGGGGAAGCGGCATCCCTCGCGATCATGACCACCGACTCGAAGCCGAAGCGCTCGGTCGTCTCGAAGGACGGCTGGTCGATCGGCGGCATGGCCAAGGGCGCCGGCATGCTGGCCCCGGGCCTGGCCACGATGCTCGTCGTGATCACGACCGACGCGATCCTCGACGCGGCCGAGGCGGATGCCGCGCTGCGCGCCGCGACCGGCACCACGTTCGATCGCCTCGACTCCGACGGGTGCATGTCGACCAACGACCAGGTCACGCTCATGGTGAGCGGGGCCAGCGGCATCCGTCCCGCCTCCGAGGAGTTCGCCGCGGCACTGGCCGAAGTCTGCCTCGACCTCGCCCAGCAGCTGCAGGCCGACGCCGAGGGGGCGAGCCACGACATCACGATCGAGGTCGTGCACGCGGCATCCGAGTCCGACGCGGTCGAGGTCGGCCGCTCGGTCGCCCGCAACAACCTCTTCAAGGCCGCGATCTTCGGGAACGACCCGAACTGGGGCCGCGTGCTCGCCGCGATCGGCACGACGACGGCCGAATTCGACCCGTACGACGTCGACGTCTGGATGAACGGCGTCCGCGTCTGCAGCCAGGGCGGACCCGATGCGTCCCGCGACGACGTCGACCTGACCCCGCGTGCCACGCACCTGCTGATCGACCTGCGCGTCGGCGAGGCCACCGCGACGATCCTCACGAACGACCTCACGCACGATTACGTCCACGAGAACAGCGCCTATTCCTCATGAACGAGCACTCGAAATGACCGACATCGACCTGCAGGACACCGATCCCGCCGAGGCGAGCGCGAAAGCAGCGACCCTCATCGAGTCGCTGCCCTGGCTGCAGAGATTCAACGACCAGGTGATCGTGATCAAGTACGGCGGCAACGCGATGGTCAGCGACGAGCTGCAGAACGCGTTCGCGGCCGACATCGCCTATCTCCGGTACGTCGGGGTCAAGCCCGTCGTCGTCCACGGCGGCGGACCGCAGATCTCGTCGATGCTCGACCGCCTCGCGATCCCCAGCGAGTTCAAGGGCGGCTACCGGGTGACCAGCACCGAGGCGATCAGCGTCGTGCGCATGGTGCTCACCGGCCAGATCAACCCGCAGCTGGTCGCGAAGATCAACGCGCACGGCCCGCACGCGACCGGTCTGTCCGGTGAGGATGCCGGCCTGTTCGGCGGCCGCCGCCGCGGTGTCGTCGTCGACGGCATCGAGCACGACCTCGGGCGCGTCGGCGACGTCGTCGAAGTCGACCCGCAGCAGGTGCTCGACCAGCTCGCCGCCGGCCGCATCCCGGTCATCTCGAGCATCGCGCCGGATCTGGACCACCCCGGACACTCGCTCAACGTGAACGCGGATGCCGCCGCCGCGGCACTCGCGATCGCCCTGGGCGCGGCCAAGCTCGTCGTGCTGACCGACGTCCCGGGTCTGTACGCCGACTGGCCGAACCGCGATTCGCTCGTCTCCCACCTGACCGCCGCGGAACTGCGCGCGATGCTGCCGAGCCTCGAATCGGGAATGATCCCGAAGATGCAGGCGTGTCTGGACGCGGTCGAGGGCGGCGTCGAGACGGCGGCGATCATCGACGGGCGGGTGCCGCACTCGGTGCTCGTGGAGATCTTCACCAGCAAGGGAATCGGAACGGAAGTGGTGCTCGGATGAGTTGGCAGGATGACGCAGGGCGCGACCTGGTCCGCAGCTTCGGTCCGCGGATGGCGATGTTCGTCCGCGGCGAGGGTGCCTACCTGTGGGATGCCGACGGCCGCCGCTACCTCGATTTCCTCGCGGGCATCGCGGTCAATTCGCTCGGGCACGCCCACCCGGTCTTCGTCGACGCGATCGCCACGCAGGCGGCGACCCTCGCGCACGTCTCGAACTACTTCGCGACCCCGCCGCAGCTCGAGCTCGCCGGCCGCCTCAAGCGCCTCGCCGGCACGGGCGATTCAGGTCGCGTGTACTTCGGCAACTCCGGCGCCGAGGCGAACGAGGCCGCGTTCAAGCTCGCACGTCTGCACGGCGGTGCCGACCGGCCGCGCGTGCTGGCGCTGACCGACGCGTTCCACGGCCGCACGATGGGCACGCTCGCCCTCACCGGCAAGCCCTACATGCAGGAGCCCTTCCTGCCGATGGTCCCCGGCGTGGAGTTCATCGACTCGACGATCGAGGCGCTCGAGGCCGCGCTCGATGACCGCGTCGCGGCGCTGTTCGTCGAGCCGATCAAGGGCGAAGCGGGTGTGATCGATCTGCCCGAGGGGTACCTGCGGGCGGCGCGCGAGCTCACCGAGAAGCACGGCGCGCTGCTGATCATCGACGAGATCCAGACGGGCGCAGGCCGCACCGGGGAGTGGTTCGCCTTCCAGCACGCCGGCATCACGCCCGACGCGATCACGGTCGCCAAGGGCATCGGCGGCGGCTTCCCGATCGGGGCGCTCATCACGTTCGGGCACGCGAGCGATCTGTTCTACCCCGGCACCCACGGCTCGACGTTCGGTGGCAACGCGCTCGGGACCGCGGTCTCCTCGGCCGTCCTCGGCGAGATCGAGGACGAGGGTCTCGTCCAGAACGCCGCCGAGCGCGGACGGCAGCTGCGTGAGGCGATCGTCGCGATCGATTCGACGCTGATCGGCGGATGCCGCGGCCAGGGGCTTCTCATCGGCATCGGCCTCCGGCATCCGGTCGCCAAGGCCGTCGTCGCTGCAGCCCAGGAGCACGGCCTCATCATCAACGCTCCGAACGACGAGACGATCCGCCTCGTGCCCGCCCTGAACATCGGCGACGTCGAGATCGACGAGTTCGTCGAGCTGTTCACCGCGTCGCTGCGCACGGTCGAGGATGCCCTCGTTCTCGACGCCGAGTCCGAGGAGGTCACCGCATGACACGTCATCTGCTGCGCGACGACGACCTGACCGCGGCCGAGCAGTCCGAGATCCTCGACCTCGCCGTCGCGCTGAAGAAGGACCGGTGGAAGCTCAAGCCGCTCGCCGGCCCGCAGACGGTCGCCGTCATCTTCGACAAGTCCTCGACCCGCACCCGCGTGTCGTTCGCGGTCGGCATCGCCGACCTGGGCGGCACGCCGCTGATCATCTCGACCGCCAACAGCCAGCTCGGCGGCAAGGAGACCCCCTCCGACACCGCACGGGTGCTCGAGCGGCAGGTCGCGGCGATCGTGTGGCGCACCTACGCGCAGTCGGGCCTCGAGGAGATGGCCGCTGGCACACAGGTGCCGGTCGTCAACGCGCTGAGCGATGACTTCCACCCCTGCCAGCTGCTGGCCGACCTGCTGACCATTCAGGAGCACAAGGGCGAGCTGCGCGGGCTGACGCTCGCGTTCTTCGGCGACGGCCGCTCGAACATGGCGCACTCCTACATGCTGGCCGGCGTCACGGCCGGAATGCACGTACGCGTCGCCTCGCCCGAGTCCTACGCCCCGCGCGAGGACGTCGTGTCCGACGCCGATCGTCGTGCCGCCGAGACCGGTGGCTCGCTCACCCTCTACACCGACGCGAACGAGGCGGCCGCCGGTGCGGACGTGATCGTCACCGACACCTGGGTGTCGATGGGCAAGGAGGAGGAGAAGCTCGCGCGGCTGCGCGACCTCGGCGAGTACAAGGTCACCCGCGAGCTCATGTCGCTCGCGAAGCCCGACGCGATCTTCATCCACTGCCTGCCCGCCGACCGCGGCTATGAGGTCGAGGCCGAGGTGATCGACGGGCCGCAGAGCGTCGTGTGGGACGAAGCGGAGAATCGACTGCACGCGCAGAAGGCGCTGCTGGTGTGGCTGCTTCGCCAGGAGTAGCCGGCCCGTCCGCGCGTGCGCGGCGGGACGGATGGCTCGCCACCCGCTGGAGCAGGCTCAACGGCCCGCAGCGCGTGGCCGGCGTCGATCTGGCCCGTGGCCTGGCGGTGATCGGCATGGTCGCGGCGCACCTGCTGTGGATCGACGATTTCGACTTCGCGGATGCCGCCACCTGGGTCGCGGTGGTCGACGGGCGCTCGTCCATCGTGTTCGCGACGCTCGCCGGTGTGTCGATCGGTCTGGTCACCGGCGGCACCCGGCCGCTGCCGCGCGCCGAGATGAACCTCGCCCGCAGCCGGCTGGCGGTCCGCGCGGGCATGCTGTGGCTGATCGGCATCTGGCTGATCGCGACCGGCGTCCCGGTGTACGTGATCCTGCCGGCCTACGCGATCCTGTTCCTGCTCGCCCTGCCGCTGGTCACGCTCACCGCACGCACCCTCTTCATCCTCGCCGCGGCGCTGGCCGTCGTGATGCCGTTCGTCCAGGTGCCGCTGGATGACCTGAGCATGTGGTCGACGCTCTGGGGCGAGCTCCTGGCTGCGGCGATCGGGTGGAACTACCCCTTCCCGGTGTGGATCGCGTTCGTCGTCGCCGGGCTGGCCGTCGCGCGCGCCGGCATCCTGCGCACCCGCGTTCAGCTCGGCATGATCGGCGCCGGCACCGTGCTCGCCGTCGTCGGCTATGGGCTGGATGCCGCCGCAGGGCCCGACGCGTCGCTCGCCCGCCCGACCTACTGGGAGGCTGTCTGGACGGCCGAGCCGCATTCCAGCGGACTGCTGGAGGTGATCGGCTCGGGCGGCTTCGCGCTCGCGGTCATCGGCCTGTGCGTTCTGGCCTGCCGGACCTTCCTCACCTGGATCGTGCTTCCGCTGCGCGCGGTCGGCGCGATGCCGCTGACCGCCTACGCCGCGCAGATCGCGATCTGGGCGATCGCCGCGATCGCGCTGCTCGGAACCCCGACCGACCTCCGCGGGTTCCGGGATCTGGAGCCGTTCTGGCCGATCACCCTGTCGCTGGTGGTCGGCTGCACGGCGTGGGCGCTGCTGATCGGCCGCGGTCCGCTGGAGTGGCTGGTCGACCGCGTCGCACGGCTCGCGGTGCGGCGTCGATAGGCTGAACGGATGAGCGATGCGAAGGGCGACGGCACGAACGAAGGCGCACTCTGGGGTGCCCGTTTCGCGACGGGGCCGTCACCCGAGCTGGCGGCGCTGAGCAGGTCCACGCACTTCGACTGGGACCTCGCGCTGTACGACATCGCCGGCTCGCACGCGCACGCCAAGGCCCTCGCCGCGGCCGGCTATCTCACGGTCGACGAAGAACGGGCGATGCACGCCGGTCTCGACGTCCTGGCGCGCGGCATCTCGGACGGCACACTGCAGCCCGGCCCCGCCGACGAGGACGTGCACGGCGCGCTCGAGCAGGCGCTGATCGCCGGCATCGGCCCGGAGCTCGGCGGAAAGCTGCGGGCGGGCCGCAGCCGCAACGACCAGATCGCCACGCTCGTGCGGATGTACCTCCTCGACCACTCGCGCACGATCGCGCGTGAGATCCTGCGCGTCGTGGACGCGCTCGTGGCCCAGGCCGAGGCGCACCCGGACGCGATCATGCCCGGACGCACGCACCTGCAGCACGCGCAGCCGGTGCTGCTCGCCCACCATCTGCAGGCGCACGCCTGGCCGCTGGTGCGCGACCTCGAGCGGTTCCGCGACTGGTCGGCGCGCGCGGCGGTCTCGCCGTACGGCGGGGGAGCGCTCGCCGGTTCCACCCTCGGCCTCGATCCCCAGCTCGTGGCGCGGGAGCTCGGTCTCGACCGCCCTGCGGAGAACTCGCTCGACGGCACGTCGGCGCGCGATGTCGTGG
The DNA here is from genome assembly GCA_963792285.1 of uncultured Actinomycetota bacterium. Lineage (GTDB taxonomy): Bacteria > Actinomycetota > Actinomycetes > Actinomycetales > Microbacteriaceae > Microbacterium. The sequence continues at coordinate 7,678 of CAWBVS010000015.1, read as the reverse complement.
CGGAGTTCGCCTTCATCACGGCGATGATCGCCGTCGACATCTCGCGGTTCGCCGAGGAGATCATCCTCTGGAACACGCGCGAATTCGGCTTCGTGACCCTCGACGACGGGTACTCGACCGGCTCGAGCATCATGCCGCAGAAGAAGAACCCCGACATCGCCGAGCTCGCGCGCGGCAAGGCGGGCCGCCTCATCGGCAACCTCACCGGCCTGCTGGCGACACTCAAGGGTCTGCCGCTGGCCTACAACCGCGATCTGCAGGAAGACAAGGAGCCCGTCTTCGACTCGGTGCGCACGCTCGAGGCCGTCCTGCCCGCTTTCGCCGGGATGGTCGCGACGCTGCGCTTCGACACCGCGCGGATGGCCGAGCTGGCACCCCAGGGATTCTCCCTCGCCACCGACGTCGCGGAGTGGCTGGTCAAGCGGGGCGTGCCGTTCCGTGACGCGCACGAGATCTCGGGCGCGCTGGTCAAGCTCTGCGAAGAGCGCGGTATCGAGCTCGGCGAGGTCACCGACGAGATGCTCGCGTCCGTGTCGCCGCAGCTGTCCGGCCAGGTGCGCGACGTGCTCACGATCGAAGGGTCCGTCGCCAGTCGCGACGGCGTCGGCGGCACGGCCCCGGTGCGGGTGACCGAGCAGCGCGCCGAGCTGATCGCACGGGTGCAGGCCGCCGCGCACACCCTCGGCCTCTAGGGCCGCAGCCGCTCCGCCTCGCGCAGCACGCCGGCGACATCCTCGGCCGTCGCCCGGGTCTGCGCGATCAGGTGCAGCAGCGCGGGCGCGGCCTCGCGGTTCTGCGCGGCGACGTTGATCTGCTCGAGGAAGGCGAGCGCGACGACGGCGTCCTGGTGCGCGCCGAGGGCATCCTGCAGCGCTTGACGCCGCTCGATCGTCCGCTCGGCCGTCGCCCCGAGGACGGGCTGGGCCAGCTCGACCGCGTAGCGATGGCGCTTGGCCGCCTTGCGGGCATCGTGGAGCGCTTCGCCGGCGCCGGAGCCCGCGGCATCCGGCACCGCCCGCACGCGCGCCAGGCGTCTGTCGACCTCGGCGTCCGCCTTGTCGACCCGCTTTCGCGCTCGATCGGCGGGGCGTCCGGCCTTGCCGGTGAAGGGCGGCTCTTCACGCCATCGAGCGATCGTCTCGAACAGGGCGGTCGCGCGCACCGATCCGAGGGCGTCGGCGACCTCCTGCCAGGCCTCGGCCCGATCGCGCTCGATCTCTTCGGAGATGATCCGCCGGGCACCGGGTTCCACGGAGGTGTCCTCGGCGCCGAAGCGCTCGGCGAGCACCTGCAGGTCGCGCACGTCGCCGAGCACGGTGCCCGCCCACCGCAGCTCGTCGGCGAAGTGTGCCGCCTCGTCGGAGTCGTAGACGCCGCCGAATGTGCGCAGGGTCGCGCGCAGCCGCCTGATCGCGACTCGGGCGGGGTGCACGGCGCTCTCATCGCGCTCGGCGAGGGCGGGCCGGGCATCGAGCAGCACGCGGCACTGCGTGTCGGCATACGCCTGGACGAGCGCGCCGAGGGTGTCGGGGCCGCTCACCAGATCGCCGATCGCACCAGGGCGCCCACGACACAGGCCCACAGCAGGCTCGAGAGCGTCCCGATGATGAAGCGCTCGCGCGCCTCGGCGGCGGCCAGTTCGGAGAAGCGGCCGACGCCCTTGACGGCGACGACGATCGCGATCGCCTCGGGATAGCCGGCGATGAGGGCGATGACCACCGAGAGCCGCTCCAGGTAGCCGATCGTGGTGCCGCCGCGCATCACCTCGCGCGATTCGGGGTCCGCTTCCGAGACCGTCGTGTCGGGGTCCGCCACGCCGGCCGCCTGGGCGTCCAGGATGATCCCGCCGCTCACGCCGTCTCGCACGCGGCCGTGCGTCGCGATCTCGAGGATGCGCCGGGTCACCGGATTGCCGCCGAGCACCGCGACCGCGGTTCCGAGGAGGGCGACGAGCAGACCCATGAGGAGCGGGACGTTGACCGGGGCGACCACGACGACGATCAGCGAGAGCACCACGAGTCCGCCGGCGACGAGCAGCGGCAGGGTGGTCGGGCGTCGCATGCTGATGACGATCAGCGCCAGGGCGGCGCACATCGCGAGGTACAGGAAGATCGACAGCACCGCCACGACGATGGGCTCCGGCAGGATCAGTGGCATGCGGCCAGTCTTTCACGGGGTCCTGACGTGATCGCGGATGCCGCGGGTCAGCGATCGAGTCGGTCGAGGGTGCGCACCAGCGCCGGCAGGGCGGCCTCCTCCAGGCGGAGTCCCGCTGCCTTGGCGCGCAGGCTCACGGCCGTGGGCGTGATGCCGAGCTCGGCGGCGATCCGCTTCTGCGTCATGCCCTGGGCGAGAAGGTCGGCCACTTCCCATCCCTGCTCCGACCGCCGGTCGCGGAGGTCGACGAGCAGGCGCAGGTAGGCCTCCGCGTCGGCGGCGGCGACGGCGTCGGTGGCGCTCACCGCGATCCGCCCCGCCGCCTGCTTCGCTCGGTCGACCGCGTCGCGGGCGAGGACGAACACCGGGCCGCGCGCCGCGCGGATGTCACCGGGAAGGGGCGTGTCCGAAGGGCCGGCGCCGAGCCCCACGCTCCACCGTCCGTCCCGCAGGAGTGCCAGGCTGATGTCGAGCGCGGCCTCGGCGCTCGCCGTCATCGCCTGCAGCTCGTCGCCGGCGTTGCGCTCGACGGGGAGGGCGAGACGGTCGGCGCCTGCGCGCTCGGCGAGCGCGACGCCGTGCGGCACCAGGTCCGCGCTGGTTCTGCTGTCGCGCTGATCTGCCGTGATGACGAACACGCTTCACCCATCGATAAGTGCTAAAGCTTAATACTTACCGATGATGCTACAGGACTTAATTGCACGCACCAGATCACCCGCATATGCCCTGGGCTTATCCGGGCCGTATGAGGCCTGTGGGCTGAACGGGGCTCGAGATGCTGGACGATGTCGGGCGGGTGTGGGAGCGTCGAGCCATGGCGAAAGTCGAGCACTTCGAGATCCCGGTCGATGACATCGCGCGCGCACAGGCGTTCTACGCCTCCGTCCTCGGTTATGACTACGAGCCCTGGGGCGACGAGATGGGGATGCTGAAGCAGCCGGAGGACGCGGGCATCAACGGCGACCTCCATGTGCGTGGAGCCACGCCGCATCCGACCGTGGTCTTCACCGTCGACCGGATCGAGGAGACCGTCGCACTCGCGCTCGCCGCAGGCGGCGAGCAGATCGGCGACATCCAGCCGCTCAGCGAGAACTCGCGATGGGTATACATCAAGGACTCCGAAGGCAACCTCATCGGGCTCTACGACGAGATCTCCGCGGCCTGAGGTCGGGGCGTCCGAGCCCCGCTGATAGCCTCGAACGCGTGTCTTCTCCCGCTCTGAACCCGAGCGCTCCCGCCATCGACCCGACGTTCGAGAACGTCTGGGACGAGCTGGTGTGGCGCGGTCTCGTGCACGTGTCCACTGACCAGGAAGCACTGCGCGCGCTGCTCGCGGGCCCCCCGATCGTGTACTACTGCGGGTTCGACCCCACGGCTCCGAGCCTTCACCTGGGCAACCTGGTGCAGCTGCTCACGATGCGCCGCATCCAGCTCGCCGGGCACCGGCCCCTCGGTCTCGTCGGAGGATCCACCGGCCTGGTCGGCGATCCTCGTCCGTCGGCCGAGCGGACGCTGAACACCAAGGAGACCGTCGCAGAGTGGGTCGGCTACCTCCGCTCCCAGATCGAGCGGTTCCTGAGCTTCGACGGCGAGAACGCCGCGCGCATCGTCAACAATCTCGACTGGACCGCGCCGCTGAGCGCGATCGACTTCCTCCGTGACATCGGCAAGCACTACCGCGTGGGCACGATGCTCAAGAAGGAGGCCGTCAGCGCGCGGCTCAACTCCGACGAGGGCATCAGCTACACCGAGTTCAGCTACCAGATCCTGCAGGGGCTGGACTACCGCGAGCTGTTCCTCCAGTACGGCTGCGTGCTGCAGACCGGCGGCAGCGACCAGTGGGGCAACCTCACGAGCGGGGTCGACCTGATCCATCGCTCGGAGGGCAAGAGCGTCCACGCGATCGGCACCCCGCTGATCACCAACAGCGACGGCCGCAAGTTCGGCAAGAGCGAGGGCAATGCGATCTGGCTCGACGAGAAGCTCACGAGCCCGTACGCGATGTACCAGTTCTGGCTCAACACCGACGACGCCGACGTCGCCGATCGCCTGAAGGTCTTCACGTTCCTCACGCGGGCCGAGATCGACGAGGTCGTCTCCGCGCACGCCGCCGAGCCGTTCCGCCGCATCGGCCAGAAGCGCGTCGCGCTCGAGGTGACGAGCCTCGTGCACGGCCCGGATGCCGCCGCCGCGGCGATCGCGGCATCGGATGCGCTCTTCGGCCAAGGCGACCTCACGTCGCTCGATGCCGCGACGCTGGCAAGCGCGCTGCGGGAGCTTCCGCACGCCGAGCTGCCGACCGGGACGCCGGTGGTGCAGGCGCTCGTCGAGACCGGACTGGTCACGAGCCTGAGCGAAGCGCGCCGCGCGATCGCGCAGGGCGGCGTGTCGCTCGACGGGACCAAGGTGGAGGACGACACCGCCTCCGTTCGGGGCACTCTGCCCGGCGGGGTGTCGGTGCTCCGTCGCGGCAAGAAGACGCTCGCCGGCGTGTTCGTCCGCGCGTGACCCCGCCCGGTTGCTGAGCCCGCCGACGCATGCCCTTCACTCCCAGCCACGCGGTCGTCGCGCTGCCGTTCCTGCGCACACCGCTCGTGCCCGCGGCGATCGCCGTCGGTGCGATGGCGCCGGACCTTCCGCTGTTCCTGCGCGGGATGCCGCTGCACTACGGGCTGACGCACAGCCTCGCGTGGCTGCCGCTCACGATCGTCGTCGCGCTGGTGCTGCTCCTGGTCTGGCGGTGCGTCCTGCGGCCGGCGGTGCGCGAAATGGCACCGACGTGGCTCGCCCGACGCCTTCCGGCGGAGTGGGATGCCGGTGCCGCGGCGTCGCTGCGGGAGACGTTCGCGACCACCACGTCACCGGTGCGGGTGTCGTGGCGCGGCACCCTGCTCCTGCTGGTCTCGCTCGCCCTCGGCATCCTGACCCACATCCTGTGGGACCTGTTCACGCACGAGGGCCGGTGGGGGGTCGAGGCCCTGCCCGTGCTCGACGAGCACTGGGGGCCGCTCACCGGGTACAAGTGGCTCCAGCACGGCTCGTCGGTGATCGGGCTCGCGATCCTGGCGATCTGGGCCGTGCGATGGCTCGCGCGACGCGAACCCGCCTCCGACCCGCCGCGCATCCTGCCGCGCGCGGCGCGGTGGGCGTGGTGGCTCTCGCTCCCGGTGATCCTCGTCGCCGCATGGCTGATCGGCATGGCGGCGTACGGACCGCTCACGGCCGAATGGACCGTCGCGCACCTCGCGTATCGCGTGCTGCCTCCCGCCTGCGCGCTCTGGGGCCTGATCACCGTCGTCCTCGCGCTGGTCATTCAGTCGCTGCGGGCGCGTCGATCGGTCTCGCTCAGCTGACGACCCGCTCCTTCGCGATCGCCCGCGCGACCGCCGACGCGTCCAGGCGGATCTGGAAGAGCTGGCCCTTGAGCGGGTTGGAGAGCCCGACGAACCGCAGCCCGGGCGCGACGGGCAGAGACGGGCGACCGGTGACGAGGGGATTCCCGCGCACGTCGAGCACGCCGAGGTGCCCGACGAGGGGAGCGAGGCCGGTCGTATAGCCGGTGGCCGCGATGACGGCATCCGGTGCGAGGCGCGTGCCGTCGGTGAGCACCACATCGGGGCCGTCGAATCGCTCGACGGCGGCGACGGGCGTGACCCGACCCGCGCGCAGCGACGCGACAAGGCCGACGTCGATCGTGGGCGTCACGCCGGTCGCGCGGGCCTGCGCCACGACACCGCCGGTTGCGGCGGGCATGCCGTACCGGGTCAGATCGCCGAGGACGGACCGCTGCAGGAGCCGGTTGATCGGGTCGACCAGCCACGCGGGGGAGTACTCCATCCCGATCGCCAGCAGCGTGGTCGGCACGGGGCCCAGTTGCCGGGGGATGATGTTCGGCGGCGTCCGCACCGAAAGGCGCACGGATCGAGCCCCGTGCTGGGCGAGGTCGGCTGCGATCTCCGCGCCCGAGTTGCCTGCTCCGACGACGAGCACGTCGCGACCCGCGAACGGCAGGGGACTCCGGTACTCCGATGCGTGCATGACGTCGCCGCCGAATCCCTGCTCGACCCGGCCAGGTCGGGCGCACGGGCGAGTGGCTGTAGCCGGTCGCGATCACGATCTGTCGCGCGGTCAGCACGCCGTCGCCGCAGAGCGCGCTCCAGCCCCGTTCGTCGCGGTCCAGCCGCAGCACCTCCGTGCCGAAGCGGGGCGCGATGCGGTGATGACGCGCGTAGAGGCGGAGATACTCGGCCATGTCGTCCTTGGCGACCCAGCGGCCGAACCGCGAAGGGATCCGCACCCCCGGCAAGGCCGACTGCACCCGCGGTGTGTGCAGGTGCAGGCGGTCGTACCGTTTCCGCCAGGACTCGCCGACGGCCTCGCCGCGGTCGACCACGACAGTGTCGATCCCGCGGCGCAGCAGGCACGCGGCCACGGCCAGCCCGGCCGGGCCCGCGCCGATCACCAGCACCTCAGCGTCCATGCGGTGACGCCTCCCGCGAGAGGTCGCGCCATTCCGCGGCGTCGCGGCCCCACCGCCGCGGAGCACGGAACGCGACCGGGCCGCCGTCGTAGGTCAGGGCGGGCGCGGTGGTGGTCACGTGCAGCCCGTCGACATCGAAATCCTGCAGGTGCGCGGCATCGTCGGCGACGGCGGCGGCCGGTTCGGGCGCGTCGGTGCGGGGCAGGCCGAGCAGCTCGGCGGCGACGCGGCGCAGTGAGACGTCCACGACCCACGATCCGCCCTCGCGTGCGCGCGCGATGCAGCGCGGTCATGACCCCGGCGGCGAGGAGATAGCCGGCACTGTGGTCGAGCGCCTGCGCGGGCAGGGCGCCGGGGCGTCTCGCCGTCGGACGACTCGATCCAGGCGATGCCGCTCGCCGCCTGCACCAGGCTGTCGAAGCCCCGCCGATCGGCGGAGGACCCGGTCGATCCCCAGGCGGTGAGACGGGCCACGATCACCCCCGGACGCCGGGCGATGAGCAGCTCGGGCGCGAGTCCGAGTCGCTCGAGGGCACGCGCGCGATAGCCGGTGACGACCACGTCCGCCGTCGCGAGGAGGTCCTCGAAGAGCCGGCGGTCGGTGTCGGCGGAGAGGTCGAGCAGCGTGGAGCGCTTGCCGTGGCCGCTGTCGAGGTGCTGCCACTCGGGCTCGGGCAGCTGGGGCGGATCGATCCGCAGCACGTCGGCGCCGAGCAGCGCGAGCGTGCGCGTCGCGACCGGCCCGGCGATCACGCGGGTCAGATCGAGGACGCGGATGCCGCTCAACGGCGCATCGGTCGGCGCCGGAACGCGGCGGAGCGGTGCGGCGGGTCCGGCGCGGCCCAGATCGACGATGGGCGCGGCGCGCAGTTCCGCGTCGACGCCCGGATTCTCGTGCGTGACCGCGACGCACAGACCGCCCGCCGCGGTGATGGCCTGCGTGGCGACCCCCGCGGGCATGCCGTGCAGAGCGGATGCCGCAGCCTCCGCATCGGCATCCGTCGGCAGTCCGAGTCCCCGTCGCAGAGCCGCGGCGTGGTG